>NZ_JCAFUD010000009.1:0-205359 GCF_059370935.1 Stenotrophomonas sp. YJH_SMC_12-1 | reverse complement strand
CGCTGGGCTGATGCCCGGTAGTGCCGGCCGCTGGCCGGCATCCCTGTGTGGCGGGATCAATGCGGTTGCCGGCCAGCGGCCGGCACTACCGTTCGGCAGTTTCCCAGGGGAAGCGTGGCAGGGCGTCCACCGCCTGTTCCAGGCGCCGTGACCAGTTCTGGTGGATGTCCGCATACAACGTTGAATCCGCGCCGAGCCGCAGCTGCTGCCCGATGCGCAGGTCACCATCACGCAGCAGCGCCAGGTCGATCGGCAGGCCTACCGACAGATTGGAGCGAATGGTCGAATCCAGCGACACGATTGCCGTGCGCGCCGCGTCCTCCAGGCGTGTGGCCGGGCTGAGGATGCGGTCCAGGATGGGCTTGCCGTACTTGGACTCACCGATCTGAAGATAGGGCGTCTCCGGCGAAGCGGCGATGGCGTTGCCGAGCGGGTAGATCATGTACAGCCCGGGTCGCTCGCCAGCGATCTGGCCACCGAAGATCAGCGTGGCCTGGGTGTTGACCCCGTCATGGCCGTGCTCGCTGTGGCTGCTGTGCACCTGACTGTCCACCAGCAGCTGGCCGACGTACTCGGCAGCTTCGAACAGATGGGTCATGTCGCGCAGGTTGGGCGTGCGCCGTTCACCGGCGTCGCGCCCCAGGCGCGACACCAGCAGCTGGGTGGTGGCCAGGTTGCCAGCCGCCATCAGCACGTAGGCTGCCTGGCCGGGGTACTCGAACACGTGCAGCTTGCGGTGCACGCGCACATCGTCCAGCGAGGCATTGGTCCGTGTGTCGGCAGCGAAGACCAGGCCTTCGTCCACCTCGATTCCAACGCAATAGGTCATGTCGGTGCCCTATCATGTGCGTCCCGGATTGTAGGCAGGCCGCCGTGACGACGGCATGTCCACGCCCCCCAAGTGCCGTCACCTGAACCGCATGACCACCGTGCTCCTGAGCCTGGGCAGCAACGTCCAGCCCCGCCGCTACCTCCACGCCGCGGTGACGGCCCTGCGCGAGCGCTTTGGCGCACTGCAGGTGTCACCCGCCTACCGTACTGCCGCGGTCGGCTTCGATGGCCCGGCCTTCCTCAACAATGCGGTGGCGATCGAGACCGATCTGCCGCTGCAGGAACTGGACGACTGGCTGCATGCGCTGGAAGACGCGCATGGCCGCGATCGCAGTGGGCCGCGCTTCTCCGACCGGACCCTGGACATCGACGTGGTGTTCTACGGCGACCTGGTGGTGGAAGGCCCCGGCCACCTGCGCATTCCGCGCCCGGAACTGAAGCATGCCTTCGTGCTGAAGCCGCTGGCGGACATCGCGCCGGGCTTCATCGACCCGGTCAGCGGGCAGGACCTGGCCACGCTGTGGCGGGCGCACGCGCAGTTTGGCGAAGCGTTCGAGGTGGTGGACCTGGAATGACGGCGGTTGCCGGCCAGCGGCCGGCACTACCTCAACTGACCGTGCGCCCGCCATCCACGCGCAGGGTGTGGCCGGTGACGAAGCTGGCTTCGGCCACCAGCCAGTAGACCGCTTCGGCGATCTCCTCGACCGTGCCGATCCGCGCCAGCGGCGTGCGCGCCAGCAACGCCTCGCGGGCGAAATCGTCCTTGCCCTGTTCCGGCCACAGGATCGCACCCGGCGCGACCGCATTGACCCGCACCTTCGGCGCCAGCTCCAGTGCCAGCGAGCGGGTGGCCATCTCCAGCGCGGCCTTGGCCATGGTGTAGGCGATGTGGTCGCGCATCGGGTCGGTGCCATGCAGATCGGTCAGGTTGACGATGCAACCCTGCTGGCGGCGCAGGTAGGGCGCCGCCGCCTGTGACAGCAGCAGCGGCGCGCGTGCATTGACCGCGTACAGCTCGTCCATCGCCTCGGCGGTGACCTGGCCGAGCGGGGTGGGGAAGAAGTTGGAGGCGTTGTTGACCAGCGCGTCCAGTCGGCCGAAGTGGGTGACCGCCTGTTCCACCAGGTCGGCCAGGGCGTCGGCGTCACGCAGGTCGGCCTGCAGGGCCAGCACGCTGCCCGGGCGCACGTTGTCGAAATCGAACGCGGCCTGCTGCAGCTCGGCGCTGGAGGTATTGGCGTGCAGCACCACCGACCAGCCACAGGCGTGGAACTGGCGGGCGATGGCCGCACCGATCCGGCGCGCGCTGCCGGTGATCAGGACCACGGGGTGGGTATCGCTCATCGAGGGTCCTCCAAGGCTCGGCTATCCTGTGCACCATTGTCACCGCATTCGAAGACGCCATGCAGCCCACCTTCCCCCTGCCCGAAGCCGATGCCCTGGCCCATAGCGACCAGCTGGCGGCCGCCCTGCGCGCCGAGATCCTTGCGCAGGGCGGGGCGATGCCGTTCTCGCGCTTCATGGAGGTCTGCCTGTATGCCCCCGGCTGGGGCTATTACAGCGCCGGCGCCAGCAAGTTCGGTGGCAGTGGCGACTTCACCACCGCCCCCGAGCTCGGCAGCCTGTTCGCCGGCAGCGTGGCCAATGCGCTGGCGCCGGTGTTTGCCCAGCTGGGTGCGCAGGCGCGCATGCTGGAACTGGGCGGCGGCACCGGCGCCTTCGCCGAGGCGGTGCTGCTGCGCCTGGCCGAGCTGGACGCGCTGCCGTCGCGCTACGCCATCCTGGAACCCAGCGCCGACCTGCGCGAGCGCCAGCAGCAGCGCCTGCAGCAGAACCTGCCGGCGGAGCTGGCCGCGCGGGTGGATTGGGTCGACCGCCCGTTCGAGGAGGACTGGGAAGGGGTGGTGTTCGCCAACGAGGTGATCGACGCGCTGCCGACCCCGCGCTTCCTGATCCGGGACGGCGAGGTCTACGAGGAAACCGTCGAGCTGGACGCCGAGGGCAACTTCATCCGTGGCGCGCAGCCGGCCGACATCCTGCTCAACGGTGCGGTGCGCCATATCGAGCGCTACCTGGAAAAGCCTTTCGCCGAAGGCTACCGTTCTGAAGTGCTGCCGCAGCTGCCGTACTGGCTGCAGGCGGTGGCCGGTGGCATGCAGCGTGGTGCGATGCTGTTCGTCGACTACGGCTACAGTCGCAGCGAGTTCTACCAGCACGACCGCGACGATGGCACCGTGCGTGCGTTCTACCGCCACCACGTGCACAACGACGTGCACCGCTGGCCGGGGTTGCAGGACATCACCGCGTCGGTGGATTTCACCGCGATGGCCGAGGCCGGCATGCACGGCGGATTCGAGCTGGCCGGCTACTGCAGCCAGGCCAGCTTCCTGCTCGGTAATGGCCTGGACCAGGTGCTGCTGCTGGCCGAGGAACGCACCGATGAGGTCGGCCGCATCCAGCTGCGCGACCAGGTGAAGAAGCTGACCCTGCCGACCGAGATGGGCGAGCGCTTCCAGGCCATCGGCCTGCAGCGTGGCGTCGACTTCGAACCGGCCTTCGAGCTGGGTGATCTGAGCTGGCGCCTGTGAGCGAGGTGTTGCCGGCGATCAAGCCGCTGCGGCGGCCGCGGTTGTGGGCCGGGCTGTGGGCGGCGGCAGTACTGCTGGTGATCGTGGTCTGCCTGATTCCACCGCCGCCGATTCCGTTGCCGGAAAACAGCGACAAGGGCGAGCACTTCCTCGCCTACTTCATCCTGGCCGGCAGCGCGGTGCAGCTGTTCCGTCGGGGCCGCCCGCTGCTGTGGGTGGGCGTGGGACTGGTGTTGATGGGCATCGGCATCGAATTTGCCCAGGGTGCGCTGACCAGCAACCGCATGGCCGACCCGATGGATGCCATCGCCAACACGGTCGGTGTGCTCGCCGGCATGGCCACCGCACTGACCCCGCTGCGCGACCTGCTGCTGCGCTGGCGCGGGTAAAGGCGTGCCAACCCAGGTTGGCACCTACCCGTAGATCCACGCCATGCGTGGATGCTCTGCCCGAGGTGCCGACCAAGGCCGGCACCCACCTGGACAGGCCTGCCGTCATTTCCCCAGGGTCACCTCATCCAGCACCCACATCGCCGGGCGCGTGTCGCCGGTGAAGTTGATGCACAGGTCACCGCTGCCCTGCGTCCCCTTCGGCAGCGCCGCACGCAGGGTCACGAAGCCATCGGCATCCGGCTTGGCCGGCAACGGCACTTCCGCCAGCACCTTGCCGCTGCAGTCGCCACGACGCACGAGCATCTCACCGTGTGGCCGCTTGGCCTTCTCGAAGCGACGCTTGGGTTCATCGTGGGCAAGCTGGAAGTAGTACGGAATACGCCCCGCGCGGACCTCCAGGCTGCCGATGCCGTCCAGCTGTGCCTGCGGCCAGCGCCAGCACGGCTGGAAGATGTCCACGTTGAACACCGCACGGTTGCCTTCGCGTGGGCCATCGTCTTCCAGGCGCAGCACCAGGCCCTTCTTGCCCACGCAGCTGAGCAGCTCATCGCTGCGGCGGCTGAGCAGCGACTGTGCGGTGAAGGTGGCAATGGTCGGTTTCGCCGCCAGCATCTGGCCCTGGTAGAACGCGGCAGCCTGCACGGTGGTTGGCAGTTTTCCGGTCAGCGGCTGCTGGTACAGCGGTGACTGCGCGCTCAGCGGTTGCCCATCGGTGCTGTAGCGCACTTCATAGCCCAGCGGATTGGCCAGCGACACCGTCACCGTGTTGTCCGCGCGATTGTCGGTGTAGTCCACGCCCACTTCGAACGGGGTCTGCGCATAGGCCAGGCCCCAGGCACGGTAGCGCTGCAACTGGGACGGCAGGCGCGCGAGGAAATCGCGGAAATCGCGATGTTCCGGCGTGCTCCAGCCGGTCTCGGCCACGGCGGCCAGGCGTGGGAACAGGTTGTGCTGCAGGCGTGCGTAGCTGCGTGTGTGCTCGGTGAACATGTTGGCCTGCAGGCCGAGGATGTGCCCGCGCTTGTCAGCGGCCAGCTCGGCCGGCACCGGCTCGAAGTTGTACAGCTTGCCGAGGTTGACCTGGGTCGGGCGGCCGGGCGGTTCGTTCGGCGAGGCCGTCTGCAGGTAATCCAGATAGAGGTAGCCGACCGGCGACATGATCACGTCATGGCCGGCGCTGGCCGCAGCCAGGCCGCCTTCGGTGCCCTGCCAGGACATCACCGTGGCCTGCGGTGGCAGCCCGCCTTCGAGGATCTCATCCCAGCCGATCAGGCGCCGGTCGTGCTCCTCCAGGAAGGTCTCCAGGCGCTTGATGATGTGGCTCTGCATGGCCATTTCATCCTTGATGCCCAGCGCACGCATGCGATGCTGCACCTGCTTCGACGCTTCCCACTGGTCCTTCACCGCCTCGTCGCCACCGACGTGCACGTACTTGGCCGGGAACAGATCGATCACTTCTTCCAGCACGTTTTCCAAGAAGGTGACGGTGCTGTCTTCAGTGTTGAACAGGTTGGGGAACACGCCCCATTCGCTGATCGGCTTCAACGGCGTATCGATGGTGCCTAGCTCCGGATACGCAGCAATCGCGGCAGTCGCGTGGCCCGGCACATCGATTTCCGGGATCACCTGGATATGCAGCTTCGCCGCATAGGCGATCACGTCGCGGATCTGGTCCTGCGTGTAGAAGCCGCAATACGGATGCTCCTTGCCAGTGACCGGATCGATGCCACCGTCGCCGGCCGGCAGGCGGCAGCTGCCCACGTCGGTCAGCTTCGGGTAGCGCTTGATCTCCATGCGCCAGCCCTGGTCGTCGGTGAGGTGCCAGTGGAAGGTGTTGAGCTTGTGCGCGGCCATCGCGTCGAGCACGCGCTTGATCTCGTCCAGGCTCTGGAAGTGACGTGCGGAATCGAGCATGAAACCGCGCCAGCTGAAGCGTGGCGCGTCCTGGATCTGCACCGCCGGCAGCACGCCATTGCTGCCGCCGGTGGCGAGCTGGGCGAGGGTGGTCGCGCCGTAGAACAGGCCGGTTTCGTTGCCGGCCTGGATCAGCACGCCCTGCGCGGTGCTCTCCAGCGTGTAGCTTTCGCCGCTGTCGCGGAAGGTGGGCACGATCTGGAAGCGGATGCTGCCCGACGTGCCTGCCGCCTTGCCCCTGGCTGGTGCAAGGCGCGGACCACCGCTGCGGGCCAGCAGATCGGCGAACTGGCTGGCGACGCGCTGCGCGGCTTCGCCTTCGGCCTGCAGCACGGTGTCGGCGCTTACGGTGATGCCGCTGCCTTGGCCGCGCTGCACGGTGGCCGGGGCGGGAATCAGCATCAGGCTGCCGGCGCGCAGCAGGGGGCCGGGTGCTTCAGTGGCGGGCGTGGGGTCGGCGGCAAGTGCCGGCAGTGCCGGCAACAGGGCGAGCAGGCTGCCCAGCAGCGCTGCGCTGCGCATCCGGGCGCGGGAAGGCTTGACCATCGGTACGACTCCTTGGATCGGTGCGATGAACGCTATACATGAAAAACGCCGGGCCCGGAATGACCCAGGCCCGGCGTGCGTGCACGACTCGGCGATGTTGCCGCCGCTGGATCAGTACTTGAAGCGGAAGTTGAGGTAGTACTGGCGACCGTTGCTGTAGAACGAGGTCGGGATGGCCGCGGTCTGGTAGTACTTGTAGGTCGGGTTGTTGAGGTTGAGCGCATCGAAGCTGATGCTCAGCCAGTCGGTGGCCTTGTAGCTCAGCGACGCCGACAGGGTGCCGAAGTCATCCTGGTAGTACGGGTTGGCGCCGGACAGGCCGATCAGGAACGACGAACGGCGGGTGTAGCTGACGCGTGCACCGAAGGTATCGTTCTCGAAGTAGGCACCGACGTTGTAGGTGTTCTTCGAAGTGCCCAGCAGGTTGTCGCTGCCGTCTGCCCAGGTGTGATCGGTGCTGCCATCGGCGTAGGTGTAGTTGGCATTGACACCGAAGTACTCGCCGATCGGCTGCTCATAGGCCACTTCGATACCGCGGACCTTGCCGTCGGCATTGCGCGGGCGGGAGATGTTGTATTCCTCGAGACGGTTGGTCAGCTCGCTGAACAGCATTTCCTTCTCGGTGCTGAAGGCGACGTAGTCCTTCAGGCGCATCGAGTAGGCACCGATCGACAACATGCCGCGCGGCATGAAGTACCACTCCAGGTTGGCGTCGAAGTTGGTCGACACCACCGGCTTCAACTTCGGATTGCCGCCACCGCCGGTCCGGTTCAGGTCCGAACCGTACGACGAGGCACCCAGTGCCGAGAAGTCCGGCAGGGTCTGGGTCTGCGATGCGGCCACGCGCAGCACCAGGTCGTCACGCAGGTCGTACTTGAAGTTGGCGCTCGGCAGCACACGGTTGTGCTTGTTCTCGAAAGCTTCGCGGGTCCACGCGCCGAACAGGCTGCTCACGTCCGGCACGGTCGAGCCGGTGGCGGCGGCGTAGGTATCGATATCCTGCTTGATGTTGACGTAGCGCAGGCCGACATTGCCGCTCCAGCGGTCGCCGCTGAAGTTGCCCTGTACGTAGGCAGCGAAGTTCTTCTCGGACACCGTCCACTCGGCGCCGTAGTTGTGACGGCCGGTCGGGCCGTCATTGCCGGACAGCCAGGTGGAGTTGTTGGTCACTGCTTCCTTCAGTGCGCCCGGGGTGAAGTACCACAGGTCACGCGGGAAGCTGCCACCGATGCCGTTGGCGAAGCCACCGGGGAAGTTGGCGGTGGCGCCGTTCTTCAGCGCATTCCAGATCGCGCCCGGGGTTGCGCCTTCCGGCGACTTGGCCTCGCGCTTGTGGTCGCCGAAGCGGGCGCCGAAATCAATCGAGTTCAGTACGCCAGCGTCGGCGAAGTACTGGTTGAAATCGAGCGTGGCCCACTTTTCCTTGTCGATCGCGGTGACCTGCTGGTTGCCCCAGGTGCCGAAGTCGGTCACGCCGCTCGGGCCGATGTTGCCACCGACGTTCCAGTCGATCGGCGAGCCGTTGCCGTGGGTTGCCCAGGTGGCGCCACCACCACGGGCCAGGTTGACTTCGGCGATGTACTGGCGCGGCGTTTCGCCGGTGCCCTTGGTGCTGCCAGCCTGGAACTTCATGCCCAGGTTGTCGCTGATCTGCCAATCGGCATCGAAGGTGATGTAGTTGGTCTTGGCCTTCGACTCGCGGTAGATCATGTCGTACACCGCGTAGTCGCGGTCGGCCTGGCCGGCGAAGGTGGCGTTGGACAGTACGCCATCCTTGATGACGTAACCCGGATTCGGGGCCTGGCCCGGAATCAGGATCTTGTTGCCATTGGCATCTTCAACGGTGCGGTCGTTGAGGATGCGGCCACCCCACAGCATGAAGTTGCGGTTGTAGTTGTTCGCCTTCAGTTCCGAGCTGAAGCCTTCCAGGCCCAGGGTCAGGTTGTCCATCGGCTTGAACTGCAGCGACACCAGGCCGCCCTTGCGCTCGCGGGTCTGTTCGAACAGGGTCGAGCCGAGCAGGCCCGGCGCGTATACGCCGGCCAGGTCCGGGTTGGACTTGGCCACGGTGCCATTCGGATCGATCTGGAAGAAGCCGCCCGGGATTTCCTGCGCTTCGCGGCGCAGCTCGCGCTTCTGGCTGAAGGCCTGCACCATCACGCCGAAGTTGCCTTCGTCGTTCTTGAAGTTGAACAGTGCCGACAGCTGCGGGTCGTTGGACTTGGCCTGGTCCGAACGCACCATGCCGATGGAGCCTTCCGCAGTGAGCTGCTTGGAGAATTCCAGCGGCTTGCGGGTGAGGATGTTGACGGTACCGGTGGTGCCGCCGTCCTGCAGCTTGGCCTGCGAGGACTTGTTCACTTCCACCGAGCGCACCAGTTCCGACGGCAGCAACGAGTAGCTGACGCTGCGGCCGACGTTGTTGCCCTGGCTGAGCACGAACCAGTCGGCGGTGCCGACGGTGTGGCCGTTGATCAGCGTCTGGGTCAGGCTCGGGCTGGTACCACGCAGGCTGACACGGTCGGCTTCGTCGAAGCCGCCTTCGTCGGCGCTGGACGAGCTGATGTTCACGCCCGGCAGGCGCTGCAGGGTGTCGGCGACGTTGTGCGCGGGCAGCTTGCCCACGTCTTCGGCGGTGACCACTTCCACGCGCGCATTGGCTTCGCGCTTGGTGTCCAGCGATTTTTCCATCGACCCACGGATGCCGGTGACCTGCACGGTATCCAGGTCGGTGGCGGTCTGGGCGGCCTGCTGCGCATGTGCACTGAAGGCGATGCAGCTGACGATGGCGGCCGAAAGCAGGGTCTTGCGGGTGTTCATGATGTCTCTCCTCATCACTCGATTGGATGCCGGCGGCGGTGTTCGATTACGGTTGCGATGACATGCGCGGGGCGGCGGCGAAGTCCCGTGCGTTGGCGTGCCACGTACTGCGTGCTGCGATTGCGTTGAAGCCTGTTGCGGTGTCAGGCGGCCGACTGCTGCTGCAGGTACCAGCTGGCAGCGCCGACCACGCCCAGCTGGCCGTGCTCGACCACCTTCACCGGGATGCGTGCCAGCGCTTCGCCCATCGGCCCCTTCTGCAGGTAGCGTTCGACGAAGGTGCTGGCGTGCAGGTACTCGCGGATCTGCGGCAGGATGCCGCCGGCCAGGTAGACGCCACCGTGGGCGCCGTAGAACAGCGCCATGTCGCCGATGGTGCTGCCGAGCAGGCCGCAGAACACATCCAGCGCCTGGCGCGCATGTGCATCGCTGTCGGCCATGGCCGCAGCGGTGACCGCGTCGGGGCTGGCCAGGGTCGGCACCTGGCCCTGCAGCGCGCATACCGCGCGGTACAGGTTCATCAGGCCCGGGCCGGAGATCGCATGTTCGATCGACACGTGCGCGCGGTCGCGCTGCATGTGGCGGACGATGGCCATTTCCAGTTCGGTGCTTGCGGCCAGGGTCGGCTGGCCGGCTTCGGTCGGGAGCACCACCGGGCCGTGCGCGGTGGGGATCCACAGTGCGGCGCCGAGGCCGGTACCGGGGCCGACCACCAGGGTCGGGCCGCGGGCGGCGGTTTCCGGTCCGCACAGGTGCAGCACGCCACTGGCGTCAACCTGCGCGGCGGCATAGGCCACGGCTTCGAAGTCGTTGACGATGAAGACCCGCTGCAGGCCGACGTCGGCTTCCACCTGGCGCGCCGACAGCGGCCACGGCAGGTTGGCGGTGATCACCGTGCCGTCCTCGCGGGCGTAGCCGGCACTGGCGACCACGCAGTGCGTGGGCCGCGGGCCTTCGCCGAGGAAGTCGGACAGGATCGCGCTGAGGCCTGCATGGTCGGCGTTGCGGTACTTGCGGTACTCCAGCACCTGCACCGGATGGGCGGCATCACCGCTGGCCTGGACCCGGGCCACGCGCACATGGGTGCCACCGACGTCGGCGGCCAGGAACGAGGGCGCGATTCGGGACAGGACATGGGCCGGGGCGGGGTGGCTGGCGGTCACGCGGGCTCCTGCTGCAGGTGGGGCCGTCCCCAAGGTTCGAGGGCGGCGATTGGGGCGGAGTCTGTAACCGCGCTGACAACGATGTCAACGAGTTCGTGACACTTTCGTTGCTGCGTCGCAACGAATGCGGCGTGCAGTAAACGTTTACATCGCGTGAGCATGGGTTTCACGTTGGAACCGTTGCTGCACGGGACTCAAGGGCTGCGGCGCATTCAGCACGATCCGCTGCCATCGGGTTGCGCAGTGCAGCATGAGGCTCACGCGGCCTCGCGGGGAAGTTGACAAACCGCGGTTGTCCATCGAAAGAATGTGACAACGTTGTTCCCAGCCACTCTCCGACGCCGCGTTCTGCGGCCGTCGCCGCAGGAGCCCTCCTGATGTCCGCCGTCTCCGCTGCAAGCGTGCGCCCGAACGTGGCCACCTCCATCGCCATCGTCGGCGTGCTGTTCTTCCTGATCGGCTTCTTCACCTGGCTCAACGGCCCGCTGATCACCTTCGTCAAGCTCGCCTTCGAACTCAGCGAGGTCGGCGCCTTCCTGGTGCTGATGGTGTTCTACCTGTCCTACTTCTTCCTGGCCCTGCCGTCATCGTGGATCCTGCGCCGCACCGGCATGAAGAAGGGCCTGAGCCTGAGCCTGCTGGTGATGGCCGGGGGCGCCGCGCTGTTCGGCGAATTCGCCACCCAGCGCTGGTATCCGGGCGCGCTCGGCGGCCTGTTCGTGATCGGCAGCGGCCTGGCCCTGCTGCAGACCGCGATCAACCCCTACATCTCCATCCTTGGGCCCATCGAGACGGCGGCACGCCGCATCGCGTTGATGGGCATCTGCAACAAGATCGCCGGCATGCTCGCGCCGGTGCTGATCGGTACCGTGGTGCTGCATGGCATCGGTGATCTGTCGGCCACGGTGGCCGCTGCCGATGAAGCGACCAAGGCGCAGCTGCTCAACGAATTCGCCGCCAAGATCCATGTGCCGTACCTGGCCATGGCCGGCCTGCTGGTGCTGCTGGCGGTGGCCGTGCTGTTCTCGCCGCTGCCGGAAATCAAGTCGTCCGAAGCCAATGCCACGCCGGTTGCGGCCGGTGCCGCCGAGCGTCGCAGCATCTTCCAGTTCCCGCATCTGTGGCTGGGCGTGCTGTGCCTGTTCGTCTACGTGGGCGTGGAGGTGATGGCCGGCGATGCCATCGGTACCTACGGCCACGGCTTCGACCTGCCGCTGGACCAGACCAAGATGTTCACCTCGCTTACCCTGGGCGCAATGCTGGTCGGTTACGTGGTCGGCCTGCTGCTGATCCCCAAGGTTGTCTCGCAGTCGCGCTACCTGACCATTTCGGCGGTGCTGGGCGTGGTGTTCTGCCTTGGCGCCTGGGCCACCCACGGCTATGTGTCGGTAGCCTTCGTGGCCCTGCTGGGCTTTGCCAACGCCATGATGTGGCCGGCCATCTTCCCGCTGGCGATCCGTGGCCTGGGCCGCTTCACCGAAACCGGCTCGGCCCTGCTGGTGATGGGCATCGCCGGTGGCGCGATCATTCCGCAGCTGTTCGCCGTGCTCAAGCAGCACATCGACTTCCAGCTGGTGTTCGTGCTGCTGATGGTGCCGTGCTACCTGTACATCCTGTTCTATTCGGTGATCGGGCATCGCGCCGGCCTGCCGCAGGACAAGGCCTGATCGGCGATGATGGACGGCAGCCAACCCCAGGGAAAACCCATGCGCAGAGCGACCATCAAGGACGTTGCGGAGAAAGCCAAGGTCTCGCTGAAGACGGTCTCGCGCGTGATCAACAACGAGCCCTCGGTGATGCAGGCCACCCGCGCGCGAGTGCTGCGTGCCATCGCCGAGCTCGACTACGAACCCGATCCGTCCGCGCGCAACCTGCGCAGCGGCACCACCTTCGTGATCGGGCTGGTCTACGACAACCCGAACCCATACCACATCATCGGCGTGCAGAACGGCGTGCTCGCCGCCTGCCGCGAGACCGGGTTCGGGCTGCAGATCCATCCCTGCGATTCCAGCTCGCCGCTGCTGGCCGATGAACTGGCCGACTGGGTGCAGCGTTCGCGCCTGGCCGGGCTGGTGCTGACCGCACCGATGTCCGAGCGCCGCGACCTGATCCAGGCGCTGACCGCGCGCGGCATCAAGCTGGTGCGCATCATCGCCGCCACCGAAGACCCGGCCGATGGCGCATGTGTGTTCGTGGACGACCGCGAGGCCGCCTACGAGATCACCGAGCACCTGATCCAGCTGGGCCACCAGCGCATCGGCTTCCTCTGGGGCGGCAGCTCGCACCGCTCCTCTGGCGAACGCTATGCCGGTTACGAAGCCGCGCTGAAGGACTACGGCATGACCGTGGACAAGCATCTGGTGGTGCAGGGCGACTACACCTTCGACGATGGTTTCCGCGGCGCGCGCCGCCTGCTGGCGCTGCGCGAGCCGCCCACCGCCATCTTCGGTTCCAACGATGAAATCGCCGCCGGGGTACTGGCAGCCGCCAAGTCGGCCGGCATGAACGTGCCGTACGACCTGTCCATCGCCGGTTTCGAGGACAGCCCGTTCTCGCGCCAGTCGTGGCCGCCGCTGACCACGGCCAAGCAGGCCACCGAAGACATCGCCCGCCACGCCGCGCGCCTGCTGATCGCGCAGCTGCGCAGCGATGCCTACGACGACGCGCCGGCGCCGCTGCACAACCAGGGCTTCGTGCCGCAGCTGGTGGTGCGTGGTTCGACCGCGCCGATGCGCCCCGCCGGCGCACGCCCCCTTCCTTCCGATCCTGCCTGAGCCTGCCATGTCGCTGTCAGACCCCACGTCCACCCTGATGTTCGCCGAGGCCGCTGAAGCGGCCGACGTGGTCGCGCGCCAGTTCTCGCGCAACCACGCCACCATGGAAACCCTGGCCGCCAGCCTGCGTGCCGCACCGCCGCCGTTCGTGGTCACCTGTGCACGCGGCAGCTCCGACCACGCCGCCACCTATGGCAAGTATCTGCTGGAAACCCAGCTGGGCCTGGTGGTCGCGTCGGCCTCGCCATCGGTGGGGTCGGTCTACGCCGCACCATTGCAGCTGCGTGGCGCACTGTTCATCGTCATCTCGCAGTCGGGCAAGAGCCCGGACCTGCTGCGCAACGCCGAGGCCGCCAAGGCGGCCGGTGCGCGCGTGATCGCGCTGGTCAACGTCGAGGATTCACCGCTGGCGCAGCTGGCCGACACGGTCATTCCGCTGCACGCGGGTGCCGAAAAGAGCGTGGCGGCGACCAAGAGTTACCTGGCGTCGCTGGCCGCGCTGCTGCAGCTGGCCGCGTACTGGAAGCAGGACAGCAGCCTGCGCGCGGCGCTGGACCTGCTGCCCGACGCCCTGCGTGAGGCGTGGCAGTGCGACTGGAGCGCGGTGACCGAAGGCCTGGTCGAGGCCACCAACCTGTTCGTGCTCGGCCGTGGCCTGGGCCTGGGGGCGGCGCAGGAAGCGGCGCTGAAGTTCAAGGAAACCTGCAGCCTGCATGCCGAAGCCTACAGCTCGGCTGAAGTGAAGCATGGCCCGATGGCGCTGGTCGACCGCGGCTTCCCGGTGCTGGCCTTTGCCCAGCCGGATGAAACCGGCGCCGGCACCCGTGCCGTCGTCGAAGAATTCACCGCGCGTGGCGCACAGGTATGGATGGCCGGTGCTGGCGGCAACCTGCCGGTGGCTGCTGCGCCGCACCCGCTGTGCGCACCGCTGCTGACCGTGCAGAGCTTCTACCGCGCTATCAATGCGCTGGCGCTGCGTCGTGGCTTCAACCCGGACCTGCCGCCGCACCTGAACAAGGTGACGGAGACCGTGTAATGGCGACCGTCCTGCGCAATGCCCGGATCCTGGCGGGCGACGACTTCCGCGATGATCTGGCGCTGGTGATCGAGAACGGTCGCATCAGCGCGCTGTTGCCCGATGCCGCACCGCAGCTCGGCCATGCCGCCGAGCAGGTGGACCTGGGTGGCGGCTGGCTGCTGCCCGGCTTCATCGATGTGCAGGTCAATGGTGGCGGTGGTGCGCTGTTCAACAACACGCCGGACGTGGCGGCACTGCGCACCATCGCGCAGGCGCACCGCCGTTTCGGCACCACGGCTATGCTGCCGACACTGATCAGTGATGACGTGGCAGTGATGCGCGAAGCGATCGCTGCGATGCGCGAGGCGATCACGCAGGGTGTACCAGGCGTGATCGGCATCCACCTGGAAGGCCCGTACATCGCACCGGCGCGCAAGGGCACGCACGATGCCAGCAAGTTCCGCGTGCCGGACGAAGAAGAAATCGCGCTGGCGGCATCGCTGGACAACGGTGTGACCGTGCTGACGCTGGCGCCGGAGCGCGTGCCGCTGGAGACCATCCGTGCGCTGGTCGAGCGTGGCGTGATCGTTGCTGCCGGGCACACCGCAGGTACCTATGAAGAGATCCGTGCCGGCCTGGATGCCGGTGTGCGTGGCTTCACCCACCTGTACAACGCGATGTCGCCGCTGCAGGGCCGTGAGCCCGGTGCGGTGGGCGCCGCATTGGAGGACCGCGACAGCTGGATCGGCATCATCGTTGATGGCGTTCACGTGCACCCGGCCAGCCTGCGCGTGGCGCTGGCGGCCAAGCCGCGAGGCCGCCTGCTGCTGGTGACCGATGCGATGCCGCCGGTCGGTGCCGACGATCCCAGCTACGTGCTGTACGGCGAAACCATTACCGCCGTCGACGGCGTGGTGCGCAATGCTGCCGGTTCGCTGGCAGGCTCGGCGCTGGACATGGGCACCGCGGTGCGCAACACCGTGCAGCTGCTTGGCCAGCCGCTGGCCGAAGCGGCGCGCATGGCATCGACGTACCCAGCGCAGTTCCTCAATGTCGATGATCGCCTGGGCCACATCGCCGAGGGCTACCAGGCCGACCTGGTGCTGCTGGACGACGCCCTGCAGGTACGGGGTACCTGGATTGCCGGACAGTACGAGGCCGCCTGATGAACAGTTCGCCGCCACGCCGGCTGGGCTCGATCGATGCCCTGCGCGGCATCACCGTGGCGGCGATGCTGCTGGTCAACAATCCGGGCGACTGGAGTGCGGTGTTCGCGCCGCTGCGTCACTCGGAATGGCATGGCTGCACGCCCACCGACCTGGTGTTCCCGTTCTTCCTGTTCCTGGTGGGCGTGTCAATGGCCTTCAGCGTGGCACCGCGCGCGCAGGATGCGGCGGCGCGACCCGCGTTGGCGCGCGGCGTGCTGGAGCGCGCGCTGCGCATCCTGGTGGCCGGTGCGCTGCTGCACCTGCTGATCTGGTGGGCACTGGATACGCGTCACTTCCGCATCTGGGGCGTGCTGCAACGCATCGCGGTGTGTGCGGGGTTGGTGGGCGTACTGGCGGTCTACGCGCGACCACGCGTGCAGGTGGGCGCTTTGATCGCGCTGCTGGTGGGATACACCGTGTTGCTGCTGGGCAGCGGCGACCTGGCGCCGTGGACCAACCCGGCCAGCCGCCTGGATACCGCGCTGTTCGCACCGTGGATCTACCAGTGGCATGCCGATACCGGACTGGGCCATGACCCGGAAGGATTGCTGAGCACGCTGGGGGCGCTGGCCAGTACCGTGCTCGGCCTGCTTGCCGGTGGCCTGCTGCGCAACGGGCGTTCGGCGGCATTGGCAGGGCTGGGCGTGGCGACCGCTGTGCTGGGCCTGCTGCTGGCCGTGGTTCTGCCGTTGAACAAGCAGCTGTGGACGCCCAGCTACGTGCTGTGGACCGGCGGCCTGGCCGCGCTGGCGCTGTGGCTGGGCCACGTGCTGATCGACCAGAAGGGTTGGCCGGCACTCGGCCGGCGCTTCGGGGTCAATGCGATCACCGCGTACCTGGGGGCATCGGTGATGTCGGTGGTGCTGATGGCCACCGGGATCTGGGGGTGGATCTGGCAGCAGCTGGCCACCGCGATGCCGCAGGCGCTGGAGCTGGCGTCGATGCTGCAGGCGCTGGTGTTCGTCGCACTGTGGTGGGGCGTGGCGTGGTGGCTGGATAAGCGGAAGATCTACCTGAAGATCTGACCCCATCCGCCAACGGCATCCAGGCATGACGTAGATTTACCAGGTGCCATGAGCGAATCGATTGGCAATGCAGGATCAGTAGATCCACGCCATGCATGGATGCTTTGCGCGTGATTCCGGATGCCGGAAAAAATGAACGATTTCAGCCACATCACATCGGCGTGAGGGCTGGGCGATTTCACATCTGAACTGTGATTTCCCGCACGCAAGTTCACCTATCGAAATGGTTCACCACACGGCAGACTGCAAGCGCCGTGCCGCACATACGCAGTTCCTGATTGCCCGCCCAGGAGTGCCCCATGTACCGTGCCGTTCCGCGTGCGTTCCGTCCGCGCCGCCTTGCTGTTTCCGTGTTGCAGGCCCTCGCCGTTCCCTCCCTGCTTCTGACGACCGCCAGCGTTGCCTGGGCCGGCTGCAACAGCCCGGCACCGACTGCCGGCCAGACGGTCACCTGTGATACCAACGCGCCGAATCCGCAGACCACTCCCGTTACCGCAAATGGTGCGGCCGGCATCACCGTCAATGTCGCCGCCGGTGCACAGCTGCAGCAGAGTGGTGGTGGATCGGCCATCGCGCTGGTCGGCGCCGGTGGTCACCTGCTGTCAAACCAGGGCGCGATCAGTTCGGTCGGCGGTGTAACCGTGCAGCTTGGGGTGGCAGCCGCGTCGACAACACCGGCAGCATCAGCACCGGCAACAACACCGCCCTGCAGTTCGTCGGTGCGGGCGACAGCGTGCTGGTCAATCGAGGAGCGATCAGCGGGCGCACCGGCGTACAGTTCGATGCGGGCAATGATCGCCTCGAGATGCAGAGCGGCAGCATCACCGGCGGCGTCCTGCAGGGCGATGGCAATGATGTGCTGCTGCTCAGCGATGGCACGATCGACAGCGTCGACCAGGGCGGCGGCGATGACCAGATGACCGTCACCGGCGGCGCCGTCACCGGCGTGGTGGCGCAGGGCAGTGGCCGCGATGATTTCATCATGAGTGGCGGCACCATCGGCGCGCTGCAGCAGGGCGACAACATCGATACCTTCCGCATGAGCGGTGGCCGCATCATCGGCGCGTTCGAGGATGGCGACCAGGCCTGGATGACCGCTGGCCGCATCGGCCGCGTCAACATGAAGCTGGACAAGAACCTGTGGGACCAGTCTGGCGGTACGGTTGACGGCAACGTGGTGACCGGCTTCGACACCGATACCATCATCATCTCGGGCACGGCCTACATCGGCGGCAACATCAGTGTCAGTGGCGGCAACGACAGCGTGACCATCACCGACGGCACCGTGCGCGGGCAGGTGCTGCTCAGTACCGGCAGCGACACCTTCAACTGGAGTGGCGGTGGCATCGTCTACGGCGCGATCGACATGGGGCCGGACAACGATGTGGCCAACCTCAGCAGCCTCAACCAGGGCAACCTCGGTGCGGTGCCGCTGTTCGACGGCGGCAGTGGCATCGACCAGCTCAACTTCAACAACGTCAAGACCACGGGCGTGGGCCGCTTCCAGAACTGGGAGGCGATCAGCCTGGCCAACAGCACCGAGCTGACCTTTGATGGCGATCTGGTGCTGGGCGACAGCGGAACCGGCACCGGCACGCTCACGGTGGATGACACCAGCACCGTCTACGCGGGCAGTGGCAGCCATGCCGTCCGTCCGTTCAACAGTGGTGCACTGGTGGAGATGGTCAATGCCGGGCGCATCGACCTGACCGGTACTGGCGCCGGCGACGTGTTCACCGTGCGTGGCAACTACCGCGGTGACGGTGGTGGTCTGTACCTGCGCACCGTTCTGGGGGCGGATAATTCAACCAGCGACCGCCCGGTGATCGATGGTGGTGCCGTCACCGGCACGACCGGCATCGGCGTGCTCAATGCCGGCGGCAGCGGCGCTGCCACGTTGGCCGATGGCATCCTGGTGGTGCAGGCCTTGAATGGTGGCCGCACCGCGCCGGGCGCGTTTTCGCTGTTCGCGCCGGTGGCGGCCGGCGCCTACGAGTACTTCCTGTTCAAGGGGGGTGTCAGTGCCGGTACCAGCGAGAACTGGTACCTGCGCTCGACCCTGGTGGCCGGCCCGGCACCAGCGCCAAACGGAAGCGGTATCAATGGCGTGCCGCCGCCGCCGACGCCACCCGTCGCACCACCGCCACCGATCACCCCGGCACCGCCGCCGCCGCCCGAAGGCGCCCCCGATCCAGACCTGACAGCCGGCGAGACCGCACCACCGCCGCCGCCACCGGAACCGGCGCCTGTGGCGCCGCCCAGTGATCCAGCGGTACCGGACGTGCCGGTGGCCGGCGGTGCGCTGCCCGGAACCGGTGCGCCGCCGACGCCGGGCGCACGCCCCGCCGAAGGCGCGGTGGTGCCGCTGTACCGCGTGGAGACTGCTGCCTATGCCGTGGTGCCGCCGCTGCTGCGCGAGACCTCGCTGGCCAGCCTGGGTACCTTCCACGAGCGGCAGGGCGAGCAGCGCCTGCTGTACAGCCAGGGTGCGTTCCGCACCGCCTGGGGCCGTCTGGTGGGCCAGAGCAGCGAGATCCACTGGAAGGGCGATTCGCAGCCCGGCTTCGATGGCGATGTGATGGGCCTGCAGGCCGGCCTCGACGTGTGGGCTGCTGCTTCTGACAACCACCGCAACCAGATCGGCGTGTTCGTCGGCCGCACCCGCGCGCAAGGCAAGACCACCGGCCTGGCACTGGGCTGGGAGAACGTGCAGGTAGGCCAGAACCGCCTGGACGACAAGCACGTGGGCCTGTACTGGACCTTCACCGGCAGCAGTGGCGGCTACATCGACGCCGTGGCGATGCAGAGCCGCTACGACGGCCGCGTACGTTCCTCGCGCGGGCTCGGCTTCGGGATCAAGGGTGATGGCACCAGCGTGTCGGTGGAGGCGGGCAAACCGCTGCTGCACTTCGGTCAGTCCGCATGGTGGCTGGAACCGCAGGTGCAGGTGATCTGGCAACGCACCTCGCTGGACGACCGCCGCGATGAGGTGTCGAGCGTACGCTTCGACAACGACAACGCCTGGACCGGCCGCGTCGGCCTGCGCCTTGCCGGCGACTATCAGCTGGCCGACAACGGCTGGCAGCCGTACTTCAAGCTCAACTACTGGCATGGCCGTTCCGGCGAAGACCGCGCCGGCTTCGACAACGACACGATCATCAATTCGCAGCGCTCGCGTACACTGGAGGCCGGCGTCGGTGTGGTCGGGCGCTTCAACCGCACCATCAGTGCGTACGCGGTGGCCGACTACACCCGTGAACTGGGTGGCGACCGCAACGAGAAGCGCCGCATCATCGAAGGCAACATCGGCCTGCGCGCGTACTGGTAGCGCGCGGTACGGGTGTCATGACCCGCTCTGGTAGGTGCCGACCTTGGTCGACACAGGGCCAATCGACGCCATGATCCGCTCTGGTGGGTGCCGACCTTGGTCGGCACGATGCTTTCCACTGCCATGACCTGCTCTGGTAGGTGCCGACCTTGGTCGGCACGAATCCCACCGATGCCATGACCTCCGCGCAGCCGAGCAACGGCTCGGCTCTACAGCAGCGGTGCGCACGCACTGCGCCTGCGCATCGTCCGTCTCGCGCGCCGACTGTGCAGCCAGCAGTACCCCGCCGCACGCAGACAACGCCGCCAGGCAACGCGTCGCCTCGGCCAGTTCCCGACCGCGCCCCTCGCTGAGCTGCCGTTCGCGCCAGACCTGACCATCGGCGGCGTGGCTTTGCGCGATGCCGTACAACCGGGCGAAGAAGGCCGGCGGCGGAGCGTGTTCATGGGCTTCTGTGAGCGCATCTTCCAACGCCTCGGCTACGGCATTGGAGAGCTGCAGGCCGGGCATGCGGCACCGAGCAGTACATGCAGGCGTGGATAGGTGGGGTGGAGCGTGGTCATGGCAGCAACCTCACAAGGCTGGGCCACCTGCAGGGATGCAAGGTGGCGGGCGGTGCGGGTTGGCGTGCCGGTGAAGCTACCCAAAGGAAACGAAGCCGGCGGATCGGAAGGATCCCCACGCACCGCCCACCGCAGAACGACGGACGGTGCAGTATTCGAGACCACGACATGGTCGCAAGCCCGACTTCAGGTAGCTTCATTCAGGACGCCAATCCCGACCAGCGCAGGAGGCGCCGACGGGGCCACCTTGGCGCGTTGTGCTTGGCGATGACATGGGCAAAGTTGCAATCTACTGATCGCGTGCAAGCCGTCTTGCTGCAACCCGCGACCGGGCCAGATACGACAGTTCGCGCATGGCGAAAGTGATCATGCCCCGGTTATGCTGCGCGCCTGACTCAACGACAAGGAAACGTCGCATGCAGGTTCGCAAGGGAGTGCGTCGCATCGGCGCGCTGATGCTCGTGTTGCTGGCGACCGGCGCCATGGCCGATACGCCAGGCGCGGTCGAGGTGCCCTCGCCGGTGGCCCAGGCCGAGATCCTCAATCTGCTTGAACGCCAGGCGCTGTATCGCGATCGGGTGGACTGGGCCGCCACCCGCGTACGCCTGCAATCGGCGCAGGGCGACCCCGCGCAACGGCTGGCCGTTCTGCGCGAAGCCATTGCGGTCAGCACGGGCAATCATGGCGGATGGACGACGACCCAGCGCCAGAGCGAATCCCTTGCGCGCGCGCAGCAGGCCGGCGCCGCCGCCGTGGACCGGGCCAAGGCGGCCGATGCGGTGGATATGCGCATCGGCTGGGTGGTCATCGAGGGCTATGCCTCCACGCCGGGCGCGACGCCGCAGGAAAAATTCCGCCAGGACATCCAGCGTGCCGCGCGGTGGCAGCAGGTCATCCGCAGCAAGGACGACGGCGCGCGCTGTGGCTGGATCGTCGACCTGCGTGACAACAGCGGTGGCAACATGTGGCCGATGCTGCTGGGCATGGCACCGCTGCTGCGCACCTCGGTAGTGAACAACGAAGATGTGGGGTCGTTCGAAACCGCACAGGGGCCTGAGCGCTGGACGTTGACCGCGACCGCCGTGCAGCGTGCAGGCAAGTCGGTGCTGGACTTCGGCCAGTCCGGCTATGTGCTGCGGCAGCCCGGCGCGCCGGTGGCGGTGCTGTTCGGGCCGCGCACCGGCAGTTCGGGCGAGGCCTCGGTGCTGGCGTGGCGAGGTCGTCCGCAGACGCGGAGTTTCGGTCAGCCCACTGCGGGTGTCTCCACTGGCAATGTCGTGCAGACGCTTGCCGATGGCAGTCGCCTGCTGCTGACCACCACCGTGATGCGCGACCGCAATGATCGTGGTGATGGCTTGAAGATCGAGCCCGACCAGCGTATCGAGGGTGATGCCGCCACTTTGGCCGCCGCCCAAGCCTGGCTGCTGGCCCAACCCGCCTGCCAGGCCGCTGATCCATGATCCTGATCGGCCAGCAGGAGCGGGTGGTGGTGGTCGGCCCAACCGAAGCCCACCATTGCCTGCGCTGCCAGACGGAAACCGAGTTCGCGCCCCGGCTGCGCTACAGGATGGCGTGCATCGACCTGCTGTTCGGTTTCACCTACCAGCGCCGCTACGAGCTGGCCTGCACCCGGTGCGGGCACGGCTGGGTGCTGGATACCGAGACCATGGACCAGCAGCTGGGCGGGGTGCCGATCCCGTGGCGGCACCGCTTCGGCCTGCCGTTGATGCTGGTCGGCGTGGCCGGGCTGGCCGCGCTGGGCTGGCTGTGGCGGCACGGATTCCTCGGTTGAGGAGCGGGCCTGTTAAAGTCTGCCCTGCAACCACGTACCGGAACCGACCATGGACCACGACACCCCGTTCGAACCCCTCAACGACCTCGAGGTGCGCCTTCTGCAGGCCCAGGACGGCACGCTGACCGCATCGCAGTTCCTCGATGGCCTGCTGACCTCGACGGCGTTCGTGCTGCTGGACAAGGCCATCGGCGAAGACGGTGCCTGGGACGAGAGCATCTCGCCGCTGGTGCTGACCAGCGAGAGCGGCGAGCCGATGTTCGCGGTGTTCACCGCGCCCGAGCGCGCGGGCCTGTGGCACGAGCAGCTGCCGCAGTTCGCGCATGCCATGCCGATCGCGGTGCACGCGCTGCTGGCCGGGATCGGCGACGGCGTCGGCCTGGTGCTGAACCCCGGCCTGGACGTGGGCATGGAGATGATTCCCGATGCCGTGGCCCAGCTGAAGCAGCGCGCCGCGGCGATCACCCGCGGGATGGCGCATTGAAGCCAGCGATATAGGGTTGCCGGCCAGCGGCCGGCACTACCCATGGGAGTCGGTGCGCGGCCGCCACGGCGGTTGCGGATCAGCGGGCGGCGGCGATGGCTTTTACGCGCGCCTTGGCCAACGCTTCACCGATGGCCGGGCCCTTCAGATGGGTGGTATCCAGGTCCCGCGCCTGTACTGACAGTGCCGCCTGGTGCAGGCGCTTGAGCGTTTCGCCCTGCGGGTAGTCGGCGTCCTCGAAGCCGAGCCGGCCGCGTTTGTCGGCCTCGCAGCACAGTGCGATGCGGGCCACGCGCTCCGGCCGGCGCAGCGCATCACAGCGGCCCAGCAGTTCCAGCACGGTGGCATCGCGCAGTTCATCGATGCGGTGCACGTTCAAATGCTCGCGGCACACCGCTTCAGCCAGCTGCTGGTGTTCGGCAGGAATCTTCAACCGCGCGCACAGTGCCTTCAGGGGTTTGATACCGCGCTGTTCGTGCATGATGTGGCGCGGCCACTCCGCCGGCGGGGTCAGGCCCTTGCCGAGATCGTGGGTAAGCGCGGCAAAGCCGACCAGGTCATCGCCGGGGGCCAGCTTCGCCGCCATGTCGCTGACCATTTCCTGGTGGATGCCGGTATCGACTTCCGGGTGGAATTCGGCACGCTGCGGCACGCCATACAGCGCTTCCAGCTCGGGCAGGATCGGGCCCAGTGCATGTGCATCGTGCAGCGTGCGCAGGAAGGCGGAGGGCCGCTCACTGACCAGCGCCTTGCGCAGTTCCTGCCAGACGCGTTCCGGCACCAGCGCGTCCAGTTCGCCACTGGCGGCGATCTCGCGCATCAGATCCATCGTTTCCGGCGCAACGGTGAAGCCCAGCGGGGCGAAGCGCGCCATGAAGCGCGCCGCGCGCAGCACGCGCAACGGATCTTCCACGAACGCAGGGCCGACATGGCGCAGCACGCGCTGCTCGATATCACGCACGCCGCCGTAAGGATCGACCAGCGCCCCGCTGTCTTCGTCGCAGGCAATCGCATTGATGGTGAAGTCGCGGCGCTGCAGGTCTTCTTCCAGCGTCACTCCCGGGTCGGCATCGACCACAAATCCGCGATAGCCGCGGCCGGATTTGCGTTCGGTGCGCGCCAGTGCGTACTCCTCACCGGTCTTTGGATGCAGGAATACCGGGAAATCGCGGCCGACCGCGGTGTAGCCCTGCGCTTCCATCTGCGCGGGCGTGGCGCCAACAACCACCCAGTCGTGGTCGCCGGCGGGGCGCTGCAGCAGGCGGTCACGTACGGCGCCGCCGACAAGATAGATCTTCATGGCTGGAATCATCGCATGCCCGGCGCAGATGCACCGGTAGTGCCGGCCGCTGGCCGGCAACGGCAGTCACCCCGAAGCTGCCGGCCAGCGGACGGCACTACCGATACAGCGGCCAGCCTGATCCAGGCCAGCAGGCTCATCGTTTCACTCCTGGGCGTGGATACCGGGGAATGCCGGCCAGCGGCCGGCACTACCGCAGTGCGATCAATCCCCGCCCTGCTCGGCGTTGGCGGCGCAGCTGAAGTTCTTGCGCTTGTCCACCAGGCGGCCCATCAGGCGGTCGCTCAGCGGCAGCGCATCACCATTGAGGCGCCAGTCGTAGATCACGCTGAAGGCCAGCACGCGCGCCACGTACTCGCGGGTTTCCTTGTAGCTGATGGTCTCGATCCACAGGTCCGGGTCAAAGCCCGGGCGCTGGCTCTGCCAGCGCGCGGTCGGGGTCGGGCCGGCGTTGTAGGCGGCGATGGTCACGTACGGCAGGCCGTCGTACTTGTTCATCAGCTGGCGCAGGTAGGCGGTGCCGATGGCGATGTTGGTGTCCGGGTCGTAGAGGCTGTCGGCGCCGCCGTAGCCGGTCAGGCCGATCGACTTGGCCACACCGGCACCGGTGGCCGGCAGCACCTGCATCAGGCCCATGGCGTTTGCAGGCGAGCGCGCACGCGGGGTGAACGTGCTCTCGGCGCGGATTTCCGCCGCCACCCAGGCCGGATCGATCGCGTTGCGTGCCGATTCGCGGCGGATGGTGGCGTCGTGGTGCAGCGGGAAGCGCAGGTCGTACAGGCGCTGTTCCTGCGGCTGCTTGCCGAGCGCGAACACGGCGCGGTCGAACCAGCCGTTGTCCTGCGCGACGCGTACCGCGAGGCGGCGCTGGGTATCATCGAAGCGCGACAGCGCGCTGTTCCATTCGGCCACAGCCCAGCCGGTGCGGTCGATCTGGTACAGCGCCATCGCGCGCTGGATGGCCGGGTCGCGCGCGATCACCGCCTGTGCCTGCGCGCTGTCGTTCGGCTTCCAGGGGCACAGGGTATAGCCCTGCTGCAGCTTGTCGGCAGCCAGGAAACCGTGGAAGGTCGGTGCGCGCGCCGCATCGCGGAACAACGGCTGCGCCTGCTGGGCCTGGCCGGTCTTCTCCAGCATGCGGCCTTCGAAGTAGCGCCAGCGCGGGTCGCTGCGCTGCTTGCTGGCCATCTTGCGGATCGCGGTCAGTGCCGCCGGCCAGTCACCGCGCGACATCGCCTCGCGCACGCGCCATTCGTGCAGGCGTTCGTCATACGCCGATTCCGGCACTGCGTTGAGGCGGCGTGCCGAATCGGGCAGGTAGGAAGCCACCGTCCACAGCGCGATCTGGTACAGCACCTGGCCCTGCTGCTCGGCACTCAGGCCGAGCGCCTGGGCGTACTGCGGCAACTGCTGTTCGGTGGCGGCCGGGTCGGCCTTGGCCAGCTTGGCCAGGCCGTCGGTGGCGATGCGCCGGCTGCGCTCGTTGCGCGGCCAGTTCAACGCGCTGGCATTGGGCTTGTCGACGAAGGCGGCGTAATTGTTGGCCAGCGCCAGGTCGGTGGCAGGCAGGCCACGTGCGGCGCTGCGCATCACGGCCGGCTGCTGGGCGTCGGCGGCGGCATCGATGCGTTCCCAGCGCAATGCGTCACTCAGTCCGCCCTGTGCCTGCAGCACGGCGAAAACGGCGTCACAGCCGTCTGGCAGCGACTTGCCGTTCTTGCGCCACAGGTCCTGCGCCTCGCTGATCCACTGCGGATCGACCTTGCCGGTCACCTGGCGCGCGGTCAGCTGCGCGCAGCGCAGGCCTGCGTTGTCGGTGGGCGCCCAGTTGGCGAGCAGGGTGGGCCAGTCCTGGCGGCGTGCGACCGAGGGCAACCACACGCTGCGGAACGTGTTGGCCACGGCCTGGCCGTCATAGCGCTTGAGGAAGGCCTGCGCCTGCGCGGTATCGACGGTGTCGATGTTGCGGCGCAGGTTGGCGTACTCCAGCCAGCCGTAAGCCGGATGGCGGCTGAGTGCGGCGGCCTGGCCGGGATCGAACTGGCCGCGTTCGGCGGCAGCGATCGCGGCCTTCAGCTGCGCGTTCTGGGCGTCGAGGGACTGGGCATTGGCGCAGCCGATCAGCAGCGTGGTGGCCAAGGGCAGCAGGGACAGGGTGGTCGAGGAGCGTCGGGTCATGGCGCCCAGCATAGCGGGGGCTGGCTGAATTCAGTTTCGCATTGTGTGCACGCCGGGCGTTGGCAACGACAGCTGAATGAACCCGTACAGGCCACTGCCGCAGGTGACGGAAGGCGACGTACTGTCGGCCTTGGGCGAACGGCCCGGCTGCACGGAGCGGCACATGGCGTTCAGTAGCGCAGGAAGAAGCGGCCCGCTGGCGGACATCAATGTCACGCCACTGGTGGATGTGATGCTGGTGCTGTTGATCATCTTCATCGTGACCGCGCCGATCGTGGCCCGGCCGATTGCCGTGCAGCTGCCACAGGCCACCGATCGCACGATCGATCGCCCCGAACCGCCACCGCCGATCGAGCTGAGCCTGGACGCTGGCAACCAGCTCAGCTGGAATGGCCAGCCGATGGCCATCGGCGATCTGCAGGCGCGCCTGCAGGCACAGGTGGGCGAACATGCCGGCAACCTGCCGGAGCTGCGCATCGCCACCGATCCGGCGGCCGAGTACGAAGGCATGGCGCGGATATTGGCTGCGGCCGAAGCCACTGGCATGGAGCGCATCGCTTTCGTGCGGTAGGGCTATCTAAACCGCCGCTCATGGGGGGATTGCGACATGAGCGGCGGATGTGGGTGTCAGTATTGCTGGCAGTAGACTGTGCGACCATCCCAACTGCACGAGATGCGGCTGCTGCTTCCGCGCTGGACGGGGACTCCATACATCTGTGCGGATCTGACCCAGTTGTCCAGGTCGCCATGCTGGCCGAAATAGTATTGTCCGGCGTACGAAGGGGCGGAGATCGGGTCGGCGATGGATTCGTCAGGAACCTTGTTGCCTGTGCTGTCGCGACTTTCGCCCTTCTGATACTTCGCTTCGGCAACGTTGTCCGGTGTTACTCGATAAAGCGTCTTCGATCCGTCACGCCATGTGATCATTATTGTTATGGATCCGCCACCTTTGAGGCCTGCCCAGTTCAGGGCCGCTTGTTGAATCGAGAGCGCAATGCTGTTCCAGGTTGGGCTTCCCGTATTGGCTCCTGCCAGTTCTGTGGCTAGATACTGGCCAAGTCGGGTTCGCAGTGTGGCTGAGGCGACGATGTCAAAGGTATTGGAGGACTTGTAAGACTCGGGGAACCTCACTCCATTGGAGTTTCCAGGATTGTCTGGATGCAGCACGACCACTGATCCGCCTCCTGCCATCGCGTGGGCCCCTTCAGGTGGCCCTCGAAAGGCTGACGTCGCATCCAGAATCCGTAGGAAAGCCATTTGAATCTGTGCGGGAACCGGTGTCGAAAGGGCGCGCCACTTTCTGATCTCGCGATCATATTCAACTTCGAAGGCGCTCAGTCGGGCTTTTTCGAAGTCCATTACAACCGCCAACCCGGAGCCTGACATCAGGGCTGCATCTTTGGGAGAGGCACAGTTGTTGCATTCAATCAGGCCCCCCGCTCTCGATTCGCTTGCAGGGAACAGAAGCAATGCCGTGACAATCGCGACATGGATCATGACGGTGATTGTTTTCACAATTGAGCCTCATGAGAATGACTGGGGCTCTCAGTCTCACCTTGGTTGGCCTCGGAAATTCGTTTGACGGGCAGTTTTCAAACTATTCCTAAATGTTGTCTGAATTTGCTTCGTAGATTAAAGTTAGTCGATGCATGTGGCTCTGTCATCGAGATGGCAGGAGCCGAAAGAGCAGCCATTGAGTGCCTCACGTTCGCACGGTGATCCCGGCGATCTGCAGTCCGTCATTGCAGGAGCTCCTCCATACGGGTTACTCACCATCTTGGTATGAGTTCCAGCTCGAAAGCGATCTGATCGACACCGTCGACCGACGGCAACGGCGATCATCATGCTGCCGATGGCGCAGGCGCATTGTCGTTGGACGGATCGGCAAGAGCACTTGCCCAATTGCGGAAAAGCCGGGAAACCGCTGTCGTACCCGGCATCAACGACGCGCGGCGAACAGTATCGTCCGGTCTTCATGTGTAGCGATGTGACGCAAATGACCGTCATTTGCGTCAATTCCGCGTGAAATAGTGTCGATCATCACGCCTTGGTTTTTACCACTTGTTTACAAAGGAGACGCTGCCGCCATGCAGGGGGGAGCGCGGCAGTCCAAGTCCCGACATTCCTTTGGAGAGAGAGCGAATGATTCACCTGCATCACCGCCCGTTGGCGGTTGCCGTTGCGCTGTGCGTGACGGCTCTGGCACCGTTGGGTGCCGCTGCGCAATCCACCACCAACCTCGATGCGGTGGAAGTCACCGGTACCCGCATCAAGCGCGCTGAAGTCGAAGGCCAGGTGCCGATCCAGACATTGACGCGCGGTGACATCGAACGCACCGGCCTGACCTCGATCGGCGAAGTGCTGCAGCAGCTCACCGGTTCCGGTTCGGCGCTCAACGCCAAGTTCAACTCGTCCGGCAACTTCGGTTTCCCGCCCGATGGCAGTGGCGTGGGTGCCGGCTCGGCGCAGGTCGATCTGCGCCACCTGGGGGCCAAGCGCGTGCTGGTGCTGGTCGATGGCATCCGCTGGGTCAATGAGTCGTCCGCCTCCGGCGTCGGCTCGGCTACCGATCTCAATACCATTCCGCTGGCCATCGTCGAGCGCATCGAGGTGCTGGAAGATGGCGCGTCGTCGCTGTACGGCTCCGATGCCATTGCCGGCGTGGTCAACATCATCACCCGCCGTGACTTCGATGGTGCGCAGGTGACGCTGAACTACGGCGAGTACAGCAAGGGCGACGGCACGCAGAAGGGCGTGGACCTGGCCTGGGGCAAGAGTGGCGACCGCTTCAGCCTGTTCCTGGGCGCCAGCTGGACCAAGCAGGATCCGGTATTTGCCAAGGACCGCGAGCAGTCGCGCTTCCCGATTCCCGGCACCGGCCTGGCGTTCGGCAGCGGTGGCATTCCGCAGGGCCGTTTCATGTTCACCGACCCGAACACCGGTGCGGTGCAGAACATCGTGCCCAATACCGGCGTGAGCAATCCGCGTTACGACGGCAGCGCCGGCTGCAGCCGCACGGATGACTACCACTGCTTCACCACCGCCGACCGCTTCAACTTCGCCGAATACAACATGGTGCTGACGCCGTCGGAGCGCAAAGGCCTGTTCGGTCAGTTCCGCTTCGACATCACCGACAACGTGCAGTGGTACGTCAAGGCACTGGGCAACCGTCGTGAGTCGACCAACCAGGCCGGCCCGGAGCCGCTGTTCTTCGGCCCCGATGGCGCCACCGGCAATCCGCTGGCCGACAACATCGTGGTCTCGCGCCTGAATCCGTACAACCCGTTCGGCTTCGATCTGGTTTCCGGCGACAACATGAGCCTGATCGGTCGTCGCCCGGTGGAAGGCGGTGCGCGCGTGTTCAAGCAGAAAGTGGACACCACTTACTTCGCCACCGGCCTGGTCGGTGATTTCCATGCCGCCGACCGCAGCTGGTACTGGGACGTCAACGGCATGTACAGCAAGAACAAGGCCGAACAGACCAACTACGGCAGCTATGACATCTACAAGGTGAACATGGCGCTGGGCGATCCGTCCGTCTGTGCGGCCACGCCGGGCTGCGTGCCGTTGAACATCTTCGGCGGCGTCGGTTCGATCACCCCGGACATGCTGAAGTGGATCCAGCCGGTGGTGCGCGACCGCAGCCAGAACGAACTGAGCCTGTTCACCGCCAACCTGTCCAGCGAGCTGTTCTCGCTGCCGGCCGGTCCGGTATCCTTCGCCACCGGCTTCGAGTACCGCAAGTACAAGGGCTCCTACCAGCCCGATCCGCTGACGGTGATCGGCCACTACAACGGCGTGCCGTCGCAGCCGACCTCCGGTTCCTACGACGTCAACGAGGCCTACCTGGAGTTGAGCGTGCCGATCTTCGCCGATTCCTCGTTCGGCAAGAAGCTGGACCTGAGCCTGGCCGGCCGCTATTCGGACTACTCCACCTTCGGTGGCGAGTTCACGCCCAAGTACGGCCTGCGCTGGCAGGTGACCGATGACTTCGTGCTGCGCACCACCTACGCCGAGGGCTTCCGCGCACCGTCGATCGGTGAACTGTACGGCTCGGCGGCGCGTGCCGACCTGCAGCTGTTCGACCCGTGCTCGGTGGGTCTGGGCGGCACTCCGCCACGTGGCAGCGCCGCCAACTGTGCCGCGCTGGGCGTGCCGGCCGGCTTCCAGCAGGCCAACTCGCAGATCTCGGTGACCACCGGCGGCAACCGCGAGCTGGAGCCGGAACGCTCGCGCAGCTTCAGCGCCGGCTTCGTGTGGAGCCCGTGGTTCGGCAACAATGCGTCGTGGTCGGAGCGCTTCGATGTGGAGGTGACCTTCTACCGCCATGCCATCGATGGTGCGATCCAGGCGATCAACGCACAGACCCAGCTGGACCTGTGCGTGGATACGCTGGACCCGATCTACTGCGATGGCATCACCCGTGCCAGCACCGGTGCGGTCAGCAGCTTCAACAACCGCCTGACCAACCTGGGGTCGATCAAGACCGACGGCTGGGACGTGGATCTGTTCTGGACCCTGCCGCGGACCTCCATCGGCCAGTTCAAGCTGGCGTGGAAGAACACCTTCGTCGGCCGTTACGAGGCCACCGGCGCGGCCGGGCAGAAGCAGCCGCAGAAGCCGGGCGTGGAAGTGGCCGACAGCTCGATTCCGGAGTGGACCAGCAATGCCAGCATCGGCTGGACGATGGACCGCTGGAGCGCCAACTGGACGGTGCGGCACATCTCCGAGCTGACCGAGAACTGTGGCGATGCCGCGGCCTTCCCGGTGTGCAGCAACCAGGCAGCGGGCACCAACACGCTGTCGGCCACCACCTTCCACGACATGCAGGTGGGCTACAAGATCGACTGGATGAAGGGGTTGCAGCTGACCGCCGGCCTGAACAACGTGTTCGACAAGGATCCGCCGATCTGCCTGTCGTGCTCGTTGAACGGCTACGACGCTTCGACCTACGACATCCCGCGTGGCCGCTACTGGTACCTGCGCGCGGATCTGCGGTTCTGATGTGAGAGCGGCGCCGGGCTCAGCCCGGCGCCGTTGCAGCGTCGAGCCATGCTCGACTGTCCTGGATGATCGAGTCGAGCATGGCTCGACGCTACAACGCCGGTTGGATCAGAACGACCAGGTGAACGTCAGCGAGCCGTTGCGGCCATCGCCATACGCACCGTAGCCGTTGATCTGCGACAGGTACTTCTTGTCCAGCAGGTTGTTGAGGTTGGCCTGCACGCTGAACTCCGGCGAGATGCGGTAGCGCACGAAGGCGCTGACCAGTGCATAGCCACTCTGCTCGATGCGGCCGTAGGCAGGCACCGCGTAGTAGATGCGGTTCTGCCAGTTGGCACCGCCACCGACGGTCAGTTCCTGCAGCGACTGCGGGGTGTAGCTGGTGAAAAGCTTCAGGGCGGTCTGCGGCAGGTTGGTGTTGATGTCGGCGTCGTTGATGTCCTTGGCCACGTAGCGCGAGGCGCCGAAGGTGGCATTCCAGCCCGGTGCCAGTTCACCGTTCACCTCGAACTCGAAGCCACGGCTGACGGTGCCGCGTGCGGCGATCGAGGCGAACTCACCCGGGCGGCCGATGATCGGCTCGCTGGTGACCTGGGCGACGTTGTCCTGCTCGATGCGGAACACCGCCAGCGAGGCATTCAGGCGGTTGTCGAACCAAGCCCCCTTGACGCCGACCTCGTAGCTCTTGCCGTCGACCGGGTCGAGATAACGGTCGTTGCGGTCGCGGGCGGTCTGCGGCTGGAAGATCTCGGTGTAGCTGGCGTACGCGGAGTAGGTGTCGTTGATGTCATACACCAGGCCGGCGTACGGGGTGGTCACCTTGTGTTCGCGGTCGTCGTTCTCGCCTTCGCTCTTCCAGTCGGTGTAGCGGGCGCCGATGATCAGCTTCAACGGATCGGCCAGTGACAGGCGTACGGCGGCGTAACCGGCCTTCTGGGTGATGGTGCCCTGGCTGGCCAGTGCCAGCGGGTTCCAGTTCGGCTCGCTGATGTTGCCGGTCCAGTGCAGGTAGCTGGTGAACGGGTCCCAGGTCTTGCCGGCGCCACCGACCTGGTAGTCGCCGTAGTTGGCATAGTCGCGCTTGTTGTAGCTCAGTCCGGCCATGAACTGGTGCTCGCGGCCGAACAGCTGGAACGGACCGTCAACGTAGCCATCAACACCGGTGACTTTGCGCTCGGTGTTGTAGAAACCCGCGGAAGGCGAGATGCCCGTGCCGTTGGTTCTGTCGAAGTTCGACGCGCCCGTGGTCCAGTCGTTGTATGCCGGGTAGAACAGCTTGTCGTCGGCCTTGGTCTCATCGTGCGTGGCACCGACCTTGAACTTCCAGCCATTGCTGAAGGCGTGCTGCAGGGTGGCGAACGCGCGCTTGCTGGTGGTGTCCCAGTAGGTCCAGTTCGGGCTGGCGTTGAACGATTCGTCATAGCCGGTGCGCGAGCCATCGGAGTACAGCATCGGGAAGCCGCCCCAGGTCGCGCCGTTGGCGCGCTTCTGCTGGTAGTCGTAGCCCACGCTCAGCTGGGTGTCCGGGGTCAGGTCGGCGTCGATGACCGCATAGCCCAGCGTCTTGCGCTGGTTGTAGCGATCCATCTGGCCGTCGGTGTCCAGGTAGCTGCCGATCACGCGGCCGCGCACGGTGCCGCTGGCGTTCAGCGCACTGCCCACGTCCACGGTGGTGCGGGTGCGGCCCCAGTTGCCGACGTTCACCGAGACGCTGCCGTTCAGTTCGGCGCTGTCGGCATGCTTGCGGATCAGGTTCACCGACGCGGACGGATTGCCGGCACCACTGAGCAGGCCGGTGGCACCACGCACCACTTCCACGCGGTCGTACAGCGCCAGGTCCAGGCCGGAATCACCGTAGCTCCAGTTCTGCACCATCTGCGTCGGCAGGCCATCGAACTGGTAGGCATCGATGTAGAAACCGCGTGCGTAGAACTCGGTGCGTTCGCTGTCGGACTGGGTGCTGGTCACGCCGGTGGTGTTGGCCAGCACGTCGATGATGTCGTCCAGGTTCTGATCTTCGATGCGCTGGTGGCTGATGATGCTGATCGACTGCGGGATCTCGCGCGGGGCCAGGTCGAAGCGGGTACCGGCCGAGGTGCGGCGCACCGAATAGCCTTCGGCGCGTTCACCCTTCACCACCACCTTGTCGAGGTTGGTCGGATCGGCGGCGGTTTCGGCGAAGGCGGCCGGGGCCACGGCGCAGAGAACGGCGAGCACGGCAACGGACAGCCGTTGTGGCTGCGGCGTACGGAAGACGGAACGGGTCATGGGGGTCCTGGACGAGCACGCGCGCCCGGCCGGCATCCAGAGGCGAGGCGCTACGGGTGGGAAACGGACGGGCAGGCCGTCCTGGCACCACCGGAAACGAAAGAAATGGTAATACGAACTATTCCTATTTACAAATCATGAACAGATCGGTCTGCGGGTGCGCAGTGGCAGTCAGCGCAGCAATGGCAGCGGGTCGCGCGCGCCGTCGGTGCCGTAGACGCCCCAGTGCAGGTGCGGCGGCGTGCCCTTGGCGTTGCCGCTGTCGCCGACATGGCCGAGCAGATCGCCGGGTTGCACCACCTGGCCGCGTGCCAGGCCGTCGGCCCAGTCCTCCAGATGCGCGTAGTAGTAGCGTTCGCGCCCAGGCCCGATCACCCAGACCTGACGCCCGCCGAGCCCGCGTTCGCTGACATCCGCGACGACACCGGCCGTGGCGCTGCGCACTGGGGTGCCGCGTTTGGCGAAGATGTCGATGCCGGCGTGGGAGCGGTCACGGCCACGTGGCGCGCCGAAGGTATCGGCGATCTGGCGTGGCCGCACGCCGTCCACCGGCACCGGTAGTTGCGTGGCCGGCGGCATCCGCGAGAGCGCCCACAGCATCTTCGGTGCGACCGCCCATGGGCTGTTCCACAGCGTCATCGCCGCGACGAGCGCAATGGCCAGCCACAGGCCACGCAGCAACCAGCGGCGAAGGCGGTGGGCGTGGGAGGACGGTGTATTCATGGCTCGACGCTACAGAACCGGTGCCAGCGGGACCTCGAAACTCCGCTTCAACGTGCCCAGCGCCACCGAGGTGCGGAAGCGCTCGATGTTGTCATCGCCGCCGAACAACCGCTCGGTGATGGCCTCGTACTCTTCCATCGACGCCGCCGAAAGCAGCAGCAGGAAATCGCCATCGCCGGTGATGGAGTAGCACTGCTGCACCGCAGGGTCGTCCTGCACGCGGCGCCTGAACGGCGCCACGCGGTCGCACTGCTCGCTGACCACGCGCACCTCGACGATGATGGTCAGCGGCCGACCGATCTTGGCTGCGGCGACCACCGCCACGTTGGCCGCGATCACGCCACTGTCCTGCAGGCGCTTGATGCGCCGTTGCACGGCCGGGGTGGACAGGTGCACGGACTCAGCGATTTCGCGCTGCGGCAGGGTGTTGTCCCGCTGCAGGAGGTCGAGGATGGCGCGGTCGAAACTGTCGAGCACGGGAGCGATGGCCATGGCGAGCAGAAGTTGCACGAACAGGCTGTCAATTGAGCCAAGTGCTCGGCGCCGACGCAATAGACTTTGCGGATGCAGACCTCACGACTTGCGCCGATGTTGCCGGCGCTGGCGGTGCTCGGCTCGGTCACCTCGCTGGCCATCGGCACTTCCTACGCAAAACACCTGTTCCCGCTGATCGGTGCGCAGGGCACCAGCGCGCTGCGCGTGGGCTTTTCAGCGCTGTTGCTGCTGCTGTTCTGGCGGCCATGGCGCTGGAAGACCAGCCGCGTGGATGCGATCACCATCCTGCGCTACGGGCTCACTCTGGGGCTGATGAACCTGCTGTTCTACATGGCCCTGCGCACGATTCCCTTCGGCATCGCGGTGGCCATCGAGTTCACCGGGCCGCTGACGGTGGCGATGCTGTCATCACGACGCCCGATCGATTTCCTCTGGGTAGGCTGCGCGGCGGTGGGGCTGCTGTTGCTCCTGCCGATCGGCGGTGGCCCCGCGCTGGACCCGGCCGGCGTGCTGTACGCGATGGGCGCTGCGGCCTGCTGGGGCCTGTACATCGTGTTCGGCAAGCGTGCCGGTCATCTGCATGCCGGGCACTCGGTCTCGCTGGGGCTGCTGGCGGCCTCGCTGGTGGTGGTACCGGTGGGCGTGGTGCATGCCGGTGCCGCGCTGCTCGATCCGAAGATCCTGGCGGCCGGCCTGCTGGTGGCACTGGTGTCCAGCGCGATCCCGATGTCGCTGGAAATGATGGCGCTCAAGCGCCTGCCGAAGGAGACCTTCGGCATCCTGATCAGCATGGAGCCGGCGGTGGCCGCGCTGTGGGCGATGCTGTTGCTGCACGAGCACCTGCACGGGCTGCAGTGGCTGGCGATCGGCTGCACGGTGTTGGCCTCGGTGGGCAGCACGATGACCGCGCGGCGGTTGAAGGTACCCGTCACCGCCTGAAAAAAAGGGGACGGAGGGGATTAAGTCGTTTATGCCCCGATTTAGAGGGCGCGGGGCGGCGCCCGGCGCAGAGCGTGCGGACCAACGGTCCGCACCTACCGTAACGGCGAGTCAGCGCAGGGCGTCGGCCGGGACGTCGATCTGCATCGCCAGGGCGAGGTGATCGGAGAACGCGGCCGGTACGGCTTCCACGGTGCGGGTCTGCAGGCCGCTGCTGACCAGGATGTGGTCGATGGCGCGGTCCGGGCGCCAGCTGGGGAAGGTCGGCACGATGCAGCCCGGGGGCTGCAGCCGGGTCTTCTGGTACAGCACCTGCATTTCCGGGCGCTCGGCCAGGCAGTTGAAGTCGCCCATCAGTACTGCGTTGGGGTGGTCGGACAACAGCTCGGCGATGAAGCCCAGCTGCGACATCCGCGATCCCGCGCCCAGCGACAGATGGGCCACCGCCACCGCCAGGCCATCGGCGCCGTCGCCGAACTTGGCCAGCAGCACGCCGCGCCCACCGATGCGGCCGGGCAGGGCGTGATCCTGCACTTCAACCGGTTCCAGCTTGCTCAACAGGCCGTTGGCGCTGGAGGCGACCCCACCCATGCGCCGGTTCGGCTGGTGGCTCCAGTAATTGAAGCCGGCGCGCTGGGCCAAATAGTGGGTCTGGTTGGTGAAGCCCGAGCGCAGGCTGCCCGGGTCGGCCTCCTGCAGGCCGACGATGTCATGGTCGCGCGCCAAGGTGGCGATCGCGTCAAGGCTGCTGCGCTTGCGACCCGCCGGCAGCGCATGTGACCAGCTGCGGGTCACATAGTCGCTGTAGCGGCGGGTACTTGAGCCGGCCTGGATGTTGGCCGTCAGCAAGCGCAGGGTCCGTGTACGGGGGGAATTCACGGCCGGGAAACGCTTCTCTTGGATCAGTGAGCCTGGGCCGCACCGCGTTCGCGGGCGATCAGGTGGTCGGCGATGCGCAGCATGTCCGGGAAGCTCTTGCCCTTCACCAGGTACTTGCCGTTGACGATGATCGACGGGGTGCCGCTGATCTGGCTGCGCTGCGCGAACTGCTTGGCCGAGTTGGTCTTGGCATTCACCGCGAAGCTGCCCATGGTGGCGGCGAACTGCTTCGGATCCACGCCGTAGGCACCGTAGAACTTGGCGATGTCTTCCACCGAATCACGGCCGCGCTCGCCCTTCAGGGTCTTCTGCGAGTGGATGGCGGCGTACAACGCTTCGTGGGTCTTCTCCTGCACGCCCAGGGTCTGCGCGGCGTAGAAGGCACGGGCGTAGTCATCCCAGGTGCCGCCGAACATGGCCGGCACGTAGACGAAGTTCACGTCGCTCGGCAGGCCGGCCTTCCACGGGCCGACCAGCGGCTGGAATGCGGCGCAGGCCGGGCAGACGTAGCCGAAGATCTCGGTCACTTCGATCTTGCCGGTGGCCGGCTGGAACGGCTGGCCGTTCGGGATCACCTGGTAGTCGGCACCTTCCACCGGGGCCGGGCCGGTCAGTGCGGCGGTGGTCGGGGCCGGTGCGGTGGCCGGAGCCGCTTCGGCCGGGGCTTTCTCGCCTTCAGCGGCAGCCGGCGCGGCGCCTTCGCTGCCCGCCGCCGGCGCAGCAGCCGGTTCGGTGGTGGCTGCCGGGGCTGCAGCCGGTTCGGCCGGGGCCGCGGTGGTGTTGGTGCTGCCGTCATCAGCCTTGCAGGCAGCCAGGATCGGCAGCAGCGCTGCGAGGGCGAGGGCGTAACGGATCTTCATGGAAACGTCTCCAGCATCTGGAATGGTGGGGCCGGCGCCAGGCGCCGGCCAGAGGGAAATGATGACATGCGGCGGCGACAGCGCCGTGTCGGTGGTGGGTGTTGGTTCAGCGGCCGCGGGCAGCGCGGGCCTGGGCGATCAGCGCCGAGGCGATGCGCAGCTGGTCGTCGAAGCTGTTACCACGCACCAGGTACTGGCCGTTGATGATCAGCGCCGGGGTCCCCGGGATCCTGGTGCGCTGGGCGAACGCGCGCGCGGCATCGACCTTCTTCTGTACGGCGTCGCCGCGCAGGGCCTGGAGGTAACGGTCCGGGGTCACGCCATACGCCTTGTAGAAGGTGGCGAGCTCATCGGCCGAGACGTTCTGCATCGGCAGCGATCCCTGCTCGTGCAGGGCCTTGAACACGGCAGCGTGGCTGCGCTTGGCCACGCCGACCTCGTCGGCGGCGTAGTAGGCCAGTGCCCAGGCATCCCAGGCGCCACCGAAGGCAGCCGGGACCGGGGTGAAGCGCACGTCGGCCGGCAGCTTGGCCGCCCAGGCTTCCAGCTGCGGTTCGAAGTGGGCGCAATGCGGGCAGGTGTAGCCGAAGACCTCGACCACCTCGATCTTGCCGGCCAGCGGCTGGAACGGGCCCGGCTGGGCGATGCGCTCGTAGTCTTTGCCCTCGACCAGCGGGGCATTGGCGGGGGTAGCGGCGCAGGCTGCCAGCGGCAGCAGCACCAGCACGGACAACAGCAGGCGGGAAATCAACCTCATCGACACGCATCTCCGTTGAAAAAAGCAACGCCGGCGCGGTCGCCGGCGTGAAGGAAACATACCGCAGGCGCGGGCCGTGGTGGCGGCCCGGGCCGACCAGTGGTGGTCAGGGGGCGGCAGCCGGTTGCGCCGACGGGGGGGCAGTGGCCACATCGTCGGCCTTGTTGTGCAGGCCCTGCAGGTAGCTCGACAGCGCCTGCACCTCCTGCTCGCTCAGCTTCTGCGCGACGGTCGCCATGATCTGGAAGTGGGCCTTGTCGGTCTCGTTGGTCTGGCCGGCCTGGTATTCCTGCAGGCGGCGCGCGACATAGCTGGCGTGCTGACCACCGATGTGCGGATAGGCCGGACCCGGATTACCGGCACCGCTGGGGCCGTGGCACGCCATGCAGGCCGGCAGGCCGCGCTTGGCGTCGCCGCCACGGTACAGCTGCTGGCCGATCTCGTAGAACTTCATGCCCTTGTAAGGGCCGTCAGCGACTGCCGTGTCATCGGCGATGCCGGCGGTGGCCTTCTGCGTGGCGAAGAACGCGCCGATATCGCGCATGTCCTGCGGGGTGAGGTTCTGCACGAACGGCACCATCGCCACCGCCGCGCCGGAACTGCGCTGCCCATTGGCGATCAGGGCCATCTGCTGGGCGACGTAGCGTTCGCTCTGGCCGGCGATGGACGGGTACATCTCCACCGTGGAATTGCCGTCGGCGCCATGGCAGGCCGCGCAGGCCGAGGCCTTGGTCTGGCCGGCCTTGGCATCGCCCCAGTGGGTCTTGCTGAAATCCACCTCCAGCGAGGCGGTGTTGATCGGCCCGTTGTCGGGCAGCGGGGTCAACGTGGTCTGCGCGAACGCAGCAGCGGCAACGACTACAGCAGTGGCAAGGGCGGATACGGCAAGAACGCGAGCGTGGCGCATGCTGAAGCTCCGTATGGACCGGGCCGGGCGGTGGCCGCCGGCATCGCCCGGATTATCAACGCCGTTTCCGCGCACGGTCAACGCAGCAGTGCAGCAAAATGCCCGCAGAGGCCGCCGGCACGGGCGCGCGGCGCCGCAACATGCGATCCTAGGCACATGTCATTGCTCATCGAACGCGCTCGTTACCACCTTTCGGCCCACAACGTGCGGCAGCTGCCGCCCGACGAAGGGGCCGAAGTGGCCTTCGCCGGCCGCTCCAACGCCGGCAAGTCCAGTGCGCTCAACGCGCTGACCCGCCAGAACGCCCTGGCCCGTGTCTCCAAGACCCCTGGCCGTACCCAGCAGCTGGTGTTCTTCCAGGTCACCCCGGAAGCGCATCTGGTCGACCTGCCAGGTTATGGCTATGCAAAGGTGCCGCTGGACCTGCAGGCGCACTGGCAGGCCTTCATCGACAAGTATTTCCGCACCCGCGAAGCCCTGAAGGGGCTGGTGGTGGTGATGGACATCCGCCATCCGCTGAAGGACTACGACCGGCAGATGCTGTCCTACGCCGTGCAGCGCGGCCTGCCGGCGCACGCCCTGCTGACCAAGGCCGACAAGCTCAGCCGCAGCCAGCAGATGCAGTCCCTGCAGAAGGTGCGCAAGGAACTGCAATCGGCCTACGGCGACAGCGTCAGCGTGCAGGTGTTCTCCGGCGAAGACCGTACCGGCGTGGACGAAGCCCGCGGCGTGATCGGCGGCTGGCTGGGGCTGGAGTAAGGCATTTCCGGTCGCCCGGCTGGCAGCCGGGCGCTACCCGATCGGTGGGTGCCGACCTTGGTCGGCACACCCTCACAACGGCGAATACTCCGCCGGCACCCACGCATAGGCCTTGCCCTCGCCACGCACATGGCCCAGGCCTGGGAAGGGCAGGTGCGCACCGGCTACCCACCAGCCGTTGGCGGTGGCCTGCTGCAGCAGCCCGCGACGGCTGGCGATGGCCGCTGTGCGGTCCGAATCGGCCTCGAATGCCGCCTCCGGGTGCGCGAACTGCACCGCATGGAAGTGCAGCACATCACCCCATACCAGCAGTGACTGGCCCTGGCTGTCGAACCGGTAAGAGACATGGCCGGGCGTATGGCCATGGGTGTCCATCGCCACCGCGCCGCCGGGCAGGGCGTCGCCGGGGCTGAAGGTGCGCAGGTGGCCGCTGGCCTGGTATGGCGCGACCGCATTGCGTGCCAGCGGGAAGGCGAAGCGCACGCCCTTCGGCGCGGTGGCCTCGCTGGCTGGGTTGAGCCAGTAATCGGCATCCGCCTTGGACAGCCACACCGTGGCATTGGGATAGGCCGGCTTGCCCTGCGCGTCGAGTACGCCGCACAGGTGGTCCGGATGGGCGTGGGTCAGCAGCACCTCATCCACCTCGGCCGGGTCCACGCCGGAGGCGCGCAGATTGCCCAGCACCTGGCCCAGGCCGGGGCCGAAGCACTGCGCGGTGCCGGTGTCGACCAGGGTCAGGTGGTTGCCCTGGCGGATCAGGAACGCATTGATCGCGGTCTGCAGGCCCTTCTTGTCTTCCGGCACGTAACGGCCTTCCAGCAGGCGGCTGACCAGCGTCGGCGGCACGTCCACCACTTCCTGCCGGCCGAGCGCGACCACGCCGTCGAACAGGGCGGTGACCTGCAGCGCACCGATGCGCTGGTGATAGACACCAGGGACCTGCTGGGTGGGGGCGGGCGAAGTGGCCTCGGCCAGCGCGACCAGCGGCAGGGACGACAGGGCCAGCAGCAGGGCGCCGCGCAGCGGCAGGGGACGCAGGGTCATGGCGGTTCTCGGTGGATGACGGGCGGTTCCGTTGTGCCCAGAGTGCCGTGGCCGGTGTGTGCACGGCGCTCAAACCACTGCGCGGAATGCTCAGGGAAGGGGTGTTGTCTGCAGGGCTGCGCCCTGCACCCGCTACGAGCCAGGGCAACGGCCGAAGCAACAGCAACAGCGACAGCGGGCTATCCGTGGGATGGCGGGGTGGGTCCGGTTGCGGGAGACGCCGTAAACCCGTCCATGGGGGCTTGGCCGCGGCATCCATGCCGCGGACACTCCCGCAACCGGACCCGCCCCGCCTTCGACAGATCTCCGCGATCTGTCAGCTCGTGGGGTCAGATCCGTTTTCCGCAGGAAAACGGATCTGACCCCAGAGTTTCATTCGATATCTGACAGATGTGTCGACCAAGGTCGACACCTACCAACAGCCGCGCGGAACAAAGCCGCAGTTGCCAACAGCCGAGTGAACCTGTCGAAGGCGGGGCGGTGTGGGTGGGCAGGACCGTTGGCGCCATGGATGGCGCCATCGAGCCCCCAGGGACGGGTTTACGGCGTGTCCTGCCCACCCACACCGCCCCGCCATCCCACGGAATGCACGCTGTTGCTGTTGCTGTTGCTGTTGCTCCGGCTCTTGCTCTCGCTTCGGCGGGTGCAGGGCGCAGCCCTGCCGAACCCCCTCAAATGTCTGTGGGAGCCAGTCCGTACTGCTCGGCGAAGCGCTTGCTGAAACTCGCCGCAGACCGGTAGCCCGCGCGCGCTGCCACGGTCTTCAACGGCAGGTCCGTGGTGTAGAGCAGCTGCATGCCATGCGCCAGCCGCGCCTCGGTGAGCAGCTGGCGCAGGCTGGTGTCTTCGGCGGCAAGACGGCGGCGCAGTGTCGCGCCGCTCAACGCGAACTGTTCTTCCACATCGCGCGATTGCCAGTCGCGGGCCGGTTCGGCGGCGATGCGGTCGCGGATCTGTTCGCCCAGGCTCGGTGCCTGCGGCAGCAGCAGGTTGCCGTGGCCCTGCCGGCACAAGGTCAGTACCAGCGAGGCCAGGGCCAGCCGCGCTTCGCTGTAACGACCGTCCTGCAGCGATTGCCGCCACTGGCGCAGCACCGCGCCATGATCGATCAACGGCAGTCGCGCCATCGCCTGGCCTGGCGCGGGAAGCTCCTCGCTCCACAGCGTGCGTGCGGCCGCCAGCACTTCGGCACACAGCGGCACGATGGCACTGAGGTAGCGGCCACTGCGTGGGTCGGGGGTGTTGACCACATCGATGCGGCAGCGCTGGGTCAGCAGCAGGATGTCGCCGGGGATGAACTCCAGCGACTGGTGCGTGGTACGCACCTGCTTGCGGCCTTCCAGCAGGATCGCGAACTGCGGTTGCGGAATCTCCACCGAGCTGGCGCCATGTTCGCGCCGAGCGGTGATGCACGCATAACCTTCGGCGCGTGCGCAGCCGGCCAGGCTGGCCATCTCGGCCAGCAGTGCGGTAACTGGCGGCAGCATGCCGGTCATGTCACCTGGGCGCCGAACAGGCGACCGACGCCTGCAGCGGCGGCCATTGCCAGTGCACCCCAGAACATCACCCGCATTGCGCCGCGTACCGGCGGGGCGCCGCCGGCCTGGGCTGCCACCGCGCCGGTCAGGCACAGGCCAAGCAGGGTACTGGCCGTGGTCATCAGTGCGACCTTGTCGACCGGCGCCAGCAGGGCGGTCAGCACTGGCAGCGCCGCACCGCAGGTGAACGCACCGGCCGAGGCCAGCGCTGCCTGCAGCGGGCGGGCGCGCAGGGTATCGGTGATGCCCAGTTCGTCGCGGGCGTGGGCACCCAGCGCATCGTGGGCGGTGAGCTGTTCGGCCACCTGCCGCGCCAGCGCAGGCTCCAGGCCGCGGTGGCGGTAGATCGCGGCCAGCTCCTCCAGTTCGCTGTGCGGATCGTCGCGCAGCTCGCGCTTTTCCATTGCCAGATCGGCCTCTTCGGTGTCGGCCTGGGTCTGCACCGAGACATATTCGCCCGCCGCCATCGACATCGCGCCGGCCACGGTACCTGCCACGCCGGTGGCCAGGATGGTCGCAGCCGAGGCGCCGCTGGCGGCCACGCCGACCACCAGGCCAGCCACCGAGACGATGCCATCGTTGGCGCCCAGCACGGCGGCTCGCAGCCAGCCGACGCGCTCGGAGCGATGCAGTTCGGGGTGTCGTGAATGGCGGCTCATGGCTCTGAGTGTACGAGGGTCAAGAGGGCGTCGGTAGGATGCTGAAACCCGTCACCGTCGCATGACGCAACGGGGTGCCACGCTATAGTGCGCCCTTGCGATGGAAGGCCGCGAGCCCCACATCCCCCGCCACCGTCCAGCGAGCCTTTCCCTTGTCGAGCCCCAGCCACGTCGCCGATACCCCCATTACCGACCGCTCGCAGCTGGTGGAGGTGATCGCCTCCGGCGAGAAGCCCCGCGCGCAGTGGCGCATCGGCACCGAGCACGAGAAGTTCGGGTTCCGCCTGGATGACCTGCGCCCGCCGACCTTCGAAGGCGAGCGCGGCATCGAAGCGCTGCTCAACGGCCTGGTCCGCTTCGGCTGGGAGCCGGTGCAGGAGAACGGCAACACGATCGCCCTGCTGCGCGATGGCGCCTCGGTGACGCTGGAACCGGCCGGCCAGCTGGAATTGTCCGGTGCGGCGCTGGAGACCATCCACCAGACCTGCGTGGAGACCGGCACCCACCTCAACGAAGTGGCGCAGGTGGCCGGCGAACTGCAGCTGGGTTTCCTCGGCATGGGCTTCCAGCCGAAGTGGAAGCGCGACGAGATGCCTTGGATGCCCAAGGGCCGCTACAAGATCATGCGTTCGTACATGCCCAAGGTCGGTTCGCTCGGCCTGGACATGATGACCCGCACCTGCACGGTACAGGTGAACCTGGACTACGCCACCGAAGCGGACATGGTGAAGAAGTTCCGCGTATCGCTGGCGCTGCAGCCGATCGCCACCGCGCTGTTCGCCGATTCGCCGTTCACCGAAGGCAAGCCCAACGGCTACCTGAGCTACCGCTCGCACATCTGGACCGACACCGACGCTGACCGCACCGGCATGCTCGACTTCGTGTTCGAGGATGGCTTCGGTTACGAGCGCTATGTCGATTACCTGCTCGACGTGCCGATGTATTTCTCCTACCGCGATGGCATCTACCATGACGCCAGCGGGCAGAGCTTCCGCGATTTCATGCAGGCCAGGCTGCCGGTGCTGCCGGGCGCGCTGCCGACGCTGCGCGACTGGTCGGACCACATGACCACCGCGTTCCCGGAAGTGCGCCTGAAGAAGTACCTGGAAATGCGCGGCGCCGATGGTGGTCCGTGGAGCCGCCTGTGTGCGCTGCCGGCGTTCTGGGTCGGCCTGCTGTACGACGACGCCGCGCTGGACGCTGCGTGGGACCTGGTGCGTGACTTCACCCTGGCCGAGCGCCATGCACTGCGCGACGGCGTGCCGAAGCATGCGATGAGCCTGCCGTTCCGCAATGGCACGGTGCGCGACCTGGCCCGCGAAGCCGTGAAGATTTCCGTCGAAGGCCTCAAGCGCCGCGCGGCGCGCAATGCCGACGGCCAGGACGAGAGCAAGTTCCTGGACGTGCTGCAGGAGATCGTCGAATCCGGGCTGACCCCGGCCGAGCGCAAGCTGGCGCTGTTCCATGGCCGCTGGCACGGCGACGTCGATCCGGTGTTCCGCGAATTCGCGTACTGAGTGGATTGCGGTAGTGCCGGCCGCTGGCCGGCAGCCAGGCGGGGGCGCCGGCCAGCGGCCGGCACTACCAGAAAAAAACCCCGGCATTGCCGGGGTTTTTCTTTTTCGCATCTGCCCTGGATCAGGCGGCGTCCTTCATCGTCGCCATGTCGATCACGAAGCGGTAGCGTACATCGTTCTTCGCCATGCGTTCCCAGGCTTCGTTGACGTTCTTGATGTCGATCATCTCCACATCGCTGACGATGCCGTGCTCGGCACAGAAGTCCATCATTTCCTGGGTTTCAGCCATGCCGCCAATCGCCGAGCCGGTCAGGTGCTTGCGGCCGAAGATCACGCTGCCACCGGTCAACGGCGGGTCCAGTTCGGTCAGCACGCCGACCAGGCACATGGTGGCTTCACGCTTGAGCAGGCCCATGTACGGGTTGGTGTCATGGCCGACCGGGATGGTGTTGAGCAGGAAGTCGAAGCTGCCCGCGTGCGCCTTCATCTGCGCGGCATCGCGCGAGACCAGCACCTCATCGGCGCCCAGGCGCTTGGCGTCGGCACCCTTTTCCGGCGTGGTGGTGATCATCACCACGTGCGCGCCGAGTGCCTTGGCGAACTTCACGCCCATGTGGCCGAGGCCACCGAGGCCGATCACGCCGACCTTCTGGCCCGGGCCGACCTTCCAGTGGCGCAGCGGCGACCAGGTGGTGATGCCGGCGCACAGCAGCGGGGCGGCGGCCTTCAGGTCGAGGGTGTCTGACACCTTCACCACGAAGCGCTGTTCGACCACCACGTGGTCGGAATAGCCGCCGTAGGTCGGCGCGCCGCTTTCGCGTTCACGGCCGTTGTAGGTCCAGGTCGCGCCCTCTGCGCAGTACTGCTCCAGGTCGTGCTCGCAGGCATCGCAGTGGCGGCAGGAGTCGACCATGCAGCCGACGCCGGCGTGGTCGCCGACCTTGAAGCGGGTGACGTTGCTGCCGACCTCGGTCACACGGCCGATGATCTCGTGGCCCGGCACCATCGGGTAGATCGAGCCACCCCAGTCGTCGCGGGCCTGGTGCAGGTCGGAGTGGCAGATGCCGCTGTAGAGGATCTCGATGCGCACATCGTCCGGGCCGACCGCGCGGCGTTCGAACTCGAAGGGCACCAGCGGGTCGGTATGGGAATGGGCGGCGTAACCACGGGCGAGGGACATGGGGAATCCTTGGCAGGGTTTGTCGAAAGGCGTTTTACAATACGCCCCGTACCCAGCCGCAAGAAGCACGGATATCGGCATGATTCATCAAGTGAAACTGCACAATCATGGCCACTGACAATCTCACCCACCTGGCCGCGTTCGCGGCGGTCGCCCGTCACCGCAGCTTCCGCCGTGCCGGCGCCGAGCTGGCGCTGTCGACCTCGGCGGTGAGTTATGCGATCCGCGCGCTGGAGGAACGGTTGGGCGTGGGCCTGTTCCATCGCACCACCCGCAGCGTGGCCCTGACCGAGGCCGGGCAGCGCCTGCTGGAACGCCTGCAGCCCGCGCTGGGCCAGGTGAATGACGCGCTGGAGGAGATGAACCAGTTCCGCGCCGCACCGGCGGGCCTGCTGCGTATCAATGCTACCCGCGCCGCAGTGCCGACCCAGTTGGGGCCACGGCTGGCGCGCTTCCTGCACGCCCATCCCGACGTGCGGGTGGAGCTGACCGAGAACGATGGCCTGGTCGATATCGTTGCCGAAGGCTACGACGCCGGCGTGCGCCTGCACGAGTTCGTACCCGAGGACATGGTGGCGGTGCCGATGGGCCCACCGCTGCGTGGCTTGATTGTCGGCTCGCCGGACTACCTGCGGCGGCGCCCGGCGCCACAGCATCCGCGCGACCTGGCCACACACGAATGCATCCGCTTCCGCTTCGCCAGCGGGCATCTGTACAAGTGGCAGTTCGAGCGCGGTGGGCAGGCGCTGGAGATCGATGTACCGGGGCGGCTGACGCTGGGCGAGCAGGGCACCGTGGTCGGCGCGGTGCTCGATGGCATTGGCCTGGCCTATGTGCTGGAAGACACCGCGCGGCCGTACATCGAATCCGGACAGATGGTGGCGGTGCTGGAAGACTGGAGCGAACCGTTCGCCGGCTTCGCGCTGTATTACCCGAAGCAGCGGCAGATGCCTGCCGCGCTGCGTGCGTTCGTGGACATGCTGCGCGAGTGAGGTGCTGCAGGAGTGCCGACCAACGGTCGGCACCCACCGGGGCAGGCCATTGCCGACCAACGAATCGGGATCGGCCGGTAGATCCACGCCACGCGTGGATGGAGCAACCTTACGGCGCCTGCAACACCGGCGCCAAGAACGCCACGCAGTCGCGCAGGTGCACGTCCACCGGCGCATCCTCGGCCACCACACCGATCACGCGTTCGCGCAGCGGCTCGGCCACGGCCATCGCCAGCAGCAATCGCGCCATGCGAACAGGATCTCCCTCGCGTAGCAGCCCACGCTGTTGCTGGCGCGCCAGCCAGTCGGCCAGCAGCGCACGGCCGCGTTGGATGCCGTTGTCCAGATAGGCCTGCAGCAGCGCGTCCTTGCCGGGAAAGTCGGTGGCCAGCAGGCGGAACACCTGCACCGCCTGCGCCGACAGCGCCTGCGCGCACACCGCGTGCAGGATGTCCTGCAGCAACGGCACGACCTCTTCGGCATTGCGCGCATCGCGCTGCAGTTGTGGCGCGAAGCCGTCGGTCCACTCACGCACCGCCAACCCAACCAGTTCCTCGCGATTGCTGGCGTGGCGGTAGACGGTCTTCTTCGCCACCCCGGCGTGCGCCGCCACCGCTTCGATGGTGGTGGCCTCGTAGCCCTGCGCCAGCAGCAGTTCCAGCGTGGCCTGCAGCACGGCGTGGCGGACTTCGGCTTCCGGCCGCGCAGGGCGGCCGCGGCGGCGGGTCGGTGATGTGGGCTCGGGCACGGTGGTGCTGTTCATTGCGCCCATCTTACCGCATCCGGACAATTGCGAAACGAATAGCGTTTCCGTATTGTCGGGGCTCCCAACACCGCAGGAGACCCCGATGTATACCGCTGTGAACGCACGCGCCTGGCTGGACCACCACGATCTGCTGGACCCGGCGCCGATGCACCTGGAGACCGGCATCCAGCGCCGCGAAGACGGCACCCTGCTGGTGGCGGTGCGCACCGATCTGCACGGCTGCAAGGGCCGCATGCTCGACTGGTGGTTCACCTTCTTCGAGACCACCCAGCACATCCGCTGGTGGCATCCGGTCGATCATGTCGAGCATCGCGGCTGGGACGAGGCCTGGCAGCGCGGACGCAGCTACCACGGTGCCAGCATCCATGCGGTGGAATCGCTGGCCGACATTCCGCCGGTGGCGGCGCGCCTGAAGTTCCATGACCCGCGCACGCTGCTGGTGCCCGAGCGCCTGCAGGCGGCACAGGATGCAGGCGATGTATCGGCGGTGATCGCCGCGCGCATCGGCTTCGGCGACCACGTCCGCCTGGATGCAAACGGTGATCCCTGCGACGGGCAGATGCTGCACGTGGCGCGTGATACGCCGTTTGGCTGTGTGCTGCGCAGCCGCTTCGTGCTCGGCCTGGACAGCGCCGATCCACGCTGCGATGCCGGCGATGCGGTCGGCCTGGGCCTGCTCAAGCATTGCTACACGGAGTTCAGTTTCCTCTCGCGCCTGCTGCCGTCGCTGTACTACGGCGAGCGCGCCAACGGCGAAGCGGTGCCGTTGCCGTGGTGAACGTGGCGCCTGTCATTCGACCAGCGCGTCGTAGCCTTCGCCACTGAACTGGATCAGGCAGAAGCCGTGGCCGAACGGATCGGCCAGCACGGCGATGTGCCCCCAGCGACGCTCGCGCACGGACTGCTCGAGCGTCGCCCCGGCTGCGACCGCACGTACCAGCGCGGCTTCGATGTCATCCACCACCCAATCCAGGTGCAGCGGCGTCCAATGGCGCTCGTAGTCGCGCACGTCGCCGTCTTCGGTGGCGGCGCTGCCGGCGTCGTTGTGCAGCAGGTAGAGCGGCGTTGGCCCACCGAGCAGCTCCACGGCGCCCGGGCCGAGACGGCGGCCGATGCGCAGGCCGAAGGCCCGGATGTAGAAGTCTTCGGCGGCGGCCAGGTCGGGCACGTCGAGGTTGACGATGAAGCTGTGGGCAGTGGCGTTCATGGCAGCGATGGGCGGCATCCGGTGGTCGCAGTCTAGTCCTGCCGCGTGCTGCGGCCGGTTCATCTCCTGCGCGGATTCGGGCAAGCTGGGCGGTCTCCATCGACAAGGACATCCATGAGCGCGCTATCCGGCATCGAACAGGCCACGGGCCAGACCTTCCCGCCCCTGTTCAAGCAGTTGCATGCAGCGGGTCGGTTGAGCTGGGGTGCTACCCATCCGGAATGGTCCGAGGTGGTATTCCCGACGCTGCAGGCGGATCCGCCGGTGCTGCTGTACGCCCAGGACTACGAGCCGTTGGAACACGACGAGCTGCTGGAGGCGTGGCAGGAGCTGACTGCGGAGGATCATTACAATCCCCTGCGCACAGACCTGCAACTGCTGCCTTTTGCGCGGACCGGCGCGGGTGACAGCTACTGCTTCTGGAGCAACGCGCCCGGCTTTGCCGAGCCCCCCGTCGTGCTGGTGTGGCATGACGATGATCGTGCCGATGTGCTGGCCGCCAACTACCAGGATTTCCTGTTCCGCAAGATGGTCGAAGCCGTTGCCGACTACCAAGCGCCGTATACGCTGCTGTCGCACGGCGAGCTGGCCGGCAATCTGCAGCGCTGGTTGCAGTCCCACCAATCCTTCCTTCGCGACGACCAGTACGCGGCGTTGCAGCAGCTGTTTGCCCGCGTTGACGATATTGAAGAAGGAAACATCAGCGAAGACGACGCACAGGCCATCGTCGTTGAAGTGATCGGCTGCGAGCGGTTGGACGAGTCGTTCGCGTACGTGCGCGAGGATGCCTGAGGACATGGGTCGGAGCCCCGCCGGCGGCGGGGATCCGACACCGTGCGGGATCAGCCTGCGGCCGGGTAATCGAGGTAGCCTGCCTCGCCGCCCCCGTAATAGGTGCTGCGGTCCGGCGTGGCCAGCGCGACGTTGCGCTGCAAGCGCTCGACCAGATCCGGGTTGGCGATGAACGGCTGGCCGAACGCGGCCAGGTCGATGATGCCCGCTTCGACCAGCTGCAGGGCGCGTTCGCGGGTCATGCCACCTGCCAGGATGACGGTGCCGCCGTAGGCCTGCTTGAACTGCCGCAGGAACACCTCGCCCAGCACCGACTGGCCCGCCTGCAGGTTGTCGTTGAGATGCACATAGGCCAGGCCGCGCTTGCCCAGTTCCTCGGCCAGGTACAGGTAGGTGGCCTCGTTGTCGGGGTAGAACGGCATGTCGAAGGTGAGGTTGTTCGGTGCCAGGCGCACGCCGATGCGATGCGCACCGATACGCTGCGCCATCGCATCGACGGTGTCCAGGATCAAGCGCGCACGATTGGGCAGCGAGCCGCCGTAGCGATCATCACGCTGGTTGATGAGCGGGTTGAGGAACTGCTCGAACAGGTAACCGTTGGCGGCATGCAGTTCGATGCCGTCGAAGCCGGCCGCAATGGCGTTGTCCGCCCCGCGCACGAAGTCGTCGACGATACCGGGGATCTCCGCAGTCTCCAGTGCACGTGCCGGAGTGGGATCGGCGTGGCCGCGGCTGCCATCGTCCAGGTACACGAACGAGGTGTTCTTCGGTGCGCTGGCCACCGGGCGGGTACCGGCGCTGACCGGTTGCCCACCGTCGGGCTGCAGCGAGGAATGCGACATGCGGCCAACGTGCCAGAGCTGGGCGAAGATCGTGCCCTGTGCGGCATGCACCACCTCGGTGACACGCTTCCACCCGGCCACCTGCTCGGCCGACCAGATGCCCGGCACGTCGATGTAGCCCTGGCCCTGCGGCGAGACAGGCGTGCCTTCGCTGATGATCAGGCCGGCGCTGGCGCGCTGCCGGTAGTACTGCGCGGTGAGTTCGTTGGCGACCGCTCCGGGGTTGCGGGCACGGGTCATCGGCGCCATCGCGATGCGGTTGCGCAGGGAAGTGCCTGCAAGGTCGAAGGGGCGGAACAGGGCGGCGGTCATGTCGGTCATCTCGGTGCGGGGGAAGGCGCCAGCGGCGCGATGCACACAGGATGGAGTTGACATGCGGGCGCATAAAGCGCTTCGATCTCCCTGGGTGCGGGACTATTTGTCCCCAATGGAGCGCGAACGATGCTGCCGCTGGAATCGTTGAATGGCCTGGTCACGTTCGTCACCACGGCCCGCTCAGGCAGCTTCACCGAGGCCGCCGACGCGCTGGGCATCTCGCGCTCGGCGGTGGGCAAGGCCATCGCCCGGCTGGAAGCGCGGCTGGGGGTGCGCCTGTTCCACCGCACCACGCGGCGCATCGCGCTGACCACCGATGGCGAGGCGTACTACGCATCGTGCGCGGCGGCGCTGGAAGAAATCTCCGCCGCCGAGGCCTGCCTGGGTTCGGCCGGCCTGCCCAGCGGGCGGCTGCGCATCGACATGCCATCCTCGTTCGGGCGCCTGGTGGTGCTGCCGGTGCTGTTGCGGCTGTGCCGGCAGTACCCGGACCTGCAGTTGACGATGACCTTCACCGATCATTTCGTCGATCCCGTCGAGGAAGGCATCGACCTGCTGATCCGCTTCGGCGGGCTGCACCAGGCCGAGCATCTGGTGGCGCGGCGGCTGGGGCGCCAGCGACTGGTCACCTGCGCATCGCCGGAGTACCTGCAGGCCCACGGCGTGCCGCGCACGGTGGAGGAACTGGCGCAGCACCGCAGCATTGTTGGCTTCCGCCACGGGCAACCGGTGTGGTGGCGGATCGGTAGCGAGGAGGACGAAGGGACATTCATCCCGAATGCGCCGTATCAACTCAATGACGGCGACGCGGTGATCGAGGCGGCCATCGCCGGGCTTGGTATCTGCCAGATGCCGGTTTCACTGGTACGACGCCACCTGGATTCCGGCGCGTTGCGGTCGGTGCTGGATGCGCACATGCAACGGCACATCGATATCCACGCACTGTGGCCACCGACGCGCCACCTGCGGCCCAAGGTGCGCTACGTGGTGGATGAGCTGACCCGGTTGGCGGGTGAGGGATTGTTCGATTGAGCCGGCCAGGATTGAGTTCGTGACTTCGGCTTGTATACTGTCCCCCAGTATAGTTCCGAGGTGGCCCGCCATGCCGCACTCCCCCGAAGAGAAGAAAAAGGTCCTGGCCCGCGTGCGCCGCATCCGCGGCCAGTGCGATGCGCTGGACCGCGCGCTGGAAGCCGGCGCCGACTGCGGGCCGGTGCTGCAGCAGATCGCCGCCATCCGTGGCGCGGTCAACGGCCTGATGTCCGAGGTGATGGAGGCTCATCTGCGCGAGGAGTTCGGGCAACCCGCAGCCTCCGATGAACAACGCGCCGAACGCGTGCGCGACATGAGCGCGTTGATCCGCTCGTACCTGAAATAAACGATGGCGCAACATGGCGCCGCCCATCCTGTCATTACCTGTCTCTGGAGAATCCACCATGAAGTCCCGTGCCGCCGTCGCCTTTGGTCCCGGCCAGCCGCTGAAGATCGTCGAGATCGACGTCGCCCCGCCGAAGGCAGGCGAGGTGCTGGTGAAGATCACCCATACCGGTGTCTGCCACACCGATGCGTTCACCCTGTCCGGCGATGACCCGGAAGGCCTGTTCCCGGTGGTGCTGGGCCATGAAGGTGCCGGCATCGTGGTGGAGGTCGGCGAGGGCGTGACCAGCGTCAAGCCCGGCGACCACGTGATTCCGCTGTACACCGCCGAGTGCGGCGAGTGCCTGTTCTGCAAGAGCGGCAAGACCAACCTGTGCGTGGCCGTGCGCGCCACCCAGGGCAAGGGTGTGATGCCCGATGGCACCAGCCGCTTCAGCTACAACGGTGAGCCGCTGTACCACTACATGGGTTGCTCGACCTTCAGCGAGTACACCGTCGTTGCCGAAGTCTCGCTGGCGAAGATCAACCCGGACGCCAACCCGGAACATGTCTGCCTGCTCGGCTGCGGCGTCACCACCGGCATCGGCGCGGTACACAACACCGCCAAGGTGCAGGAAGGCGACAGCGTGGCCGTGTTCGGCCTCGGTGGCATCGGCCTGGCGGTGATCCAGGGTGCACGCCAGGCCAAGGCCGGCCGCATCATCGCGGTGGACACCAACCCGTCCAAGTTCGAGCTGGCGCGCGAATTCGGTGCCACCGACTGCATCAATCCGAAGGATTTCGACAAGCCGATCCAGCAGGTCATCGTTGAAATGACCACCTGGGGCGTGGACCACAGCTTCGAGTGCATCGGCAACGTCAACGTGATGCGCGCGGCGCTGGAATGCGCGCACCGTGGCTGGGGCCAGAGCGTGGTGATCGGCGTGGCCGGTTCGGGCCAGGAGATCTCCACCCGTCCGTTCCAGCTGGTGACCGGGCGCAAGTGGATGGGCACCGCCTTCGGCGGCGTGAAGGGCCGCAGCCAGCTGCCAGGCATGGTCGAGGATGCGATGAAGGGCGATATCGAACTGGCCCCGTTCGTCACCCACACCATGGACCTGGACAAGATCAACGACGCCTTCGACCTGATGCATGAAGGCAAGTCGATCCGTTCGGTGGTCCACTACTGAGCCGCGTCATGGGCTGGTTCGATGCCCTGCGCCGGCCGCGTGCGGAAGACCCGCGCGCGGCTCTGGTGGTGTCGATCGAGCAGGCGTTGCGTGCGCTGGGCTGGGTCGACGGCGAGGTGGGACCACCGCGTGCGGTGACTTCGGCCTTCGGCAGCGACGATGGCATGCCGTTCGAGCAGTGGCTTGCGCAGGTATTCCTGCCGCGCCTCTACGAGGCCCGCGCCGACGGCCAGTGGCCACCGCGCAGCGACGTGGCGGTGGCGGCGTATCGCAACCTGGACGGCCAGCCTGGCGTCGAATCGTTGCTGCGCCTGCTGGCACAGCTGGATGAACGGATCAACCAAGGCATCCACGCCGGGCGTGGATAAGCCGACCACGGTCGGCATCTACCAGCAGCACGCGTGCGCTGACGCGCCGCGCAGGAGAGCACCATGGAACGCATTGAACACCGCGCCTGTTTTGGCGGCTGGCAGGACGTCTACCGCCATCATTCGACCACGCTGGGCTGCGACATGCAGTTCGCCGTGTACCTGCCACCGCAGGCGGAAACACAGAAGCTGCCGGTGCTGTACTGGCTGAGCGGCCTGACCTGCACCGAGCAGAACTTCATCACCAAGGCCGGCGCGCAGCGTTATGCGGCCGAGCACGGTGTGATCATCGTCGCGCCCGACACCAGCCCGCGCGGTGATGACGTGGCCGATGCCGAGGGCTACGACCTGGGCAAGGGGGCAGGGTTCTACCTCAATGCCACCCGCGCACCGTGGGCGAAGCACTACCGCATGCATGACTACGTGGCGCAGGAGCTGCCGGCGCTGATCGAGGCGAACTTCGCGGTGACCGACGCGCGCGCGATCAGTGGCCATTCGATGGGCGGCCATGGCGCGCTGGTGATCGCGCTGCGCAACCCCGGGCGCTATCGCAGCGTGTCGGCGTTTTCGCCGATCGTCGCGCCCAGCCACGTGCCGTGGGGGCAGAAGGCCTTCCATGCCTATCTGGGCGACAACCCGGCCGACTGGGCGCAATGGGATGCCTGCGAGCTGATCGCTATGGCTGACGAGCGTCTGCCGCTGCTGGTCGACCAGGGCGAGGCGGACGAGTTCCTGCAGACCCAGCTGCAGCCGCAGCGCCTGCAGCAGGCCTGCGATGCCGCCGGCCATCCGCTGACCCTGCGCCTGCAGCCCGGCTACGACCACAGCTACTACTTCATCGCCAGCTTCATCGGCGAGCACATCGCCCACCACGCCCGCGCCCTGCAGGGCTGAGCGCCCTGGGAAAAAGGGGACGGAGGGGATTAAGTCATTTGCCGCTGTGCCGCAAACGACTTAATCCCCTCCGTCCCCTTTTTCAGCGATGGATCACACCCTTATGGCGCCGCCCCGCGCTATCGTGCGCGTAGAAGGCCTTGCGGATCGGGGGATGCATGCCGGTAGTGCTGGCGCTGCTGTATGTGCTGTGCCATGGCATGGTGCTGGCCCTGTGGCCTGGCCCCGCCGGGGTAGGCTCCTTCGTTTTCCTGACCGGCGCACCGCTGCTGGCCGCCGCCGCGTGCCTGGTGCGGGCGCAACGTGACCGCGCCACTCTGGGCTGGCGTTCTACCGCGATGGCACTGCTGCTGTGGGCCGGCGGCATGACGTTCAACATGGTGGATGCGCTGGGTGCCGGCCGGGCTGACTTCACCCCACGCGTCAGCCTGTTGTTGTACGTGCTGTATGGCGTGCCCCTGGTGTTCATCCTGGCGCGGGCACGCCGCGAGCGCCTGAGCATCAGCCTGATCGACGCGGCGATGGCGGCGCTGCTGGGTGTGCTGTTCTTCGTGCACACCGCATCGTTCGCCGCCCGTGTCGAGGTCGACGCCCATGCGATGTCCAACATGCAGCGCATGTTCGACATCCAGAACCTGTGTATCGCCGCGTTCGCCGTGGTGCGATGGCTGGCCGGCGACGTGCCCGAACGGCGCAGGTTCTTCCGCGCACTGGCGCTGTACGCACTGGCCTATCTGCTGGTGGCCTACTACATCAACCACTACACCTCCGATGATGCATTCGGTGCGTTCAACGATCTGCTGATCGACGTACCTTTTCTGCTGATCGCCTGCCTGGCGCTGGACACGAGGCCGGACACAGGCACCACGGCACACCCGCGGCTGGCGAGGACGGTGCAGGCCGCCGGTCCGATCATCCTGCCATTGCTGCTGCTGGTGGTCGGCACGCTGGTGGTCGATCATGCGCGGCCGTTGGCCGTTGCCGGCTTCGTCGTAGCCACCCTTGGCTTCGGCCTGCGCAGCGTCCTGCTGCAGACCGATCTTCTGGAACGCCAGGCAGCACTGGATCAACTGGCGCGGCAGGATGGCCTGACCGGCGTGGCCAACCGCCGCGAGTTCGACGCACGGCTGACGTCCGAGTGGAATCGCGCACGGCGCAGCGGCACCGAGCTGGGCCTGCTGCTGGTGGATATCGACCACTTCAAGGCCTTCAACGACCAGCACGGCCATCCGGCCGGTGATCGTTGCCTGCAGGCGGTGGCCGGGGTGCTGAAGACCATAGCCGGTCGCGGTGGTGACAGCGTTGCGCGTTATGGCGGTGAAGAGTTCGCCGTCATCGTGCCCGGAAGCCCGTTGTCGGGCGTGCTGGCGCTGGCCGAGCGGCTGCGCGAAGCGGTCGAAGCGCTGCCATTGCCGGAAGGCCCGGTCAGCATCAGCGTCGGCGTGGGTTACCTGCATCCGCCGGCTCTGGCCAGTGCCGATCAGTTGCTGGCAGACGCCGATGCCGGCCTGTATGCCGCCAAGCGGGCTGGCCGCAACCAGGTGATCCTGCATGCGCACGTGCTGGACGACGAGGGCAGCACGCACGGAACGATGGACTGCTGAGCAGCTCTCTGCATGCGATCACACGGGGGACGCGACGGCTTATCGCTGCCGCAACCAGCCGGTCGGATCGAGCAGCCTCAGCCCGACCGGTGACAACGAGCGCTGCCGCAACGGCAGGTTTGCCGCCTGCACGGCCATCGCACAGCGTGCCAGTTGACGGCGCAACGGTGCCAGCGTGTCGTCTTCGCGGGGCCGCGCATGCCGCCATTGTGCGATGCGCAGCAGGCAGACCAGCAGGTCCAGCTCGCTGGCGGCAATGAAGGGAGAGCCGGCCGGCAGCAGATCGATCGGAGCGGCGGGGGTGGCCAGCAGGGGCAGCAGGCCGATGAAGGCGTCGCATCCCTCCTGGCCAAGCCCGAGTCCGCTCAGCTGGGCAAGGCCATCGGCCTGCAGATCGGGGTCGCGCAACTGCCGTATCGCGCCCAGCAGCGCCTGTTCGCCGCGGCCGAACTGTCGACCGAAGGCGCGGTAGTTGACCCGGGTGGGAAACAACGGGGAACGGGAGGCCATGGTGGCTAGGGCTGTGGGTCGCGGGTTTCCACCAGCACCGGACAGGGCGCGTGGTCGATGGTCCATTGCCCGATCGAGGGTTCGAACAGGCGTTCCAGCCGGGACAGGTGGCGGTGGCCGATGACGATCAGGTCGCACTTCAGGCGCCGGGCCTGCTCGCTGATCACTTCGCCCGGGTCGCCGGAGGGAATCTGCGCGATGGCGTCGACGCCGCGTTCGCACAGCTCGGCCAGGGCTTCGGCCAGCACCGCTTCGGCCCGCGAGCGCTGGCGGGCGGCTTCCGGGTACTCGATGCGGTCGGCTTCGCTGGCATTGGCCGCCAGCGCGAATTCGGGGTCGAGCACGCACAGCAGGTGCAGGCGGCTGTGGGGGCCGGCGATGGCGGCGGCCAGGTCCAGCACGCGTGCGTGCTGGGGGCTACCATCCAGGGCGACCAGCAGGGTATTGAACATGGATGTCTCCTTGGCAGGCCGGGGATGGTCGCCGATGTCACCGCGCGCACCCATGCCGTGCGCGGCAGTCAATGAATGCGTCGAACGCAATCCACCGTGGTTGCAAGTGCCGTAAAGTCATCTGATTTACTGGAGACTCTCATGCCCCTGCCGGACCTGAACCTGTTGCTGGCACTCGACGTGCTGATTGACGAATGCAGCGTGGCCGCCGCCGCGCGCCGGATGAACCTGAGCGCGCCGGCGATGAGCCGTACCCTGGGCCGGGTCCGCACCGCGCTGGGCGACCCGGTGCTGGTTCGTGCCGGCCGCGGTCTGGCGCCCACGCCCCGCGCCCTGCAGCTGCGCGAGCAGGTCCGCGATGTGATCGAGCAGGCCCACCGCGTCTTCAACGCCGGTCGCGAAGTAGACATGCGCGTGCTCGAGCGGACCTTCAGCGTGCGTGCCAATGATGTGTTCGTCGGTGGTTTCGGCGGACGCCTGCGCGAGCTGTTCCGCCAGCAGGCGCCGCGCGCAGTGCTGCGCTTCGTGCCCGAAGGCGATACCGACGACGATGCGATGGCGCAGGGCCGGATCGACCTGTACATCAGCACGGCCGGCAAGCATGCGCCCGATACCAAGGTGCAGAACCTGTTCAGTACCTCGTTCATGGGCGCCGCGCGCGAAGATCATCCGTTGTTCGATGAGGAGATCAGCGCCGAGCGTTTTGCCGCCTGCGACCACATCGCGGTGTCGCGCCGCGGCCTGCCGCGTGGTCCGATCGACGATGATCTGGCCGCGCTGGGCCTGCAGCGGCGGGTGGCGCTGATCAGCCCGACCTTCCACGGTGCGATCTTCGCGGCGGCCGAATCAGACCTGATCCTGCCGCAGATGCCAAGCGTGATGCTGGAGCGGATCGTCAGCATGCGCCTGCCGCTGCGCCTGTTCCCGCTGCCGATCCCGGTGCGTACCGCGGCCATCGTGCAGGCCTGGCATCCGCGGCTGGACAACGATGCCGCGCACCAGTGGCTGCGGCGCTCGATCAAGACCATGTGCGAAAGCGCAGGGGAGGCCCCGCGCTGACATCTGCAGGCGTGCGCCTGGCGCACGCCTGGGATGCGGGTTGCGCCATTTTTCGCAGGGTACCGGCTCCCTAGACTGCGCTCCCCGGAGTTTCACTGAGCGCATTCCAATGACCCCCAACATGCCGTGCACTGCACGGATAGGTGCCCGGCGATGAGTACGCCGGCCGCCGCTGTCCCGGCCGCCGCAGCGCCCCGTCCTGCCGCCGCCCCCGGGCTCGATCGCCGCATTCTGGTCGGCCTGTGTGGCGTGCTGCTGGCGGTGCTGGTGTCGGGCTTCAACGAGAACATCACCAAGGTCGCCCTGGCCGACATCCGTGGCGCGATGGGTTTCAGCGTCGACGACGGCAGCTGGGTCGTCGCCCTCTACGGCGCGATGTCGGTCAGCGCGATGGCCTTCGCACCGTGGTGTGCCGCCACCTTCTCGCTGCGCCGCTTCGCATTGGCGATGATCGGTGGCTTCATGGTGCTGGGCGTGCTGTGCCCGCTTGCCCCGAACCTGCAGGTGTTCCTGCTGCTGCGCGCGCTGCAGGGTCTGTGCGGTGGCGCGCTGCCGCCGCTGCTGATGAGCGTGGCGCTGCGCTTCCTGCCCCCGGGCATCAAGCTGTATGGCCTGGCCGGCTACGCGCTGACGGCGACGTTCGGCCCAAGCATGGGCACGCCGCTGGCCGCGTTCTGGGTCGAGCAGGTGGGCTGGCACTGGGCGTTCTGGCAGATCGTGCCGTACTGCCTGGCCGCCATGGCGATGGTCGGCTGGGGCCTGCCGCAGGACCCGCTGCGGCTGGAGCGTTTTGCCCAGTTCGATGGCGTCGGCCTGCTGCTGGGCCTGCCGGCGCTGGTGCTGCTGGTGCTGGGCCTGGTGCAGGGCCCGCGGCTGAACTGGTTCGACTCGCCGATGATCACGCTGATGATCGGTGGCGGTGCCGGCCTGATGGTGCTGTTCATGATCAATGAATGGTTCCATCCGCTGCCGTTCTTCAAGCTGCAGCTGCTGGCCAACCGCAATCTCAGCTACTCGCTGGTGACGCTGGGCGGCGTGCTGTTCGTGCTGCTGGCAGTGATCTCGATCCCGTCCGGGTTCCTGGCCAGCGTGCAGGGCTACCGGCCGCTGCAGACCGCACCGATGCTGCTGTGGGTGGCGCTGCCGCAGGTGATCGCGCTGCCGCTGGTGGCGGCGCTGCTGAACATCCGCGCGGTGGACTGCCGCTGGGTGCAGGCCACGGGCCTGGCGATGCTGGCGCTGGCCTGCTGGCTGGGCTCGCACCTGGACGTGGCCTGGATCCGCGACAACTTCCTGTGGGTGCAGCTGCTGCAGGTGTTCGCGCAACCGATGGCGGTGCTGCCGCTGCTGATGCTGGCCACCGGCGGCCTGGCGCCGCAGGACGGCCCGTTCGCCTCGGCTTGGTTCAACACGGTCAAGGGCTTCGCTGCCGTGCTCGCCGGTGGCGTGCTGGATGCCGTCGCCCAGGGCCGCCGTCATTTCCATTCCACCGTGCTGGTCGACCGCCTTGGCGAGCAACCGTGGCTGGCCGATGGCCCGCAGCTGGGCGCGCGCCTGCATGCACAGGTACAGGCGCTGACTTCGGCCGACCTGTACTGGGTGGTCGCACTGGTGGCGCTGGCCTTCATTCCCCTCATTGCCTGGATGCCCACCCGCATCCATCCGCCACGTGCCGTGGCCTGAACCTTTCGCAGGAACCCCCTCATGACGATCAATCGAACCACCCTCAACACTGGTCTGGGCCTGGGCGTGCTGGCCCTGGCCGTCGGCGCGTGGCTGCTGCTGCGCGATGGCGGCCACCAGACCACCAACAATGCGTACGTGGTGGCCGACTACACCCTGGTAGCGCCGAAGATTCCCGGCTTCGTCAGTGCCGTGGAAGTCGAGGACAACCAGTCGGTGAAGGCCGGTGATGTGCTGGCCCGCATCGACGACCGCGACTACCAGGTCGCCCTGCAGGCGGCCCGTGCCGACCTCGCCAATGCCCGTGCACAGCTGGCCAATGCGCAGGCCGCACTGGCCCAGCAGGACTCGTTGATCGCGCAGGCCAGGGCCAGTGTCGATGTCAGCCGTTCCGAACTGACCCTGGCCAGTGCCGACCAGCAGCGTTACCGCGAACTGGCCCGTGACGGCGCCGGTACCGTGCAGAACGCGCAGCAGGCGCAGTCGAAGCAGGCCGTGGCCAGTGCGCATCTGCAGCAGGGCCAGGCCGCGCTGTCGACCGCACGTCAGCGCACCGACATCCTCAGCGCGGGCGTGCAGGCTGCACAGGCGGCGGTGCAGCGTGCGGAAGCCGCGCAGGCACGCGCCGAACTGGATCTGTCGCACACCGTGCTGCGCGCACCGATCGATGGCATGGTCGGTCGCCGCGCAGTGCGCGTGGGTGCCTACCTGACGCCGGGTACGCCGGTGGCTGCGGTGGTACCGCTGAAGCGCGCCTTCGTGGTCGCCAACTTCCAGGAAACGCAGATGACCCGCATGCAGGCCGGCCAGCAGGTCGAACTGAAGGTGGACGTATTCCCGGGCAAGCCGCTGCGCGGGCACATCGACAGCATTGCACCAGCCACCGGCGTCACCTTTGCTGCCGTCGCACCAGAGAACGCCACCGGCAACTTCACCAAGGTGGTGCAGCGCATTCCGGTGAAGATCGTGCTGGAGCCGGGCCAGCCGCTGCTGGACCAGCTGCGTGCCGGCATGTCGGTGGAAGCCAGCGTTGACCTGGGCAGCCGCGCGCGCGCGCAGAGCGTGCAGCACAGTCCGGGCCACAAGAGCGGGGAGGGCGCATGAGCGCAGTCACCGTGTTCCGCACCTTCGTTGCGACCAGCCTGTGCACGGCCCTGGCTGCCTGCACGATGGGTCCGGACTTCGTACGCCCGCAGGCGGAACTGCCCAGCCACTGGCAGGGTGAGGCCGTCGCCGGCAACGCCATCGACCAGGACGCGGCCTGGTGGGCCGGTTTCGACGATCCGCTGCTGGGGCAGCTGGCCAACCAGGTGCTGGCGGCCAACCTGGACCTGCAGCTGGCGGCCAACCGCGTGCAGCAGAGCCGTGCTGCACGCGGCATCACCGGCGCCGATCGCCTGCCCAGCGTCAGCGCGAGCGCCAGTGGCGTGCGTGCACGCAACAGCGAGGTGGGCCTGAATGATCCGTCCGGCAACGGCGGCCGTGATGACTACGGGCTGTTCCAGGCCGGTATCGGCCTGAGCTGGGAACTGGACCTGTGGGGCCGCGTGCGGCGCCAGGTGGAAGCGGCCGAAGCGCGCGTGCAGATGGCCGAGGAGGATGCACATGCAGCGCGCATCGCGCTGCTGGCGGAAACCGCGCGTGATTATCTGCAGCTGCGCGCGACGCGGCAGCTGCTGGCGATCACCGAGGACAACCTCAGCATCGCCCACGACATCAAACGCCTGACCGAAGCACGCCAACGCCAGGGTGTGGCCAGCACGCTGCAGGTGTCCAGCGCGGCCGCGCAGGTGGCATCGCTGCAGGCACGCATCGCGCCGTTGCGGCATCGCGAATCGCAGCTGCGCAATGCGCTGGCGTTCCTGCTGGCGCAGCCGCCGCAGGCGCTGGACGCGCAGCTGCAGGATGCACGCCGTGACTGGCCGGCGTTGCCGGCCGTAGCGATGGGGCTGCCCAGTGAACTGGCCGAGCGTCGCCCGGACATCCGTCGTGCCGAAGCGGCACTGCATGCGGCAACGGCAGGCATCGGCGTGGCCAAGGCCAGTTTCCTGCCGCGCATCACCTTGAATGGCGACGCCGGCTTCCAGGCCAAGCAGCTCGATGATCTGGATGGCTGGAACGCGCACCGTTTCAGCATCGGTCCGTCGATCAGCCTGCCGATCTTCCAGGGCGGACGGCTGAAGGCCAATCTCGCGCTGAGCAGGCTGCAGCAGCAACAGTCGGCCCTGCAGTTCCGCCGTACCGTGCTGCAGGCATGGCACGAAGTGGATGACGCCATGGATGGCTACAGTGCCGAGCAGCAGCGCACGGTGCAGCTGCACGTGGCAGTGGATGAGAGCGAGACGGCACTGGGGGCGGCGCGCCGGCAGTACCAGGCCGGCGTGGTCGACATGCTGGACGTGCTGACCACCCAGCGCATCGCACTGGACAACCAGGCCGCGCTGGCCAACAGCCAGGCCACCGCCGCGATCGCGCGTGTAGAGCTGTACCGCGCGCTGGGTGGAGGCTGGTAGTGCCGGCCGCTGGCCGGCACCTTCATGGATGTTGCGGATGCCGGCCAGCGGCCGGCACTACCTCGCGTCCCGGTAGTTGCCAACCAAGGTTGGCAACTACCAGGGCAGGGCCTCAACGCACGTCGCGCAGTTCCCAGTGGCTGCCGGCCAGCAGGCGCAGGCGCTGCTTGAACACGTCGCTGTCGATGCGGGTGGTGGCGACCAGGTTGATGCGCAGGTCCTTCTGCTCGCCGGTCACGGTGGCCTCCGGATCGGTCACGCCCCACTGCGGTTCCACCGCGTCCGGGTCGGGCTGCTTGGCCTTCCAGCGCTCGAACAGCGTGCCGCTGCGCAGGGCGTCCTGCAGCTCTTCGGCGAAACCGGCGGCGCCCTGCGAGTGGAAGGACAGGTCAGGGTCATTGCCACGGGCCTTGGACGGGTCGGGCAGGCTGATGTGGTACTGCGCAGGCATGGAGTTCTCCTTGAAGTGCGGCAAGACTGGCACAACCGCAGTGGAATCGATGTGCAGATTCCGGCCGTGGCCAGCGCTCATTCGAACCGATGCGGCCCATCGGCGAAGCCTACGGTGACCGCGCCCTTGCCGACGTTGACCATGCCGGTCAGGCTCATCACCGATTCGTACACGGTCACGCCATGGGTGGCGCAGACCTCTTTCAGCTGTGCGTAGCCGGGCAGGGCACGCAGCTCGTCCAGTTCTCCGCCGTAGCTGACGCACACCGTCGGCGTCATCAGTCCGGCACGTACGCGCTGGCCGACCACCGCGAACAGCTTCTGCACGGCATTGTCGAAGCCCTTGATCTTGGCTACCGGCCCGGTTTCGCCGCGGTAGCCGTGCAGCACCGGCTTGATGTCCAGCGCGCTGCCCAGCGCCGCACTGAGCAGGCCGACACTGCGGTCGCCCTTGTGCCGTGCGCGCGCACGCATGTAGTACAGGTCACGGGTGACCATGTAGCCGTGCACGTTGCCGGCCAGTTCCTCCAGCCGCTCGCGGATCTGCTGCACGCTGGCGTTGCTCTCGCGCAGGCGCACGGCTTCCACCGCCGTAACCGCCTGCGCGGCGAACAGGTTCTGGGTATCGAGCACGCGCAGCGCGAACGGTGAGTTGTAGCCTGCCGCCTGGCGCACCGGCTTGTAGTCGTTGAGGATGGCGAAGCTGGCCTGCAGTGCGTTGTCGTGGATCGGGCTGCGGGTCTTGGTGATGGTCATGCAGAACACGTGGTCGTAATCGATCACCAGCTGCTGCAGGAACAGGTCGCGGATCTGGGCGACACTGAAGGGAATGGTTTCCGCCTCGGCGCCGTGTTCGGCCACGTGCGCGTGCAGGAAGCTCAGCGTGGCCTGCTCATCGCGGTGATCGGCCAGCACGGCTTCGCCGATGCGGACGGTGATCGGCAGCAGCACGATGTTGTGCTCGGCAATGAAGTCCTGCGGCAGGTCGCAGGCCGAGTCGACGACGATTCCGATGCGCATCCGCGGCTCCCCCTCCAGGGCGGTTGTAGGTTCGGAAACGTGAAATCTATCTCAAAACCAGAGCCCGCGCCCGAGGGAAACGCGCCACCCCTGTTCAGCTATCGCGCTGCACCGCCACCGGCAGGCTGTCCAGGCGTTGCCATTCGGGCTGCTGCAGCAGGGCAGGATCGGCCAGCACGGCCGCCATCAGCGGATGGGCGTCGTTGCCCCAGAACAGTTCCTGGTCGATGGCCAGGGTCGGGACCCCGAACACCCCGGCGCCGATTGCGGCCTCGGTGTTGCGCCGCAACTGTTCCTTGACCGCCGGGGCGGCGATGGCGCTGGCGACATCCTCGATGCCCAGCTGCGCACCTGGTTCGCGCAGGGCTTCGGCGCTGTCACCGGCATGGCCGTCGCGCCAGATCCAGTCGAACAGCACGTCCACCGCCTGTGCGCTGGCTCCGGCGGCCAGGCACAGGCGTAGCGCCGACAACGGATTGAACGGATGGCCGGGCGGGAAGCGCATCGGCGTGCCCTCGGCCTGCGCGGTCCATTGCAGCTGGCGGTAGATGAAACGGCGCTTGGCCGGAATCTCGGCCGGCCCGAGATTGCCCAGGTGATGCAGCACCGCGCCGAAGGCGATCGGCACGGTCTGGATCTGCGCGAACTGCGGCAACTGTTTCAGCTTCTGCCAGTGCAGGTAGGAGTAGGGCGAGACGAAGTCGAAGTACCAGCGCAGGGTGGCCATGGTGGTGTCCTTCAATGCGGTCAGGGCTGCGCATTGCGCTGCAGGTAGCGATCACGCAGGTCGGTCTGGCGCGAGCGCATCGGCATCGCACGGCCGCCCAGCCAGACCTGTTCGGCATAGTGCGCCACGTCCAGCGGGTCGCCTTCCCACAGCACCAGGTCGGCGCGCTTGCCGGGCTCGATGCTGCCGATCTGGTCGGCCACGCCGAACGCCTGTGCGGGTACCCGGGTCAGCCCGGCCAGACCGTCAGCCCAGGGCAGGCCGTTGGCCACTGCATTGCCAGCCAGCTGGCGCATCTTGCGCGCATTGTGGGTGGCGTCGCCGCGCTGCACGAAAGAAACCGCCACGCCGGCACGCTGCAGGCGCGCGGCGTTTTCCAGGGTGGCACCGAGCTGATCGAAGCTGGCCGGCAGGTTGGCCAGCACGTCGACGAATACCGGCACGTGCGCAGCGGCCAGCTCCGGCGCGACCTGCCAGGCTTCGCTGGCACCGGCAATGGCGATCTTTACCTTCTCGCGTGTGGCCCAGCGCAGCAGCTGGCGGATGTCCGAGGCACGATCCACCTCCACCACGATGCGGCCCTGGCCGGCCAGGTAGCGACTGAGCGTACGGCGCCCGGCCGGGGTCAACAGCGCGTGCGGAGAATCCACAGCAACCTGGCCGCGTGCTTCGTCGACCATCTGTTGCAGCAGCATCCATTGCGCGGCGCGCGAATGGCCGGTCAGTTCGGAGGCGGCCGCGCCGATGCGCAGGAACAGGGCACGCGGGCCGATCGGGTCGGCGCTGCCGTCCAGCCGCATTACGCCGCCCTGGCCGGCCACGAAACCACCACCAGTGGCTGCCCCCAATGCAGTGAAGCCGATGCCTTCCAGGCGCGTGACCGGAATCAGCACCGAGGCCGGGTTGTAGGCGAGGGTGACGTCGAATTCCGGGCGCAGCGGCTGCTCACCGAGCTTCAACGAACTGTCCACCGTGCTCGATTCACCCGAGACCTCTTCGATGCCGGTTTCGGTGATGCCACCGAACAGGGCCGGGGTCAGCGGTCCGCCATTGGCTTCGACCACGGTCGCCCCGGCCGGCGCGGACAGGCCGGGGCCGACCGCGCGGATGATGCCACCCTGGACCAGCACATCGGCGTTGTGCAGGCTGCCGCGTGCGCTGGCCGTGTGCACCGTTGCGTTGCGCACCAGCAGGTCCTGTGCCTGTGCGGATGCGGAGATGCAGGCCAGCACCATGACAGTAGCGCCGAACCATGCTCGGCTGCCCTTCGCGGCAGACTGCGCCAACTGCTTGAGCACCATCATCAACGCACCTCCTGGCCAAGCTGGAAATCAGAACGCGGCGTCGCTGCCGGTGCACTGCGGTCGTACAACCTGCGGCCATCAATGAAGACCTGCTCGGCCAACGCATACGAACTGAAGGGGTTGCCGTTCCAGACCACCACGTCGGCCATCTTGCCGGCCTCCAGGGTGCCGGTCTGGCCTTCAATGCCCAGCGCCTTGGCGGCGTTGGCGGTCATCCAGGTGATGGCGTGTTCGGGCGTGATCTCCGGCATGCGCGCGCGGCGCGCGGACGCCATCACCTTGGCTGCTTCCTGGTTCAGGCGCTGGATGCCCTCGGGTGAATCGGAGTGGACGATGGCGCAGCTGTTCTTCGGCCGGTCGACCAGCGCGATGTTCTCCGGAATGCCGTCGAAGGCTTCCATCTTGAAGCCCCACCAGTCGGCCCACAGCGCACCGCAGACGCCGTCGGCGGCCAGCCTGTCGGCCAGCTTGTAGGCCTCCACGCCGTGGTGGAAGGCGGCTACCTTGAAGCCGAATTCCTTGGCCAGATCGAGCATGGTGGCCATCTCGTCGGCGCGGTAGCAGTGGATGTGCACGCGGATGTCGCCTTCGATCGCGCCGGCCAGCGTGTCCAGCTTGAGATCGCGCTTGCCGCCGGCATCACCGGCGCTGTCGCCCTTGTCGCTGCCGAACCAGCTCTTGCGCTTGGCCGGCTTGGGTTTGTTCTTGGCGATGTAGTCGGCGGCATCGATGAAGGCGGCACGATAGCCGGCCACGTTGCCCATGCGCGTGGCCGGGGTCACGCCCTTGCCCTCGCCATAGACCCGCTTGGGGTTCTCGCCGCACGCCATTTTCAGGCCCCACGGCGCACCGGGGAACTTCATCGCCTGGTAGGTGATGGCCGGGACGTTCTTCAGCGTCACGCCGCGGCCACCGACAAGGTTGGCCGAGCCCGGCAGCACCTGCATGCTGGTCACGCCGCCGGCCAGCGCGGTGGCGAAGCCCGGGTCCTGCGGCCACACCGAGTGTTCGGCCCAGACGTTGGCGGTGACCGGTGCGGTCATCTCGTTGCCGTCGCTGTGCGCACCGACACCCGGGCTGGGATACACGCCCAGGTGCGAATGCACGTCGATCAGGCCCGGAGTGACCCACTTGCCCTGTGCATCAATGCGGGTGACGCCGGCATCGGCCTGCAGCTGGCGGCCGACGGCAACGATGCGGCCGTCGCGCAGCAGCACATCGGCGTTGTCCAGGCGCTGGCCGGTACCGGTCAGCACGGTGGCGTTGTGGATCAGTACCGGCGCATCGGGATGGGCCTGGTAGGTGCTGGGGTAGGGATCGGCGACAAAGCGCGAGGCGCCCACCGCCGGAGCCGTACTCAATGAAAGCAGCGCCAGGACCACCCCGGCGCGCAACAACGTCGATGCCATGCAGTTCCCCTTGCAACCTGGTCCAACCGCCGACGCTAGCCCGGTGGCGGCGGGCTTGCCAAGTGACCTTCTTCACAGGACGGTCGACGGCGGCTCGACTGCACCGGCCGGGTGGCCGAAAATACCCGGTCCCCCGCCGTACCGGACCGCCCATGAAAAGCAAGCAGGAAATCGTCGACAACTGGCTGCCCCGGTATACCGGCGTGCCTCTGGACCAGTTCGGCCAGCACATCCTGCTGACCAACTTCGGCGGCTACCTGCATACCTTTTCCGAGCTGACCGGTGCGCCGGTCATCGGCCTGGACCGGCCGATGGCAAGCGCCACGATCGACGGCATCACCATGATCAACTTCGGCATGGGCAGCCCCAATGCCGCGATCATCATGGACCTGCTGTCGGCGGTGATGCCCAAGGCGGTGCTGTTCCTGGGCAAGTGCGGCGGCCTCAAGCGCAAGAACCAGCTGGGCGACCTGGTGCTGCCGATCGCTGCGATCCGTGGTGAGGGTACCTCGGGTGACTACCTGCCGCCGGAAGTGCCGGCGTTGCCGGCGTTCGCGCTGCAGCGTGCGGTCTCGACCATGATCCGCGACCTCGGCCACGACTACTGGACCGGTACCGTCTACACCACCAACCGCCGGGTCTGGGAACACGACGAGGCCTTCAAGGAGCGGCTGCGGGCGATGCGCTGCATGGCCATCGACATGGAAACCGCCACCGTGTTCGCCGCCGGCTTCGCCAACCACATCCCCAGCGGTGCGCTGCTGCTGGTGTCGGACCAGCCGATGATCCCCGATGGGGTCAAGACCGAAGCCTCCGATGCCAAGGTCAGCTCCCAGTTCGTGGAAAACCATATCCAGATCGGTATCGAGGCGCTTAAGCTTATCCGGCGCAACGGCAAGTCGGTCCGCCACCTGCGCTTCGACGAATGATGATGATGGCCTGGCGCGGCGCGCCGGCCCTGGGGAGTAGGTGATGGACGTTGCCGCGCACGTGGTGGAATTCTGGAAGGAGGCGGGCCCTGCGAAGTGGTTCGCCCGCGACGACGCGTTCGACGCGCAGTTCCGCCAGTTGTTTCTGGATGAGCATTTCGCCGCCGCTTCGCGCGCGCGCGAACATTGGCTGGGCAGTGCCGAAGGGGCGCTGGCCCTGATGCTGCTGCTCGACCAGTTCCCGCGCAACTGCTTCCGGGGTACTGCCCATTCCTACGCCACCGATGGCCTGGCCCGGCATTACGCCATGCGCGCCATCGAGGAAGGCCTGGACCTGCAGCTGGTGCCGAAGCTGCGCGCCTTCATCTACCTGCCGTTCGAGCACTCCGAGGATCCGCTGGACCAGGACCGCTCGGTGGCGATGTTCGACGTGCTGGGTGACAAGGAATACCTGCAGTACGCCGAACTGCACCGCGACATCATCCGCCGCTTCGGTCGTTTCCCGCATCGCAATGCCGTGCTCGGTCGCTTCCCCACGGCGGAAGAACTGGATTACCTGGCCGAAGGCGGGTTCGCCGGCTAAGAAAAAGGGGACGGAGGGAATTAAGTCGTTTATGGCACAAACGACTTAATTCCCTCCGTCCCCTTTTTCAGGGCCGATCAGTACTTCGGCACGCCGTTGTCCACCTCTTCCGACCAGGCGTTGATGCCGCCGGTGACGTTGAACACCTTGGTGAAGCCCAGTGCACGGAACTGCTCGGCAGCCTGTGCGCTGCGGCCGCCGTGGTGGCACATGAAGGCCAGTGCGGTGTCCTTCGGCAGGGCCTCCAGCTGCGCACGGCCGTTTCCGTCGAAACTCTTGAACGGCACGCCCACGGCAGCGATCTCGCGCTCCTCGGCCGGGCGCACGTCCACCAGGGTGATGTTGCCGGCACGCACCAGGTCATCGGCATCACGCACGCTGATTTCCTGCACCGGCTTGGGTGCGTTCGGATTGTCGATGGCCAGGCCCTTGCCGCGGATGTCGTCCACCCAGTCGATGGTGATGCCGTTGGCGCGACGCGCGCTGGCCAGGTCGAACTGCACGCGCAGGCCGTTGGACTCGGCAGCGATCGCGCCTTCGTCGTGCGGGGCCAGCTGGAAGTTCGGCTGGAAACCGGCGTCGATGCTCAGCTGCAGGGCAGCGCCCGGGGCATCGGCCAGCGCGCCCTTGAGCATTTCCACGGCGGCCGGGGTCACGGTGATGCTCGGCGGGGTGCGGTCCGGTGCGGCCAGGCCCAGCACGCTGCTCAGCTCGCCGCTGGCGGCCATCTGCAGCACGATGTCGCTGCCACCGACCAGTTCGCCGTCGATGTACAGCTGCGGGATGGTCGGCCAGTCGCCGTAGGCCTTGATGCCTTCACGGATTTCCTGGTCGGCCAGCACGTTGACGTGGGCGAACTCGACGCCGAGATCCTGCAGGGCGCCCACGGCCTTGGCCGAGAAACCGCACTGCGGCATCGACGGCTGGCCCTTCATGAACAGCACGACGCGGTTGGCGTTGAGGATGGATTCGATGCGCGAACGCAGGGCGGGATCGAGGGACATGGACGTCGGGTTTCCGGGAATTCGAATCATCAATTCTACCCCTCATGGCATCATGGGGGATGAGCAACGCAGGAACATTGCATCGCATCCCGACCCGGCCCTGGCGCTGGCTGCCCTGGCTGGTGGCGTCGCAGTTGGCCGTGATCCTGGTATGGGTGCTGGCAGGCTGGCACTGGGGCCTGCCGCTGATGGTGGCCAGCCACGCGCTGTTCATGGTGCCGATATTCCTGCCCAACAGCCGCTTCTACGCACCGGTGCTGAGCCGGTTGCCAGAGGCCGGCAACAGCGTCTGGCTGACGATCGATGACGGCCCCGGCCCGGAAACCCGCGCCGTGCTCGACCTGCTGGACCGCCACCAGGCGCGCGCCACCTTCTTCCTGGTGGGGGAACGTGCGCTGGCACAGCCGGAACTGGTGCAGGAGATCCTGCGCCGCGGCCACGACCTGGGCAACCACAGCCACAGCCACCCACAGGCGCGCTTCTGGCGTCTGGGCCCGGCGGCGATGCGGGCCGAGATCGAGGGCTGCCAGCATGCACTGCAGGCCCTGAGCGGGCATCCGGTGCGCTGGTACCGCTCGGTGGTGGGCATGACCAATCCGTTCGTGGCACCGGTGTTGAAGGCGCTGGGCCTGGTGCGCGTGGGCTGGAGTGCCCGGGGCTACGACGGCGTCGGCTGCACGCCGGAGGGCGTGTTGTCGCGGCTGCTGCCTGACCTGCAACCCGGCGCCATCGTGCTGCTGCATGAGGGCGCCGCCCACGGTCACAATCGGGTGATCATCGAACGCGTGCTGCAGGCGCTGGACGAGCGGGGGCTGAAGGCGCGGCTGCCGGTCCTGTAAACCAGGCTTCTGGCCGCTTGGGGCAGCCGGGCGTGGGCTCGCCCCTACAGGAATGGTCGCGAGGCCATCCACGCATGGCGTGGATCTACCGCAACAGCACAGCCGAGCCTGGGTTCGGTCCTACAACGCGGGGCGTTTGGCCACCAGCAGCCAGCTGTTGAAGGGGGTACGCCCGTGCAGCGGGCGGGGTGCGGTCACCTGCAATCCAGCTTCGGCAAGCGTTGTCTGCAATACCTGCGGATCGGGGTAGTGGCGTGGTCGCGTGCCCATCCAGCCGATCAGCCAGGCCAGCCGGTCCGCCACCCGCGTGGTGCGGTCGCGGCCATCGCCGGTGGCCAGCGGCGTGCGCAGCAGCAGGCAGCTGCCGCGGGCCACCTGAGCGCTGGCCGCGCGCAGCAGTGCCTGCTGTGGGCCCGCGTCCAGGTACTGCAGTACGTCCAGCAGCAGGACGTGCCCGGCCTGCGCCGGCAGCGGCGCCTGCACATCCACGCAATCGAAGCGCACGTCATGCAGGTCGGCGGCAGCACGCTTCGCGCGGGTGATCTTGCCGGCATCCACGTCCACGCCAAGGTAGCGCTGGGTACCGCCGCGCTGGCGCAGTACATGGGCGAACAGGCCCAGCCCGCAGCCCAGGTCCAGCACCGGCTGCCCATCGTCAGGCAGATGCTGCAGCACGCCGTCGTACAGCGGATCGCTGCCGAGCTTGCCGCGGGTGTAGTAGTAGTCGCGGCGGCTGCCCCAGGCCTGCGCCGGGCGGAAGGCCTCGGCAATCAAGCGGGCCTGCGGGGCCGTCAGGGGAGTGCAGGGCAGGGGCGGGCCGTTCCGTGGCGTGCCGTCCATCGCCTCAGTCCGTGCCGCCAAGCAGGTGCGCGGCCACCGGAAGGGCGCGTGCGCTCCACAGCGCGTACATCCGCGCCGAAGGGTGCAGGCCATCCTCGGCGATCATCGTCGGGTCTTCGCCCTGTGCGCGGCTGATATCGGTGATGTCGACGAAGGCCACGCCCTGCTGGGTGCTGATCACCTCGGCTGCCGCGTTGAACTCGTCGGTCTCGATCTCGATCGCGGCCAGGTCGCGGCCACTGCCTGCGCCGAACGGGGTCGCACCCCAATCGGGGAAGGACAGCACCAGCACGCGTCCGGCATCACCGCCAGCGAAGCCGATCGCCCGCTGCAGAAGCACCTGGAACTGGCTGCGGTATTCGTCCAGCGGACGCCCGCGGTACTGGTTGTTGACGCCGATCAGCAGGCTGACGAAATCGAACGGCCCCTGCGGCGCAGCCGCATCGATGCCCGCATCGAGTTCGTCGGTGGTCCAGCCGGTGGTGGCGATGGTCTGCGGATCGGACAGCTCAATGCCCTGCGCACGCAGCGTGGCGGCCAGCTGGTGCGGCCAGCGGCCTTCGACTGCAACCGCTTCACCGATGGTGTACGAATCGCCCAGCGCCAGGTAGGACAGCGCCACGCTCAGGCCACCGAACGGCGCGGCTTCAGCGGCACGACCTTGGTCGCGTCCTCGGCACGTCGCGCCAGCACGCGGTCGATGCGCGCGAACACATCGCGCATCACCGAGGCCTCCGGCATCAGGGTCACGCGGAAATGATGGCGGTAGGGCACGTTGAAGCTCGAGCCCGGCACCACCAGCACGCCTTCGTCGTTCATCAGGTCCAGCGCGAAGTTGTGGTCGTCGAAGCCCTTCGCAGCGGCGCCGACCACGGCCGGGAACGCGTACAGCGCGCCGGCCGGTGCGACCAGCGAGAGGTGCTCGCTGGCTTCGCAGGCCTCGATGACCGCGCGGCGGGTTTCATACAGGCGGCCGCCCGGCGTGCACAGTTCGGAAATGGTGTCCGGACCGTTCACCGCGGCCTCGATGGCGTACTGGCCCGGCACGTTGGCGCACAGGCGCAGCGCGCCCAACAGGTCCAGTGCCGCGCGGAAGTCACCCAGGCGGGCATCGTCGCCGCTGAGGTGGGCCCAGCCCACGCGCCAGCCGCAGGCGCGGTGCACCTTGCTCAGGCCGCTGAAGGTCAGGCACGGATGATCACCGGCCAGCGGCGCGACCGGCTGGAACACCGCGTCGTCGTACAGGATCTGGTCGTAGATCTCGTCGACCAGCAGCAACAGGTTGTGGCGGCGTGCGATCTCGACCACGCGCTCCAGCAGTTCGCGCGGGTAGCTGGCGCCGCTGGGGTTGTTCGGATTGATCAGCACGATGGCGCGGGTGCGCGAGGACACCAGCGTCTCGATCTCGCTCGGGTCCGGCTGGAAGCCGTTCTCCGGTGCGCAGCGGTAGTACACCGGACGGCCATCGTTGAGGATGGTCGAGGCCGACCACAGCGGGTAGTCGGGCGAGGGCACCAGCACTTCATCGCCCGGGTTGAGCAGCGCACGCAGCGACAGGTCGATCAGCTCGCTGACGCCATTGCCGAGGAAGACGCGGTCCGGGTGCGCATCGGGCGCGCCACGACGGGCGTAGTAGCTGGCGATGGCTTCGCGCGCCACCGGCAGGCCCTGCTGGTGCGTGTACGGGTCGGTGCGGCCCATGTCGTCAGCGATCGCACGCTGCAGGTGCTCCGGCGCGCGGAAGCCGAAAGCGCCCGGATTGCCGATGTTGAGCTTGATCAGCTTGCGGCCCTGCGCCTCCAGCTCCCGGGCTCGCCGCGCCAGTTCTCCGCGGATTTCGTAGCGCACTTCGGAAAGGCGCTCGCGGATGGCCAGGGGCTTGGGCGAGTTGGTGGACATGGGAGCTGGGCCGTCAAAAGGCATGGGGCTTCCATCCTACCGGAATTGCTGCAATGCATGGCAAGGGCGCGGGGCCCGTCATTGCTGGGCTGGCAGGGCGCCGGCACAGGTAGAATGGCGGCGATGACCCAGACCCCCGATTTCATCGCCCTGCAGACCATTGGCTGGCCCTGGCCGGGCCCGGCGCAGCAGGCCGACTGGCAGGCCGCGATGGCCGCACATCCGCAGGCCCGCCCGGCACGGGTGATCGAACAGCACCGCACCCACTACGTGGTGGCCGATGGCCCGGATGCGTCGATCAAGGCCGAGTCGCTGCCGGAATGGCAGCGCCCGCGCTTCCCCAGCCATGAACGGCCGGCGGTGGGTGACTGGGTGCTGCTCGATGGCATCCGCATCGTCGCCCTGCTGCCGCGTCGTACCGCGATCAAGCGTGGTGCTGCCGGCGAGCATTACCACCAGCAGGTGATCGCAGCCAACATCGATACGGTGTTCATCGTCTGCGGCCTGGATGCCGACTTCAATCCGAGGCGCATCGAGCGCTACCTGCTGCTGGTCGGCGGTGGCGGTGCCGAACCGGTGGTGGTGCTGACCAAGGCTGACCAGACCGAGTACAGCGAAGACGCGCTGGCGGTGCTGGAAGAGCTGGAGATGCAGGGTATCGCCCTGCATGCGATCAATGGCCTGGATGCCGACAGCGTGGCGGTGCTGCAACCGTGGCTGGGCCCGGGTCGCACGGTGGTGCTGGTGGGCTCGTCCGGTGCCGGCAAATCCACGCTGACCAACACCCTGCTGGGCGAGCAGCGGATGAAGACCAACGCGGTGCGCGCCAACGATTCGCGCGGACGCCACACCACCACGCACCGCGCACTGATGCCGCTGCCGACCGGCGCCTGCCTGATCGACACCCCCGGCATGCGCGAGCTGAAGCCGACCGGTGAAGAGACGCTGTCCGAAGGCGGCTTCGCCGATATCGAAGCGCTGGCCGCACAGTGCCGTTTCAACGACTGCAAGCACCAGCAGGAACCGGGCTGTGCCGTACGCGCAGCGATCGACGCAGGTGAGATCGAAGAGAGCCGGCTGCTCAACTACTTCAAGCTGAAGGAAGAAGTGGCCGCCGCCGCCGCCAAGCTGGCGGTCCGCCAGGCCGAGACCGCGCAGGAGCGTGGCGGCAAGAAGGGCAAGGGCCAGCAGTTTCGCCCGGCCGGCAAGCCGCGTAGGCGCTGATCGGTACCGCGGGGTCGGATCCCATTGCACCGCAATGGGCGCTGATCTGCGCAATGAATCCCGCCTCTGCCCGCGCCTGGCAGGTGCAGGAAACCTGCTTCTGGTAGGTGCCAACCTTGGTTGGCACGGACGTGTCCGAAGCCCGCCTTCGGCGGATGCCAACCAAGATTGGCACCTACCAACGCGCGGGCAGGGCGCTATAGTCCGCGCATGGAACCGACTGCGACGCTGGACCGTGACGTGGCCCACCATGCAGCGCTCGATGCGCGCCTGGTCGAGGCCGTGGGAGGCATCCGCCTGCTGGGCCTGACCAGTTGGCCGGCAACGGTGCAGGCCCCGTTCCTGGACAGCGTGGCACGTGGTCAGCCGGTGCTGCCGAAGGTGGATTACCCACGGCTGGACTTCAGCGAAGAACGTCGCGCGCTGGCCGCGATCGCCGCCGACTGCGACGACAGCCACCCACTGGGCCACTACGTGCGGCAGTCGGCGCAGAGCTGGGATCTGGCCGCGCAACTGCTGGAAGGGCTGGGCACCGCCGCCGTCGATACCTGTTCGGTGCAGCTGTTCGGCGCGCCGGAGCAGCCGCTGCCGGGCAATGGCCCGAGCACGCGCGAAGCGGCGCGCCACTTCATCCAGATTGCCGCCGAACTGGACCACGAACTGCTGGCGCCGGAAGAGCAGGTGCCGGTCTCGGCCATCGCGCTGCAGCTGCAGCTGCAGAACGACCTGGATGCCTTCTTCGAATCGCGCATCATCCAGGTGCAGCTCGACCCGGAACTGGTGTCCAAGGCGGCTGCCGGTCCGACCCGTATCCGACTGCGCACCAGTGCCCGCTTCAGTGCCTACGACCGCGCGCAGCTGTTCCACCACGAAGCGCTGGTGCATTCGCTGACCGCATTGAACGGCCGCGAACAACCGGTGCTGCCGAGCCTGGCATTGTCCTCGCCACGGGTGACCGCCACCCAGGAAGGTCTGGCCACCTTCGCCGAGCAGATCACCGGCAGCATCGACATCGAGCGACTCAAGCGCATCAGCCTTCGTACCGAAGCGATTGCGATGGCACGCGAAGGCGCCGATTTCATCGAAGTGTTCCGCTATTTCTGCGATGCGGGGCAGAACGCAGAGGAGAGTTTCGCCTCGGCACAGCGCGTGTTCCGCGGCGTGCCGCCGAGTGGCGGCCTGGCCTTCACCAAGGACACGGTGTACCTGCGCGGCCTGGTGTCGGTGCACACCTTCTTCCGCCACATGCTGGCCGAGGACCGCCTGCAGGTCTGCCGCTGGTTGTTCGCCGGCAAGATGAGCCTGACCGATGCGATCGCGTTCGCGCCGTTGTTCGAGGCGGGGGTGCTGAAGCCTCCGCGCTGGCTGCCGCACTGGGTGAGCCGGGCGAATGGCCTGGCCGGGATGCTGGCGTTCTCGCTGTTTGCCAACCGGATACGGATGGACCAGCTGGCGCCGGAATGAAAGGCGTTGGCGGATTCTCCAGCGCCTGCCTGCTATCGGTGGGGAGGAGGCGGGGCACGCTGGCCAGGACACGCAAAAACCCCTCCATGGTGCTCGATGGCGCCATCCATGGCGCCAACGGTCCTGGCCAGGGTGCCCCGCCTCCTCCAGATAGTTTTCTGCGGGCGCGGCAGCAGGTCCACCAGAGGAATTGCGCTTGAAGAGCTTGAAAAGCAAAGCGCCGGGCAATGCCCGGCGCTTTGCTTTTGCTCTTGCTTTCCATTGCCTCCGCGCCGGCGCAGTGAATTGTCGAGCGCGGGTAGGCAGGCCCATGCAGGACCGTGAGGCGCATGGATGCGCCGATCGAGCCCCCAAGGGTGAGGGCGCTTTGCTTGCGAAGCACTGCTTCGCAAGCGCCCGAACGCACAGCCGCCAGCGGCTGGGCCGGACCGTGGAGCGGGGTTTACGGCGTGTCCTGCATGAGCCTGCCTACCCACGCCATGCAGGAACAATCAACGCGCCGCAGCGCCCGCTTTCGATTTAGAACTCCGCCGCCAACGTCATGAACAACTGTCGCGGCGCGCTTGCATGGATCGCATAACGCGTGCCCTTCGGATCAGTCGGTGCGAACGAACTCAGCTGGCCGGCATAGCGCTTGTTGGTCAGGTTGGTCGCATTCAACGACACCCGCACGTTGCGCAGGCCCAGGCCGGGGCCGAAGTCGTAGCCCGCACCGGCGTCGAAGGTGGTCACGCCCGGCACCGACTGGTCGTTGGTGTAGGTGTAGTAGCGCTTGCCGGTGTACTTGGCACGCAGGCTGGCGAAGAAGCCATCGCGGTTCCAGCTGATCTCACTGGAGGCCATGCGCTGCGGCGTATCCACCGTGATCTTGCCGGCCACCGGAACGATGGCGCCGCCCGAGGTGTAGTCATCCTCGTAGGTGGTCTTGTTCCAGGACAGCGCGTTGTACCACTGCAGGCCGTCGATCGGCTTGAGGATGAAGGTCAGTTCCGCGCCGTAGCTCTTCACCGAACCGACGTTGATGAAGCGCGTCACGCACTCCGGACGCGTGCCGACTTCGATGCTCGAGCACGGGTTCAACGACAGCAGGCGGTTGTCGAACTTCACGTTGTAACCCGCGATCGACGCCTGGTACTTCTCGCCGAAGGTACGGAAGCCGGCTTCCAGGCTCTTGGACTTCTCCGGCTCCAGGCCGGCGCTGGCCGCGAACGATTCCGGCGACACCTGCAGCGGGCCGCCGCTGCCACCGCCGACGAAGGCGGCGATGTTTTCGGCGTACGAGGCGAACAGCTCGTTGTTGGCGTTGAGCTTGAAGCCCAGGCCCACCTGCGGCAGCACCGATTCCTTGGCGGTCAGCGTGCCCGAGGCGATGCTGGTTTCCACGCCCGGCTGGGCGGTGGCACGCATGCGGGTGTTCGGGCTCTTGATGCCCACGTCCACGGTCAGGCGCTGGTCCAGGAAGCGCATGCGGTCCTGTACGTAGAACTGGCGCGTGCGGATGTCGAAGTCCTGGTTGAACAGCAGGCGATCAGGGTTCTTCAGGTACAGGTCGTCCAGGAACGGGCCACTGATGTAGTAGAAGTTGCGCGAGACGTTGTGGTCGTTCTGCTCATACCACAGGCCGGCTTCCAGTTCGTGGATGCCCACCGTCCACGACAATGCGGCGGTCAGGCCATCGCGGTTGATCGTGTAGTTGGTGCTGCGGATCGAGATCGGCAGCATCCTGTCGGTGCCCGGGTAGGATGGCTGGCCCGGTGCCCACCAGTGGCCCTGGCCACGGTTGTCGTGGTGGTAGGCCAGCAGCTTCAGGCGGCCCTGCCCGCCCAGGCGCAGGTCGGCATCGACCGAATAGAGATTGTCGTCGCGCAATGCGCGGCTCTGGTAGTAGGCATCGTCGATGCTGTTGACGCCGCCGCTGAACTTGCAGCGTGCCTTGTTGTAGGTGCCCGGCGCGCAGTACGCGGCGGCCACGGCGCGATCCCAGTCCGGCGCGTAGATGTTCCAATCCCAGCCCAGGCCACGCGCCAGCATGTCCTTGGACAGGTAGGCGTAGTTGGCCTGGCTGGCGCGCGAGGTGGCCACGAACGCACCGAAGCGGTGGTCGCCGACATTCCACACCGCCTTGGCGTTGAACTGGCGGGTGGTCTGGTTCTGGTAGGGCGCGGCCCACATGTCCTGGTCCTGGTGCACGCCGGACACGTAGGCCGAGAAGCCGTTGATGTCGCCGGTATCCACGCGCAGGTAGCCACGGCGCTGGCTGTTGTCGCCGACGGTGATGCTGGCGCGGCCACCGAACTCGGTGGACGGGTCCATCGAGAAGTACTGGATGGTGCCGCCCAGGTTGCTGGTCGAGGCCACGCCCAGCGAACCGATGCCCTGCGACAGCTCGGCACCGGCCAGGTTCTCGGCGATGATCGCGCGGGCGATGCTCAGGCCGTTGTAGTTGCCGTAGCTGTTGTCGCCCAGCGGGATGCCGTCCAGCGTGTAGCCGAGGCGGCTCTTGTCGAAGCCGCGCAGGCTGATGGTCTGCGATTCTTCGTTGGCGCCGAAGGCATCGTTGGACTGCACCGACACGCCCGGCAGGCGGTCGAGGATCTTCTGGCCGCTGGTGCCCGGCGGCAGCACCTGCTTGTCGACGGTGGTGATGCGCTGCACCTGGCGGGTCTCGCCCTGGCCGATCACGGAGACGGTATCCAGCGTCTGCGCGCTCAGCGCGGCATCGGTGCTGGCGCCGGTGTCGGCATGGGCGCTGGTGGCGGCGGAGAGGGCGACCGCCACGGCGATCGTCAGGTGTCGGGTCTGCATGGTGGTCCGTTGCATTGGGGGTGGTCACCGGCACGCGTGCGCGGTGCATGGCCACTATGCGAACGGAACATGAAACCTTCTTTACGAAAAACCAACGAACGATGCAGGGCAGTGGTGCGTGTCCTGCAACATGTTCGTCATGCTGGTAGGCCGGTGGGAATCAGAAGCGCTCCCCAGGCCAGCTCAATTTGAGCTGGTCCATGCAGTCACGGTCATGTTCGGAGAATGAGAACCCGATCTGGATGCCGTTCACTACTGTGCCGAACACCGTCGACTCGTCCAGGCTATGCCCTGACGGCACGGAAAGGACATTGAAGTCGGGGTAGCGACGACCCATCTGCTTTCGCGAGATGCAGGCGCCGCTCAGCCGCAGCGTAATGCCTTTGATGATTCGCCCCGACGCGTCGGTGTAGATCTGGCCAGAGGGCCCCTTGATCCTCCCAGCGACCGCGAATGGCGCCAGATCGATGGTGGCGCTGTCGCCCCGGCCCATTCTTGCTTCCGAACGCGAGCCGGCCGGAGCCAGGGCTGATAGCTGCGCGACAAGGTCAGAGCGTGACAGCTGCAAGGACCAGCGCTCCACGAGCCGCCAGGTTGCATCCGCCTCTTCCGCAGTGGCAGCGGACGTGGCTGCTGTTGCAGAACCGGCAACCAACAGGCTCAGGATCAGAAGAAGTTCAGGGACGGGCTGCGATCGCTTCATCGTAGATTCTTCCGTAGAAGTCGTTGTAGTTCTCGCCGGTGGTTGAAGTTACGTTGTTGTCGCAGAACAGCTTACCTACCTGCCGGTCCAGGTCTTCACCGCCGGCATCGGCCTGTGCGATGAGGCCAGGACCTTTGGACGCAGCTACGCCGATGTCGTAGTACCCCAGGCTGGTCACCAGAAGCTCACTGCGCGCGGTGAGGTTGTTGAGTACCGCTTTCCCCTCCATGGTGCAGAAGTGCTGGATGAACGCACCTCGGGTGCTCAAGGCGATACCTTCGAAATACAGTGCGTGTCCCACTTCATGGGCAATGGCTGCGATCCGGAAGTAATAGCCTGCAATGTCGGAGGAATCGCAGTCGAAGGACTGGATGTAGATCCGGATGGGATCGCGATTGGTATAGGACGCGGGAGCCCAGGCGAAGGTCCACTCCGGATGGCCGGTGATCTGCGCGTCGAGCGTGGGCGCGCCTGGGATCAGCCAGTCGGGGCAGCCCAGGCCCGTGATCACCCGCATAGGCGGGGGCTCCGCGCGGGTCGGTGTCGCCAGCAGCGTAGTGGCGACCACGAGAAGCGCAATCAGCAATGCACGCATGCCAACCTCCTTGATCCGCGATTCCAGCCGTTCATCCATCGGGCTCGGCGAGCGCTGGCAGGTATAGCACCGGTTCTGCCGATGTATCGGGAAGTGCGTCTCAGAAATGCAGAAACAAAAGGGGCCGGATCACCTTCACAACTGAAGGTGATCCGGCCCCCGCGCACTCCGTGGGGGAGGGCTTAGCCCATGTACAGACCACCGTTGACTGGATAGTCGGCACCGGTCACATACGAGGCTTCATCCGACGCCAGCCACGCGCACAGGCCGGCCACTTCCTCGGGGCGGCCCAGGCGGCGCACTGGTACCGAGGCGGCCAGCCGGTCCAGCACATCCGGCGGGAAGCTGCTGATCGCCTGGCTGGCGATGTAGCCCGGCGACAGCGTGTTGACGGTGACCCCGCGCGACGCAACTTCGGCAGCCAGCGCACGGCTGAAGCCATGCATCGCGGCCTTGGCGGTGGCGTAGTTCACCTGGCCGATCTGTCCCTTGTGGGCACTGACCGAACCGATGTTGATGATGCGGCCCCAGCCCCGCGTGGCCATGCCGTCCACCACCTGCTTGGTCAGGTTGAACAGCGCGTTGAGGTTGGATGCGATCACCGCGTTCCAGTCCTCCACCGTCATCTGCCGGAACAGCAGGTCGCGGCTGCCGCCGGAGTTGTTGACCAGCACGTCCACTTCACCGACTTCGGCGCGGACCTTGGCGAACGCCGCGCTGGTCGAGGCCCAGTCCGTCGCGTTGCCTTCGGAGGCGATGAAGTCGAAGCCCTGTTCGCGCTGCTCGCGCAGCCAGTTGGCCTTGCGCGGCGAGTTCGGCGCGCAGCCGGCAACCACGGTGTGGCCGCTGCGGGCCAGGCTCTGGCAGATGGCAGTGCCGACACTGCCCATTCCACTGGTGACGTAAGCGATTCGAAGCGTCATTGCAGAAGGCTCCTTGGCAAAGGGTCAGGCGGCGAGGGGATAGAGGCCGAACAGCAGGCTGCCGATCATCAGCAGCATCGAGATGGCGATGGCCCACTTCAGGGTGAACTTCTGGTGGTCGGCGAACTCGACCTTGGCCAGGCCCACCAGCAGGTAGGTGGACGGCACCAGCGGGCTGAGCAGATGCACTGGCTGGCCGGCCAGCGAGGCGCGTGCCATTTCCACCGGGGTGATGCCGTAGTTGCCAGCGGCCTCGGACAGGATCGGCAGCACGCCGAAGTAGAACGCGTCGTTGGACATGAAGAAGGTGAACGGCATCGACGCCACCGCCGTGATCACCGCCAGGTACGGGCCCCACGATTCCGGAATCACCGCCAGGAAGCTGTGTGACATCGCTTCGACCATGCCGGTGTTGTTGAGGATGCCGGTGAAGATGCCCGCGGCGAAGATCAGCGACACCACCGACAGCACATTGCCGGCATGGTTGACCACGCGGCGGCGCTGCTCGGCCAGGTTCGGATAGTTGATCACCAGGGCGATGGCGAAGCCGACCATGAACAGCACCGGCATCGGCAGCACGCCGATGATCAGCGCGGTCATCAGTGCCACGGTCAGGGCCAGGTTCACCCACAGCAGCTTCGGGCGCTTGATGTCTTCGGCGTCTTCCACCGTCGGCAGCGGGTTGCTGTCATCGGACACGCTGTTGTCCATCCAGCTGCCGCCCTTGGGCAGGGTCACCACGCCGAGGCGGCGGCGTTCCTTCAGGCCCAGGTACCAGGCCAGCAGCAGCACGCCGGCACAGGCGATCACCATCGACGGGATCAGCGGCACGAACACGTCGGCCGGGTCCACGTGCAGCGCGGTGGCCGCGCGTGCGGTCGGGCCGCCCCACGGGGTCAGGTTCATCACGCCGCCGGCGAGGATGGTCACGCACGTCATGTTCAGCGCGTTCATGCCCAACCGCTGGTACAGCGGCAGCATCGCCGAGACGGTGATCATGTAGGTGGTCGAGCCATCGCCATCGAGCGAGATCAGCATCGCCAGCACCGCGGTGCCAAGCACGATCTTCATCGGGTCGCCCTTGACGAAACGCAGGATCACCCGCACCAGCGGATCGAACAGGCCGGCGTCGATCATCACCCCGAAGTAGAGGATGGCGAACATCAGCATCACGCCGGTCGGCGCGATCTTCTTGATGCCCTCCAGCATCATCTCGTCGATGCCGGCACCGAAGCCACCGATCAGCGCGAACAGGATGGGGATGGTGATCAGGGCGACGAGCGGCGACAGGCGCTTGCTCATGATCAAGTACATGAACGTAATGACCATGCCAAAGCCGAGGATGCTCAGCATCATCTGCGGACTCCTTGCGAAAACAGGACGTGGGGAGTGGAAGGGGCCCGGGCGGAATGCCCGGAATGTCGGGCCTAGAAGTCGTACTGCAGGCGGCCGGTGACCGCGCGCGTGCGGTCCACCGTGACCCCGGCCAGGCGATCACGGTTGCGGCTTTCGATCACGTTGAGCATGAAGCGCAGGTTGTCGCGCAGGTACCAGTTGCCACCCAGCGTCCAGGCTTCAGTGCTGCCGCGACGCAGGTCCGGCGCACCGTCGAGATGCTGCGCGCCCCACATCTGGTCGTAGCGCAGCGCCACTTCGAAGGCTCCGGCCTTGTGCCGGATGTCCTTGACCCGCGCGAATCGACCGGTCTTGCGGTCGTAGGCACGGCTTTCGCCGGTGACGAACCAGCTGAGCATGCCGTAGGCCGCCATTACATCGCCGCGCTGCGCGCCGTCGTCGAAGGTGGCGCCACTGAACTCGCCCTGCCACGACAGCGGGCCGCGCACCTGCGCGTATTCCAGCGACCACTTGTTGACGTCGGTATCGCGGCCGGCGGAGAAGTCGACCAGGGTCAGGCGGCTGTTGTCGGACAGATGGCCGGCCGGGCGCGGGCGGATGCGCAGGCCGGGCACGCCGTTGGCGCCGGGGTTGTCGTAGGCCTCGCGGGCCAGCGACAGGCCCAGGTGCAGCACGTTGCCATCGCTGGGCGAGGGTGCCCAGGTGACACGGCCACCGGCGGCGCGACCCTTCACCTGCCAGGCGTCGATGCTCTCCAGGCTGTAGAGGCTGGCCGCCCAGGTGAAGTCACCGGGGTTGGCCTGCCATGACGCACCCAGGCGGTACAGCGGCGCCAACGTGGTGCCGGCGTTGCCACGTTCCAGGAAGCTGCCGTAGTTGGAGCTGGTGCGGTCATCCAGCGAGAAGTACTGCTTGAACTGGCCCACGGTCAGCTTGCCGGCCTTGCCGAAGCTGCGTGCCAGGTACACGTCCTTGGCCTCGACGCGGTCGCCGGAGAAATCGGCTTCCAGCTTGTAGTCGACCACGAAGAACTTGCCGGACACGTCAACCCACGCACGGCGGATTTCGGTGTCGTCCTTGTTCGGGGTGCCCCTGTTGTCGTTGTCGAAGGTGGCGAAGTCCAGGTGCAGGCGACCACCGAGGGTGGCGGTGACCGGACGGTCGTCTTCCGCGGCGAAGGCCGGCGCCGACAGGGCAGCCAGCGCCATCATGGCGGCAGGGCGCCGCCAGGCAAACGTGAATTCCACAAACCCTCCCAGGTGCGCGCCAAGCGCGCGGCAATCGTGGGCACCGGACGGTGCGCGGCCGCAGTCTGGGTCGCGCAAGCTGTCATCGTCCTGTCAACGGATTGTGCGGTGCAGCGTAAAGCGGCCCGCTGCCACCTCCGGGCGGGGCGCGGCGAGCGCGGCAGCGGCATGCGGTAGCATTCGTTTCCCTTCCCACCCCCGTGCCCATGCGCCTGCTGCTGGTCGAAGACAACCCGGATCTGGCCGATGCGATCATCCGCCGCATGCGCCGCAGTGGGCATGCCGTGGACTGGCAGGCCGATGGCCTGGCGGCGGCCAGCGTGCTGCGCTACCAGAGCTTCGACCTGGTGGTGCTGGATATCGGCCTGCCCAAGCTCGATGGCCTGCGCGTGCTGGCCGGCATGCGCGAGCGCGGCGACAGCACGCCGGTGCTGATGCTGACCGCGCGCGATGGCATCGAAGACCGTGTGCAGGCGCTGGACGTCGGCGCCGACGACTACCTGGGCAAACCGTTCGATTTCCGCGAGTTCGAAGCACGCTGCCGCGTGCTGCTGCGGCGTGCGCGTGGTCAGGCCAGCGAAGTGGTGCAGATCGGTGGCTTCCAGTTCGATAACGCCGCGCACCGGGTCAGCCTCGACGGTGAACCGATCGAACTGCCCAACCGCGAATATCGGTTGCTGGAAATCCTGGTCGGGCGCATTGGCCAGGTGGTTGGAAAGGACGAAATCGGCAACGGCCTGTTCGGCTTCGACGACGAAGCCGGCCCGAATGCCATCGAGCTGTATGTCGGTCGCCTGAGAAAGAAGCTGGCAGGCGCACCGCTGCGCATCACCACGGTGCGCGGCGTTGGCTACCTGCTGGAAGCCAGTGACGGCAGCGCCGACGCCGATGGCTGACGCGCGTACCGCGAATGCCGCGCCGGGCTCGCTGCGGCGCACGTTGCTGCTCTATCTCGGCGCGTTGCTGGCGGTGTTCGCGGTGGCCCTGCTGTTTGCGGCGCGCGGCTATGGCCAGCGCGCCGCCAACCGTTCCTATGATCACCTGCTGGTGTCCTCGGCGTTGTCCATTGCCGATTCGGTGGCCCTGGTCGATGGCCAGTGGCAGGTCGATCTTCCCTATGCCGCGCTGGACCTGCTGGCGATGGCCCCGGAAGACCGTGTGTTCTATCGGGTCGCGGACAGTCGCGGCAACCTGATCACCGGCTACGGCGACCTGCCGGCGCCACCGCGCCGGCCCGGCACGCAACCGCAGCTGTTTGATGCGGCGTACAGCGGCGAGACCGTGCGCTTCGTGGTGGTCGGCCGCAGTTTCGCCGCCGCGTCGGCGCAGGGCGAGGTGCAGGTGCAGGTCGGCCAGACCCGGCGTGCACGTGAAGCGGTTGCGCAGGACATGGTCAACCGTGCATTGCTGGCGATCGGTGTGCTGTCCGGGCTGCTGCTGGCGCTGGTTGCCTTTGGCGTGCATCGCGCGTTCCGGCCATTGGTGCGGGTGGAACGCGAGCTGTCGCGTCGCGAGCCGTCCGATCTGAAACCGCTGGATGCGCGCGTGCCGCGCGAGATGGACCAGATGGTGGCGGCGTTGAACCGCTTCATGGAACGACTGTCCAGCAGCAACGAGACCTTGCGCGCGTTCATGGCCGAGGCCGCGCACCAGATGCGTACGCCGTTGGCTGCCCTGCGCGCGCAGGCACAGCTGGCGCTGGATGACGACGACCCCGAGGACATGCGGCGCAGCCTGCAGGCGATCGAACGCAATGCCACCCACATGAGCCGGTTGCTGAACCAGCTGCTCAGCGATGCCAGCGTGATCCATCGCTCGCATCTGCAGCGCTTTGCAGCGGTGGACCTGGCCGAGACCGTGCACCAGGCCCTGCATGAAGCACTGCCGCAGGCCGGCCCGGCACCGCGCGTACAACTGGCGATGACCGCCGAGCCGGTACAGGTACATGGCGATGCGCTGCTGTTGCGCGAGGCGATCAAGAACCTGGTCGACAACGCGTTGAAGTACGGTGGTGATGGGCCGTTGCAGATCGCATTGACCGTGGAAGGCGGGCAGGCCGTGCTGACCATCGCCGACCACGGTGCCGGCATTGCCGCCGCCGATGCCGAACGCGTGTTCGAGCGCTTCGCCCGTGGCGAAGGCGCGCCGTCCGGCGGCGCCGGGCTTGGCCTGGCCATCGTCAAGCGCGTGGTCGACAGCCATGGCGGTCGCATCGACCTCAGCAACCGTCCGCAGGGCGGGCTGGTCGCCACCATCCGCCTGCCCCGGAGCACTCCATGATCCGCCTGTTCGCTGCTGCCGTTGCCTTGCTGCTGGCCCTGCCGGTGCTTGCAGCACCGGGCGACGTGCGCCGCTTCCCGGCCCAGGCAAAGGCCACTGCGCAGCTGCGCATCCACGGCACCACCGACATCGAGGTGTTCGCGGTAGTGATTGCCGACTACCAGCGGCTGCACCCCGGCACCGAGGTGGTGTACGAGGACATCATCACCCAGGACCTGTACGCGCGGTACCTGCACGACCGCGGCGGACCGGCATCGCCGGACCTGCTGATCTCCAGCGGCATGGACCTGCAGACCAAGCTGGTCAACGACGGCCACGCGCTGCCGCATCGTTCGGCGCAGACCGCCGCGCTGCCTGCCTGGGCGCAGTGGCGCAACGAGGCCTTCGGCATCAGCTACGAGCCGGTGGTGATGGTCTACAACACCCGCGCACTGCCGGCTGCGAAGGTGCCGCACACGCGTCGGCAACTGCTGGACCGGTTGCGCGCGGAGGGGGCACCGCTGCGCGGCAGGGTCGGTACCTATGACATCGAGCGCAGCAGTGTCGGCTACCTGTTGTCTACCCAGGATGCACAGCGTGGCAGCATCGCTGGCGCGTTGCTGGGCGCGCTGGGCGACAACGACGTGGTGCGCGAGGAGCGCACCGGCGTGCTGCTGGACAAGGTCGCCAGCGGACAGCTGTCGCTGGTCTACAACGTACTCGGCTCCTACGCGCAGGCGCGCATCGACGCGGGTGCGCCGCTGGCGATCGTGGAGCCCGAGGACTACACGCTGGTGGTGCTGCGTACCGCGGTGATTCCACGTACCAGCCCACACCCGGAAGAAGCCCGGCGCTTCCTCGACTACCTGTTGTCACCGCGTGGCCAGCAGGTGCTGTCGCGCGAGGCACGCCTGATGCCGATCGTGACCGGCAACGCACGTGGCGACGATGCGCCCGGCCGCAGCCGCCGCCCGATCCAGCTCGGCCCGGGCCTGCTGGTGTACCTGGACGCGCTCAAGCGCCGCCAGTTCCTGGATGCCTGGCGCAGCAGCGTGGAGCCGGCAGGGCGCTAAACCTAGGAGCCATTCCCGCCGATATCCTGTTTCCAGTCGTGTGAGGAATGAGCATTGGGAAGGCTGAAGGACAACTTCGAAGACCTGGAAATGATTGGCTCAAGGGTCATGCGTAGCATTCACTGGGCCCGTACAACGGCGGTAAGGCGAGTCCTTCTAGTTATAGGCTCCTCGGTGGTTATGGTCGGCCTGTACCTTTTGCTAATCAATCATCTGAGCTCGTATCAATTGGAGCGAAGTGACTATCGAGCCAAAGCGGCTAGCCAGGACTATGACGCGATTCAATATGCGGAGTTGCTGGACCTGATCGATGAATGCCTGGCTCCACGTAATGCTGCGCTGGCGGGATTTGCCTGCAGGGCAGCGGACCTGAAGTACTCCGAGGTCCAGCGGGGATCGGCTGTGGTAAATCGAAAAGAGGTTCTGGAGAGAGGTGACTACCCTCGGATGCGGATTGACGTCCGGTCGGCGCAGCGACTGTTGGATCTTCAGCGCATTGGTAGCGTTCCTTCAACCCTGCGTGAGGATCTGTACGAGGTGATGCGCAGTACGTATGGCAAAGTTGGAACAGCCCTACTGATCGGTGTCCTGTATCTGACGATCTGGTTGGTGCCGCATTTTCTTAATTACAGAGAGTCTACACAGCAGTCGCGGCAGCCCTTTCTGGGGCATCGACTGGCCGGCGAAGCAAATGAAGAAGGTATTCCCTTTGGTGACATGCCAAACTTGCCTCATGAGCGGATACACCATCCTGATCGCCGATGACCACCCGCTGCTGCGTTCGGCGGTGGTGCAGTCACTGCGGCAGAGTCTGCCGCTGGCGCAGGTGCGCGAGGTCGCCAGCGCCGAGGCATTGGCCGAAGCACTCGACGCGCACCCGGACGTGGACCTGGTGCTGCTCGACCTGACCATGCCCGGCGCGCACGGTTTCTCCGCCCTGCTGCACGTGCGCGGCTCGCATCCGGACATTCCGGTGGTGATCCTCTCGTCCAACGACCATCCGCGGGTGATCCGTCGTGCCCAGCAGTTCGGCGCGGCTGGTTTCATTCCAAAGTCTGCTCCGGCCGAGACCATCGGCGAGGCGGTGCAGGCGGTGCTCGATGGTGGCCTGTGGTTCCCGGCGATGGCCGCCGAACGCTCCGAGGCCGACGCACTGCTGGCCAGCCGCCTGGCCCAGCTGACCCCGCAGCAGTTCCGGGTACTGCTGTGCCTGGCCGATGGCCTGCTCAACAAGCAGATCGCCTACACGCTGGGGTTGGCCGAGAACACGGTGAAGGTACATGTCACTGCGATCCTGAAGAAGCTCGAATGCCACAGCCGCACACAGGCGGCGGTGCTGGTGAAGGCGCTGGAGCCTGAGGGCGACGCCGGCATCGGGTTGTAGTTTCCAGCCAACGGCGCAGCCCCTCGTGGGTGGGTTTGGGTTGGTCGCTGAAAGCAGAAGCTGCGAGCGGGCCGGTCGGGTTGGGTGCGCGGGGGACGCCGTGAATCCGTCCCTGGAGGCTTGGCAGCCGCATCCATGCGGCTGACACCCCCGCGCACCCAACCCGACCGACCTCTGACAGATTTCGGTGGCCTGTCACCCACGGAAGAGAAAAGAAGATCAAAAGCAAAGGCAGCCTGGCAGGCCATTTTTCGTAGAGCCGAGCCCACGCTCGGCTGCTTTCCGGCCCGTCCGTGAGGCCGAGCATGGGCTCGGCTCTACACGAGCAAGCGCAGCGCGCGACTCGCTTTTGATCTTTTTTCTTCTCCGAGGGTGGACGCGCACGTAACGTGTCCGTGGCCGGGCAGATGGGCTGCACAGGGGCGTGAGCCGCATGGATGCGGCGACCGAGCTTACAGGGACGTACTTGCAGCGGCCCCTGTGCAGCCCATCTGCCCGGCCCCACCGATGAACTGCTTTGTGCGACCACCCACGAGGGGCTGCGCCGTTGGCTGGAAACTACCCGCGATGCCGGATCAACAACTGGCTCATCAACGCCCGCAGCGCCGGCGGCTTCACCGGCTTGGCCATCATTCCCCAACCGCGCTCGCCGGCCATCTCACGCAATCCCGCATCGCGCTCGGCGGTGACCAGCACCACCGGCGGACGGGCCTGCCACAACTCGGCCAGCGTCTCGTACAGCACCGGCCCGTGGTGATCGCCCATGCGCACATCCAGCAGCACCAGCTCCGGCACCGCGCCTGTTGCCGCCAGCTGCAGCGCCGCCTGCGGGCCATCGGCCAGCATCACCTCGCAGCCCCAGCGTTCCAGCAGCGCGCGGCTGGCCGCGCAGACGTGCGGATCGTCATCGATCACCCACACACGGCGCCCGCGCAGTGGATTGTCCGCCGCCGGTTCCTGCGCCAGTACCGGGGCTGGCGCGGTGGCTGGAATCGCGCTGGCGTCGCCGAAAGGCACGCCAACCGCGAACACGCTGCCCTGGCCCAGCTGCGAGCGCAGCCGGATCGGGTGGCCGAGCAGGCGGCCGATGCGGTCGACGATCGCCAGGCCAAGGCCGGCGCCGCGCTGCTGGCCGTCATGCAGGCGGCGGAATTCCTCGAAGATCTCGCCCTGCAGCGCATCGGGAATGCCTGGGCCCTGGTCATGCACTTCGATCCACAGCAGTCCGTCGCGGCGACGGCAGCCGAGCAGCACGCGGCCGCGTTCGCTGTAGCGCAATGCGTTGGACAGGAAGTTCTGCAGGATGCGGCGCAGCAGCGCTTCATCGCTGACCACCACCGCAGCGGTATCGACCCAGTCGACCGCCAGCCCGCGTGACTGCGCGGCGATGCCGAACTCGCGTGCCAGCGTCTGCAGCAAAGGCCCGAGCCGGAACGCCTGTACGCGCGTGGGCAGGCTGCCCGATTCCAGGCGCGCGATATCCAGCAGGCTGTTGAGGATCGCATCCTGCGCGGCCAATGCAGCATCGATGTGGTCGCTGGTCTGTTGCTGCGCCGGGTCACTCAGCTTGCCGCGCAGCACCGAGACGAACATGCGCGCCGCGTTGAGGGGCTGCAGCAGGTCGTGCACGGCCGAGGCAACGAAACGGGTCTTGTAGCGGTTGGCCTGCTCGGCTTCGCGGCGTGCTTCTTCCAGATCATGGGTGCGCTCGGCGATGCGGTGCTCCAGCGCATCGGCCAGCGAGCGAAGTTCGCGCGCGGCGTTCTTGTAGCTGGTGATGTCGGCATAGCTGGTGACGAAGCCGCCGTCAGGCAGCGGATTGCCACGGATCTCCAGCACCGTGCCGTCGTCCTTCTCGCTCTCGCGCATGTGCGGGCGGCCGCTGCGCAGGTGGTTCAGGCGGCGCTCGATTGCTTCATCGACCGGGCCCGGACCGAGCAGGCCACGGCGTGCGTTGAAGCGGAACAGTTCCTCGATCGGCCGGCCGACGCGAACCAGGTCCTGTGGGAAACGGAACAGTTCCAGGTAGCGCGAGTTCCACGCGACCAGGCGCAGTTCGCGGTCGATCACCACTACGCCCTGCGGCAGGTGTTCGAGGCTGCGGCTGAGTCCGCTGTCGGCGTCGGTGGCCGCCTGCAGCAGGCCATCCTGTGCGGTGCGCAGTTCCTGTGCGTGCTGCTTGAGCAGGGTTTCCAGTTCGCGGCGGCTTCGCAGGCGATGCTTGGCCAGGCGTCGGCGCTGCTGCACGAACAGCACCAGGAAGCCCAGCGCCAGCCACGCGGCACCGCCGGTGAGGGCGGCCGCGCGACCGGCGGCGGTGGCGGCGCTGGCGTCGTGCAGCAGATGCAGGTTCCAGCCTTCGGCGGGCAGCGGCAGGCTTTGCCACAGCATCGGCTGCGGCAGCGCGGGATCGAGCAGGCGCACCATGCGGCCACCATCGGCAAGCACGTCTTCAGTACGCGCGCGCAATGGCTGCAGCGCGCGGTCGGCGTATTGGCGGGCGTCCAGCATTTCGCGGCGCTCATCGGCGCCCAGCGGGCGCAGCAGGCGGTAGCGCCAGCTGTCACGGTTGGCCAGGAACACCACGTCATGGTCGTCGCTGGCCAGCACCACGTCCGGGCTGCTCAACCATTCCTGCTCCAGCGCCGACAGCTCGACCTTGATCACCACCACGCCGAGCCGCTTGCCGTCTTCCTCGATGGCCTGCGACAGGTAGTAGCCGGGTACGCCGGTGGTCATGCCGATGCCGTAGAAGCGGCCGCGGCCCTGCGCCAGCGCCTGCCGGTAGTAGGGGCGGTAGCTGTAGTTCTCGCCGACGTTGCTGGTCGGCTGGTCCCAGTTGCTGGCCGCCACTGCCACGCCGTCGTGGCCGACCAGGGTCAGGGTCGAGGCACGGGTGACTTCATTGGCGCGTTGCAGCTTGAGGTTCAGCCGCTGCTGTTCGGTGGGCGAGGGTGGCACACGCAGGGCGTGCAGCAGATCCGGATCCAGCGCCAGTACCTGCGGCAACGTGCCGAAGCGGTCGATGCGCTGCTGCAGGCCCTGGCCGTACAGCTGCAGCTGGCGTTGCACCTGGCTGCTTTCCTCGCCGAGGGCGCGCCGCCAGGCGTAGTGGCCGGCGGCGACTGCACACAGCACGGTGCCACCGACCATCACCAGGATGGTCAGCAACAGCATCCGATGGCGGCTGAGCCAGTACATGGCGGCAGTCTACGCAGGGCCGGCGGGCGTGGCGTGCACGCCCGCCGGGATCTGACGTGGAAGGGGTCAGAAGTGCATCTGCGCGCGCAGCTCGAAGATCTCCGGCGTGCTGTGCACACCGCGACGGCTGGCGTCGACCTTCACGTAGTTGGCCTGGAACTTGAAGTGGCTGGTCAGGTACCAGTTCGCGCCCAGGGTCAGGTCGTGCTGGCGGCCACCAAGGATGCTGCCATCGTCCAGGTCCATGCGGCTGTAACGGGCCACCAGTTCCACCGCGCCGTAGTCGTGCGCCGGCTTGATGTTGGCCACGGCACCTGCGTTGTACGGGCGCGACTCGCCGGTCAGCACCCAGCTGGCCATCGCATACTGGCCGCTGCCGGTGTAGTCGGGCTTGCCGTCATGGCGGGTGACCGTGGCGCGCAGGGCTTCGGCCTGCAGCGAGAACGGGCCGCGGATCCAGATGCCTTCCAGGCCGGTGCGGCGGATCTGGTCGGCGGTGACCAGGGCGCCGGAATCGACGTAGCGGATGTCGGTCAGGCCGGCTTCCGGGCGTGCGCGAAGGCGCGCGCTGGCCTCGTGGTGCACGTCACGGCCATCGCTGTAACCGCGCGGATTTTCCTGCGAGTAGGCCAGGCCCAGGTGGATCACGTCACCGGGCGCCTTCACCGGGGTCCACACCGCACGTACTGCCTGGGTGGTGCCGGGGTTGTCACCCTGCAGGTCCTTGCCGCCATAGGCGCCGGCCTGCAGCAGGTACTGCGGGCGCTCCAGCACCCATTCCACGCCGGTGCGGCGGCCTTCGTAGAAGGCCTGCACGGGCAGTGCGGTTTCCAGGAAGCTGCCGGCGCGCGAAGAGGTGTTCGCATCCAGGCCGACCGGGGTCTTCATGTAGCCGAAGCGGAAGCGACCGATGTCGCGACCGAAGAAGGCCTTGCTCTCGAAGCGCACGAACACGTCCAGCCAGGTATCGGACTGGAAGTCGTAGTAGACCATCGCGTCGTAGACGCCCTTCTTCTTCAGCGTCGCACCGAACTCCTTGCGGCGCACGGCGTCGTCGTCCTCCAGGCCGCTGCCCGAGGAGAAATCGTTGTAGTCGTAGGCGATGTTGGCGGTAGCGGCCAACTCGGTGCCGTCGCCGAAGGCGTACTTGGTCGGCCAGTTGTCGAAATCGGCAGCCGAAGCGAAGGCGGGAAGCGCGGCCAGCGACAGGGCCAGCAAGGTGGGAATCGGGCGCATGTTGGGTGCGGCTCTCTCAGATTGCGTGTGGACAGGACAACAACGGCCGCAGGGGCCGAAACTTTCGCAATGACGCGCCCGGCCGTTCAGCACGGGCCACCGGCCTCCCCAGGATCGGGCGGTGCGGCGCCAGTGTAGGCATCGCCGCCACCTGAACCGGGGGGCTAGTACCAATAGGTTATCTGCGCCGGCGTGCCCGGCGCGTACAAAGGCGTCCATTGGTCGCACCTCCTGCGCATGCAGCACAGGGCCTGCGATCAGTTTCCACGGTAACGGTTCCCGTGCTGTCCCGGGGCCGTACGTGCCTGAAAACGCCCCTTCCGGAGTCCGCCATGCACATCCCGACCGCAGCCCCGGCGCCTGCAAAGCCGTTGCCGATCTATCGCCAGCTGTATTTCCAGGTGATCGTGGCGATCGTCCTGGGCGCCATCCTCGGCCACTACGAACCGCTGATCGGCGAGAAGATGAAGCCGCTCGGCGATGCCTTCATCAACCTGGTGAAGATGATCATCGCGCCGGTGATCTTCCTCACCATCGTCACCGGCATCGCCAGCATGACCCACCTGCGCACGGTGGGCCGGGTGTTCGCCAAGGCAATGGCGTACTTCCTGTTCTTCTCCACGCTGGCACTGATCGTGGGCATGATCGTGGCGCACGTGGTACAGCCCGGCGCCGGCATGAACATCAACCCGGCCGAGCTGGATCAGACCGCGGTGCACAGCTACGTCGAGAAGTCGCACGACCTGACCCTGGTCGGTTTCCTGATGGACATCATTCCGAAGACGCTGGTGAGCGCCTTCGTCGACGGCAACATCCTGCAGGTGCTGTTCATCGCGGTGCTGTTCGGCATCGCGCTGGCCTCGGTGGGCGAGAAGGGCAAGCCGATCCTGAACTTCCTGGAGGCGCTGGTCGCTCCGGTGTTCAAGCTGGTGCACATCCTGATGAAGGCCGCCCCGATCGGTGCCTTCGGCGCCATCGCCTTCACCATCGGCAAATACGGCGTCGGTTCGCTGGTCAACCTGGCGTGGCTGGTGGGCTCGTTCTACCTCACCGCGTTCCTGTTCGTGGCGGTGATCCTCGGTGTGGTCTGCCGACTGTGCGGCTTCTCGGTGTTCAAGCTGGCGCGCTACCTGAAGGCCGAGCTGCTGCTGGTGCTGGGCACTTCCTCGTCGGAGTCGGCGCTGCCGTCGCTGATGGAGAAGATGGAACGCGCCGGTTGCAGCAAGTCGGTGGTGGGCCTGGTGGTCCCGACCGGCTACTCGTTCAACCTGGACGGCACCAACATCTACATGACCCTGGCGGCACTGTTCATTGCCCAGGCCACCAACACCGAACTGACCCTGGGCCACCAGATCGCCCTGCTGCTGGTTGCCATGCTCAGCTCCAAGGGGGCGGCCGGCGTCACCGGTGCCGGCTTCATCACCCTGGCCGCCACCCTTGCCGTGGTGCCGGAGGTACCGGTGGCCGGCATGGCGCTGATCCTGGGCGTGGACCGTTTCATGAGCGAATGCCGCTCGCTGACCAACTTCATCGGCAATGCGGTGGCCACCGTGGTGGTTTCGCGCTGGGAAGGCGCGCTGGACCGCAACCGCCTGCAGCTGGCGCTGGATGGCCGCGAAAGCGAGCTGCCGCCGCCGGTGGACGCACTGCCCGAGGCGCTGCCGGCCAAGGGCTGACCCAGGTGTGTGGTACCGCGGGGCCGATCACGACAGTGGTACGGCCCCGCGGCGTTTCAGGGCGTCCCATGGCTGTCATCGGGGGCGCCGATGCTGGCATCCCAGTACCGTCGCATACGGCACGGAATTGTGCAGTCGCAGCATGCCTGCGACAGGATAGCGACAGGTCCAGACGCTCCAACGGGGGTATCATCCCCTGTCCCTTCTGCCCATTCATGTAACCCACATCGATGTCCAACGAAGATTTCAAACAGGCCGCCCTCGATTACCACCGGATGTCCCCGCCGGGAAAGATCAAGGTTTCCGCTACCAAGCCCATGCTGACCCAGCGCGACCTGTCGCTGGCGTATTCGCCGGGCGTGGCGTACGCCTGTGAAGCGATCAAGGCCGACCCGCAGCAGGCCAGCGAGCTGACCGCCCGCGGCAACCTGGTGGCGGTGATCTCCAACGGCACCGCGGTGCTGGGCCTGGGCAACATCGGCGCGCTGGCCGGCAAGCCGGTGATGGAAGGCAAGGGCGTGCTGTTCCAGAAGTTCGCCGGCATCGATGTGTTCGACATCGAAGTGGATGAAACCGACCCGGACAAGCTGGTCGACATCATCGCCTCGCTGGAGCCGACCTTCGGCGGCATCAACCTGGAAGACATCAAGGCGCCGGAATGCTTCGTGGTCGAGCGCAAGCTGCGCGAGCGCATGAAGATCCCGGTGTTCCATGACGACCAGCACGGCACGGCGATCATCGTCGGCGCGGCGGTGCTCAACGCCATGGCGATCACCGGCAAGAAGATCGAAGACGTGAAGCTGGCGACCACGGGCATGGGCGCGGCCGGCATTTCCTGCGTGAACATGCTGGTGCAGCTGGGCCTGAAGCCGGAAAACATCCTGGCCTTCGACCGCGAGGGCGTGATCCACACCGGTCGTACCGACCTGGATCCGGAAAAGCAGCGCTATGCGCGCGACACCGACAAGCGCACTCTGGCCGAGATCGTCGACGGCGCGGACATCTTCCTGGGCCTGTCGGCACCGGGCATCCTGACTGCCGACATGGTTAAGACCATGGCGCCGGACCCTGTGATCTTCGCGCTGGCCAACCCGACCCCGGAAATCATGCCGGAGGTGGCGCGCGCCGCGCGTCCGGACGCGATCATCGGCACCGGCCGTTCGGACTACCCGAACCAGGTCAACAACGTGCTGTGCTTCCCGTACCTGTTCCGTGGTGCGCTGGACGTGGGCGCCACCGCGATCAACGAGGAAATGAAGATCGCCTGCGTGCGCGCCATCGCGGCGCTGGCACGTCGTGCGGCCACCGACATGGGCTCGGCCTACGGTGGCGAGACGCCGAGCTTCGGCCGTGAATACCTGATCCCGCGCCCGTTCGACCGCCGCCTGCTGGTGGAGCTGTCGGCCGCCGTGGCCCAGGCCGCGATGGACTCGGGCGTGGCCTCGCGCCCGATCGAGGACATGGGCGCCTACCGTGACAAGCTGGCCCAGTTCGTCTACCGCACCAGCCTGATGATGAAGCCGGTCTACGACCGCGCGCGCAGCGACAAGCAGCGCGTGGTGTACGCCGAGGGCGAAGAGGAAGTGGTGCTGCAGGCGGTGCAGAACGTGGTTGACGACGGCCTGGCGCACCCGATCCTGATCGGCCGACCGGAAGTGATCGAATCACGCATCGAGCGCCTGGGCCTGCGCCTGAAGATCGGCGAGAACGTTGAAGTCACCAACATCAACGACGACCCGCGCTTCAACGAATACTGGCAGTACTACCACGGCCTGACCGGCCGTCGTGGCGTGACCGTGGCCGCGGCGAAGAACCTGATGCGTTCGCGACCGACCCTGATCGCGGCGGTGATGGTGGCCCGTGGCGAAGCCGATGCGATGCTGACCGGCATCGTCGGCCGCTTCCACAAGAAGCTGGGCTACGTGCGCAGCGTGCTGCCGCTGGAGCCGAAGGTCACCTCGACCTCTGCGATGACCGGCGTGATCAACCAGCAGGGCGTGTTCTTCTTCGTCGATACCCACGTGCAGGAAGACCCGACCGCCGAGCAGCTGTGCGAAGCGACCCTGCAGGCGGCCTACCGCATGAAGCTGTTCGGCATCGAGCCGAAGGTGGCGCTGCTGTCGCACTCCAACTTCGGCAGCCACGATTCCAAGGACGCGCTGAAGATGCGCCAGGTGCGCGAGCTGCTGCTCAAGCGCAACCCGCGTCTGAACGTGGACGGCGAAATGCAGGGCGACACCGCGTGGGATGAAGCGCTGCGCCAGAAGCTGCTGCCGGGCTCGACCCTGCAGGGCCGCGCCAACCTGTTCGTGCTGCCGAACCTGGAAGCGGCCAACATCGCCTACAACCTGGTGCGTGTGTTCACCGACGGCGTGGCGATCGGCCCGATCCTGATGGGCGTGAACAAGCCGGTGCACATCCTGACCACCAGCGCGACCTCGCGCAGGATCCTGAACATGACCGCCATTGCGGCGGTGGATGCGCAGATTCGCAAGCAGCTGGAAGCGGAAAAGAAGGCGTAAGCCTTCTTTTCAGCGACAGCTGCAGAAACGCGCCCCACGGGGCGCGTTTCTGTTTCCGCAAAGCGGAAACGGGTAGAGTCGACTGTTAGTCGACTGCTCTTGATTCGGACGCCGAAAATCCCGCGCGATCGCGCGATAGTCGACTAGCAGTCGACTCTACCGGTCCCGATGCCGGTCCCACCGCTGCCACACGCGCTACGCAACCCGGTCATGTCCCTGCAACGCCGTTGCGGCCCAATACGTCCACGCGGCCTGGCCGTGGGAAGGGACCGGACCGGCCTTCCCACCCTGGGCCCGACCAACTTTCCATGGGCGAGGGTGTCATGCGCAATCGAGTGACGCGGCGGTACTTCCAGCAGCTGTTCGCGCTGTACGCCGGCTTCGTGCAGTCGCGCTGAGGCGTAGACGCCAGCGAGGTAGAGTCGACCGTTGGTCGACTATCGCGCGAAGCGCGGGGTTTTCGGGGGCCGTACGAAAGGCAGTCGACCAACAGTCGACTCTACCCAGTCGCCGCAATACCCAGTTGATCGCCCAGTCAGCGCCGCTTGCCGCGGCGCGCTGGTGCCGGCGGCGGTGCATCCGAACGCGGCTTGGCGTACTGCGTCCACAGCGCCGGCAGTGCCTTGCCGGTGTGCTTCTGCCACAGCGCCGGCGTATAGCGGCCGTCGCGCAGGGCCTTGTCCAGCGCCAGCACCAGGCCGGGATACTCGGCCTCGGCCCATTTCAGGAACGCGCCGGTCACCCGGTAGCCGCTGTCGAAATTCTGCCCCTTCTCGACCTTGCCCGGCAGCACCCAGCCTGCGGCGGCATTGTCCATGCCGTAGCGGTCGCGTGCGTAGTCGGCGATGCCTTCCACCAGCCAGCCCGGCACCCGTGCATCGCCGTAACCTGGATAGCCCTGCACGATGTGCATCGCCTCATGGGTGACCAGGTCGATGTCGTTCGGGTGCTGCGCCAACCAGCCTGGGTTGATGGTGATCGTCGCTGCCTGGTCCTTGTCGCCGACGAAGGCGATGCCGGTGTAGGCCGGATCGATCACAATGCGCACCATCGCCGGCGCGGCCGGGTGGAAGTCCGCGCGTTCGCGCAGGTAGGCGAAGAAGAACGTATCGATCACCCGCTTGCGCTGCGGCGCGGCCAGGGCGCCACGGGCGTCCTGGTAGTTCAGCGTCACGCCGTCGCGGGTCAGCTGCGTATCGAACGCCTGGGTCTGGCCGAAACTTGAGAAGGACAGGGCAACAAGGGCCAGAGGCAGAAGACGGTAGCGCATGCCGCTCATTGTACGGTGCCGGCCGCCAGCAGTTCGATCTCCGCCAGTGGCAGCCGTGCCGGTGCCGCCAGGCGCAGGCGGTATTCGCTGTAGCGGCCGGGTCTGGCGATGCGGAACGGACGGGTCTGGCGGGCGGATTCGAAGTCTTCGCCGCTGCGCTGGTCGAGCACGGTCCAGCTGCCGCCGCCGTTGCGCGCCTCCAGCGTCCACTCACCGCCCTGGATGCGGCCGTCGCCGCTGGTGAGCGTGTACATCGTCGGCGTGCCGTCGCTCAGTCCGGTCAGCGCGATGGTTGCGCCGCCGCCCAGGCCCACGGTGGTACTCGCATCGTCATCGACCAGTGCGGGCAGGGCGCGGCCATCGGCCAGCGTCGCCTTCGCGCCGCTGCCGAGCAGGTCGTGCAGCAGCTGCGGGCGCTGGCCGCGCGCGGTCAACGAGCGCGGCACATCGTCCACGCCGCTGCCCCAGCGCGAGGGACGGGGTCCCATCACGAAGTCGAGGGTCGCGCCCTTGGCGATCAGGTCGTGTGGCACCCAGGTCTTCGTCCACGGCTTGCCGTTGATCTTCAGCGACTGCACGTAGACGTTCTCGCGCGAGTTGTTGGCCGCGTTCACGGTCAGCACCGCGCCACCCTGCAGCTCCACTCGTGCATGTTCGAAGGCCGGCGAGCCGATCACGTACTCCGGGGCGCCCATGCGCAGCGGGTACAGGCCCAGCGAGGCCAGCACGTACCATGCCGAGGTTTCGCCGTTGTCCTCATCGCCCGGATAGCCCTGGCCGATCTCGCTGCCGACGTAAAGCCGCGACAGGATCTCGCGCACGTGCTGCTGGGTCTTCCACGGCTGCCCGGCATACAGGTACATCCACGGGATGTGGTGCGCCGGCTGGTTGCTGTGCGCGTACATGCCCATGCGTACGTCGCGCGCTTCGGTCATCTCGTGGATGGTGCCGCCGTAGGAACCGGCCAGTGCCGGGTCTGCGGTTTCCGGCGTGGCGAAGAAGGTATCCAGCTTCGCCGCCAGCTTGTCGCGGCCACCGTACAGCGCGGCGAGGCCTTCGCCGTCATGGGCGGCAGTGAAGGCGAAGGTCCAGCCGTTGGATTCGGTGTAATCGTGGCCCCACACGCGCGGGTCGTAGTCCTTGGCGTCCACGCGCCAGCGGCCATCGGCCCTGCGGCCCTGGAAGAAGCCGGCGGCAGGGTCGAACATCGTCGCGTAGCTGGCAGCGCGGTGGCGGAAGTAGTCGGCTTCGGTGCTGTAGCGCTCGCGTGCGGCGGGTGCGGTCGCGCGCTTGGCCAGCGCATCGGCCATGTTGGCGATGCCGAAGTCATTGAGTGCGCCTTCCATCGTCCACGACATGCCCTCATGCACGTCGGCGCTGGCGTAGCCCCGGAAGGTCGAACGGTCCATGCCCTTGCGGCCGACATGGCGGTCGGGTGGTACCACGGTCGCGTTCTTCAGCGCGGCGGCGTAGGCCTCGCCCGGATCGAAGCCGCCGACGCCCTTCAGCCACGCATCGGCGAAGGCCACGTCCGAGCTGGTGCCGACCATCAGGTCCGCGTAGCCCGGCGACGACCAGCGCGCGATCCAGCCGCCAGCGCGGTACTGCTCGATGAAACCCTGCACCATCTGCCCGGCATCGTCGGGCGTGAACAGCGCGTAGGCCGGCCAGGTGGTGCGGAAGGTGTCCCAGAAGCCATTGTTGACGAACACCTTGCCATCGCGCACGGCGGCAAAGGTGCGGGTCGCGCTGCCCTCGGTGTTGTCATCGCTGGCGCTGGCCTGGTTGGCGTAGCGCCACTCCGGTGCGGCGGCGCTGCCCACGTTTTCATGGCCGGAATTCGGGTACAGGAACAGCCGGTACAGGCTGGAATACAGCGTGGTCTTCTGGTCGTCGCTGGCATCGCCGATGTCGAAGCGGGCCAGGCGTGCGTCCCATGCATCCTGCGCACGGCCGGCCACGCTCTCCAGCGTATCGGTGGCGGCGATTTCCAGCGCCAGGTTGTGTCGTGCCTGCTCCACCGAGATCAGCGAAGTGGCGATGCGCATGGTCACCCGCCGGTCGCTGCCGGCATCGAACTTGATGTAACCGGTCGGTCGGCCGGTGTCGAGGCGACCGCTGCTGCGCCAGGGTCTGTCGAAGCTGGCTGCCACGTACATGCGGCTGGCGCCGTTGGACAGGCCGCTGCGCGTGTCGGTGTAGCCGGACAGCGTCTGCGTGGCGGCGTCCAGAGTCAGGCCACCGCGGGCATCGACGTTGTCGAACAGCAGGTTGGCGTCGCCTCCCTCCGGGAAGTCAAAGCGGAACAGCGCGGCATGGTCGGTCGGCGCGATCGATGCCGCGACGCCGTTGTCGAAGCGCACGTCGTAGCGGTAAGGGCGGGCGCTTTCGTGGCTGCGGTCGAACGACAGGGCACGTTTGCGGCGGTCAGCCTCCGGCACGCCACGACTGGCCGATGGCATCACCTGGAAGGTCTGGCGGTCGCCCATCCACGGGCTGGGTTGATGGCTCAGCGCAAGCGCCTGCAGCTGCGGACGGTTCTGAGCGTCGTTCTGCTCGTTCCAGCGGTACAGCCAGTTCAGCGCACCGGCATCGGTGACCGGGGTCCAGAAGTTGAACCCGTGCGGCACCGCCGTGGCAGGGAAATTGTTGCCACGCGAGAAGGTGCCGTTGGCCTGCGTACCGCGGGTGGTCAGCACCCAGTCGGAGACGCGCGCTGGCTGCTGCCGTGGCACTGCGTCCAGGCGAACGTCATCAATCCAGCCGGAGACCGGTGCGCCGTCGGCACTGGCCACCTCCAGTTCGATCGCCACCACGCGGCGGCCCTTCAGCGCGGGCACATCGCCCAGCCGCACCGCCTTGCGCGCCCATTGCTGCGGGTACAGCGTCTTCGAGTCGCCCTGCGCGCGGGCGCCGAGGGCCACCCCATGCTGGTCACGCGCAGCGCCGGCCGAAACCCGACTGCCATCGTCCAGCAGCAGGTCCAGAGACACATAGGTCGAAGCCACGGTGTCCTTGCCGACGATCTCCGGCAGCACCAACCACGACAGGGTGGTATCGGCCTCGATGGTCACGTCCGCCTTGAACAGTTCGCGCCGCACATTGCCACCTTCACTGCTGTAGCGCAGTGCGTGCAGGCCGCTGTAGCCGACATTGCGCTTGGCGGCGTAGGGCGCCGCGGGGCCATTGCCGATCATGACCTGCAATGCGCCTGCGGCCGGTTCCGGAGCCGGCTGGCCCGGCTCGAACGAGCTCTGCAGTCCCTGTGCCAGCACCGGCATCGCGGTAGTCGCACAGGCCAGGGCCAGGGCGAGCGGAAGCAGGGCGCGGCGTGGATCGGACAGGGTCATGCAAGGGTCTCCCGGAAGGGCTGGCGGCGGGCAGAACCCGCATCGGCGGACACCACGGACAGCATCGCTCCGCCCGCCGCGATGGCAGTGGAAGAGGCGATGCCGGTCCGGTGGGGGCGGGCCATGCGATCGGGTCGGATTGGGGCAGGCCGGGTTACGACCTGGCCCGATCCTGCAACAGCCGTGGCAACCTGACAAGTGCCATTTAGTTCGATCCAAATGCGGTAAATATCGTTGTCGGTGGTTTACCGGGGTGAATCTGCAGGATCGGTCGGGAATTCCCGCCGGCACCTCATCCCGAAGTGGCACGCAAGGTCGCAGGGAATCGGCCCGGTACGCGCAAAGACCCGTTGCGGCGCAATGTCGGGGCGGCCTGGATGCTAGAATCACAGGCCTCGCAACCCGTTCATCGACATCCGCCATGAGCCATACCGCCACTGCGCCCGCCAACGCCGAGAAGCGCTACACCGTGCACCGCAGCGATCTGCCGCTGAGCTGCCCGACCCCGGAAATGGCGCTGTGGAACTCGCATCCGCGCGTGTACCTGCCGATCGAAGACGAGCCCAATGGCGAAGCGCAGTGCCCGTACTGCGGTTCCGTGTTCGTGCTGGCCGACTAAGCGGCCGCCCCTTCGATGCGCCGATTGACCGTGGTGCAGTTGCTGCCGGCGCTGCACTCCGGCGGCGTCGAGCGCTCGACCCTGGAAATCGCTGCGGCCCTGGTCGCCGCCGGCCATCGCGCGCTGGTGGTTTCCGCCGGTGGCCGCCTGGTGCAGCCGCTGCTCGACAGCGGTGCCGAGCACCTCACCCTGGACATTGGCCGCAAGTCGCTGCTGACCCTGCGCCACTTGCCGACCCTGCGTCGCTTGTTTGCCGAGGTTGGTGCGGACATCGTGCATGCCCGCTCGCGGCTGCCGGCCTGGCTGGGCCTGTACGCAATCCGTGCCCTGCCTGCCGCGCAACGCCCGCACTGGGTGACCACCGTGCATGGGCTGAATTCGCCCAGCCGCTACAGCGCGGTGATGACCAGCGGCGAACGCGTGATCTGCGTGTCCAACACCGTGCGCGATTACGTGCAGCGCCACTACCCGACCGTGCCCGAACAGGCATTGCAGGTGATTCCGCGTGGCGTCGATGTGGCCCAGTTCCCGCGCGTGGCGCGTGCCGATCGCCGTCCGCGGATGGCGCTTGCGGCAGAGTACCCATGGCTGGCGCAGGTTGAAGGCCCCTTGCTGCTGTTGCCGGGGCGTGGCACCCGTCTGAAGGGTCACGCACACGCATTGCAGCTGCTGGCGGATGTGCGCGCCGCCGGCGTGCCGGCACAGTTGTGGATGCTGGGCACCGATGAACCCGGCCGTGAAGCCTACGTGGCCGACCTGCGCCGGCAGGCGGCCGCGCTCGGCGTGGCCGAGGCCGTGCACATCAGCACGCCGACCGCACGCATCGCCCAGGCCTACGCGGCCAGCGACCTGGTACTGCAGCTGTCGGACAAGCCCGAAGCGTTCGGCCGCACCGTGGTCGAGGCGTTGTCGGTGGGCCGGCCGGTGCTGGGTTGGGACCATGGCGGCGTTGGTGAGCTGCTTCGGCAGCTGCAACCCGCAGGTGCCGTGCCGCTCGGCGATGCGCGGGCATTGGGTGAACGTGCGCTGGCCCTGCTGGCCCAGCCCCCGTCCTTGCCGACCCGCATCCCGTTTACCCTGCAGGCCATGCAGCGCGATACCCTCCGCCTCTATGCCGACCTCGCCGGCTGACCCCGCCGTCATCGTGCGCGACGACCGCGCCGGGCGCTGGGCGCCCTGGTGGGTGCTGGCGTACGTGGCGATGTGGCCGTTGCCAGGCATCGCCGAAACCGTGTTGGGCCTGGGCGCGCTGTACGCGGCGGCGCGCATGGTGACGCGCCGCCTGCAGCGCCGCCCGCATCTGTTGAGCACGGCGGCCTGGGCACTGACTTCGATCCTGTTCCTTGGTTACTGGCTGCCGCAGGCATTCTCCGCATTCGATGCGATCGATCCGGCGGCCTCGTGGACCAAGGCTGCTGCGGGCCTGCGCTATCTGCCCTTCATGTGGCTGGTGGCGATCGCGGTGGCTACGCCGGAGCGGCGGCGGCTGACCTTCGCGGGGCTGGCACTGATCACCGGCGCATGGACGCTGGATGCACTGGTGCAGGCGGTGGCCGGCACCAGCCCATGGTTCTGGTCGCTGGAACACCTGAAGCTGGCGGTCAGTGGCCACGCACTGTGCCCGGCCGACGAGGCCGCACTGGCAGATCGCCTCAGTGGCGCACTGGGACCGTGCAACCTGAAGTTCGGCCAGGTGCTGGCCAGCCTGTCGCCGTTCCTGCTGCTGCCCGCCGCGCGGCGCTTTGGCAACACGGGCTGGCTGCTGGCTGCGGCAGCGCTGGGCAGCGTGCTGCTGTTGGCCGGTTCGCGCGCCTCGTGGATCACCTTCGCGCTGGTGCTGGCCTACAGCGGCGTGCGCCAGTTCGGCTGGAAACGGCTGGCCGCGCTGGCGCTGGTGGCGGTGCTCGGCGCCGGTGCGCTGACCGCCAGCGTGCCGCAGCTGCGCGAGCGCTTCGCGCGTACGGCCATGGCCCTGGATGGGGGCGAGCGTGGTGTCGACGAGGCCCTGTCAGGGCGCGCGCGGATCTGGGAAGCCGCCGCCTGCATGATTGAAGAGCACCCGATCAATGGCGTGGGTGCACGCGGTTTCCGCGATGCCTATCCCGCTTGCGTGGCGGAGGAAGGGCCGGCCGTGTGGGGCAATGCCCCGGCGCTTCATGCCCATCAGATCGTGCTGGAAATCCTCGCAGAGACTGGAGTGATTGGTCTGTTGCTGTGGCTGGCGGCGGTGGCCCAGGCCTGGCGCGCATGGCGCTACGCGCCGGCAATGGCCCGCGAACGCGCGCGTCCGGCGATGCTGGCGCTGGCGGTGACCGTGTTCCCGCTGAACACCCATCTGGCGTTCTATTCGGCCTTCTGGGGTGGCCTGACCGTATTGCTGGCCGCGCTGTTCGCCGGCAGCCTGCTGGCGCGCGACGCGGATGAATCGCCGGCGCTGAAGTAACTGCGCATCCACGCCATGCGTGGATAGAGCCAATCCGCTCCCCGCGTTACTTGTAGAAAGCGCTCCGGCCACCCGGCTGCCGCTTGAATCGGCGATGGATCCAGAGGTACTGGTCGGGCGCCTCGCGCACCATCTCTTCGATGGCCTGGTTGACCCGCGTGGTATCGGCTTCCACGTCGTCGCTGGGGAAATTCTCCAGTGGCGCGCCGATCTTCAGGAAGTACTTCCCGCCTTCGCGGCGATGGAAATACGGGATCACCGCACAGCCGGTCATCCGCGCCAGCTGGTGGGTGGCGGTGATGGTCGAAGCGGTGTGGCCGAAGAACGGCACGAACACGGTGTCCTTGCCGCGCATGTCCTGGTCGGGCGCGTACCAGAGGAAGCCGCCCTTCTTCAGGTGGCGCACGGTAGCGCGGATGTCCTCATTGGCGAACATTGCCTTGGCGTAGCGCAGGCGGCCGAACTTCACCGCCCACTCGTACACCGGGTTCTTGTGCTTGCGGTACATGCCTGAAAGATCAACGTAGTCGCACAGCAGGCGCCCGCACATTTCCAGGGTCATGAAATGGCCGGACACCAGCAGCACGCCACGACCTTCCGCCTGCATCTGCCGTAGATGTTCCAGTCCTTCGATCTGCACCTGCGGGCGGATGCTGTCGATGCTGCCCCACCAGGCGCGGATGCACTCGAACACGCCCACACCCAGGGCATCGAAGCTGTCGCGCACCAGGCGCTGGCGCCAGGCCTCGTCCTTCTCGGGGAAGCACAGCTGCAGGTTGACCTCGGCGGCGCGGCGACGGCTGCCCAGCAGGCGCCAGGTGATCCAGCCGACGCCCCGGCCCAGCGCACGCTGCAGCATCCACGGCAGGCGGGCGATGGCGAAGGCGCCCAGCATGGCGGCGAACATCGGCCAGTTGCGGGGATCGCGCAGCGACGGGCGGACGGCGGTGGTGGCATCGGACATTGGCCCATTCTACCAAGGCGGCCGCGTGTCTTTCCCGGGGGGCTCCCGTATCCTTGCCGCATGCGTAAAGACCCTGTCGAATGGATCCTGCGCGGCCTGTACTCGGTCGTGCTCTACATCCTGCTGCCGATCACCGTGTACCACCTGGTCTGGCGCGGCTTCCGGGTCCGTGAATACTTCCGGCGCTGGGATGAGCGCTATGCTTCCTATCCGCAGCCCACCGGCCAACCGCGGGTCTGGCTGCACGCGGTCTCGGTGGGCGAAGTCAATGCCGCTGCGCCGCTGGTGAACGCGCTGCGCAAGGAGCGCCCGGACATCCGCTGGGTCATCACCACCATCACCCCGACCGGCTCCGAGCGCGTGCGTGCGCTGTGGGGCGACGCCCTGGACCACGTCTACCTGCCGTATGACGTGCCCGGCAGCGTCAACCGCTTCCTCGGCCACTTCCAGCCCAGCCTGGCGCTGATCCTGGAAACCGAACTGTGGCCGAACATGCTGTTCGGCTGCCGTGACCGTGGCATTCCGGTCTACATCCTCAACGCGCGCCTCTCGGCGCGTTCGCTGCGGGGCTACCGGCTGCTGGCGTCATTGATCCGCCGCGCACTGCGCACGGTCACCTGCGTAGCCGCTCAGTCGCAGGACGATGCCGAGCGTTTCGTGCAGCTGGGTGCCGCGCCGGAGCAGGTGCAGGCGCTGGGCAACCTGAAGTTCGACATCACTACGCCGGACGTGCAGGGCTTCGTCGAGCAGTTCCATGCCCGCGTGCCGGCCCGGCGGCCGGTGTGGATCGCCGCCAGTACCCATGATGGTGAAGAACAGGCGGTGATCGATCTGCATCGTCGCCTGCGCCGGCAGCACCCCGACCTGTTGCTGCTGTGGGCGCCCCGGCATCCCGAGCGCTTCCCGAAGGTGGAGGCGCTGGCGCGGGAGCAGGGCTGGAACGTGGCAACCCGGCGCGCGAAGCAGTGGCCGGAGGTTGGAACCGATGTGTTCGTCATCGATACCCTGGGCGAGCTGATGCCTTTCTATGCCTGCGCGCAGGTGGCGTTTGTCGGTGGAAGCCTGCAGCCGATCGGTGGCCACAACCTGCTGGAGCCGGCGGCGATGGGCACCGCTGCGGTGACGGGCCCGCACCTGCACAACTTCTCGGAGATTTCCCGCCGCATGCGCGAGGCGGGCGCGCTGTTGATCGGCGAAGACGTGCAGGCGGTCGGCGAACTGCTGCAGCACCTGCTCGAAGATCCGCAGGCACGCGAGGACATGGCGCGGGCAGGCTGCACGCTGATCAGCAACGGACGCGGTGCCCTGCAGCGTACGCTGGCGCTGGTCGGACCGCACCTGCCGCCGCCTTGCCGCTGAGTCCGAAGGGCCGGCGCACGCGACGTGACTGTCGTGAAAGACCGCGTCAATTCTGCTTAGCGACCTGGAATCTGTCGTAGCGGGACCGTGAGCTTCCTTGCCAACGTGCCTGCCGTCACATCGTGATGCGCATGGCGCGTATTCCGATACCGCCTCCCGGCACAGGCTGTCAGTCTGCTGTCGACCGCGCTTGGGCGGATATCAAGGGAACTTGCGATGGACAGCGACAGCAGCCCCGGCATCGATGAGCCCGGGTACGGCGATCGCCTTGTGGTGGTGGCACTGACCTTGCTGCTGGGAGGCGGCGTGGTCGCGCTGGTCGGGCAGCACACCGCAGCCCAGGCAGGCCCGGCCATCGTCCTGAGCCTGCTGCTGGCCGCGCTGGGCACAGGGCCGCTGCTGTACTGCCTGCACGTTCTGAACCAGCAAAGGCCCGCTGCCGATGGCCTGCATGGCGTGGTGCGGGACTGCTGGGGAGGCGTGCCGGCCGTTCTGCTCGGTGGCGCGCTGCTGCTGGAACTGGTGGTGACTGCCGCTGGCGTTGCGCAGTCCGTCGCCAACCATCTGCATGTTCTGCTGGCTGGTTGTGGAATCGAGGCCAGCAACGGGATGCCGGGTCAACTGATGGCTGCTGCCAGCCTGCTGTTGCTTGCAGCGGTCGGGTCGCTGCGGCCACACCGTGTGGTGCTGGTTGCCTGCGTGCTGCTGACGGTGAAGGTCGGCGCCGGCCTGCTGTTGCTGGTGCTGGCAGCCCGCCATGTGCACTACGCGTACTGGATTCCATGGCTGCCGCCGGCAACGGCACCCTATCGCTTCGGGATCGGCGGTGTACTGGCGGCGAGCGTGCCGCTGTACGGTGTGTTCGCCACCGTTGGCCTGGCGATGGGATTTCCTGGCATCGGCAGGCAGGCGAGGGCACGGCCGCCGCTGCTGCCGGCGTGCGTGCTGCTGGCCATGGTGCTGCTGATCGTACTGGCCGCGTTGCAGGCGGGCCTGGTCGAATTTCCGGCCCTGGCCAGCACGCGGCCTTTGTCGGTCGCCCTGCAGCATCACCCGCAGTTGTACTGGGCGATGCCCTTGCTGCCGCTGGCCGGAGTGGCAGGGTTGGTGGCGCTCATCCTGGTGCTGCTGATGTTGGCTGCGCGGGTGGCGATGCAGCTGTGGCCGACGGCAGGTGACCGATCCCTGGAGTTCCTGGAGAGACTGGTGCCGGTTGCCGTCGTCCTGTCGGCGGCATTGCTGGCGTTGTGGGCGCCCATGGGCAGCCTGCCGGTACTGCCTGGTCCGGCAACCCTGTTGGTGATGGGGGCCGTGTGCGTGGCCGTGCTGCGCGGACGGGCACCGCGGTCACGCGCCCTGCCGGTGCTGGCTCCCGTCGCCATCGCACTGTGTCTGCTGGCCGCAGTCGAACGGATGCGGGTCTGGCCCGGCTGACGGTCGGTGGGTGCATGCTTCCGTCCGCGCGACCAACAAAAAAGCCACCCTCGCGGATGGCTTCTTCGTGACCGGCAGGCTGACGACTCAGTGCGTGGTGGTTGCCGGGTTGCCCGCGTCCTGGGTCAGCAGGCGGTTGACGTCCTGCAGCTCGGCCACGTCCAGCGCACCCAGCGACTGGCTCAGCAGCAGGCGGTTCTGCAGGAAGGTGTAACGGGCCTGGGCGTAGTCCAGCTGCGCCGAGAACAGGATGCGCTGGTTCTGGATCACGTCCAGCACGGTACGGGTGCCGACTTCCAGGCCGACCTGCGAGGCGTCATAGGCGCTCTGTGCCGAGACCACCGCCAGGCGGCGGGCTTCCACTTCGCTGATGCCCTGTACCAGGGTCTGGTACGCATTGCGGGTGTTGCGGTCCAGGGCACGCTTCTGCTGCTCGTAGCCGTCCTGGGCAATGTCACGCTGGGCCAGCGCCTGGCGCACGCCGGACTGGGTAGCGCCGCCGGCGAAGATCGGCACGTTCAGGGTCAGGCCGATGCTGTTGGTGCGGGCGTCGGGGGACAGCGAGCCGGAGCCGGTGCTGTCGCCCCAGGTCGCGGTCTTGCCCCAGCTGCCGCCCAGCGACAGGGTCGGGTAGTGGCCACCACGCGCGGCCTGCACGCCGGCTTCGGCGGCGCTCACCTTCAGTTCCTGCGCCTTCAGCGCCGGATTCTGGGTGGTGGCCTGGTGCACCAGCTCGTCGATGTTGCCACGGTTGGCCGGCACTTCCGGACGGAAGTCGGCCGGCAGCCCACGCAGGTTGGTCACCGGCTGGCCGGTCAGTTCGGTCAGCGCCTGGTAGTTATCGGCCAGGGTGTTCTGCGCAACGATGGTGTTGGCGCGCGCCTGGTCGTACTGGGCGCGTGCTTCGTGCACGTCGGTGATCGGCGCCAGGCCCACTTCCAGGCGCTTGTCGGCGAAGTCGAACTGCTTCTTCGCAGCCGCTTCATTGGTCTGTGCGGCGTTCAGCGATTCGATCGCCACCAGCACGTTGAAGTAGGCCGCCGAGGTGCGCACGATCAGGCTGTCGTTGGCAGATTCGAGGGTGAAGTCCGCCGCCTTGCTCAGCTCACGCTGCGAACGCAGGTTGTTGATCTGGGTCCAGTTGAACAGCGTCTGGCTGCCATCGATCGTGTAATTGCGGCGCTTGTTGGTGAACGAGCCGGAGTTGATGTCGGCGTTCGGCTCGCTGCGCGTGCGGTTCAGCGTGGCCTGGCCGTTGATCTGCGGCAGCAGGGCGGCGCGCGCCTGCACGGCGCCTTCCTTGTCGACCAGCCGGGTCGATTCGGCGGCGGACAGCTGCGGATCGCCGTTGCGTGCCATTTCGTAGACCTGCAGCAGGTCGGCGGCATGGGCAGACAACGGCAGCAGGGCAGTGGCCAGCGCAACAGCGAGGGATCGGCGGATCATTGCGGCTTCCTTGGACTCAGAGGTGGAACTGGGGGGCCGGGGCGGCACCACGCAGGTAATCGATATCGGTCTCGAACAGGGACTCGGTGCTGCCGTCGGCCTTGACCAGCAGGGCCTCCATCGCCGGCGAGCGGCCGTGGATCACGAACAGGCGACCACCCGGACGCAGCCACGAGGCGAACTGTGACGGCACCACGTCGACCGCACCAGTGACACAGATCACGTCAAAGCGGCGTTCGGTCTGCCAGGACAGGGCGTCAGCCACTTCCACGCGGACGTTGGTGCCCAGGCCGGAGGCGTCCAGGCGGGCACGCGCGGCGGCGGCCAGCTCCGGGTCGATCTCCAGGCTCAGCACGTCGCGCGCCAGCGCGCCGATGCAGGCGGACAGGAAGCCGCTGCCGGTGCCGATTTCCAGCACTTCGTCACCCGGCTGCAGATCCAGTGCCTGCAGGGTACGGCCCTCGATGACCGGCTTCATCATCTTCTGGCCGTGGCCGATCGGCAGTTCGACATCGGCGTAGGCCAGCGCCCGGTGTGCATCGGCGACAAAAGCCTCGCGCGGCAGGCGGGCCAGGACGTCGAGCACCTTGATGTCCAGCACGTCCCAGGGACGGATCTGCTGTTCCACCATCAGTTCGCGGGCGTGGGCGTAATCAATCGTCATGAGGTTCAAATCCAGCGCAGTGGGCCGGCCATTTTACCGGTGCCGGAGGCCGGCGGCGCGCCCAGAGCATCAGCTGCCGGGTGGCCGGGGTCGCAGTGCCGGAAGTCATCGCGACCTCCGGTTCGTTCAGTTTTGGTTATTCAGCCGTCCCGGCCCCTCGCGGCGCATAGGCGCGCAGGAAGAAGTCGATGCTGGCGGTCACGTGGGCAAGAGGGTCGCACTCCACCGGTGACAGTGGCATGCCGCACATCATATGCATGTGCACTTCGCCCTTGACCAGGGTCAGGAACTGCTCGCCAGCCAGCGAATAGTCGGTGATTTCCAGCTCGCCGCGCTCGGCGCGTGCCCGCAGGAAGTCAGCCAGGGCCTCGCAGGTACGTTCCGGTCCTGCCTTCCAGAACAGCTCGCGCAGGCGTTCGTCGGTCTCCGGCGCCATCATCATGCGCTGGATCGAGATCGCCGCATCGGAAGTGATCAGTTCGAAGAAGGCCAGGCCGATGCCGATCAGCTGGTCGCGCAGCGGGCCGTCCGCGTCGGCCACGAACAGGGCATCGGGCAGCATTTCAACGCACTTTGACTGCACGGCCTCGGAGAACAGGGTCTCCTTGTCGCCGAAGTGGCTGTACACGGTCAGCTTCGAGACGCCGGCCTGGGCGGCAATGGCGTCCATGCTCACGCCGGTATACCCCTGTTCGATGAACAGTACCTTGGCTGCTTCGAGGATCGCCGCGCGCTTGCCCAGATCCTTGGGGCGCCCGGGTCCGGCGGCCTTGGCAGCGGGCTTGGCCGACGGCTTGCGGGAAGTGGAAGAACTCATCGCAACAATACTAGACCAAGCGGTTCGATATTTATACTATACCGGCCGGTTTATTAAATTGGGCCGGCAGTCGCGGCTCCCCCTTGTTGCAACCCTGCGTTTTCAGGACGTTGACCGATGAAGATCGTGCGCTGGATGGGCGGTATGGTGTGGGTGGCTGCGCTGGCAGCCTGTTCGGGACAGGAACAGGCGCCGCAGGCGGCCGTGCCGGTACTGGTGGTTCACCCCGGCGAACAGGCCGGACAGGCGCCGGCGGCATTCCCGGGCACGGTGCGTGCCCGTCAGGAAAGCCCGCTGTCGTTCCGCGTCGGAGGCAACCTGGTCAAGCGCCACGTCGATGCCGGCCAGCGGGTGAAGAAGGGCGACGTGCTGGCCGAACTGGACGTGGCTGACTTCGCGCTGCAGGCCCGTGCCTCACAGGCGCAGCTGGCTGCGGCCGAGGCCGACCTGGTGCGTGCCCGCGATGACCTGAAGCGCTACCAGGTGCTGGCCGACCAGCAACTGGTCAGCCGCTCGCAGCTGGACCAGCAGTCCGCGGCGTTCAAGGCCGCGCAGGGCCAGGCCAATGCGGCCCGCGCCAACCTCGATGTGCTGCGCAACCAGGCTGACTACGCGCAGCTGCGCGCGCCGGCCGATGGCGTGATCGCCAGCCGCGAGGCCGAAGCCGGGCAGGTGGTGTCCGCCGGCCAGACCATCTTCAACCTGGCCGCCGATGGCGGCCGCGAAGTGCTGATCGACCTGCCCGAGGCGACCATCCGCGACTACGCGGTCGGCCAGCCGGTCGAGGTGGAACTGTGGAACCGCCCGGGCCAGCGCCTGCCCGGTACGATCCGCGAGATCGCCGCCGCCGCCGATCCGCAGGCACGCACCTATGCCACCCGCGTCAGCCTGGCCGCCGATGCGCTGGCCGATGTCGAACTGGGCCAGAGCGCACGCGTCTACAGCAGCGCCGGTCGCCACGGTACCCTGCAGCTGCCGCTGGGCGCGCTGCAGCGCGGTGCCAACGGTGCCGCCAGCGTGTGGGTGGTCGATCCGGCCAACAGCACGCTGAAGGCCGCCTCGGTCACCACCGGTGCGTTTGGCAGCGAGACCGTGCCGGTGCTGTCCGGCGTGAACGCGGGTGACTGGGTGGTTGCCGCCGGTGGCCACCTGCTGCGGGCGGGCCAGCCGGTGATCGCCGTGGACCGGCAGAACCGCCCGGTGCTGAAGCCGGCCGCTGCCGCCAAGGCCAAGGAGTAAGCCGGTGCGCCGCTTCAATCTTTCCGAGTGGGCGCTGGCCAACCGCCCGCTGGTGCTGTTCGCGATGCTGGCCTTCGCGCTGATCGGCGCGTGGTCGTACAAGCACCTGGGCCAGTCCGAGGATCCACCATTCACCTTCAAGGCGATGGTGGTGCGCACGCTGTGGCCGGGCGCCACCGCTGAACAGGTCTCGCGGCAGGTGACCGAGCCGATCGAGAAGGCGCTGATGAACACCGGCGAGTACGAGTTCATCCGCTCCTATTCGCGCCCCGGCGAATCGCAGGTCATCTTCATGGCCCGCGACAGCCTGCGTTCCAGGCAGATCCCGGACCTGTGGTACCAGGTGCGCAAGCGCGTGGGCGACATCCGTGCGACGCTGCCGCGCGAGATCGTCGGTCCGTTCTTCAACGATGAGTTCGGCGACACCTACGGCAACATCTATGCGTTGACCGGCAAGGGCTTCGACTACGCGGTGATGCGCGACTACGCCGACCGCATCCAGCTGGAACTGCAGCGCGTGCCCGATGTCGGCAAGATCGACCTGGTCGGCCTGCAGGACGAGAAGGTGTGGATCGAGCTGTCCAACACCCGCCTGGCCACGCTGGGTGTGTCGATGCAGCAGGTACAGCAGGCGCTGGCCGACCAGAATGCGGTCACCGGCACCAGCTTCTTCGAGACCGCCACCGACCGCGTGCAGCTGCGCGTGACCGGCCAGTTCAACGACATCGAAGCGATCCGCCAGTTCCCGATCCGCGCCGGTGACCGCACCGTGCACCTGGGCGACATCGCCGAGGTCAAGCGTGGCTTCGCCGATCCGGCGTCGCCGAAGATGCGCTTCATGGGTGAAGAGGCCATCGGCCTGGCAGTGGCGATGAAGGATGGCGGTGACATCCTCAAGCTCGGCGCCAATCTCGATGCCGAGTTCGAGCGCCTGCAGAAGACCCTGCCGGCGGGCATGCAGCTGCGCAAGGTGTCCGACCAGCCGCAGTCGGTGGAAGAGTCGGTCGGCGAGTTCGTGCAGGTGCTGACCGAAGCAGTGGTGATCGTGCTGCTGGTCAGTTTCTTCTCGCTGGGCCTGCGCACCGGCCTGGTGGTGGGCGTGACCATTCCACTGGTGCTGGCGATGACCTTCTTCGTCATGCACTACTTCGACATCGGCCTGCACAAGATTTCGCTGGGTGCACTGGTGCTGGCGCTGGGCCTGCTGGTGGACGATGCGATCATCGCGGTGGAGATGATGGCCACCAAGATGGAGCAGGGTTACGACCGCCTGCGCGCGGCCAGTTTCGCCTGGGAATCCACCGCGTTCCCGATGCTGACCGGCACGCTGATCACGGCGGCTGGCTTCCTGCCCATCGCTACGGCGGCCTCGAGCACCGGTGAGTACACGCGTTCGCTGTTCCAGGTGGTGACCATCGCGCTGGTGGTGTCGTGGATCGCGGCGGTGCTGTTCATCCCGTACCTGGGCGACAAGATGCTGCCGGACCTGTTCAATCCGCAGCCGCCGAAGCCGGGCAGCGTGTCCGCGCGCTGGCATGCCAAGCGCCAGCAGTGGGCCGACCGCTATCCGGCGCTGGCCAACCTGATCGCGCCGCCGCAGCACGGGCACGACCACGATCCGTACCAGCGCCCGTTCTACCGCAGCTTCCGTCGCTTCCTCGATGGCTGCCTGCGCCACCGCTGGTGGGTGATTGCCGCGACCATCGCCCTGTTCGTGTTCTCGCTGATGATGTTCCGCTTCGTGCCGCAGCAGTTCTTCCCGGATTCGACCCGGCCGGAACTGATGGTGGACATCGAGCTGGCCGAGGGCGCATCGCTGCGCTCGACCCAGGCCCAGGCCGAGAAGCTGGAGAAGCTGCTGTCCAGCCGCGAGGGCATCGCCAACTACGTGTCCTACGTGGGCACCGGTTCGCCGCGCTTCTACCTGCCGCTGGACCAGCAGCTGCCGGCCACCAACTTCGCCCAGTTCGTGGTACTGGCCAAGGACATCAAGGCGCGCGAAAGCACACGTGACTGGCTGCTGCACGAGGTGATTCCGAAGTTCCCGGACGTGCAGATGCGCGTGACCCGCCTGGAGAACGGCCCGCCGGTCGGCTATCCGGTGCAGATGCGCATTTCCGGCGAGCACATCGAGAAGGTGCAGGCGATCGCGCGCCAGGTCGAAGCCAAGGTGCGCGAGAACCCGCACGTGATGAACGTCAACCTGGACTGGAGCGAGCCGAGCAAGGTGGTGCGGCTGGTGATCGACCAGGAGCGTGCGCGGGCGCTGGGCGTGAGCAGTGCCCAGGTCAGCCAGTTCCTGTCCAGTTCGCTGGCCGGGCAGTCGGTGAGCGTGTACCGCGAGGGCAACCGCCAGATCGAGATGCTGCTGCGTGGCCCGGCCGACGAGCGCAACCAGCTGGAGCTGCTGTCGAGCCTGTCGATGCCGACCGCCAACGGCGGCAGCATCACGCTGTCGCAGGTGGCGACGATGGAGTACGGCTTCGAGGACGGCATCATCTGGCACCGCAACCGCCTGCCGACGGTGACCGTGCGCGCCGACATCAGCGATGGCATGCAGCCGTTGGATGTGGTGCACCAGATCCTGCCAACGCTGGACGGCATCCGTGCCGAGCTGCCCAGCGGCTACCTGCTGGAAACCGGCGGTACCGTGGAGGATTCGGCACGTGGCCAGAACTCGATCAAGGCCGGCATGCCGCTGTTCCTGGTGGTGGTGGCCACGCTGCTGATGCTGCAGCTGCGCAGCTTCTCGCGCGCGGCGATGGTGCTGGTGACCGCGCCGCTGGGCATCATCGGTGCGACGTTGTTCCTGCTGCTGTTCCGCGCGCCGTTCGGCTTCGTGGCACTGCTGGGCACGATCGCACTGGCCGGCATGATCATGCGCAACTCGGTGATCCTGATCGACCAGATCCAGCAGGACATCGATGCCGGGCATGACCGTTGGCATTCGATCATCGACGCCACGGTGCGCCGCTTCCGCCCGATCGTTCTGACCGCGCTGGCGGCCGTGCTGGCGATGATTCCGCTGTCGCGCAGCGCGTTCTATGGCTCGATGGCGATCTCGATCATGGGCGGCCTGATCGTCGGCACGGTGCTGACCCTGGTGTTCCTGCCAGCGCTGTATGCGGCATGGTTCCGGGTGAAGCCGGACGAATCCGGGGCGTAATGCCCCGGATTCTGCGGCCACCGCCCTGGTAGGTGCCAACCTTGGTTGGCACTGACGCATGCATCCACGCATGGTGTGGATCTACAGCAGCTGGTCTTTGCCCTGGTAGGTGCCAACCTTGGTTGGCACTGCGGCACGCATCCACGCATGGCGTGGATCTACTGTAGCTGCAGGCCGCTCCGCAGCACCGGCAGCAGCCATTCGATGAATACCTGCACGCGTTGCGCGCGGTGTTGCCGATGCGGCTGCAGCAGGGTCACCGGCAACGGCTGCGCCACGTACTGCGGCATCACTTCCACCAGTTCGCCGGATTGCAGTTCCGCCTGCACGTCGTAACGCGGAATCTGCAGCAACCCCAGGCCGGCCACGCAGCACGCGATCGACGCTTCCGCACTGTTCACCCGCACCCAGCCGGGCATCGGCAATGTGCGCAGCTGCGCGCCCTCCTGCCACTCCCACGGTTCCACCCGTGCCGTGGTCGGCGATGCATAGTTCACCGCACGATGCTGCTGCAGGTCGGCAGGCTGCTGCGGCACGCCGTGTTCACGCAGGTACGCCGGCGCGGCGACGTTGACGAAGTCGAGCTGGCCAAGCGTGCGCGCCACCAGACTGGAATCGCCCAGCTGCCCGACACGCAACACCGCATCGCAACCGTCTTCGATCAGGTTCACCGCGCGGTCGGTCATGCCCAGGTCGACTTCCACCTGCGGATGGCGCGCGAAGAAGTCGGGCAGCGCCGGGGCGATGATGCGGCGGCCGATGCGACTTGGCACGTCGATCTTCAGCTGGCCCACCGGCTGCGCATCGTCCTGCCGGAACAGCGATTCGGCGTCTTCAACCTCGGCGATCAGGCGCAGGCAGCGGGCATGGAACACGTCGCCGTCGTGGGTGGTGGACACCCGTCGGGTCGAGCGCTGCAGCAGGCGGGTACCGAGACGCTGCTCCAGCTCCGCAATGGCTGCCGAGACGGTGGAGCGGGGCAGGCCGAGCTGGTCGGCGGCGCGGGTGAAGCTGGCGCACTCCACCACCCGGGTGAAGATGCGGAAGCGATCGATCCGGTCCATTGTTCGCTGGCTCTGGAAGGTTAAGTCAATGCGGCGGGCTTTATCCGCATTTTCTGCACGATATCGTCGTCAGGGCAGGGTTGCCACCCCGGACAGCCCACTTCCGAGACCGAGGCCATGACCGACCATTCCCTCAAGGGCAAGACCGTGCTGATCGCCGGTGGCGCCAAAAACCTGGGCGGACTGATCGCCCGCGACTTCGCCAGCCAGGGCGCCAAAGCCATCGTCATCCACTACAACAGCGCCGCCACCCAGGCCGATGCAGAGGCGACCGTGGCCGCCGTACAGGCCGCTGGCAGCAAGGCCGTTGCCCTGCAGGGCGACCTGACGTCGGCGGCAGCGATGGAGCGCTTGTTCGCCGATGCCGTGGCCGCAGTCGGCCGTCCCGACATCGCCATCAATACGGTCGGCAAGGTGCTGAAGAAGCCGCTGCTGGAGATCAGCGAAGCCGAGTACGACGAGATGAGCGCGGTCAACGCCAAGGCCGCGTTCTTCTTTCTCAAGGAGGCTGGACGCCACGTCAACGACGGTGGCCGCGTCTGCACTCTGGTCACCTCACTGCTGGGTGCGTTCACGCCGTTCTATTCCAGCTATGCCGGCACCAAGGCGCCGGTTGAGCATTTCACCCGCGCGGCGTCCAAGGAGTTCGGTGAGCGCGGCATCTCGGTGACTGCGATCGGGCCGGGCCCGATGGACACGCCGTTCTTCTACCCGGCCGAGAGTGCCGATGCGCAGGCGTACCACAAGACCGCGGCCGCGCTCTCGGCGTTCACCCGCACCGGCCTGACCGACATCGCCGACATCGTGCCGTGGATCCGCTTCCTGGTGACCGATGGCTGGTGGATGACCGGGCAGACCATCCTGGTCAATGGTGGGTACACCACCAAATAATGTAGCCACCCCATGGGTGGCTGCCCGCAATGTCCGGAGGGAGAGGCGCCACGCATGGCGTGGCGCTATCGGATCAGTTGAGTTTGGCCAGCACTGCGTCGGTGGCGGCTGCCGTGCTCACCGCCTGGCCCTTGGCGGCCAGATCGGCGGTGAACACGCCGTCGTCCAGCACGGCGTGCACGGCGGCTTCCACCGCAGCGGCTTCCGTTTCCAAACCCAGCGAATGGCGCAGCAGCATCGCGGCGCTGAAGATCGTCGCGTACGGATTGGCGATGCCCTTGCCAGCGATATCCGGGGCCGAACCATGGATCGGTTCGTAGATGCCGACCGCGCCCGGCTCGCCCAGCGAGGCCGACGGCAGCAGGCCCAGCGAGCCGGCCAGCATCGAGGCTTCGTCGGTGAGGATGTCGCCGAACATGTTCTCGGTGACGATCACGTCGTACTCGCGCGGCTTGGCCAGCAGATGCATGGCCATGGAATCGACCAGCTGGTGCTCCAGTGCAACGTCCGGGAATTCCTCGCGGCCGATGCGCGCGGCCACGTCACGCCACAGGCGCGAGGTCTCCAGCACGTTGGCCTTGTCCACCGAGGTGACCTTGCCGCGGCGCTGCCGGGCCAGGCGGAAGGCACTGCGCAGCACGCGTTCGATCTCGGCCACGGTGTAGCGGCACAGGTCGCTGGCGCTGTCGGCGTCGCGGGTCTTGTCGCCGAAGTAGATGCCGCCGGTCAGTTCGCGTACCACCACGAAGTCCACGCCCTGCAGCAGCTCGGCCTTGATCGGCGAGGCGTGCAGTGCGGCTTCGTGGGTACGCACCGGGCGCAGGTTGGCATACAGGCCCAGCGCCTTGCGGATCGCCAGCAGGCCCTGTTCCGGGCGCACCTTGGCATTGGGATCGGACCACTTCGGGCCGCCGACCGCACCCAGCAGCACCGCGTTGGCGGCTTGGCAGGCAGTCAACGTAGAGGCCGGCAGCGGCTCGCCGTGGCGGTCGATGGCGATGCCACCGATGTCGTGCTCGCTGAAGGTGAAGGTGTGGTTGAAGCGTGTGGCGACAGACTTCAGGACGGCGACTGCCGCGGCGGCCACTTCCGGGCCGATGCCATCACCGGGCAGGACAACAATTTCAGCGTGCATGCTCACTCTCGTAGCGTTCGATTTCAGGGACACGGCCCAACAGATACCCCAACTGGTCGACGCCTTCCAGCAGGCAGGTCTGCGAGAAGCCATCCAGCGGGAAGGAATAGACGCGCCCATCGGGCGTGCGCAGCTCACGCGCGGCCACGTCGATGGTCAGCTCGTCGTCCGGGCGCTGCATCAGCGCCTGCACGTCGGCTTCGTCCAGCACGATCGGCAGCAGGCCGTTCTTCAGCGAGTTGCCGCGGAAGATGTCGGCGATCTCGCTGCTGACGATGGCGCGCAGGCCCAGGTCGGTCAGTGCCCACGGTGCATGCTCGCGCGACGAGCCGCAGCCGAAGTTGCGGCCCGCCAGCAGGATGCTGCGGCCGGCGTTGTGCGGCTGGTTGAAGGCGAAGTCGGCCACCGGCGAACCGTCGGCCTGCCAGCGCCAGTCGTTGAACGCGTTGCGGCCCAGGCCGGCGCGTTCGGTGGTGGACAGGAACCGCGCCGGAATGATCTGGTCGGTGTCGATGTTGGTCTGGCGCAGCACCACGCTGGCCGAGGTCAGGGTACGGAAACCGGCCATCACGCCACCTCCTGTGCGAACAGTTCGCGGGTATCGGCGACGTGCCCGTTCACCGCGGCCCACGCCGCGCTCATCGGCGAGGCCAGCAGCGTGCGCGAACCAGGACCCTGGCGGCCTTCGAAATTGCGGTTGCTGGTGCTGACGGCCAGCTGCCCGGGCGCGACCAGATCGCCGTTCATGGCGATGCACATCGAGCAGCCCGGCTCGCGCCACTCGGCACCGGCCGCGCGCACGATCTCGTGGATGCCTTCGGCCTCGGCCTCGCGCTTGACGATCTCCGAGCCCGGCACCACCAGCATGCGCACCCGGTCAGCGACGCGACGACCGCGCAGCACCTGCGCCACCTCGCGCATGTCGCTCAGGCGGCCATTGGTGCACGAGCCGACGAACACCACGTCCACCGGCGTGCCCGCCAACGCCTTGCCGGCCTGGAAATGCATGTAGTCCAGACCCTTCTGTGCGGCGGCATCGTTGGCGGCGGGGATCGGTGCATCCACCGCGATGGCGGTGCCCGGATGCGTGCCCCAGGTCAGGGTCGGGCGGATGTCGGCGGCGTCGATGTGCACTTCGCTGTCAAAGCGCGCGCCGTCATCGCTGCGCAGCTGCTGCCAGCGTGCGACGGCCGCGTCGAAGTCGGCACCCTTGGGGCCGCGCGGGGTAGCAGCGACGAAGTCGAAGGTGACCTGGTCCGGCGCCACCATGCCGGCACGCGCACCCGCCTCGATCGACATGTTGCACAGGGTCATGCGCTGTTCCATGTCCATCGCTTCGATGGTGCTGCCACGGAACTCGATGACGTGGCCGGTGCCGCCGTTGACGCCGATCACGCCGATGATGTGCAGGACCACGTCCTTGGCGCCGACGCCGGGCGCCAGCGGGCCATCGACGGTGATCGCGAAGGTCTTCGCCTTGCGCTGCAGCAGGCACTGCGTGGCCAGCACGTGGCCGACTTCACTGGTGCCGATGCCGAAGGCCAGCGAACCGAACGCACCGTGGGTGGAGGTGTGGCTGTCGCCGCAGACGATGGTCATGCCGGGCTGGGTGAAGCCTTGTTCCGGCGCGATCACGTGGACGATGCCGCGATTGTCCGAGGCCATGTCGAACAGTTCGATGCCGTGTTCGGCGCAGTTGCGTGCCAGGGTGGCGACCTGAGCTTCGGACGCAGCGCTGGCGTAGGGAAGCGTGCCGTCGGCGGCAGGCGGCAGGGTTGGCGTGGAGTGGTCCATCGTCGCCTTGGTGCGGTCCGGGCGGCGCGGCGACAGGCCGCGCTCGCGCAGTTCGGTGAACGCCTGCGGTGAGGTCACCTCGTGGATCAGGTGCAGGTCGATGTACAGCACGGCGGGGGCGCTGTCGGATTCGGGAACCACCACGTGGGCGTCCCACAGTTTGTCGTACAGGGTGCGGGGTGCGGAAGTCATGCGTATGCCTGGCAGAAGTACGAAAGAGCGAACATCAGTAAAGAAAACGGAACGGTCAAGTCAGCGACGGCGGGCGAGCACGCGCAGGCGCACGTAGTCGGCCAGCGGCTGGCCGGCGGCATTGCGCGGCAGCTCGGCCAGCAACGCGGTGGCGGCCTCGCGCACGGTGGCGCGCGCCTCGGCCGGCAGGTCGTCCAGCAGTGGTGCGGCGAAGACCCGCAGCCAGCCGGCCACGCCGGTCGGCAGTGCGGTCGGGCGCGGCGTGCACTCGATCAGTTGCACCTGGAAGCCATGCTGGCGCAGGCGGTCGGCGTAGGCATCGGCCGTCGGGAAATACCACTGGAAGGTGCTGGCGCCATGGCCGTGGGCCACACGCGCGGCCTGTACCGCCGCGATGATCGTGGCCACGTTTCCGTGGCCACCGAATTCGGCGACAAAGCGGCCGCCGGGGCGCAGGGCGCGGCGCACGCCTTCCAGCACGCGGTCCGGAGTCGTCATCCAATGCAGTGCGGCATTGCTGAACACTGCATCGAACTCGCTGTCGAACGACAGCGCGTGGCCGTCCATCACCTGCGCGTCGACACCGCGTGCGCGGGCGGCGACCACCAGTTCCGGCGAAGCATCCACACCGTGGATGCGTGCGCCGCTCAGCGCCAGCTCGGTACTGAGTACGCCATCGCCACAGCCCAGGTCGAGGATGCGCTCACCGGCGCGCGGGTCGAGCAGGCGCGATACCGCGCCGCCGAGCAGCGGCACGAAGCCGGCATCGATCGCATAGTCCTGGGCGTTCCACTGCTGGCCAGCGGCGCTGGCCGGGGTGGGGATGTCGAAGGCGCTCATGGCGGGGTCCTCAGGCGGTGGCGGCGGTGGCAACGTCGGTGTTGCTGTGGGCGGCAGCCTGGCGCTGGCGCAGCAGGCGGTTGGCCACATCCAGCCAGGCCAGCGCGGAGGCTTCGATGATGTCCTTGCTGGTGCCGGTGCCGTCGTACTCCACACCCTCGTGGCGTACGCTCAGATTGGCTTCGCCGCGCGCATCGGCGCCGATGCCGACGCTGTGCACGTGGTAACTGTCCAGCATCAGCTGCACGCCGGTGGCGGCCGACAGTGCGCCGAACAGCGCATCGACCGGGCCGTCGCCCTGCGCGGTCTCGGCCACGCGGTTGCCGTCCGGGTCGGACAGTTCGACCAGTGCGTTGGCGCGGCTGCCGACATCGCTGATGGTCATCGAGGCCAGGCGGTAGCCCTGTGCGTTGGAACCACCCTGCATCAGCGTCTGCAGATCGGCATCGGTGACCACGCGCTGCTGTTCGCACAGGCCCTTGAACTGCTCGAACACCAGCTTCAGTTCGTCTTCCTCCAGCCAGAAGCCCAGCGCACGCAGGCGCGCTTCAACGGCGGCACGGCCACTGTGGCGGCCCAGCACCATCTGCGAATCCTCCCAGCCCACGTCTTCCGGGCGCATGATTTCGTAGGTGCCGCGGTGGCGCAGCATGCCGTGCTGGTGGATGCCCGATTCGTGGGCGAACGCATTGGCGCCGACGATGGCCTTGTTGCGCTGCACCGGCATGCCGACCAGGCGCTGCAGCAGCTGCGAGGTACCGACGATGCGCGGGGTGTTGATCGAACTGTCCTGCTCGTAGAAGGCCTGGCGCACCTTCAGCACCATCGCGATCTCTTCCAGCGAACAGTTGCCGGCGCGTTCGCCGATGCCGTTGATGGTGCACTCGACCTGGCGCGCGCCGCCTTCGATGGCGGCCAGCGAGTTGGCCACGGCCAGGCCCAGATCATTGTGGCAGTGCGCGCTGAAGATCACGTTGGTCGCGTTCGGTACATCTGCGACGCCGGCGATGACCTGCTGGAACATCGCGCGGATTTCTTCCGGCGTGGTGAAGCCGACGGTGTCGGGCAGGTTGATGGTGGTGGCGCCGGCGGCGATCGCCACGCGCGCGACTTCGATCAGGTAGTCCAGCTCGGTACGGGTGGCATCCTCGGCCGAGAATTCGACATCGTTGATATAGGAACGGGCCAGCGATACGTGCTTGCGTACCGACTCCAGTACCTGTTCGCGGGTCATGCGCAGCTTGTGCTCGCGGTGCAGCGGGCTGGTCGACAGGAACACATGCAGGCGCGGGTTGGCCGCGGCTTCCAGTGCGCGTGCCGAGGTCTCGATGTCGGCCTGCAGGCAGCGCGACAGCACCGCCAGGGTCAGGCTCGGGCGGCGCAGTTCGCGGCCGATCAGTGCCATCGCTTCGCGGTCGGACTGCGAGCTGGCCGGGAAGCCGGTCTCGATGATGTCCACGCCCAGTTCGTCCAGCGCACGCGCCATCACCAGCTTCTGCGGCGGGCTCATGCTGCAGCCGGGGGACTGCTCGCCGTCACGCAGGGTGGTGTCGAAGATGCGGATGCGCGGGGTGGTAATTCGTTCGATGGTGGTCACAGGGAAATCTCCTCGACAGCGGGCGTTGCGGCTTGCAGGTGGGAAGGGGAAGGCATGGGGGAGGGCGGCGCGCTGGCCTTGGCGGGCGAGCGGGGTGTTTCGCTGCGCCGTCGCCGTGGCTTGCGCGGCGGGCGCGGTCGGATGTCGGTAAGCAGGCCGGCCAGCACGCCGGCATCGATGTTCCCGCCGGACACCACCGCGCACTTGCGGCGGCCCGCGACGCGGCGGCCAGCGGCCAGCGCCAGCGCGCCGGCACCCTCGGCAATGATGTGTTCTTCCAGTGCCAGCCGGACCAGGGTTTCGCGCAGTTCGGCTTCGCGCACGATCACCACATCGTCCAGCAGCGAGGTGCACAGGCGACGGGTCAGGAAGCCGGGGATCTTCACCCGCACGCCGTCGGCCAGCGAGGCGACGGGTGCGATCTCGCGCACGTCGCCGCGGATCGCGCGTGCCATCGAATCAACGCCTTCCACCTGCGCGCCGACCACGCGCACGCCCTGTGATTTCAGCGCCAGGGCCACGCCGGAAGCCAGGCCACCGCCACCGATCGGCACGATCACCACGTCCGGGGCATGCGCGGCCAGCTCGATGCCGACCGTGCCCTGGCCGGCGATCACGTCGGCATCGTCGAACGCGGACAGGAAGCGGTAGCCGTGGCGTTGTGCCAGTTCGACCGCGAAGGCGTAGGCTTCGTCATAGCTGTTGCCGTGCTGGCGCACGGTCGCGCCCCAGTGGGCGACGCCGGCGATCTTGGTGGCGGGTGCACCATGCGGCATCACAGTGATGGCCGGCACATCCAGGCGATAGGCGGCCCAGGCCACGCCCTGGGCGTGGTTGCCGGCCGAGGCGCAGATCACCGGCCGGGTGTCGCCGCGTTCGCGGCCGGCCAGCAGTGCATTCAATGCGCCGCGCACCTTGTAGGAACCGGTGCGCTGCAGGTTCTCCAGCTTCAGCCAGGTACCGAAGCGTTCGGCGTGGTGCAGCGGGGTGGGCGGCAGGAAGCGGCGCAGGCGGGCCTGCGCTGCCAGGACGTCGGCGACGCTTACGTCGCCGACATCGCTTTCCTGGCTGGTGTCAGCGGCCGGCATGGGCCACCAGCGCGGTGCGGGCGACCGCCGCATGCGGGCACGGGCGGCGAAGAAGACGCCTCCGTACCGGCACCGTGGTCGCTACGGTACGGGTGTTCATGGCGATACTCCTTCCACGGCGGTGACCTGCACGGACACGCAGTCGTAGATCTTCTCGATCTGCCGGCACAGCGTTTCCGCCGGGCGCTGGCCATCGACGACCAGCTGCAGGTGCCAGCGGCCATCGTCGGCGGCCACCGGCGCACCGCTGATCGCACGCGGCGCAAAGCCGCGGCGTTCGGCCATGCCGATCACGCGCAGCAGCGCGCCTTCGGCCGGGTGCAGCACCAGGTCAAGCCGGTATTGCATTGGGGGTCTCCTGGCGGGCGTGGGTGGGATTGCTTTCCAGCATCGTGCTGTTGGCGGTGTTCGGCGGCACCAGCGGCCACACGTTGGCGCGTGCATCGATGGCCACGTGCAGCAGCGCCGGGCCGGGCTCGGCCAGCAGCGCGGCCAGGCCGCCTTCCACGTCGTCGCGGTTGTCGATGCGGGTGGCGGCAATGCCGAACACCTGCGCCAGGGCTACGAAGTCCGGGTTGTCGGACAGGTCGATCTCGCTGTAACGCTCGGCGAAGAACAGTTCCTGCCACTGCCGCACCATGCCCAGCGAACTGTTGTCCAGCAGCATGATCTTCACCGGCAGGCGGCAGCGGGCGATGGTCGCCAGCTCCTGCACGTTCATCATGAAGCTGCCGTCGCCGGACACCAGTACCACGGTGCGCTCCGGGCAGGCGAACTGCGCACCCATCGCCGCTGGCAGGCCGAAGCCCATCGTGCCCAGTGCGCCACTGGTCAGGTGGTTGCGGGGGTGGTTGAAGCGGCAGTGCTGGGCCACCCACATCTGGTGCTGGCCGACATCGCAGGCGATCACCGCATCGGCCGGGGCCAGCTCGCTCAGTCGCTTCAGCAGCGCCGGGGCGTAGATGTGCTGGCCCGGTGCGTCGTAGCGGGCCGCGAAGCGATCGCGGTGCTGCGCACAGCGCTTGCGCCACGCGTCCTGGTGGGCCCTGGGGGAGGGGAAGGCCGCACGCAGGGCACGGATGGCGTGACCGACGTTGCCAGGCACGGCGATGTCGGCAGTGCGCAGCTTGGAGATCTCGTAGGCGTCCGCATCGATGTGGACGACGCGGGCGAATGGCGCGAACTCGGCCAGCTTGCCGGTCGCGCGGTCGTCGAAGCGCGCGCCCAGCACCAGCAGCAGGTCGCTTTCCTGCACCGCCATGTTGGCGGCGCGGGTGCCGTGCATGCCCAGCATGCCCAGCGACTGCGGATGGTGGGCCGGCAGTGCACCGAGGCCGCGCAGGGTCATCACGGTGGGGATGGCACTGGCCTCGACGAAGTCGCGCAGGTCCTGCACGGCATCACCCAGGGCGATGCCGCCACCTGCGTAGACCACCGGCTTTTCGGCCGCCGCCAGCGCGGCGATGGCCTCGGCGATGGCGGCCTCGGCCGGCGCCGGCGGCGGTTCGACGCTGCTGGGCACATGCGCCGGCAGATGGCTGGCATCGGCCAGTTGCACATCCTTGGGCAGGTCGATCAGCACCGGGCCGGGGCGACCCTCACGGGCAATGCGGAACGCATCGGCCACCACGCGCGGCAGGTCATCGACGCTACGCACCAGCCAGCTGTGCTTGACGATCGGCATCGTCAGGCCGAACACATCCAGTTCCTGGAAGGCGTCGGTGCCCAGCAGCGGCGTGCCGACCTGGCCGGTGATGCAGACCATCGGTACCGAATCCAGCATCGCATCGGCAATGCCGGTGACCAGGTTCGAGGCGCCCGGGCCGGAGGTGGCCACGCAGACGCCCACCTGGTTGCTGGCGCGGGCGAAGCCGTTGGCGGCCAGGGCCGCGCCCTGCTCATGGCGTACCAGGATGTGCTTCAGCGACGAATCCACCAGCGCGTCGTAGAACGGCATGATGGTGCCACCGGGATAGCCGAACAGCGTGCGGACGCCTTCGGCCTCCAGCGCCTGGGTCAGCCAGCGCGCGCCGTTGGGCGGCGCGCTGCGATGTGTCGAAGAGTTCATGGGGGAACCTTGCAAAGCGGGTGGGGGAGGGCCGCGTGGTTACGCAGCCTGTCCTTGCAACCAGACCATCTTGGCGCGCAGTTCCTTGCCCACCTTCTCGATCGGGTGCTCCAGGTCGGCCTGCTTGAACCTGTTGTAGTTCGGCAGGCCCGCTTCGTACTCGGCCACCCAGTTCTTGGTGAAGGTGCCGTCCTGGATGTCCTTCAGCACCTCCTTCATGCGTTCCTTGGTGCCGGCATCGATCACGCGCGGGCCGCTGACGTAGTCGCCGTACTGCGCGGTCTCGGAGATGAACTCCAACATGCGCGAGATACCGCCTTCATAGAACAGGTCCACGATCAGCTTCAGTTCGTGCAGCACTTCGTAATAGGCGATCTCCGGCTGGTAGCCGGCTTCGACCAGGGTCTCGAATCCGGCCTGCACCAGCGCCGAGGCACCGCCGCACAGCACCGCCTGCTCACCGAACAGATCGGTTTCGGTTTCTTCCTTGAAGGTGGTCTGGATCAGGTTGGCGCGCGCACCGCCGAGGCCGGCGGCATAGGCCTGCGCATGCTGCGCGGCCTTGCCGCTGATGTCCTGGTAGACCGCCCAGATGCACGGCACGCCACGGCCGATCTCGTACTCACGGCGCACCAGCGCGCCGGGGCCCTTCGGCGCGACCAGCACCACGTCCAGGTCGGCACGCGGCTCGATCATCCCGTAATGCACGTTCAGGCCATGCGCGAACAGCAGGCACGCCCCCTGTTTCATGTTCGGCGCCAGCACGTCGTTGTAGAGCTTCTTCTGCACCATGTCCGGGGTCAGCACGGCAACCAGGTCGGCGTCCTTCACGGCCTCGGCGGGCGCGATCACGGTGAAGCCATCGGCCTGCGCCTTGGCTTCGGTCGGCCCACCCGGACGCAGGCCTACCACCACGTCGAAGCCGGATTCGCGCAGGTTCAGTGCGTGGGCGCGGCCCTGGCTGCCGTAGCCGATGACGGCGATCTTGGTCTGGGGCAGGTCGTTGGTGCTCATGGGGGAGGTTCCTTGCGGTGGGAAGAAAAAAGAACGGCCGGTCGTCGAGGTGACGTGCCGGCCGGTCAGGGGAAAGCGGTGGAGGAGGCGCCGCGCATCGCACAGGCACAGCCACCACAAGGCGTGGTGGTGCAGGTCCGGGTTGTGCGATGAGCGTTGGTCATGGTGGTTGCGTCTGAAACCAGGTTCTGAAATGAAAAAACCCGCACCGGGGCGGGTGCGGGTTTTTGAAGAGTTCCGGTGTGTGTGTTGCTTACACGCTGGCTCGTCCCGCACCTGTTGGTTGGGTAATAAGTACGAGCACAAGAATCGAACGCAGCGAGGCGGCGCCGGTGTCGGCGGCTTCGATGTGGGTTCGCGGTGGCGTGTTGTGATGCAACATGTGATCGAGAGAAACACAGCCATTTCGGCGGTGTCAACCCTCGCGACGGATTTTCTATCGGTTTCCGCTGCATCCAGCGCAATTGCTTGCGGCACAAGGATGGTTGCTGCTGAAAGTGTTTCGGTGAACCCGAATTCACTCCTTTCGGGGCGGTTTTTGCGCGGAATCCGGTGGATTTTTCCGCCCAAGGATCAACGTCCATGACGTCTGTCCGATACCGCTTGAAGGCCGCAGCGGCGAAGATCGGGGAACCACCCGTCCATCGGAACCCGACCGTGTCCCGACGCCTTGCCCGTTCCCTGCTCGCCGCCGCCGTATTGGCTGCCGTACCGGCGCTGTCCTTCGCCGCCGACCGCATCACCGGCCACACCTTCGCCACCCGTTCGGAGGTGATCGCCCCGCATGCGATGGCCGCGACCTCGCAACCACTGGCCACCCAGATCGCGCTGGACGTGATGAAGGGCGGCGGTTCGGCAGTGGACGCGGCGATTGCCGCCAACGCCGCGCTCGGCCTGATGGAGCCGACCGGCAACGGCATCGGCGGCGACCTTTTCGCCATCGTGTGGGATCCGAAGACGCAGAAGCTCTACGGCTACAACGGCTCGGGCCGCTCGCCGAAGTCGCTCACACTGGCCGAGTTCCAGCGCCGTGGCCTGAAGGACATCCCGGCCACCGGTCCACTGCCGGTGTCGGTGCCGGGTGCCGTCGATGGCTGGTTCGCGCTGCACGACCGCTTCGGTCGCAAGCCGATGGCCGACAACCTGGCGCCGGCCATCCGCTACGCCCGCGAGGGTCACCCGGTGGCCGAGGTGATCGCCTACTACTGGGACCGCTCGGTGCCCAAGTTGTCGCAGTACCCGGGCTTCAAGGAGCAGTTCACGATCAACGGCCACGCCCCGCGCAAGGGCGAGATGTGGAAGAACCCGAACCTGGCCAGCACCCTGCAGAAGATCGCCGACGGTGGCCGCGACGCCTTCTACAAGGGCGAGATCGCCCACACCATCGGCGACTACTTCAAGGCCAACGGTGGCTACCTGAGCTACCAGGACATGGCTGACCATCATGGCGAGTGGGTCGAACCGGTCAGCAGCAACTACCGTGGCTACGACGTCTGGGAACTGCCGCCGAACAGCCAGGGCATCGCCGCACTGCAGATCCTCAACGTGCTGGAAGGCTACGACTTCTCGAAGATCCCGTTCGGTTCACCGGAACACGTGCACCTGTTTGTCGAAGCGAAGAAGCTGGCCTTTGCCGACCGTGCGCGTTTCTACGCCGACATGGCGTTCCAGCCGGCACCGGTGCAGAAGCTCATCTCCAAGGAGTACGCCGCGCAGCGTCGTGCGCTGATCTCGATGGACAAGGCGTTGAAGGAAGTGCAGCCGGGCACGCCGAAGCAGCTGGAGGAGGGCGACACGATCTACATGACCGTGGCCGACGCCGACGGCATGATGGTTTCGCTGATCCAGTCCAACTACCGTGGCATGGGCAGCGGCATGGCACCGCCCGGTCTGGGTTTCATCCTGCAGGACCGCGGCGAGATGTTCGTGCTGCAGAAGAACCATCCCAACGGCTACGCGCCGGGCAAGCGCCCCTTCCAGACCATCATTCCGGCCTTCATCACCAAGGGCGGCAAGCCGTATGCCAGCTTCGGCGTGATGGGCGGCGCGATGCAGCCGCAGGGCCACGCGCAGATCGTGATGAACCTGGTGGACTTCGGCATGAACCTGCAGGAAGCCGGTGATGCACCGCGCATCCAGCACGAAGGCTCGACTGAACCGACGGGTCAGGCCACGGCGATGACCGATGGTGGTGAAGTGAATCTGGAAACCGGCTTCCCGTACGAGACCGTGCGCGCGCTGATGCGCAAGGGGCATCGCATCGTGTTCGCCGATGGGCCTTATGGCGGGTACCAGGCGATCATGCGCGATCCCGAGAGCGGGGTTTACTACGGCGCTTCGGAGAGCCGCAAGGACGGGCAGGCGGCGGGGTATTGAGGTTTCCCGGCCACCGGGCTGAGCCCCCTCTGCGGTGGTGGTTCGTGGAAGCGGGATCATGTGATTGGGCCGGGCGGGTGGGCTGTTCGGGGGACGCCGTGAATCCGTCCCTGGAGGCTTGGCAGCCGCATCCATGCGGCTGACACCCCCGCCCAGCCCACCCGCCCGGCCCCTGACAGTTTCCGTGGCCGCCACCGCAGGAAGAAAAGGAAGAAGATCAAAAGCAAAGGCAACAGCAACAGCCGCGCGCTGTGGGTTGGGGTCGGATCCGTTTTCCGAAGGAAAACGGATCCGACCCCTTCTTGTTTTCCGATACACCTCATCCACGCATAGCGTGGAAAACCCACCGTCACACGGAAACTGTCGGGGGTGGGGCGGCGTGGGCTGGCAGGACCGTTGGCGCCATGGGCCCGAGGCATGCCTCGGGCGGGTTGGGCAGGATGCCCAACCCCGGTCTTGCCATGTGCGCAGGACAGCGCACACGAGCAAGGCGCCATCGAGCCCCCAGGGATGGGTTTACGGCGTGTCCTGCCAGCCCACACCGCCCCGCCAAACTAGCAGCAACCCAGAGCTGCTTTTGAGGTTGCTGTTGTCGTTGCTTGAGAAAAGCGGTGCAGCCGCAGGCTGCAAAACAACCCTCAATCCTGATCGTGCGCGCGCGCTGCCTCGGCCTGCGTCTCCTCCTGCGCCGCCATCTCGCGTGCGATCCACGCATCGATCATGTGCCGCTGGCGCTGCGCCTGCCGTCGCTCGCGGGTGTACTCCTGGTCCAGCACCCGATACAGCGACACCATCACAAGAAGCATCAGCAGCGCGAACGGCAGCGCAGCGATGGTGATCATGCCCTGCAGCGCCTCCAGTCCCCCTGCCAACAGCAAGGAACCCGCCACGAGCGCAATGCCGACACCCCACGCCACTTTGTGCTTGCGCAATGGCTCGCCCGCGTCGTCCGTGGACATGCTGGCCAGCACAAGTACCGCAGAATCAGCCGAGGTCACGAAGAAGATCATCAGTAGCACCAGCGCAATGCACGACAGCAGCAACGGCAGCGGCAGGCTGTCGAACATAGTGAACAGCACCGTTTCATAGCCGTTGCCCAGTGCCTGCAGCAGGTCGGCCTGGCCGAAGATCTGCATCCAGATCGCGGTGCCACCGAACACCGAGAACCAGAAGAAGCCCAGCAGCGTCGGTGCCAGCACCACGCCGATCACGAACTCGCGAACGCTGCGACCGCGCGAGATGCGCGCGATGAACGAACCGACGAACGGTGCCCAGGAAATCCACCAGGCCCAGTAGAAGATCGTCCAGTCCGCGACCCAGGTGCTGGACGAGAACGGTGACATGCGCAGGCTCATCGTCACCAGCTGGTTGAGATAGGAGCCCAGCGTCGTGGTGAACGTGTTGAAGATCGCGCCAGTCGGGCCGAGTACCAGCACCAGCGCCAGCAGCAGCGCCGCCAGTGCAAGGTTGAAGTTGGACAGCCATTTCATGCCGCGGCCGACGCCGCTGAGCGTGGACGCCATGTACAGCACGAAGGCCACCGCAATGATCGTCAACTGCAGCGGAACGCCCGCCTGCACGCCGAATACGCGTTCCACGCCGGCTGCGATCTGCACCGTGCCGAAGCCCAGTGCTGTAGCCACGCCAACCGCAGTGGCGACGACAGCGGAGATGTTGACCACATGCCCGATCCAGCCACGATGGTGACGTCCGATGATCGGTTGCAGCATGTCGCTGATCTGGCCACGGCCGTTGCGGTTGAATTGGAACCAGGCCATTGCCAGGCCGATCAGCGCATAGATGGCCCACGGGTGCAGGCCCCAATGGAAGAACACGTAGCGCATGGCAGCACGGGCAGCGTCCATGCTTTCGGGTGCCAGCCCTTCCGGCGGCTTGCTGAAATGCGAGATGGGCTCGGCCGCACCCCAGAACACCAGGCCGATGCCCATGCCGGCGGCGAACAGCATCGACATCCAGCTGGCACGCGAGAACTCGGGTTCGGCGTCCTCGCCGCCGATGCGCAGGTTGCCGAAGCGGCCGAACGCCAGGTACATCAGGAACACCAGCGCCAGGAACACCACCAGCAGGTACAGCCAGCCGACACTGCGGATGACTTCTGCCAGCATCGACTGGACCACTGTGTTGAAGGGGCCGGGGGCGATACCGGCGAGCAGCACCAGCAGCAGAACCAGTGCGATGGAAACGCGAAACACCATGAAGGAGCTTCTCCGATCAAGGGGGATTGAGGGGAGCGAGCAGAGCTTGCGGCGAAGGGCCGGCGGCATGCAGCACGGACCGGGCAGGGGCCGCGAAGGCGGCGGGGAACGCATCGATCTCAGCGACGCGATGGCGTGCACGTTACTGAACGCGACGTCATGGTTCCGTTAACGAATGGCGACCTGGTCCCGGAGGCGGGCGGTCTATGCTCTAATGCGCACCAAGAAGCGGGGGTACCGGGCCATGTGGCCACGGTTGAGACAGTCCCTTGGAACCTGATCCGGCTCATACCGGCGTAGGGAAGCTTTGCAATGCAGCCGTGCCCGGACTCCGCCCAAGGACCGTCCGTGCGCGGGTGCCGTGCGCCGCCGCTTCGTCCCTGACCTTCCTGGACGATGCCCGATGAACGCACAGCTCTCCGCCCTGCAGCAACAGGCCCAGCAACTCTCCGCATCCGTGACCCGGCCCATTCCCGGCTCGCGCAAGATCCACGTGCCTGGTTCACGCCCGGATCTGCAGGTGCCGATGCGCGAGATCGCGCTGACCCGTACGCCGACGTTGTTCGGCGGCGAAGAGAATGCGCCGGTGACCGTTTACGACACGTCGGGCCCGTACACCGACCCGGAGGTGCGCATCGATCTGTCCGCCGGTTTGCCGGCACTGCGTCGCGGCTGGGTGGAAGAGCGCGGTGATACCGAGCAGCTTGAAGGACTGAGTTCTTCGTTCGGCCGCGATCGCGAGCATGACCCGAAGCTTGACGCGGTGCGTTTCCCCGCGCGCAGCCTGCCACGCCGTGCACGTGCCGGTGCCAACGTCACCCAGATGCATTACGCGCGCCGCGGCATCATCACGCCGGAAATGGAATTCGTCGCCATCCGCGAGAACCAGCGCCTGGACGCGATCCGCGATGCGGGCCTGCTGCAGCAGCACCCGGGCGAGGCCTTCGGTGCGTCGATCCAGAAAGTCATCACCCCGGAGTTCGTGCGCGACGAGATTGCACGTGGCCGTGCGGTGCTGCCCAACAACATCAACCACCCGGAAAGCGAGCCGATGATCATCGGCCGCAATTTCCTGACCAAGATCAACGCCAACATCGGCAACAGCGCGGTGTCTTCCGGCATCGCCGAGGAAGTGGAGAAGCTGGTGTGGGCGATCCGCTGGGGCGGTGACACGGTGATGGACCTGTCCACCGGCAAGCACATCCACGAGACGCGCGAATGGATCATCCGCAACTCGCCGGTGGCGATCGGTACCGTGCCGATCTACCAGGCCCTGGAGAAGGTTGACGGCCGCGCCGAGGCACTGACCTGGGAGATCTTCCGTGACACCCTGATCGAGCAGGCCGAGCAGGGCGTGGACTACTTCACCATCCACGCCGGCGTGCTGCTGCGCTACGTGCCGCTTACCGCCAAGCGTGTCACCGGCATCGTCAGCCGCGGCGGCTCGATCATGGCCAAGTGGTGCCTGGCGCATCACAAGGAGAACTTCCTCTACACGCATTTCGAAGACATCTGCGAAATCATGAAGGCCTACGACGTGACCTTCTCGCTGGGCGACGGGCTGCGCCCGGGTTGCATCGCTGATGCCAACGACGCGGCGCAGTTCGGCGAACTGGAAACGCTGGGTGAACTGACGAAGATCGCCTGGAAACACGATGTGCAGACCATGATCGAAGGCCCCGGCCACGTGCCGATGCAGCTGATCAAGGAAAACATGGACAAGCAGCTGCGCGAATGCGGCGAAGCGCCGTTCTACACGCTGGGGCCGCTGACGACCGACATCGCGCCGGGCTACGACCACATCACCAGTGCGATCGGCGCGGCGATGATCGGCTGGTTTGGCACGGCCATGCTCTGCTACGTGACGCCGAAGGAGCACCTGGGCCTGCCCAACCGCCAGGACGTGCGCGACGGCATCATGGCTTACCGCATTGCCGCGCACGCGGCCGACCTGGCCAAGGGTCATCCGGGCGCGCAGGTACGCGACAACGCGCTGAGCAAGGCGCGCTTCGAGTTCCGCTGGGAGGACCAGTTCCACCTGGGCCTGGATCCGGAAAAGGCCAAGGAATTCCACGACGAGACGCTGCCGAAGGACGCGCACAAGCTGGCCCACTTCTGCTCGATGTGCGGACCGCACTTCTGTTCGATGAAGATCACCCAGGACGTGCGCGACTACGCCGAGGCCGGCATGAAGGAGAAGTCGCAGGAGTTCCGTGCTGGCGGGGCCGAGGTCTACCGCCAGGGGTGACGGGTAACGGGTAGTGCCGGCCGCCGGCCGGCATTCCGTCGTGCACGGGACCGGGGGGAGTGCTGGCCAATGGCCGGCACTACCGTTCATCACGCCGCGCCCGGCTATCCTCCGCGCATCGCCCAGGGGAAAGGACGCCATGCCCGTTGCCACGACCACCCGCTGGCTGGCCATCGCCCGCCGCCATCCTTCGGCCTGGCTCCTGGCCGCCCAGTTGATCGCGGTACTGCTGTATCCCGCCCTCGATGACACCGCCGCTGGCCGGGCGGCGCTGGGCATGTTCGGCATGGCGGTACTCGGCCTGGCGCTGTGGGTGGTCCAGCGCAGTCCGCTGGGCACGTGGCTGGCATTGCTGCTGGCCATTCCATCGGTGGTGTTCTCGCTGGCTGGCGCCCTGCTGGACCGCAGCGCGCTGCTGACCACCGCGCAGCTGCTGGAAAGCCTGCTGTACTTCTATACGGCCGGGGCATTGATCGCCTACATGCTGCAGGACCATCGAGTAACACGCGACGAACTGTTCGCAGCCGGGGCAACCTTCACCCTGCTGGCCTGGGGGTTCGCCTTTGCATTCGCGGTGTGCCAACAGTGGTATCCAGGCAGTTTCCAGGGTGCGACTGCTGGCCCCGAGCGCAGTTGGATGGAGCTGCTTTATCTGAGCTTCAGCTTGTTGTCCGGAGTTGGATTGAGTGACGTCGTGCCGTTGCACCCGCAGGCACGGGCCCTGGTGATGCTCGAACAGTTCGCAGGCGTCATGTATATCGGCCTTGTGGTGTCGCGTCTGGTCGGGTTGACCATGCTTCGGCGCATGTGAAAATGAACGCCAGATAAAAATTTCGCGCCCAAAAGGGCGCGAATGGTGATGCAGATTATGTGAATGCGTCGGCGAGAGAGAGCCTGAGTGTCGACCCCGTCATAGGCGGGGTAACCGGCTTAGGCTAATATCCGGGGGCGTTATTGTTTTTGCGGTATGCGCCGATGCTTTGTGCGGAATCTGGCTTTTCGATGGCCCTGTCCAGGGACGGTGGGGACGGTATTGCTGGTGAGCCCTGCCCAGATCCCGTCCCTACTGTATAGCGGAAAATGAACAGCAGCGAACTCACGCCCATTGACGCCGACCGCGTGCAGGTCGGCGACTGTGTCATTACCTTGTCCTCGCGTGAGGTCGAGGTTGAAGGCGCGCGCCGTCCGCGGCGGCTGACGCCGAAAGCGCTGGGCGTACTTCGCGTGTTGATGCGGCAGCCTGGGCGCGTGGTCACCCGTGAAGAGCTGTTTGCCGAGGTCTGGCCCGATACGTTGCCGACCAATGACGTGCTGACCCAGGCCGTCACCCAGCTGCGCAAGGCGTTCGCCAACGACGACGACAATGGCCAGGCCTACATCGAGACCATCGCCAAGAGCGGCTATCGGCTGCTGGTACCGGTGCAGGCGCTGGACGACTTCGAGCCGGTGGCGGAAGTGGATGCGGTGGCCGTTGCGGATGTGATGCCGTCGCCGGACGGTGCCGGCACGATTCCGGCGCTGGCCGTGCCTGCAGCGCCTTCACGCCGGCGCGGCTGGCGCCAGCTGCGCCGCCAGCTGTTGTGGGTGCTGGGTGTGATGATGCTGGCCGCGCTGCTGGTCATGGCCACATTGTTGCTGCGGCGCGGGCCGGAGCCGAGTTCACCGGTGGATGCAGCGGTCGAGAACGGCGTGCGGGTGATCGGCAGCCCGCAGCGTCCCTATCGCCTGATCACCGCTACCAGTGGTTTTGAAACCTATCCCACACTTTCGCCGGACGGCTCCCAGGTTGCCTACGAAGGCGCCAACGAGGATGGCGCCGGAGGTGGTGTGATCAAGGTGCAGACCTCGGGCAATGCGCCGGCCCGGCAGCTGGCGCTGCCGCCCAAGGGGGCCAGTGACCGTTTCCCGAGCTGGTCACCGGACGGGCGCGAGATCGCTTTTGCCCGCTTTGGAGCCGACGGCGGTTGCCAGGTGCTGATCGCCAGTGCCACTGGCGGCGGCGTGCGCCAGGCGACCCGTTGCGATGGAACCGAGCTGCTCAGCTTCGACTGGACACCGGATGGCCGCGGCCTGGTCTTTGGCAGCATGGTGGGCCGCTACGCCCATCGCGGCATCCGTGTGCTCGACCTGGCCAGCGGCCAGTGGCGGGCGTTGGACTACGCGGTCGATCAGGATGATTTTGACTACGCGCCACGCTACTCGCCCGACGGCAAGTGGCTGGTGTTCGTGCGCAATCCACAGATGGGCGACCTGTGGCGGATGCCGGCCGGAGGCGGTGAGCTGGAGCAGTTGACCAACGAATCCGCCGAACAGCGTGGCTGGGCCTGGCTGGGCGATGGGCGCAGCATCGTGTTCGGCCGGCGCGTGGACAGCGAGGTGCGGTTGTACTACCTGGACGTGGAGCGCCGCACCTTGCGTGATGCCGGCCTCGACGACGCACAGTGGCCTGCGGTGTCGCGCCACGGCGACGTGCTGGCCTTCGTTCACCGCCGTGCCCAGTTCGGCGTGTTCAAGGTGCCGATGGCCGGCGGCAGCGCCGAGCGGCTGTTCGCGTCCAGTGGGCGCGACGGGCAGCCGATGGCGGCGCCCGACGGTCGCCAGCTGGTCTTCACCTCCGATCGTTCCGGCAGTTTCGCGCTGTGGTGGGCGGACATGCAGCGGCCCGACTCACTGCGGCCGATCGAGGGCCTGCGTCCGGAGGGGCGGCAGGCGCCGGACTGGTCGGCCGACAGCCGCCAGCTGCTGGTGGTCGGGCGTGACGAGCATGGGCGTACCGTTGTCTACGAGATCGCCCCGCGCGACGAGCACCTGCAACCGCTGCCGGTTCCGGTGGATCAGCCGCTGCAGGCCCTGTACGGGGCAACCCCGGAGCAGCTGCTGGTAGTCGAGCGCGATGCAGAGCAACGCACCCGGTTGAGCCTGTTCGATCGCAGCGTGACCCCCTGGCGCCGCCTGGCCAGTATCGACGGCGTCTCCCAGGCGCGTTTCGATCGGGGCAATGGCCGCGTGCTGTTCACACGCCTGGCGTCCGGCGGCTTGTGGTCGGTGGATGCGGCACTGTCCCCGGCCAGCGTGCAGCAGGTCAGTGAAGACCGGCCCAGCCGATGGCGCTATCGCACCTGGACGGTGGCGGGCACCGGAGGCATCGGGTATCTCGGCAACTCGACCGAATGCGGTACGACCTTGATCCATATCCAGGCCGGCACCGAAGCCCCCGAGCGCTGCCTGGACCGGCAGCGGCTCAGTGCGGGCAACGGCATCAGTGCCAGCGCCGATGGCCGGGATCTGTACGTCGCACTGGCGGTCAGCGATGGTGCCGACATCGGCGTCATGCAGCTGCCCCGGTCGGCGCCGGCACTGTTCCCGGCCTTTCTCAAGCCGTTGATCCTGAAGAAAAATATCTCTTCGTGATTTTTTCGTGGAGTTCTCGCCGCGAATTCGTGGCGATCTCGGCGGATTTTCCTGACGGGCTGACGCCTGATTAGGCAAAACGGAAGCCTGTATCAGGCAAACCCGTGGTGCCCCATGCGTCAACTCTCGCTGGCCGATCGTGGCCAAACCGTCTCCCTCGACAAGGCGCTGGACGATCTCGCGCCGACCTGCATGGGCGTGGCCCGGCTCGGCAGCCTGCAGACGGCAGGGTCAAGCTTCACTGTCTGGCTGCAGGTGCGGGGCAGTTCCTGGGTGGAAGCCAAGGAAGGGCGTTTCCGCCTGCGCCATGGTGAGTGGATTGCCTTCGAGAAGGAGTCGCGCCCGTTGGTGCAGGCCGGCCGTAACGGACTGTGCGTGGGCCTCAGCCTGACTGCGGAGGCGATGCGGGTGCTGTCCGAGATGGCCGACTGCGGCCTGTATGCCGGTCGTGGTCGCATGAGCCGCGGCGACGCCCGCGTTGCCCTGCGCCTGTGGCGCGATGCGCTCGACAGCGGCCTGCCGGCGCAGGCGCTGCGCCCCCTGCTGTTGCACCTGGCCGGCCTGCAGCGTGACCTGGCCGACAATGTACAGCGCTGCCCCGGTCGCTCACGCAGCCGCAAGCGCCAGGTGTTCGGCCGCATGCAGCGTGCCCGTCTCTATCTGGAGGGCAACAGCCACCGCGTGGTGCGGATCGGCGAGCTGGCCGAGCTGACCAACTTCTCCAGCTGGTACCTCTCCAAGACCTTCCAGAGCCTGTATGAAGAGAGCCCCCAGTCGCTTTCGGCACGGTTGCGCCTGGAGCGGGCCGCCGATCTGCTGCGCGACACCGACATGATGGTGGGCGAGGTCGCCGCGGCCAGCGGATTCGACAACTGCTGCAGCTTCGCGCGGGCCTTCCGCGCCCGTTACGGGCAGTCTGCCTCCCGGTTCAGGGAAAACGGCGGCTTGCTCCCGCCACACTCTGCAAAGTCTACGGTTGGGTCGCGCAAATACAGCATCGCAACGCAATCGTAACGTGCTGGAGCGTTTTAACACGCTACTAACACGTACCTTGGAGAGATTGATGAACGTTCGCACCCCTGCCGTGCGGCTGGGCCTGCTGCCCGCCGGCATCGCGCTGGCGCTGGCACCGGCATTTGCTTCCGCACAGGAAGCCAGTGCCCCGACCACCCTTGATCGCCTGGAAGTCACCGGCTCCCGCATCCGCTCGGTGGATGTGGAAACCTCCCAGCCGGTCCTCACCGTAAGCCATGAGGACATCCAGCGTTCGGGCCTGGTCAGCGTCGGCGACCTGCTGCAGAACCTGTCCGTGGCGGGCACCCAGACCTTCAGCAAGGCGGCCGTGCTGGCGTCCAACCCGGAACAGGGCGGCCAGTACGTCAGCCTGTACAACCTGGGTGAGCAGCGCACGCTGGTGCTGGTCAACGGCAAGCGCTGGAGCACCAGCCTGGCCGGCTTCACCGACATGTCGACCATCCCGACCTCGCTGATCGAGCGCATTGAAGTCCTGAAGGACGGCGCCTCGGCGATCTACGGTTCCGACGCCATCTCCGGCGTGGTCAACATCATCCTGCGCAAGAACTTCGACGGCGCCGAGGCCAGTGCCTACTATGGCCAGAACAGCCACGGCGACGGTTCCAAGACCCAGTACAGCCTGACCCTGGGTGCCAGCGGCGAGCGCTCCTCGATCGTGTTCGGCGCGAACTACATCAAGGAAGATCCGGTGTGGGCCAAGGATCGTGGCCTGACCAAATACTCCTATGGCCAGGGCCACAAGGAAGACGGTCTGAGCCCGGCTGGCCCGTGGGGTCGTTTCACCGATCCGCGTGCCGAAGGCACCGCCGGTGCTGGCGAATACAACAAGGCTGGCAAGTGGGTCCCGAACACCTGGGTGGTCAACCACACCGGTTCCTGGGACACCCCGGTCGGCGTTGGCCAGCCGTCGAACAACTTCAACAACTACCACCTGATTGGTCTGGACGACTACTACAACGCCTCGCAGCAGATGATGCTGAACCAGGGCGCTGAGTCGAAGACCATGTTCACCTCGGCCAGCTACGACATCAACGACAACCTGCGTCTGAAGTCGACGGCGATGTACTCCGAGCGCGATTCCAAGCGCCAGATCGCCGGCTACCCGCTGACCGGCACCTCGCAGCCGCAGTTCCCGGTGGCGATCAGCAAGGACAGCATCTACAACCCGCTGGGCAACTGGGCCAACCCGGGCGCCGGCGTTGACATCGGTGGCTGGGGCCGTCGTATCTTCGAACTGCCGCGCATCACCCAGAACAACGTCAAGTCGCTGCACTTCGACGCGGCCCTGGAAGGCAACTTCGACTTCAACAACCGTCCGTTCGACTGGGATGTGGGCATCAACTACAACCAGTTCGACGTGACCCAGACCAGCTCGGGCAACATCAACCTGCTGGCCCTGAAGAACGCCCTCGGCCCGTCGTTCATCAACGCCAATGGCGTCGCCCAGTGCGGCACCGCTGCCAACCCGATCGCGCTGGGCACCAGCCCGGGCAGCTGCGTTCCGTTCGACCTGCTGGGCGGCGCCAGCGCCGCGACCCCGGATGCGCTGAAGTACATCAACACCCTGCTGAACTCGACCGGCCAGAGCAAGAGCAAGCAGTACTTCGCCAACATCACCGGTTCGCTGTTCGACATGCCGGGCGATGCGGGCGAGTTCGCCTTCGCTGCCGGTTACGAGCATCGCGAAGTGTCGGGCTACGATCACCCGGACGCACTGTCCTCCTCGGGTTACACCACCGAGCTGGCCGCGCAGCCGACCGAAGGCAAGTACAAGACCAACGAGTTCTACCTGGAACTGATGGTGCCGCTGCTGCGTGACCTGCCGGGTGCCAAGGAGCTGTCGCTGGATATCGCCAGCCGCTACTCGGACTACGACAAGTTCGGCAACACGGTCAACAGCAAGTTCAGCGTGACCTGGAAGCCGATCGACGACCTGCTGGTGCGTGCGACCTACGGCGAGGGCTTCCGTGCCCCGACCCTGGACGACACGTTCGGTGGTGGTTCGCAGACCTTCGACAAGTTCACCGATCCGTGTGATGCCGTGTTCGGCCAGCGCAGCAACCCGGCCGTTGCAGCCCGTTGCGGTGCTGAAGGCCTGGCGTCCGACTTCCGTCAGACCGACGCTGCCGGTCGTCCGATCAGTGCCCGTGACACCCAGGGTAACAACCCGTTCAACTCGGGTGTGGGCAACGACAAGCTGCAGCCGGAAACCAGCAAGACCCGCACCGCGGGCCTGGTCTGGAGCCCGAGCTTCGTCAGCGGCCTGAACGTCTCGCTGGACTGGTACAAGATCACTGTCGACAACGTGATCACCGCGCTGTCGGCGAACTACGTGCTGAACCAGTGCTACCAGAACGGTGTGCAGGCCTTCTGTGACCAGTACAGCCGTGGCGACGTCGCCAACGGCCAGCAGGTCACCGGCCTGAGCCGCGGCAACGCGAACCTGGGCTCGCTGGAAACCGAAGGCTACAACTTCGGCGTCCGCTACCGCATGCCGGAATACAGCTTCGGTACCCTGTCGTTCAACCTGGACACCAACTACCTGACCAGCTTCCGTCAGCAGGCCACCAAGGGTGCTGCATGGGATGACTACGCAGGCTACTGGAACTACCCGCGTGTCCGCGGCACCCTGGCCAGCACCTGGACCAAGGGCGACCTGTCGGCCACCTGGACCATGCGTTACTACGGCGGCTTCCGCGACTTCTGCTACGATCAGGAAAATGGCCTGGAGTGCAACCAGCCGGATTACTACACCGAGAACGGTGGCTGGAGCGGTGGCCTGGGTGCCAACAAGAAGGGCGCGATCGTCTATCACGACATCTCGGCCACCTGGCAGGCCCCGTGGAACGGCAGCGTGACCGTCGGTGCCCGTAACGTGTTCGGCAAGACCCCGCCGATCACCTACGCGGTGACCAACGCCAGTGCCGTGCAGCTGGACCCGATGCTGGATTACGACCGCTTCCTGTTCATCCAGTACAACCAGCGCTTCTGATCCATCGAAGCCTGAAGGCAAGACGAGGAGGGCGGGCCGCAAGGCCTGCCCTCTTTGCGTTTGGCAGAGCCGGGTCGGGAAATTCTGAATCGGGCAGTTCAGCGACAAAGGTCACGCTTGTCGCAACTGGACCGCTGGTAGGTTCGCAGAGGTCCATTCCGGACCAAGGAGAGCGCGAAATGAACAACGCGATGCCACGTATGTTTGCCGCTGCAGTTCTCGCCGTCCTGAGCCTGGCCGGCAGTGTGTCGGCCGGTCCGCTGGTGTGTGCCAATGGCCGTTATTGCGCGGAGGTGCGCAGCAACTGCATCAAGGCCGGTGAGGATGCGGCGTACTGCCAGTTCCTGTTCGAGCGCTGCGTGTACGACCACTGCGCGCAGCCCTGATGCAACGAAGGCGCGTCTCTGCGGACGCGCCTTCATCGTGTGGATTGCCGGTGGAGCTCAGGCTTCGCTCGGCGTAAGCCCCATCAGGCTGTTGGCATGTTCGCGCCACTGCGGCAGCTTGTTGAGCACGCCCGCGCGCTGCAGATAGTCCTCATCCACCGGGTCGCCGTTGACCAGCGCCAGGGCCACATGCACCGCACCGGTCACCCAGAAGCTGCGGGTGTTGGCGCGCTGCGGCTGCAGGTGGAATGCCACCGCTTCGATGATCGGCATCGGCAGGCCCCACAGCCCCAGCAGGTAGGCACCGGCTTCGGCATGGCCCGGTCGGGTATCACCGGCCAGCGATGGCTCGGTGCGCTCGTTGCGTACGCCGGGCAGCAGCAGGCCGATGTCGGCCAGCAGTGCCGCGGTTGCGCCCAGTTCGGCACTGGATTCGGGCAGCAGGCGTGCGGCCAGGCGCGAGGCGAGCAGGGCGCGCTGCTGCAGCGAGTTGCGTTCGGCAGTCGACAGCGTCGGCGCCGAGAACACTTCACTGGCCAGCACCAGGTCACGCAGCGTGGCCAGGCCCAGCCGGGTGACCGCAGTACGCAGGTCGGCAATGGTGCGGCCCTGGCTGAAGAATGCCGAGTTCGACAACTGCAGCACCTTGGCGGCGATGGCCGGATCGGCGGCCACCAGCTTGGCCACGTCGGCGCTGTCGGCGTCGTCATCATGCTCCAGCGCCTGGGTCAGGCTCAGGTACAGGTGCGGCGGCGACGGCAGTTTCTCGATGCGGCCGATGGCATCGCGCAGGCGCGGGCTGTCCAGCACTTCGCGCAGCTCTTCCAGGCTGGTCAGCGCTTCCAGCAGTACTTCCGGTGCCAGTGGCAACGGCAGGAAACGGTGAGCGACACCGATCAGGCGTGCCGGCGGCGGCCGGTTGCCATGCTGTGCGTCCACCAGCGCGATGCGGATGGTTTCCGGACGCAGGGTCCTGATCTGGCCGAGCAGCGTGGTGGCATTGAGGTCCGGCAGCTGCGGGCAGACAATCACCGCGTCCACGCCCTGGGTGGCAACCGCGGTCATCGCGGTCTGGCCATCGGTGGCGGTCAGCGGCTGCCAGTCTTCCCCAAGATCGGCAATGAATTCGGTCAGCTCAGCCGGCAGGCTGGCTGCATCCCCAACAAGCAGAATACGCACGACACATTCCCCTGGCTGTCTCGACGATGGATGTCGATGACGTGTGAAGTGACGCAATTTACCTAATACGGCAGCAAGAGTGATGTGCCGTCATCATGAAACGTGACCCGCATCGCTCCGGCAGGGTACCGCCGGAGCGATCCGGTTCAGGCTCAGGCCTTGCTGTCGAGGTGGCGCTGGTGCGCCTCGATCAGGATCTGCTTGGCCTCAGCGGCGCCGCCCCAACCGTCCAGCTTGACCCACTTGCCCTTCTCCAGGTCCTTGTAGTGCTCGAAGAAGTGGCCGATGCGCTCCAGCCAGTGGCTGGACACCTGGGCGATGTCTTCAACGTGGGCGTAGCCACTGAAGATCTTCGAGACCGGCACGGCCAGGATCTTCTCGTCGCTGCCCGCCTCATCGCTCATCTTCAGCACGCCGACCGGACGGCAGCGCACGACCGAGCCCGGCACCAGCGGCAGCGGCAGCACCACCAGCACGTCGGCCGGATCGCCGTCGCCGCACAGGGTGCTCGGCACGTAGCCGTAGTTGCAGGGGTAACGCATCGGGGTGGACAGGATGCGGTCGACGAAGATCGCGCCGGTTTCCTTGTCCACTTCGTACTTCACCGGCTCCGAGTCCTTCGGGATCTCGATGATGACGTTGATTTCTTCCGGCGGGTTCTTGCCGGGCGAGACGAGTTCCAGACCCATGGTCGTGCTCCAGGTGGGGGATATAGACGGATAGCCCCCCATTTTATGCCTTTGCGGGGCGCTGTGCAGAGGGAGGGGCTGACCGCTGCGTGGGGCAGGGACCCACGCGGCAGGCCGGGGTTGGCTGATAGGGCCGGCCGGTGCGGGGGCGTAGGCTGGATCGACCTTGCCAAGGAGTCCGCCGATGAAAGTGTCTGCCCTGCCGTTCGCCCTGTTCTGCATGCTGCTGGTTGCGCCGTTGGCCCAGGCCTCTCCTTACGTCGACCTGATCGACTACCCGCGGCAGGAAGCCAACTGGGACCGCTTCTTTGCCCTGGAGGGACGTCTGCATTACGGGTTCGACGCGATCTGCGGCGATACCTTCTGCGAAGGCGAGTACAGCGATATCCGCGCCCTGCGCCTGCGCTGCTCGGTGGACGCGGTGCGCGGCACGGTGCATGAGTGCCTGTGGGCATTTGCCGCCAGTGACCTGGCTGTGTCGCGGCAAGACGGTGCGATCGTCGCCCGGCAACCGACCTGGCTGTGCCGCCTGCCGCTGGAGCCTGGCACACCGGTGGAAGCCTTCCATGCCGCGCTCGCCGCCCGCAATCCACTGCATGACCCGTTGCCGGGGACCTCGCAGAGCGTCTATGACGGGCTGACCGGGTGCATCCATTGATGCGAACGTGACTGATTCTCATTAACGGAGTAGCATGCGCGGCGCCTTCCGTCTGACGTCCCGGTTCCGCGCATGTCCTCCAATGCCGCCTCCCTCACCGAACTGCTGATCCGCGAGCGGCCTGCGCTGCTGCGCCGGGTGCAGCGCATCCTGGGGGGCGACAACGGCGCAGAGGACGTGATCCAGGCGGTGTGGTTCAAGGCGCGTGGTGTCGATGACAGCCAGGCCATCGACAATCCGCGTGCCTACCTGTACCGGCTGGCCGCCAACCTGGCCACCGACCACGGCCGCGAATCGACCCGGCGCAACCGCCTGCTGGCCGACCACTACCTGTGGGGAGCGGACGAGGTCATCTCGACCGAGGAACAGGCCATGGCCCAGGACGAGCTGCAGCGTGTGCTGGATGCGGCCGGACACCTGCCGGAGCCGACCCGCACCATCTTCCGGCTCAACCGCCTGCAGGGCCTGACCCAGGCCGAGATCGCCCGCCGCCTCGGGGTGTCGGTGACCACCGTCGAGAACCATGTGCGCACCGCGTTGCAACGCCTGGCCTGGGCGCGCAGCGGCCGATGATCGCCCCGGCTTGGGGCTGGCCCTCGCTGAAACGTCTTGATCACTGGACCGTGGATGCGGTCTAGTTCCCCCGCCCGCGCTTGAATGCGCCTGTCCGCCAGCCGATGAGCCCGCCGAACACGCTGCCCGCCGCCAATGACGATGCCCTGGCCGAACAGGCCCGGGGCTGGATTGCGTGGCTGGCCTCGGGTGACATCGGCGAGGGACGCATGCACGAGTTCGAGCGCTGGCTGGCAGAGCCGGGGCACCGCCGGGCCTTCGAGCACGAGCGCACGCTGTGGCGCAGTGTCGGGCCACGCCCGCTGGCCCGGTGTGCCGAACGCCGCCGCCCGCATCGAATGCGCTGGGCGATGGCCGCTGCAGCTGTGCTGGCGATGCTGGTGGCATGGCCGGAGGCCTGGTTGCGGCTGCAGGCCGACCATCGCAGCTCGCACGTCGTGCAGAACGTAACGCTGCCCGATGGCAGCCGCGCAGTGCTGGATGCGGACAGCGCGATCGCCGTGCGCTTCGATGCGCACGCACGCGAGGTCGAGCTCCTGCGCGGGCGCGTCTGGTTCGAGGTCAGCCCGGATGCGCAGCGGCGTTTCAGCGTGCGTGCCGGCAATGGCGTGGTTGAGGACATCTCGACCGCGTTCACCGTCGCGCGTGGCGATGACGGGGTGGAAACCCAGGTCGGGCAGGGCAGGGTGCGTGTGGCCAGCCCGGCCGACGGTGGCTGGACCTATCTGCAGGTGGGCCAGCGCGCCGTCTATGGCGAGCGCAGCGGCGTGACGCGCCTGCAGGATGTGGCGGCCGACAGCGTGGGTGCATGGCGCCAGGGCGAGCTGCTGCTGGAGCAGGCCAGCGTCGCCGACGCCGTGCAATGGGTGGGGCGCTATCGTGCCGGCCCGACGTTCGTGCGCGGAGATCTGTCGCGACTGCCGGCGATCAGTGCGGCGCTGCGCATCGATCGCCCGGAGCAGGCGCTGGATGCGTTGGCGGCGACGGCAGGTCTGCAGGTCACCCGCCTGCCGCTCGGCGTCGCCATCATCCATCAGTAGATCCACGCCATGCGTGAATGATGTTCCCGATGTGCCGGCCACGGTCGGCACCCTCTGCGGCCGCAAATCGCCCTTGGGGTTGCCGTGCGCCCAACCGTCTTACCCCGCGAACGTACCCGCCGCCGCCACGTACGTCGCCGTGTCCGCCTGTGTTGCGGATGACGCCGCGCCTGCGGCACCGATTACCTGACAGGTTCCCCATGTTCGACTCCCATCGTCCGGGCCGCGCGCCGCGCCCGTCCCGCCTGTGCATTGCATTGCTGGCTGCCGGCCTGGCCAGTGCCACGCCATCCGTGCTGGCACAGAACGCCCGTGGCGATCACGCCGCCGTACAGCGCTTCGACATTCCGGCGCAGCCCCTGGACGAGGCGCTGCGCAGCTACATGCGCCAGTCCGGCGTGCAGGTCGTGTATCCGGCCATCCTGGCCCACGGGGTGAGCTCGCGTGCGGTCAATGGCAGCCTGCCGGCCAACGAGGCGCTGCAGCTGGTGCTGCAGGGCAGTGGCCTGGCGGTGCGCCGGGTCAGCGCAGATGCAGTCGCGCTGGAAGCGGCGACGCCGGCGCAGGCCGACAGCGGCGTGATCGTCACCGACACGCTCAGCGTGGCCGGCGACCGCGTCGACAGTGGCGCGACCAGCGACGAGGCGCGCCTGCTCGACAGCTATCGCAGCGTCGGTTCCACCACCACGCTCAACCGCACGCAGCTGGAGCGTTTCCGCGGTACGTCCAACGGCGACATCGTCAAGGGCGTGGCCGGCGTCACTGCCGGTGACCCACGCGTCGGCAATGGTTTCGACGTCAACATCCGCGGCATCCAGGGCCAGGGCCGCGTGCCGGTGATCATCGACGGTGGCCAGTCCAGCATCGATACCTACCGTGGCTATGCCGGTCAATCGCAGCGTACCTACCTCGACCCGGACCTGATTTCCAGCCTGACCATCACCAAGGGCCCGAGCCTGCAGGCCAACGCCTCTGGCGGCATCGGCGGCGTGGTCGAGATGGAGACGCTGAAGATCGGCGACGTGCTGCGCGAAGGGCGCGACTTCGGCTTGCGCGTGCGTGGCGGCCTGGCCAACAACAGCGCCAACAACCTGCCTTCCTACAGTGCCGCGCCGCGCAACGATCGCAGCGCCACCGGCAGTCAGTTCTTCAACGTGGCCGCTGCGGGAAACTGGGACCGCTTCGATCTGGTCGCCGCCTACGCCTACCGCGACAATGGCAACTACTTCTCCGGCAAGCACGGCTACGACGACTTCCCACAGACCCGGCGCACGCTGGCACCGCTGAATCCGCCGCGTACCGAGGTCTTCAATACCTCGGCGCGCTCGAAGTCGGCGCTGCTCAAGGGCACCTGGCGTATCGACGATGCACAGACCCTGGAAGCTGGCTACCGCCGCTACGAAGGCACCGCCGGCGAGATCATGGCCTCGCAGATCATCCGCGTCGATCGCGACCGCGTTCCGCAATGGGATCCGGGCCACGTCGACATGGACAGCTACACCCTGCGCTATCGCTTCAACCCGGACAGCGAGCTGGTCGACCTGCGCGTCAACGCCGCGTACACCGACACCGACAGCGTGATGTACAACAGCCTGACCGGCATCACCCCGTGGTATTTCGATCGTCGTACCGAGTGGTACGACGCGCCCAGCTTCAGTGGTGACCCCGGCTACAAGGATGCCTACCGCAATCCGCTGCGACAGAAGCGCTTCGGACTGGATGCCAGCAACACCTCGAAGTTCGACACACGTGCTGGCGCGTTCACCCTCGACTACGGCCTGTCCTACAGCGACGAAGACATCGCGCCAGGCAGTTCGGGGCCGGTCATGCACGATGACCTGATCAACAACCGCTTCCTGCGCAACGCCGAGCGCAAGGAATACAGCGCCGTGGCCTCGCTGAAGTGGCAGCCCGATGAACACTGGGAACTGCTGGCCGGCGGCCGCTGGAACCGCGTGGATGTGCATGACCGCAACCGCCTGGCCACGCCCGATGCTTATGAGGTGCAGGGCCAGTACCGCTACACCGAACTGCTCAATGGCAACCCGGCGCTGCCGTCGTGGCGGGCCAAGCGCATCGCGCTGCTGAACTGGTATCCGGATGCCAACGGCAACTTCACCCAGGAATCGCTGCTGGCCTCGCCGTACAAGAAGGGCACGGTGGGCGACATCGGTGGCTGGAACTTCTACGACGCCGGCAAGGCGCAGGACCTGGAAGTGCCGGTCAGCTGGACCTGGTCGCAGCCGATCCGCCGTCGCGATAACGCGTTCTCGCCGACCGCCAGCGTGGCCTACCGCTTCAGCGAAGACACCATGGTCTACGTGAAGTACGCCGAAGGCACCAAGCTGCCGAGCCTGTTCGAGACCACGCTGGGCCTGTTCACCGCCGCCAAGCCGGTGGGTGAGTTGAAGCCGGAGCGCGCGCGCAGCTGGGAAATCGGTGCCAGCACCCTCCGCTATGACCTGTTCACTGCCGGCGATCGCCTGGCGCTGAAGCTGGCGTACTTCGATACCCGCATCGACGACCTGATCACCCGTGACTACCGCACGCTGTCGGCGGGCCTGATCCGCAACGTCGACCAGTTCAAGGTCTCGGGCATGGAGTTCCAGTCCAGCTATGACAGCGGCAAGGTATTTGCCGATCTGTCCGCACACTATTACTTCAAGGCCAAGACCTGCGCGCCGGACATCGCCGCCGAGCGCCGTGCCTATGGGGCGCAGCGCAGGAACGGCGAGCTGGCCAACACGCCCGACTGCGTGGACGGCGGCTTCGAGGGCTCGTACACCAATACCCAGAACCCACCGCGCTACATGGTCAACCTGACCCTGGGCTCGCGCCTGTTCGACGAGCGCCTGACCTTCGGCACCCGCGTGGTCCACAACGCCGGCCCGATCAGCAAGCTGGACAAGGACTGGAACGTGGGCCTGTCGGCGATCCAGCAGCTGTACCGGCCAACCACGCTGGTGGACCTGTTCGCCAGCTGGAGCTTCAACGACCAGCTGTCGGTGGAAGCCGGCGTGGACAACCTGACCGACCGCTATTACCTGGACCCGCTGGCCCTGGGCGTGATGCCGGCCCCGGGCCGCACTGCGCGACTGGCGTTGACCTGGAAGTACTGATCGGTCGCGGGTGAGCGGTGGGGCCGGATCCCTTTCCTGCGGAAAGGGCTCTGACCCCAGCGAGCCCCAACCGCCCTCGGTGGGTGCGGACCTTGGTCCGCACCGCTTCTGCCGTGCAATCGACAGCGCCGGGCCACGCCCGGCGTCTATTTACAGCCCGCTCGAAGCCTTTACCGCATCTTCGTGCAGCGACTCGTTCAGCTCATCCACCACCGTGGTCCATGCCGCATCGGCCTGCAGTGATTCGGACAGGAACTGGCGCTGGGCATCGTTCCAGTACGGTGCTTCGACCACTTCGACATCGGTGGCCAGCTGGTGCTCGCGGATGAAGCGGGCGATGCCCTCGGCGCTGGCATCCAGGCCCAGCTGCAGGAACAGGTTGGTCATGCGCGGTTCGGTGGTGATCATCGTCGGTTCCGGATGGACAAGGGGATGGCCCATTATCGGTGTAGACGGCCTTGGGGAAAGCCCCGTGGCAGACGTCTACAGCACGACGACCCCTTGGCATTCCCCCATGAACGCACACATCGCCCCTGAAGAAAGCCGCAGCCTGCGGCTCAAGGCCGCCACCCGCGACAGCCACGGTGCCCTGGACAAGCGCATCATGGCCGGCGACATCTTCGCCGACCGTAGCAATTTCGCCCGTTTCCTGCGCGTGCAGTATCGCTTCCACCGCAGCATCGATGCGCTGTATGCCAACCCTGCGCTGGACGCACTGCTGCCGGACCTGGGCGAGCGCCGCCGCCTGACCCAGGTCGCGCGCGACCTGCAGGACCTGGAGCAGACCCTGCCGGGGGCTGACATCGCGGCGTTGCCGTTCGATCTGGAACTGCCCGCCGCGTTGGGCTGGCTGTACGTGGCTGAAGGCTCCAACCTGGGCGGCACCATTCTGTACAAGATGGCTGCCAAGCTCGGCCTGGACCGTGATTTTGGCGCCCGCCACCTGGCCGCGCATCCGGATGGCGCGGCGCGCCACTGGCGTGAGTTCACCGCGGCGCTGGACGCGGTACCGCTGAGTGCCGAGCAGGAGCAGCAGGTGATCGATGCGGCCGACGCCGCGTTCCGCAGCGTGCACGGCCACGTCGAAGTGGAATTCGCCTGATGCACGGCGCACGCCCACAGGTGCAGCGCTGATGCGCTGGCTCTGGTTCGCGCTGGGCTGGCTGATGGTCGGGCTCGGGGTGATCGGCGCGTTGCTGCCGGTGATGCCGACCACCATCTTCCTGATCCTGGCCGTGGGCTGCTTCGCGCGCAGCTCGCCGAAGTTCGAGCAGCGCCTGCTGGCGCATCCGCGCTACGGCTCGTCGCTGCGGTTGTGGCGCGAGCAGGGCGCGGTATCGCGCAAGGGCAAGGCGTTTGCCAGTGCCGGCATGGCGCTGGGCTTTGCCCTGTTCTGCTGGGGCGCGCACCCGTCCTGGCGCCTGCTGTTGGGCGTGGGCCTGTTCTTCGCGGTCAGCGCCGGCTACGTGCTGAGCCGACCGGCACCGCGGCTGGAACCCCATCCGGTCGTGGAAGTGGACGACGCCAATGATCCGCGCGCGGCCCGTCGTCGCGCAGCGACCCCTGATGCTGATGGAAACCGAGACGATGCTGCCTGCTGACCTGGTCCCCGTGGCCGCCCCCGCATTGACCCCGTGGGGCATGTACCTGGCCGCCGACGTGGTGGTAAAGGCCGTGATGATCGCGCTGGCACTGGCGTCGCTGGCCACCTGGACCATACTGCTGGCCAAGGGTTGGGAACTGACGCGCCAGGCCCGGCAGCTGCGTGCGGCGCGCGCGCTGTTGCTGCAGTCCGCACAGCTGCCGCCGCAGAGCGAAGAGGCAAGCCTGCAGCAGGGCACCGCGCTGGCGATGCTGGACGCAGCACGCACCGAACTGCGTCTGTCGCAGGATCTGGATAGTCGCGACGGCATCAAGGAGCGCATCGCCTCGCGCCTGGACCGCATCGAGCTGGAGACCGCGCGCGTGCAGCGGCGTGGCATCGGTGTGCTCGCCAGCATCGGCGCGGTGGCGCCCTTCGTCGGCCTGTTCGGCACGGTGTGGGGCATCATGAACAGTTTCATCGGCATCGCACACAGCAACACCACCAACCTGGCGGTGGTTGCGCCCGGCATCGCCGAGGCCCTGCTGGCGACCGCACTCGGCCTGGTCGCGGCGATTCCCGCGGTACTGGTCTACAACCATTTCAGCCGCGTGCTGGCCGGCCTGCGGGGCCTGCTCGGCGATCTGTCGGCGGCCGTGCAGCAGCTGGTCTCGCGCGATCTTGATCGTGCCGTGCCGCGTACCGCAGCGGCACCGCTGCGCGCGGTGCACTGAGGCGCGACGATGGCGATCAGGACCGCGTCCGACCGCGACGACGCACCGGAAGAAGCACACGAGATCAACGTCACGCCCTTCATCGACGTGATGCTGGTGCTGCTGATCATCTTCATGGTAGCCGCACCGCTGGCCACCGTATCAGTGCCCGTGCAGCTGCCGGCCAGCAGCGCCAGTGCCACGCCGCCCGAACAGGCGCCGGTGTATGTGACGGTGCAGGCCGATCTGTCGCTGCGCGTGGGCGAGCAGGCGGTGGCGCGTGACGGGCTGGCCGCTGCATTGCAGGCGGCCACCCACGGCGACACCGCGCAGCGCATCTTCCTGCGTGCCGATACCCGCGTGCCTTACGGTGAACTGATGGCGACGCTGGACGCGCTGCGTGGCGCAGGCTACTTGAAGGTGGCACTGGTTGGACTGGAGCAAGGCGCGCGATGAGCGGATTGCGGCGCTGGGCGACCAGCCTGGTGATCGTGCTGCTGGTGCACGCGCTGCTGATCGGCGCGGCCTGCTGGTGGGCGACGCGCGCACCGGTACTGGCTGCGACGGCGCCGCCCGCCGCGCTGATGCTGGAACTGGCACCGATGGCGCAGGCACCGCCGGTGCCGCCGCGCGAGGTCGCCACCGGTCCACTGCAGCAGCAACAGCAGCGGCAGGCGCCGAAGCCGGCCCTGCGCGAGCAACCGAAGGCGCCGGTGCAGCCGCAGGGTGACCTGCCACCGCCGCGTACACCAGAGCCGACGCCCTCGCCGGATGTCGCCGACGCCAATGTCGCGCAGACCAGCGCACCGCCACAGGTGGCCGCTGACGCCGCCGCGCGCTACGCCGCACCGCAGACCACGGCGGGTGAGCGCAGTCGCGCCGAGGCAAGCTGGGAAGGTCGCCTGCTGGGGCACCTGCAGAAGCATCGCCGCTATCCGCGCCAGGCCGAGCGGCTGCGCCAGCAGGGCGTGGTCTACGTGCGCTTTGCCGTGGCCCGCGATGGCGCGGTCTCGGGGTTGAAGCTGGGCCGCAGCAGTGGCTTCGCGCTGCTTGACCAGGAGACGCTGGACACCGTGCAGCGCGCCAGCCCGGTACCGGCGCCGCCGGCCGAAGTGGCCGGCGACCCGGTGGACGTGATGGTGCCGGTGTCGTTCTTCCTGCGCGGGCGGTGATTGACGGTGGGCTCGGATCCCTTTCCCCAGGAAAGGGCTCTGACCCCATCGAGGCCGTCATCCACGCATGGCGTGGATCTACAACAGCGGCACCAGCAGCAGCGCGACGATGTTGATGATCTTGATCAGCGGATTGATCGCCGGGCCGGCCGTGTCCTTGTACGGGTCACCGACGGTATCGCCGGTCACCGCAGCCTTGTGCGCCTCGCTGCCCTTGCCGCCGAAGTGGCCATCTTCGATGTACTTCTTGGCGTTGTCCCAGGCGCCACCGCCGGTGGTCATCGAAATGGCCACGAACAGGCCGGTCACGATCGTGCCGATCAGCAGGCCACCCAGTGCGCGTGGCCCCAGCAGCAGGCCGACCACCACCGGCACCGCCACCGGCAGCAGCGAGGGCACGATCATTTCGCGGATCGCCGAGCGGGTCAGCATGTCCACCGCCTTGTCGTACTGCGGCTTGCCGGTGCCCTGCATGATGCCGGGGATCTCGCGGAACTGGCGACGTACTTCCTCCACCACCGCACCCGCCGCGCGGCCGACCGCTTCCATCGCCATCGCACCGAACAAGTAGGGAATCAGGCCGCCGATCAGCAGGCCGATGATCACCGTGTGGTCGCTGAGGTCGAAGCGGAATTCCTGCCCCGGATGTGCAGCCTGCAGGTTGTGCGTGTAGTCCGCGAACAGCACCAATGCGGCCAGTGCGGCCGAACCGATCGCATAGCCCTTGGTCACCGCCTTGGTGGTGTTGCCAACCGCATCCAGTGGATCGGTGATGTCGCGGATCTCCGAGGGCAGCTCGGCCATCTCGGCAATCCCACCGGCGTTGTCGGTGATCGGCCCGTAGGCATCGAGAGCGACGATCATGCCGGCCATCGACAGCATCGCGGTGGCGGCGATGGCGATGCCGTACAGCCCACCCAGCGCGAACGCGCCCCAGATCGCCGCACACACGGCCACCACCGGCAGCGCGGTGGACTTCATCGAGATGCCGAGGCCGGCGATGATGTTGGTGCCGTGGCCGGTGGTCGAGGCCTGCGCCACGTGCTGCACCGGCTTGTACTGGGTGCCGGTGTAGTACTCGGTGATCCACACGATTAGCCCGGTCAGGACCAGGCCGATCAACGCGCAGCCGTACAGGGCCATCGGCCCGTGCACGTTGTCACCCATCAGGCCGGTAGTGATCGGGTAGAAGGCGATGGCGGCCAGCACGCCGGAGACGATCACGCCCTTGTACAGCGCGCCCATGATCGAGCCGCCAGGCTTCACTTTGACGAACAGCGCGCCGATGATCGAGGCGATGATCGATACGCCGCCCAGCACCAGCGGATACAGCACCGCATTGGCGCCTGCCTCGGCCAGCATCAGGCTGCCCAGCAGCATCGTTGCGATGACGGTCACCGCGTAGGTCTCGAACAGATCGGCGGCCATGCCGGCGCAGTCGCCCACGTTGTCACCCACGTTGTCGGCGATCACCGCCGGGTTGCGCGGGTCGTCCTCGGGAATGCCGGCTTCCACCTTGCCGACCAGATCGGCGCCGACGTCGGCGCCCTTGGTGAAGATGCCACCGCCCAGCCGCGCGAAGATCGAGATCAGCGACGAGCCGAAGGCCAGGCCGACCAGCGCATGCAGCGCCTGTTCCATCGGCAGGCCCATGCGCAGCAGCAGCGCGTAGTAACCGGCCACGCCCAGCAGGCCGAGGCCGACCACCAGCATGCCGGTGATGGCACCGCCGCGGAAGGCGACGTCCATTGCGGCGCTGATGCCGTGGCGTGCAGCTTCGGCAGTGCGCACGTTGGCGCGTACCGACACGTTCATGCCGATGTAGCCGGCCGCGCCGGATAGTACCGCGCCGACCGCGAAGCCGATCGCGGTGTACCAGCTGAGGAACACACCGACCAGCACGAACAGCACCACACCGGCCACGCCAATGGTCAGGTACTGGCGGTTGAGATAGGCACGCGCACCTTCCTGGATCGCCGTGGCGATCGCGATCATGCGTTCATTGCCGGTGGGTTGGCGCAGGATCCAGCGCGCCGAGACGATTCCGAACAGGATCGCGAGAATGGCGCAGCCCAGCGCCAGTGACAGCCCGTGACGTTCCAGCATTAGACCCCTCCGCAGAATGGATGTAGGCATCCAGTGGCGATGAACGGCACCACGAGGGGGACGACGGGCTGCAGCCTGGAACCAACCCGTACCGACCTTGGCGGTCGTCCGACGTATGGCGGTGTTCAGCATTCCCTGGTGCCCGCAGTATGCGTGCCGCGCACTGTAGAGTCGAGCCGTGCTCGACTGGCTTCTGCGAGCCGCAGCGCATGCCGCCAGTCAATGGGCTTGATTCGAGAGCCACCGGCCTTTGCACCCCGTTAAGCCAGCCTCTGCAAGCCTGCGTGGAGTCCTGAAGGAGATCCCCCATGCGCCTGTCCCTGTTGATGCTTGCCGCCCTGGTCCCGGCTGTACCGGCGCTCGCCGCGGAAACCCCGGAGCTACAGCGCGCCGTGGGCGCTCCGCAGGCGGTAGGGGCGGTGCATACGCTGCGGCAGATCCCCGAGGCCTGTGCGCGCCTGGAAGGCGCCTTCACCGGGCAGGCGGCCGAGCCGTACCGCTTCTCTGCGGTGCGTACGAGCGAACAATGCCAGCCACGCGCGCGCTTCGTCGACTACGCCAAGGCGCAGCCAAGTGCCGACAAGGGCTGGAAGCTCAATGATGTGATCCGCGTGCCCAGCGCCGCGTGCCCGGCGCAGCAGGCGGTGGTGCGCGTGTGGCGGCTGCCGTCGACCAACAAGGTGGAGCTGGACGGTCAGGGCCAGTCACGCATCTATCTGGAAGAGGCCAGGAAGCAGGCCGCTGCCGGCCAGATTCCGCAGGTAACGATGTTCGCCGCGCAGCTGCAGGTGGAAGGCAAGGCCTGCAATTGAATTTTGCGTGGGCGGTGTACCCACGCGGTCATCCACGGGTAGTGCCGGCCGCTGGCCGGCAACCCTGCAATCATCACTCCGCCAGCGTCGCCCCGCGCGCCACCAGCAGCTCGCGCAAAGCCCTGCGATGGCAGTGCGCCTCATCCTCGCAGTAGCACCCCACGCTGATGTCGTTGTGCTGCGACAGTGCGGCAAGCAGGTCCAGTGCATGGGCGGCATCGGGCGCTTTCATCTCGGCCTTGTAGTGGCGGAAGAACGCGGTCCAGTCGGCGGCCGTCTTCGCCTCATGCGCCCGCTTCACCAGTTCCGCGCTGGGTGACAGGGTCGGGAACCAGACGTCGTACCAGTCCTGTTGGGCGAACTCGCTGCGCGGCACGCCGCGCGGCGGCCGCCGCACGGTGCCGATGCGCAGGCCCTCGCCAGGCACGCGCGGCGTACCGAGTCGAACAACACGCAATGCCATGGTGTGCCTCCACTAAAAGGGGACGGAGGGGATTAAGTCGCATCCGACCCACTACTGACGCTGTTGGAGATGACAGAGGGGCGTATGCGACTTAATCCCCTCCGTCCCCTTTTTCGGGTCAGCCCTCGAACGGCGGCAGCTTCTGCTTCACCGCCACGTTCTTCAGGGTGACGTACTTCGGCAGGCCGTCGGCGCCATACGGCAGCGGTGCTTCGCCCTTGATCAGCGGCGACAGGTAGGCCCGCGCCCTGGCGGTGATGCCGAAGCCGTCGCGGCGGATGAAGCCGGCGGGCATCTTCTTTTCATGGTTGGCGATCTTCGACAGTGGCGCCGCCTCGATCTTCCAGCGATAGGGCGCATCGCTGCTGCGCACGATCACCGGCATCACGCCGTTCTGGCCCTTCAGCGCCAGCTGCACGGCGGCCTTGCCGACCGCCTGCGCCTGCTCCCAGTCGGTCCTGCTGGCCAGGTGCCGGGCCGAGCGCTGCAGGTAGTCGGGCAGCGCCCAGTGCACCTTCAGGCCCAGCTGGTCCTTGACCCGGCCGGCAAGGTGCGCGGCCACGCCACCCAGCTGCGAGTGGCCGAACGAGTCCTTGCCGCCGCCAGCGTCAGCGACGAAGCGGCCATCGGCGGTGGCGATGCCCTCCGACGCCACCACCACGCAGTAGCCGACGCGCTCGACCACGGCCTTCACCTTGGCCAGGAACGCCGCCTCGTCATAGGCGCGTTCGGGCAGCAGGATGATGTGCGGCGCTTCGTCATCGCCGTTGCCGGCAAGGCCGGCGGCCGCGGCCAGCCAGCCGGCGTGGCGGCCCATCGCCTCGTAGATGAAGACGCGGGTGGAGGTCTCGGCCATCGCCGCCACGTCCAGTGCCGCTTCCCGCACCGACACCGCGGTGTACTTGGCCGCCGAGCCGAAGCCGGGGCAGGTGTCGGTCACTGCCAGGTCGTTGTCGATGGTCTTGGGCACGCCGATGCAGGTCAGGTCGTAGCCGGAGGCCTTGGCCAGCTGCGAGACCTTCAGCGCGGTATCGGCCGAGTCATTGCCGCCGTTGTAGAGGAACCAGCGCACGTCGTGCGCGCGCAGCACCTCCAGCAGGCGGTCGTAGCGGGCGCGGTCGGCGTCCAGCGATTTCAGCTTGACCCGGCAGGAGCCGAAGGCGCCGCCCGGGGTATGGGCGAGGGCGCGGATGGCCGCAGCGCTCTCCTTGCTGGTGTCGATCAGTTCCTCGCGCAGCGCGCCGAGGATGCCGTTGCGCGCGGCCAGGACCTTGATGCCCTTGGCCCGGGCCTGCTCGATCACTGCCGCCGCCGTGGCGTTGATGACCGCGGTGACACCACCGGATTGGGCGTAGAGGAGAGTACCGTTGCGCATGCGTCTACCTGCTCGGGGGAAAGGACATTGCAGGGACATTACCCGGATGCGGTAAAGTGGCGCTATTGCGGTGCAGCGATACCGGTCCGTCCGGGACGCGAACCTTCTTTGTTTTCAACACGTTGGAGTCAGGTCAATGCGATTGGTTCTGTTGGGACCGCCCGGTTCGGGCAAGGGGACACAGGCGACGCGCCTGAAGGAAAAGCTGGGGATCGCCCACATTTCGACCGGTGACATGCTGCGCGCGGAAATCGCCGCGGGCACGGAGCTGGGCAAGCAGGCCAAGACGGTGATGGATGCCGGCAACCTGGTGTCGGATGACATCCTGCTGGGCATGCTGGAGTCGCGCCTGACCCAGCCCGATGTCGCCAAGGGCTTCATTCTTGATGGCTACCCGCGCAATGTGGCCCAGGCCAATGCGATGGACGGCCTGCTGGCCAAGATCGGCCAGCCGCTGGATGCCGTGGTGCAGCTGGACGTGGCCACCGAGCTGCTGGTCGAGCGCATCGCCGGTCGTGCCAAGGAACAGGGCCGCGCCGACGACACGCCGGACGCGGTGCGCCAGCGCCTGCAGGTCTACAACGACCAGACCGCCCCGGTGGTCGACTTCTACGCCGGCCGTGGCACCCTGGCCCGCGTCGATGGCGTCGGTGAGCTGGACGAGATCGAAGCCCGCATCCTGGCGGCGATCAAGGGTTGATCCGGCGGGGCCGGTCTGTTGCCGGCCCTTCGGGCGCAAAAAAACACAGGCCTGGTCCGTGAGGATCAGGCCTGTGTCGTTTGACAGGCGCCAGCGAAGGGCTTGCTCAGGGCCCCGCAGCATGAGCTCCCTTGGGGATGGCCTCTTGGGGAGTAGGACCGGTTCGGGTACTGCGGCTGGCAGTTCGAATTGTGTCCGGGTTCACAGAACATCGCTATCGGGAATTCCCTGACAGGTGATTGGAGTTTTCTCACATCCCGTGTAGGACTTGTCTTACCCGGGGGCGGACATTGGCCCTATACAGCCGTCATCGGTCACAATCCTCGGTCATGAGCAGCGTACATATCCTTGCAATCGCCGGCACCTTCATGGGCGGCGTGGCCGCCCTGGCGCGGGAACTGGGCCATACGGTCAGCGGCAGCGACCAGGCCATCTATCCGCCGATGTCGACCCAGCTCGAGCAGCTGGGCATCGCCCTGGACCAAGGCTACCGCGCCGACAGCGTGCCGGCCGGCACCGATGACGTGGTGATCGGCAACGCCCTCTCGCGCGGCAATGCCGCCGTTGAGGCCGTGCTCGACGCCGGCCAGCGCTACATTTCGGGAGCGCAATGGCTGTCCGAACAGGTACTGCCGGGTCGCGACACCCTGGCCGTGGCAGGTACCCATGGCAAGACCACCACCACCACCATCCTCACCTGGCTGCTGGAAAGCGCCGGTCGTTCGCCCGGTTTCCTGATCGGCGGCGTCGCCGAGGATTTCGGCGTCTCCGCCCGGCTGGGCCAGGGCCGCGAGTTCGTGGTCGAGGCCGACGAGTACGACACCGCGTTCTTCGACAAGCGCAGCAAGTTCGTGCACTACCGGCCGCTGGTGGCCATCCTCAACAACCTTGAATACGACCACGCCGACATCTTCCCGGACGTGGCCGCGATCCAGCGCCAGTTCCACCACCTGGTGCGCACGGTGCCGGCGCGTGGCCGACTGATCGTCAATGGCGAGGACCCGCATCTGGCCGAAGTGCTGGCGATGGGCTGCTGGACCCCGGTCGAGCGCTTCGGCTTCGACCCGTCGCTGGAATGGCATGCCGAGCTGCTGGCCGCCGATGGCAGCGCCTTCCGCGTACACCACCGCGGGCAGGCAATGGGCGATGTGCACTGGTCGTTGCTGGGCCGCCACAACGTGCTCAACGGCCTGGCTGCGCTGGCTGCCGCACATGCGGTGGGCGTGGCGCCGGCCGACGTGATTCCTGCGCTGGCGCGCTTCCGCAGCGTCAAGCGCCGCATGGAAGTGATCGGCCGCCATGACGGCATCACCATCTACGACGATTTCGCCCATCACCCGACCGCGATCGCCACCACGCTGGAAGGCCTGCGTGCCAAGGTGGGTGACGCGCGCATCGTGGTCGCGATGGAGCCGCGCAGCAATTCGATGCGGCTGGGCGCTCACGCGCAGGCGCTGGCCCCGTCGCTGGCGTTGGCTGACGAGGTGGTGTTCCTGCATCGCCCGGAACTGGCCTGGGATGCGGCCGCGGTGATCGCCGCAGTGCGAGGCGAAGCGCACGCGGTGCCCGATACCGACGCGCTGCTGGCGCAGTTGCAGGCCAGCGCGCGCAGCGGCGACCACGTGGTGTTCATGTCCAATGGGGGCTTCGACGGCGCACCGCGCCGCTTCCTCGCCGCGCTGCAGGCCCGATGAGCAGCGACACATCACTGCCGCTGTTTCCGCTGCACACCACGCTGGTGCCGGGTGCAGCGGTCGGCCTGCGCGTGTTCGAGCGGCGTTACCTGGATCTGGTCCGCGACAGCGGCCGCAGTGGCGAGGGCTTCGGTGTCTGCCTGATCCTCGACGGCCAGGAAGTGGGAGCCCCGGCGACACCGGCAGCGTATGGCGTGCAGGTACGCATCGAAGACTTCGATGTCGGCGCCGACGGTGTGCTGCAGTTGCGCCTGCGAGGCACCCGCCGCTTCCATGTCGAGCGCACCCGCGTACGCGACAACGGCCTGGTGGTGGCCGACGTGCGCTGGTGCGACGAAGACCCCGACGATGAGCTGCGGCCGCAGCATGCGCTGCTGGCCACGGTGCTGGGGCACATCATCGAGCAGGCCGGTGAGGCCTATGCGCCGGCCAATCCGGCGTTGCTGGACCAGGCCAGCTGGGTTGGCTGGCGGCTGGCCGAACTGCTGCCGCTGAGCGAGCAGCAGCGCCTGCAGCTGCTGCAGATGGACGACCCGCACCAGCGGTTGCAGCAGTTGCTGGGCTGGATGCCGTAGCAGCCTGCCTCGGGTGGGTGTGCACCTTGGTGCACACGCTGATGCATGCGGGGAATGTCATCCACGCATGGCGTGGATCTACTCCGCCGGGCATGGTTCGGCGCTACCTGTCGTGTTCCGGCAGCGCCGGGTCATGCCCGGCGGCCTCCTCAGGGCGTTGTCGTCTTCAACCGCAGCACCGGCAACCCGGTTTCGCTGTGCACGTCCTCGCGCTGCGGCAGGCCCTGCACGGCGTCCTTCACCGCGTTCAACGCCGGGTCGACGCCACGCAGCGGGTGCCACATGCCGATCCATTCGAAGTGGCGTTCGTAACGCAGGGTCTGTGCACTGCCCAGCCACAGCGGCGTGTTGCCCGCCTGCAGCTGCGCGGGTGCCGGCCACAGGCGCAGCACATAGCGTTCGTCCGGCTTCGCACCCTGGCGCACCATCAGCAGTGCTTCCACGCGGGTGTCCAGCGTGGCCGGCAGCACCGGCAGTTCATCGGCGCCGGTGTTCTTGTCCAGCATCAGCAGCGCCTGCTGCCAGCCTGCCTGTTCCTGCCGCTTCCAGCCACGCGCTTCCAGCTGCGCCTGCAGCGGTGCCAATGGCCCGGCCACCTGCACGTCCAGCGGCCAGCGCTGGTCGTCGTCGAACTCGTTGCGGCGCGCCGGCAGCGTGGCCCAGTCGTGCTGCCACCAGGCCTGCATGTCCATCGCCTGCGGGGCCGGCAGGGTCGGTTCGAAGCGTTCCAGCTTCACCGGGATGTTGCGCGGTGCGTACCACATCGCCGCCACGGCGAAGACGCCGTAGAACAGCCAGGCCACCGGCTTCACCCAGAACGAGCGGTTGAAGCGGCGGCGATAGGCGATGCCCAGCACCAGCAGCCAGAACGTGCCGAACAGCATGCCGCCGATCACGTCGCTCAGCCAATGCGCGCCCAGGTACAGGCGCGAGAAGCCGATCAGGCTGACCACGATGCCCGAGACCAGGTACGGCCAGACGCGGGTGCGGCCGGGCATCTCGCGTGCGATCAGCACCGCGAAGAAGCCGAAGGTGATGGTGGCCATGGTCACCGACACCGACGGGAAGCCGAAGCCGCTGCTGGCGTCGATCGGGCGCACCACATCCACGGTGGCGCCCAGCAGCATGGTCAGCGCCAGGCCGAAGGCCAGTGCCGCCAGCCAGTGAGCAGCGGCCATCCAGCGTCGGCGCCAGATCAGATAGCCCATCGCCGCGGCGGTGGCTGGCAGCAGGACCTGCCAGGCCCCGAGCGACGCCAGCGCAGCCATCGGGTAGTCGGCCAGCGGATTGCGCAGCGCCAGCATGGCCTGGTGCACCAGCAGGTCGATCGCCAGCGGCTCGCCGTGTGCGACCACCACGGTCAACAGCGCGAACCAGCCCCAGCCCAGCAGGAGCAGCATCAGCGCCAGCATCGCCAGCGGCACCGATTCGCGCCGCTTCGGGTCCAGCACGCCAACGGTGTAGCGGCCCAGCGTCGGGTGGCGGTTGGACCAGTCCAGCAGGCGTGCCAGCCAGTTGTCCATGCGTGCGGCCGACCAGCGGTAGCCGTACAGCACGATGGCCCAGACCAGGCCAAGGATCACTGCCAGCAGGCCGACCACCACCACCAGCCGCCCGGCCACAGCAGCCACCGCGTCGTACGCTTCGCCGAGGATCCAGCCCGGCGCCAGGAACAGCACCGCCCAGGAAATGCTGGCGATGCCGCTGGCCTGCACGTAGCGGCTGGCGGGCATCTTCATCATGCCGGCGATGGCCGGCACGAACGGGCGGATCGCGCCGACGTAGCGTGCCACCAGGATGCTCTTGAAGGCATTGCGGCGGAACAGGTTTTCGCCCCGGTCGAGCAGCTGCGGGTAACGGCTGAACGGCCACACGCCACGCAGGCGGTCGCCCCAGCGGCGGCCGATCCAGTAACTGATGCCATCGCCGGCAAACGCACCCAATGCCGCAGCCGCCACCGCGTACGGCCCGGAGATCTGGCCCAGGCCAATGAACACGCCCACCGCGAACAGCAGTGGCAGTGCCGGCACGATGGCGCCAAGAATGATGACCGCATCGCAGAAGGCGATGAGGAAGATAACGGCGCCCGCCAGCACGGGGTGAGCGGCAATCCACGCGAGCGTGGCGTCGATCCATGAAGAGTCCATTGCCCGATTATAGGGGCGTGAAGGTGACTGGTTCCCAGCCGCTTCGTGACCGTTTGCAACCGGCGCCATCGCCTAGAATGGAGTCATGCCGCATACGCCAGACGCTCCCCACCGTGCTTTGAAGGCCGACAGTTTCGGCCGGATCCTTCTGGTTGAAGGGCCCGATGGCCCGTTCGTACGCCGCGATCTGGGGGCCACGCCGCTGTGGCTGCGGTTGCCCGCGTGGTGGCTTGCACGTCGCGAAGCACGCGCGCTGCGCCATATCCATGGCATGGCCGATGTGCCGCAGCTGCTGGCCTGGGATGGCCGCCACCTCGACCGCAGCTTCATGGCCGGCGATGCCATGTACCAGCGTCCGCCGCGCGGCGATCTGGCCTGGTTCCGCGCCGCGCGTCGCCTGCTGCAGCAGCTGCATCGCAATGGCGTGGCCCACAACGACCTGGCCAAGGAAGCCAACTGGCTGGTCACTGAAGATGGGCGACCGGCGCTGATCGACTTCCAGCTGGCGGTGATCGGCAACCCGCGCTCGCGCTGGATGCGGCTGCTGGCCCGCGAGGACCTGCGCCACCTGCTCAAGCACAAGCGCATGTACTGCCGCGAATCACTCACCCCGGTGGAGAAGCGCGTGCTCAAGCGCACCTCGTGGGTGCGCGAACTGTGGTTCGCCACCGGCAAGCCGGTCTACCGCTTCGTCACCCGCCGCATCCTGCACTGGGAAGACAACGAGGGGCAGGGACCGAAGCCGTGAGTGCATCGCAGGTGATGAGCGCGCCGCCGAGCGCGGGCAGCGTGCTGCGAACTCAGCTGCCCGGTGCGGATTTCGTGCATGCGTGCCATGCGACCACCCGTCGTGATGGGCGCTCGGCCTTGCAGGCCTATCGCGACATGGCCGCGAGCATTCCCGGTTGGTTCGATGGTCTGATGGCGCTGCGCAACCAAGGCATGCGCCTGCTTGGGATGAAGCACCTTGGCTCATTGCGTGCGGTGCAGGACACCGACGATCCGGCTGCCGGCCAGCGGCTGGGCATCTTCACCCTGCAGTCGCTGGATGACGATGCCATCGTGCTGGAAGACGATGATCGCCACCTGCGCGTACAGCTGGCCCTGCAATGGCAGGGCGATGCGCTGGAAGTGGTGACGGTGGTGCATACGCATAACGCATTCGGGCGCCTCTACATGCTGCCGGTCGCGCCCGTGCACAGGTTGATCGTGCCGCATCTGCTGCAGAAGCAGGTGCAGGCGTACCGATGATTCGACACTGCGCTCGCCGGGCCATGCCCGGCGACACGCGGCGTTTCCGGGTTACGGCGTCGCCGGCACCACCTGCTGGCCGATGAAGTTGCGCTTGGCATCGAAGTCATAGGCGATCTGCAGCTGGCCCACGTCCGGGCAGGCGTGGCAGTCGCGCAGCGGTGTGCGGTACAGCAGGCGGATCCCGCCGCCCTCCAGCGGTGTCGCTCCGGCCGATTGCGCCGGCGCGAACGGCGTGGCCTGCGGGTTGGCCTTCAACAGCTCCTGCACGGCCGGGTCGGCACGCAGCGTGTTGTCCAGCTGTACGGCATCCACATCGATGCGCTTGCCGCTGGCGTCGACCAGGCGGGTGCCTTCGTTGGTGTTGGCCCGGAAGGGATACTCGACCGTGGCAATGCCCAGCCCCTCGTTCTCATGCCAGGCGGTGACATACGCCAGTTCCCCGGCGCTGGACAGTTGCTCGGCCGCGGTGATCGCCTCGGCGCTTGCTCCCCCCGCTCGCATCGCATCGCGCAGGCAATCCCGGGTGGCGGCATTCTCGCCCTGGCGGCATGCGTTCAGATCGCCATCCCAGACCACGGCCTCGCTCCAGCGCATCTTGCCGTCGGCGGCGGCCTTCTCCGCGCTGGGCGCGTCACCGGCGGGTGGCTCCTTGCCGGGTTCCGGCGAACGGCCCTGGCAGGCAGTCAGCAGGGCAAGCCCCAAGGCAGGCAGCAACAGGCGGGAACGGCGCATGGCGTGGACCTCGTGCGTTGGCTGGAGGCCCGAGTATCGTCAAGGCCGGGTGAACTCCGCGTCGGCGCGGCATACTAGGGGCTCATTGCATACGCTGGAGTGTGGAACGTGGGCAGTCTGCAGGGCAAAACGCTTTTCATCACCGGAGCCTCGCGTGGGATCGGCCTGGCCATCGCACTGCGCGCTGCGCGCGACGGCGCCAACGTGGCCATTGCGGCCAAGTCGTCGGTGCCGAATCCGAAGCTGCCGGGCACCATCCATACCGCGGCTGAAGCGGTGACGGCGGCAGGCGGGCAGGGCCTGGCCCTGAAGTGCGACATCCGCGAGGAAGAGCAGGTGCACGCGGCGGTTGCGGCCACGGTCGATACCTTCGGCGGCATCGACATCCTGGTCAACAACGCCAGCGCGATCTGGCTGCGCGGTACGCTGGATACGCCGATGAAGCGTTTCGACCTGATGCAGCAGGTCAATGCGCGCGGCAGTTTCCTGTGCGCGCAGGCCTGCCTGCCGTACCTGCTGCAGGCGCCGAATCCGCACATCCTCACCCTTGCACCGCCGCCCAGCCTGGAGCCGAAGTGGTGGGCACCGCATACCGGCTACACGCTGGCGAAGATGGGCATGAGCTTCGTTACCCTGGGCCTGGCCGCGGAATTCGGCCCGCAGGGCGTGGCGGTGAATGCGCTGTGGCCGCGCACGGTCATCGCCACCGATGCGATCAACATGATCCCGGGCGTGGATGCGGCCGGCTGCCGCACGCCGCAGATCATGGCTGATGCCGCGCATGCGGTGCTGGTACGCGAAGCGGCGGGCTTCCATGGCCAGTTCCTGATCGACGATGACGTGCTGGCGCAGGCGGGTATCACCGATCTTTCGGGCTACGCAGTGGATCCATCGCGTCCGTTGCTGCCGGATCTGTTCCTGGATTGATCGTACGTCGCCGGAAGAGGCCGAGGGCTGCGACCTTCGGCCTGCTGCGCTAGAATGTGCGGCTGTAATCGTTTTCAACAGGGATGTGAGCACATGTCACGCACTCTTTCCGTCGCGGCGCTGGCCGCTTCGCTGTCGTTGATCCTGGCCGCCTGCGGTGGCAAGGCACCCGCCGCTGCGGGCGGCGCCGCTGCCTCCGGCACGCCGGACGCCAGCGCGGCGCCGTCCGACCCGCAGCAGCAGTTGGCCGCCAAGCTCAACGCCTACATCGGCTGCTTCAACGCGCTTGATTCGAAGACCCACGGCAGCATCGAGTCCTATACGCGCTGGATCAAGGATGTCGCCGCCGGCCCGACCGGTCGCGAGACACAGGTGTACGGTCCGTTCGAGATCAGCGATTACGACATGAAGCAGTGCGATGCCCCGGTGACCGAGGCGATGGCTGCCAAGCCAGTGCTGGCCGAACTCGATGCTGCTGCCGGCCACTACCAGCAGGCGCTGAAGGCACTGGTGCCGATCAGCAAGGACGCGCACGACTACTACGATCGCCAGGACTACGAAGACGACCAGTTCGCCAAGGGCAAGCAGCTGCACGCGCCCTTGATGGCCGCCTTCAAGGATTTCGTGGCTGCCAGCGAAACGTTCAATGCCGAGCTGGAGCGCCAGAACGACGCCGCCCAGCGCGAGCAGCTCAAGGCACTGGAGCAGGCCGAGGGTCGCACGCGCGAGTACTACCGCCTGGCGATGATGCTGGAAGCCAAGGCCATCATGGATCTGATGAGCGAGGATGATTTCGATCAGGCCAAGGCCCGCGAGCGTCTGGATGCGTTCAACCGCATTTCCGACGAAGCGCATGCGAAGGTGGCTGACCAGGAGCCGGGCAAGCTGGACTGGAACAGCTTCGAGCGCGAAGCCGAGAACTTCCGTCGGGAAGGCAAGGAGCGGCTGCACCGGGTCAGCAGCAAGACGCCCTACAGCGATTTCGAACGGCGTATGCTGGATTCGCCCTCGATGGCGCCGCGCGGCTCTGCCAGCAAGCTGATGCAGGAATACAACTCGCTGGTTTTCCAGAGCAACCGCCAGTAATCGCAGCGTCCATCGTGTCATTTGTGTCGCAATCGAACAGGTCGATTGCGACGCATCGCATCGCACACTTCCGAACGGCAGGGCCTTTGCGAGGCCGCCGATGCGGGTGCTTGCGTCATGCGCGAGGATATCTACCGCCTCTTTCTGCAAGGAATCGATTTGAACGCTTCTGTACGCCTGCTTCCCCTTCTTCTGCTCGGCACGCTGGTCGGTACGGTCGGTTGCGACAAAGTGCCGGGGCCGGCGGCGGCCGATACCGGCCTGGAGAAGGTCAACGCCTACATCGAGTGCTACAACGGCGTTGAACAGCCCATCCACGAAGGCTTCCAGACCTACACCGGCTGGATGAAGGACCCCGAAGCCGGTCCGACCGGCAAGGAAACGCAGCCGCGCTCACCGGGCAAGGTGCTGTCGCACCGCGTGGAGTACTGCGGCCAGGCGCTGACCGATGCGCTGGCAAAGAACCCGTCTACCGCGCTGGATGCACCGGCGCGTGACTACCAGCAGGCCTTCCAGTCGCTGTACGCGCTGATCGAACGCGCCGACGGCTACTTCACCCGTGAGGACTATCGCCGCGATGGCGGTGAGGGCCTGCGCAGCCAGCACGCGCCGTTGATGCAGGCCTACGCCGGGTTCTTCAAGGCCAGCGAGGCACTGGATGCGGCACTGGAGAAGAACGAGAACGATCGTCGCGCGGCACAGCTGAAGCAGATCGAGGAGAGCGAAGGCCGTTCGCTGGCCTACTACCATCTGCGCCTGCTGGGCGATGGCAAGCAGCTGGCCATGGCCTTCCAGGGCGACGCACCGGATCTGGCGGCGTTGCGCGTACAGCTGGCCGATTACCAGGCGCTGGTGACGGAAATCCAGAACTCCGGGGTGGGCAAGGACGACCCGATGTGGGGCCACGTGCAGCGTTCAGCGGACAAGCTGGTACGCACCGCCGGGCGCGGCGTGGAGCGTCTGCAGCAGGGCAAGCCGATCACCGCCGAAGGGCTGGCTGCCGAGCGCAAGGCCTCCGGCAGCTGGGACACCTCGGCGCCGGAAGGTGCGCAATCCACTCTGCTGGACGCCTACAACGATCTGGTCTCCACCAGCAACCGCCTGCGATGAGCAGCGCGCGCATCCATGCATAAGCGCCAAGGGTAGTGCCGGCCGCTGGCCGGCATGCGCCTCAATGGTTGAACGGATCCGGTAGCTGACCGCCGCACTTGCGGCAATACCGTGCATCCGGCTCGTGGCCTTCCAGCCCACACTCCGGGCAGCCACGCGCATCGCGGCGCGCGGCCTGCTCGGCTTCACGCATGGTGCTGGCCAGTTCGGCGGTGTAGATGCCGGTGGGCACGGCGATGATGCTGTAGCCGATCAGGATCAGCACCGAGGTGACGAAGCGGCCGAGCACGGTCTGCGGCACGATATCGCCGAAGCCGACCGTGGCCATGGTCACCACCGCCCAGTACATGCTGGCCGGGATGTTGGTGAAACCGTGTTCGGGGCCCTCGATCACGTACATCAGCGCACCGGCGATGATGGTGATGGTGATCACCGTGAACAGGAATACCAGCACCTTGCGCCGGCTGCGCCACAGCGACGTCATCAGGACGCCGCTTTCCTCGATGTAGCGGGTCAGCTTCAGGATGCGGAACACCCGCAGGATGCGCAGCGCGCGCACCACCAGCAGGCTCTGCGCGCCGGGGATGAACATCGACAGGTAGGCGGGCAGGATCGACAGCAGGTCGATGATGCCCCAGATGCTCACTGCATACCGCAGCGGGCGCTTGACCACCGCCAGCCGCAGCAGGTACTCGGCGGTGAAGATGATCGTGAATCCCCATTCCAGGATGTACAGGCCGGTGGACCATTCGGCATGCAGGTGCTGCACGCTGTCGATCATCACCACCAGGATGCTGGCGACGATCGCCACCACCAGGATCAGGTCGAAATTGCGCGAAGGGCGGGTGTCATGGCGGTAGATGATGTCGAACCACCGACGGCGCCAGCCGGTCTCGGTGGCGGGGTTGAGCTGGGGGGCGGAAAACGGTCGCATGGGCGCATTGTGCCGCAGGGGTTCCGGCGCGAGAATGGGCGTTCCTGAACCCTGCCGACTGCCATGACCGCCGCGACCGATCCGCTGATCTCCCTTTCGCACTATTACCTGCCGGTCTACAAGCCCCGCCAGGTGGTACTGGAGCGAGGCCAGGGCGCCCGAGTATGGGACAGCCAGGGCCGTGAGTTCATCGACCTGGCTGCCGGCATCGCCGTGTGCGGCCTGGGCCACAACGATCCGGACCTGGTGGCCGCGCTGGTCGAGCAGGCCGGCAAGCTCTGGCACACCAGCAACGTGTTCTACAGCGCACCGCCGCTGCACCTGGCCGAGGAACTGGTGAAGGCCAGTCGTTTCGCCGAGCGGGTGTTCCTGTGCAACTCCGGCGCCGAAGCCAACGAAGTGGCGATCAAGATGGTCCGCAAGTGGGCCTCCAGCCAGGGCCGCCCGGCCGACAAGCGCGTCATCATCACCTTCCGTGGCAGCTTCCACGGCCGCACCCTGGGCGCGGTGACCGCTACCGCGCAGCCGAAGTACCAGGAAGGCTACGAGCCGCTGCCGGGTGGCTTCCGCTACATCGATTTCAACGACGAAGTGCAGCTGGAAACCGCGATGGCCGCCGGTGACGTGGCGGCGGTGATGCTGGAGCCGATCCAGGGCGAGGGCGGCGTGATGCCGGCCAAGTCCGGCTTCCTCAAGCGCGTGCGCGAACTGTGCGACCAGCACGACGCGCTGCTGGTGCTGGACGAGATCCAGGCCGGCATGGGCCGCACCGGCACGCTGTTCGCGCACTGGCAGGACGACGTGGTGCCGGACATGGTCACCCTGGCCAAGGCACTGGGTGGCGGCTTCCCGATCGGTGCGATGCTGGCCGGCCCGAAGGTGGCCGAGACCATGCAGTTTGGCGCGCACGGCACCACCTTCGGTGGCAACCCGCTGGCCGCTGCGGTGGCCCGCGTGGCGCTGCGCAAGCTGGCCTCGTCGGAGATCGCCGCCAACGTCAGCCGCCAGTCGAAGGCGCTGCGCGATGGCTTCGCGCGCATCAACGAAGAGTTCGGCGTGTTCAGCGAGGTGCGTGGTCGCGGCCTGATGCTGGGTGCGGTGCTGAGCAAGGACTTCGCCGGCCAGGCTGGTGCGATCCTCGACCACGCTGCCGGGCAGGGGCTGCTGACCCTGCAGGCCGGCCCGGACGTGCTGCGCTTCGTGCCGTCGCTGAACATCACCGACGAAGAAGTGGCTGAAGGCCTCAAGCGCCTGCGCGCGGCAATTGCCGCGTTCATCGCCGCGCGCTGACGCCCTGGCGTCGGGGGCGGATCCCTCTCCTGCGCAGAGGGCTCTGACCCCGATCAGCCCACCGCGTAACGCTTCAACACCTTGCCCAGCCCACGGCCATCGCGCACGGTTTCCGCGTGCAGGCCGGCGGCGCGTGCGCCGCGCACGTTGGCGAACAGGTCATCGACGAACAGCGTGCGCGCAGGTGCCACGTCCAGTGCTTCCAGCGTGCGCAGGAACACCGCGGGCGCCGGTTTGCGCAAGCCGAACTCCGCGCTGCAGAACACGCGCTCATGCAGGGCCGGGAACAGTTCCGGTAGCAGAGTGGGCAAGGCCTGCTGCATCAGTGCGCCATTGTTGGTCAGCACCGCCATCGGCAGCTGCAGGGCCTGCAGCCGCTGCAGCACGGCCGGCTGTGGATGGCTGGCGGCCTGTCGCGCCGCGATCCACGTGTGTACATCAACGGTGCGGCCCAGCTGTTTGCTCAGCTGCGCCAGATAGGCCGGGCCATCCAGCGTGCCATTGTCATGTGCTGCTTCCAGCCCGCTGTCGTACAGCGCGGCCTGCACGGTTTCCGGCGCGACATCCAGCGCTTGTGCCAGATGCAGCACGCGCTGCGCGCGCTGGTACTGCACCAGCACGCCGTCCACATCCAGCAGCAACAGATCGATCCGCATCGGCCGAGCATGCCATCGCGGTGGATGCGCGGAAACCCTGGAGTGCGCGTGCGACAGACGGTCGCAGACGCGGCCACAGGGGGCTGCCTAGAATGGCGTTTGAATCCGCAGGAGATGCAACGATGAAGGCTTGGATGGTGGCAGTGGGACTGGGCGCGCTGATGCTGGCGCCATCGGCGATGGCGCGGGTGTGTGCGGTCAGCATCGACAGCACCGACCAGATGAGCTTCAGCAGCCGCGAGATCAAGGTCGCCGCCGACTGCACCGCCGTGGACCTGACCCTGCGCCACACCGGCAAGCTGGCTGTCACCGCGATGGGTCACAACTGGGTGCTGACCCGTACCGCCGATTACCAGCCGGTGGCGATGGCGGGCATGCGCATGACCCTGGCCGACAGCTACCTGCCGAAGGCCGACAAGCGCGTGCTGGCGCACACCAAGGTGATCGGCGGTGGCGAGACCACGCGCGTGCGCTTCTCCACCCAGGGCCTGCAGAAGGGCGGTGACTACACCTTCTTCTGCTCGTTCCCCGGCCACTTCGCGATGATGAAGGGCAAGTTCGTCTTCGGTTGAGCAGCCACGCATGGCGTGGCTCTACCAGTAGATCCACGCCATGCGTGGATGAAAAAAGGGGACGGAGGGGATTGAGTCGTTCGTGCACAAACGACTCAATCCCCTCCGTCCCCTTTTTTGCGATCAGCCCTTGGCAGCCCTGAACGCCACGCGTGCTGCGGCCAGCGTCGCCTCGATCACGGCATCGTCGTGGGCGCTGGACAGGAAGCCGGCCTCGTACGCCGACGGTGCCAGGAACACGCCCTGCTCCAGCATTGCATGGAAGAAGCGGTTGAACGCCGGAATGTCGCAGGCGGTAGCCTGCGCATAGGTCTCCACCTTCTCGCTGGTGAAGAACAGCCCGAACATCGCACCCACGCAGGTGGTGGTCACGGCCACACCGGCGTCGGCGGCGGCCGCTTCCAGACCCGCACACAGGCGTGCGGTGCGCTCGGCCAGGTCGGCATGGAAGCCCGGCTGCTGGACCAGCTCCAGCATCGCTAGGCCGGCGGCCATTGCCACCGGATTGCCGCTCAGCGTGCCGGCCTGGTAGATCGGGCCGGCCGGTGCGATCTGCTGCATCAGCTCGCGGCGACCACCGTAAGCACCCACCGGCATGCCACCGCCGATGATCTTGCCGAAAGTGGTCAGGTCCGGGGTGATGCCGTAATGCGCCTGCGCACCGCCGAGGGCAACACGGAAGCCGGTCATCACTTCGTCGAAGATCAGCAGCGCGCCATGCTTCGTGCACAGCGCACGCAGGTGTTGCAGGTAGCCCTCGCGCGGCGGGATGCAGTTGGCGTTGCCGACCACCGGTTCGATGATCAGGCCGGCGATGTCCTCACCCTGCTGTTCGAACAGGGCGGTGGCCGCTTCGAAGTCGTTGTAGGGCAGGGTCAGGGTCAGTTCGCTCAGGCCGGCCGGGACGCCCGGCGAGGTCGGCACGCCCAGGGTCAGCATGCCGCTGCCGGCCTTGACCAGGAACGAGTCGCCGTGGCCGTGGTAGCAGCCTTCGAACTTGACGATGCGGTTGCGGCCGGTGGCGCCACGCGCCAGGCGGATCGCCGACAGCGTGGCCTCGGTGCCAGAGTTGACCATGCGCACCATCTCGCACGATGGCACCAGGCGGGTGATGGTCTCGGCCATGGTGACTTCGGCCGCGCACGGCGCACCGAAGGACAGGCCATTGTCGATCGCCTTCTTCACCGCCTGGCGCACGGCCGGGTGGTTGTGGCCGACGATCATCGGGCCCCAGGAACCGACGTAGTCGATGTAGCGGTTGCCATCGACGTCGTACAGGTAGGCGCCATCGGCGCGTTCAACGAAGAACGGCTCGCCGCCGATCGACTTGAACGCACGTACCGGCGAATTGACGCCGCCCGGCAGCAGCTGCTGGGCACGGGAGAACAGGGCGTGGGACTGGTCGTGGTTCATGGGGCTTTCCTGGGCATTACGCGAACTGGGCGAGATAGGCGCGCTGGGTCGCGACCGGGTCCGATGCGGCATAGATACCGCTGACCACGGCCACCAGATCGGCGCCGGCGTTGATGATGGGACCGACATTGTCCGGCGTCAGGCCGCCGATCGCCACCCGCGGCACGCCGAGTGCGGCGCTTTGCCGCAGCAGGTCGGTGTGGGCGCGGCTGCTGGTGACCTTGGTGGTGGTCGGGAAGAAGGCGCCGAAGGCCACATAGCTAGCGCCGGCCGCCACGGCCTTCTCGGCATTGGCCAGTTGGTCGTAGCAGGAGGCGCCGATGATGGCCTCGGCACCGAGCAGCGCGCGCGCGCTGGGGATGTCCCCGTCGGTGCCGCCCAGATGCACGCCGGCGGCGCCCACGGCCTTGGCCAGCACCGGATCGTCGTTGACAATCAGCGGCACGCCGTGGGCGGCGCACAGGCCTTGCAGGGCCGCCGCCTGTTCCTGCCGCAGCGCGTCGCTGGCGGTCTTGTTGCGGTACTGCAGCCAGGTGGCACCCGCGGCCAGCAGCGGCGCGGTACGGGCCAGCAGGCGCGCGGTATCGGGCTCGTCCGGGGTGATCAGGTAGACGCCGCGGGGCGCCGGGGAAGCAGAAGTCATCGATGGCTACCGGTGCGTGGGCTGCAATGGGACAATGGCCGCCCGTGAATCCAGCCCCGATTATCCGATGAGCGACGCCAGCCCCACCACCCTGCGAACCTGGATGTGCGTGGTTTGCGGCTTCCTGTACAGCGAAGCGGAAGGCTTGCCGGAGGAGGGTATTGAGCCCGGGACGCGTTGGGAGGACATTCCCGAGACCTGGACCTGCCCGGACTGCGGGGTGACCAAGGCCGATTTCGAGATGGTCGAGGTCGATTGACCGGCGGGCCACCCGGCCCATCCTGTGGGTGCTGACCGTTGGGGTGGGTGTGGACCGTTGGTCCACACACCGACACCCTCAATGCAGCCGCGGCATCGGCCCGCCGAGGTCGATCAGCTTCTCGCGCAGCCACTGCGCATCGCTGGCCTCGGGATTGCGCTTCAGGTACTGCCCCAGGTCATGGCGGGCACCGGCCAGATACTCCAGTTGCAGGTACGCCAGGCCGCGGTCGCGCAGCGCGTCGTCCTGCTCGGGCGCCAGTTTCAGCAGGCGGTCGGCACTGCGTGCGGCACGATCCCATTCACCGGCTTCGGCGTAGACGCCATGCAGGTTGCGCAGCATGCGCATCAGGATCGCGCGCGCCGGCGCCGGGTCGAGGATCTGCGCCAGCACCTGGTCATCGGGCATCTGCCCGCCCAGGTGTGACTTGGCGCGTTCGCGCAGTTCGTCCACGTCCAGTGGCCGGCCACCGTTGAACGGGTCCATCACCAGCACGCCGTCGTCCACCGGCAAGCGCACCAGGAAGTGGCCGGGGAAGGACACGCCATCCAACGGTATGCCGAGCCGGCGCGCGACTTCCATCTGCACCAGCGCCAACGAGATCGGATTGCCCAGGCGCCGCTCGAACACCTGGTTGAGGTAGCTGTTGCGCGGGTCGTAATACTCGTCGTGGTCGCCGCTGTAGCCCAGCTCGTCGAACAGGTGGCGGTTGATCGCCGCCATTTTCAGTGGGCTGTTGTCGATGCTCTCCACTTCCGAACGGAGGTGGTCGACATGGCTCTGGATCAGCGCGTCGTAGGTGGACGGCTGCAGATCGGGGTATTCATCGCGCGCGATCAGCAGCGCGGTCGGCAACAAGGGCAGCGCCTCGTCTTCGAGGTCGGCCAGTGCATCCCAGTCGGGGAGTGTGATCCGGTCCTGCATGACCACAGACTGGCGTCATTCGCAGGCGGTTTCAAGCGGTGCCGCGTGAAAAATCCAGGGGTCAGATCCCTTTCGCGTGCGAAAGGGATCTGACCCCTGCAGGGTTGCCGGCCAGCGGCCGGCACTACCGCGGGCAGAACCCTGTTACTCGATGCCTGGGCCGAACTTCAGCTCCGTGCCGTCCTTCAGCTTGAGCTTCTCGGCCTGGCCGGCGTTGAGCTCCAGCACGTAACGTGCCGGGCCACCGCTGGGGTAGGGCGGGCACATGTCGCCGGCCGAGCACGGCGGCACATCACGCTGCTGGCTGACCAGCTTGCGCTGGCTGTCGAAGTACAGGATGTCCAGCGCGATCCTGGTGTTCTTCATCCAGTACGCCTGCATTTCCTCGCGGTCGTGGATGAACAGCATGCCGTGGTCGGCCGCCATCTGGTCGCGGAACATCAGACCGCGTGCGCGGGTTTCATCGTTGGTGGCCAGCTCGACCTGGTAGCGGGCGCCATCCAGTTCGACCCAGTGGCGGGCCGCGTCGGTGGCGCAGCCAGCCAGGGCCAGCAGCGGGAGCATCAGCAGCGAACGCAACAGCGACATCGTCAGGATCCTTCGAAAGGGTCAGAGCACGACCGGCGGCTCGCCGCCGACGATCACCACATCTGCGCGGCGGCGCGCGAACAGGCCGACGCAGACCACGCCCGGCAGCTGATTGAGCTCGCGCTCCAGCTTTTCCGGATCGGTGATCTGCAGGTTGTGGATGTCCAGGATCTGGTTGCCGTTGTCGGTGACCACGCCTTCACGCCAGGTCGGCTGGCCGCCGGTCATGTCGCGGATCTGGCGGGCGACCAGGCTGCGCGCCATCGGGATCACTTCCACCGGCAGCGGGAACCTGCCCAGCACCGGCACCTGCTTGCTCGGGTCGATGATGCAGATGAAGCGCTCGCTGGCCTCGGCGATGACCTTCTCGCGGGTCAGCGCGGCGCCGCCGCCCTTGATCAGGCACTTGTTGGCGTCGCACTCATCGGCGCCATCGACGTACAGCGACAGGTTGCCGCTGTGGTTCAGCTCGATCACCTCGATGCCGTGCTGCTTCAGGCGCGCGGTGCTCTGCTCGGAGCTGGAAACGGCGCCCTTGATGCGGTGCTGGATGCGGGCCAGGGCATCGATGAAATAGGCCACGGTGGAACCGGTGCCGACACCGACGATCATGCCGTCTTCAACGTACTCGATGGCTTTCTCGGCGGCCAGGCGCTTGGCTTCGGACATGGGAGAACTCTCAGGCAGGGAATCAGGATTTCTTTTCCAGCGACAGCAGCAGCTTCCACTGCGCGGCGGTCACCGGGAACACCGACAGGCGGTTGCCCTTGGCAACCAGCGGGAAGCCCTCGCCGAGTTCTTCGGCGTGCAGCTTGATCTCGTCCAGCGCGATCACCTGCTTGAGCTTGCGGTCGAATGCCACGTCCACCAGCATCCAGCGCGGGTTTTCGCGCGTGCTCTTGGGGTCGTGGTAGTCGGATTTCGGATCGAACTGGGTGTCGTCCGGGTAGGCCGTACTGGCCACGGTGGCCAGGCCGACGATGCCGGGCACCTTGGTATTGGAGTGGTAGAACAGGATGCCGTCGCCCACCTGCATGCCATCGCGCATGAAGTTGCGCGCCTGGTAGTTGCGCACCCCGTTCCAGGGTTCGACCTTGACCTTGGCCAGGTCATCGATGGAGAAGGCGTCCGGTTCGGACTTCATCAGCCAGTAGCGCTTGCGGGCGGTCATGCGTTCACGGGGGCAGCGGAGGGGAACAGGGTGCCGTCTTCGGTGCAGATCGCATCCACCGGCACGTCCCACGACGCCACCGGCAAGGACTCGACCTGCTGCACCGCGAACGCAGCACCGACCAGCCAGGGCGGCGCCGGCCGGTCGTGGCGGAAGGCGAAGCTGCGATCATACCAGCCGCCCCCCATGCCCAGCCGCCGGCACTGCGTGTCGAAACCCACCAGCGGGGCCACCACCAGCGCCATCTGTGCTGGTTCCAGTGTGTCTTCCAGCGCCACGTCCGGCTCGGGAATGCCGTAGCGGTTGCTGGTCAGCGGCTGCCCCGGCCGCCACGGCGCGAAGCGCAGCACGTCGCCGGCCAGCACCGGCAGGCAGTAGGTGAGGCCTTCGGGCAACTGCAACTGCCAGCGGTGCAGGGCGATCTCGCCATCCAGCGCCCAGTAGCCGGCCACGGCGCCTTCGCGCGGGGCGAACGGCAGGGCGAGCAGGGCATCGGCAAGCGATTCGGCGGCGGCGATGCGCTCAGCGGCGGAAAGGTCGCGGCGGCGTTGCCGCAGGTCGTGGCGCAGGGCCTGGCGCGGGTCGGTCATGGCAGCGTGCGGCAAGGATCAGCCGTCATTGTGCCGGAAAGAACAAGGGCGACGCCCGAAGACGCCGCCCTTGCTGGAATATTGCATTCTCCGCAATGTCGATGCATGCGAAACGACCTTGAACCCGGGGGCTCAAGTGGGAACGCTGGAGAACCATCGGGCTTCCCGCTGCAAGGCGGACCTGCACTCCCGGCGCTGTCGCGCTCCCGGTGTCGTTCTTAAGGGACAAGGCGAATGTTTGCACATGCCGTCGAGTACCGCAGAGAACGCGTGGCCATTATAGCCAGCACGCAGGATCTGGATAGGCCGTTCGTCGGCAACAGTCCGTGCCAATTCAGATATGAGAAGACGCGTTTTGCACGATTTTCAGGCGCCGCCGTCGATGGCGCGGTCCAGGCGCCGGTTCAGGTCGGCCAGGGTCTGCTGCAGGGCCACGGCCTGGCGGGCGTTTTCGTCGCGCAGCAGCTGCAGTTCGTGGGCCAGGTTCAGCGCGGCCAACACGGCGACGCGATCGACCGCGGCCATGCGGTTGCTGCCGCGGATCTCACGCATGCGAGCATCCAGCAGGCGCGCGGCGGCCATCAGGCTGTCACGTTCATCGCCGCCGACGCCCACGGTGTATTCACGATCGAGGATGCGGACACTGACCGGTTCGGCGCTCATGTGTGCTGCTCCAGGGATTTGAGCCGGCTGATCATTGCTTCCACCCGCGAACGTGCCTGCTCATTCTTGGCCAGCAGCGTCGAGCGCTCGGCCACCAGCTGCTCCTGCTGGTGGCGCAGGCTGCGGTTCTCCTCGGCCAGGCGCTGGTTGCGTTCAAGCAACGCTTCCACGCGGGCGGCGAAGTCCTGCAGCTGGGCAAGGGGATCGGCGGGTTCCATGCGGGCACGATAGGCAAGCCGGGCAAGGGCGGTCAAGCGTTGTCGCAGCAAGGCTGGACGCCTGCGGAGAGGATGCCGTCGGGTTGCTACACTACGGGGTCTCACGGGCGCGCGCGTGCGCGCCCCGGGTTTCCTTTCCGAACGAGCCGCACGATGACCGAACTTCCCTCCGTCGACGACGTTACCCGCGCCAGCCAGGCGTTGGGCCTGGGCGCCACCGCTGCAGAGCTGCACGGCGCGCTGTGCGGCTGGCTGGCTGCCGGCGGTGCCCCCGGCAACGACTGGCCGGCGCGCGTGCTGGCCGACGACAACCTGCCGCCGGTGGCCGCCGACAGCGTGCTGGGGCAGCTGCTGCAGGCCACCATCAAGCAGCTGGAAGACCGCGACTTCGCCTTCGAGCTGCTGCTGACCGACGGCGACGACGTATCCGCGCAGGCCGATGCCATGTTCAGCTGGACCCGTTCCTTCTTGGGCGGCTTCGGCCTGGGCAGCGGCGGCCGCCGCCCGACCCTGTCCGAAGAGGGCGAGGAAGCGCTGACCGACATGGCCAGCCTGGCGCGTGCCTCCAGCGAGGATTTCGAGGCCGGTGGCGATGATGACGACGAAGCTCTGTCGGAGATCGAGGAATTCATCCGCGTGGCGGTGCTCCTGCTGCACGGCGACGTGGTGCTGGCCTCGCGCCATCGTCAGCGCCTGAACTGATGGACATCAAGCAGCGCACCGGCATTGCCGCCGGCGAGTACAAGCGTCGCCGCCGCCAGCTGATGGACATGGCCGGCGAGGACGCGATCCTGGTGCTGCCGGCGGCGGCCGAGAAGGTGCGCAGCCTCGATACCCATTATCCGTTCCGGCAGGATTCGGATTTCCAGTACCTGAGCGGCTTCCCGGAGCCGGAAGCAGTGCTGGTACTGATCCCGGGCCGACGCCACGGCGAGGCCATCCTGTTCTGCCGCGAGCGCGATGCCGAACGCGAAGCCTGGGACGGCAGCCGCGCCGGCCAGGAAGGCGCGGTGGCGCAGTACGGCATGGACGACGCCTACCCGATCAATGATCTGGACGACATCCTGCCGGGCCTGCTGGAAGGCCGTTCGCGCGTCTACTACCACTTCGGCCGGGATGCCGACTTCGACCTGAAGCTGATCGGCTGGGTCAACCGCGTGCGTTCGCAGGTGCGCCACGGGGCGCAGCCGCCGCACGAGTTCCTCGAACTGGGCCACCTGCTGCACGAGCAGCGCCTGTTCAAGTCCGGTGCCGAAGTGGCGTTGATGCACCACGCCGCGCAGATCAGCGTGCGTGCGCATCTGGCCGCGATGAAGGCCGCCAGGGCCGGCATCCACGAGTACGAACTGCAGGCGGAGCTGGAACGCGTGTTCCGCGCCAATGATGCGGTGCCCGCGTACTGCAGCATCGTCGGCGCCGGCCGCAACGGCTGCATCCTGCATTACCGCGACAACAACGCGCGTTCGCGCGACGGCGAGCTGGTGCTGATCGACGCCGGTGCCGAGTACCGTGGCTACGCCAGTGACATCACCCGCACGTTCCCGGTGAATGGCCGCTTCAGTGCCGAGCAGCGTGCACTGCACGACCTGGTCGGCGATGCGCAGGCCGCTGCGTTGGCCCAGGCCAGGCCGGGCGTGCCGTACGAGGCCGGTCACCTCGCCGCAGTGCAGACCCTGACCGAGGGCCTGCTGCGGTTGGGCCTGCTGAAGGGTACGCTGGAAAAGAACCTGGCCGAAGGCCTGTACCAGCGCTTCTACCGGCACAAGACCGGGCACTGGATCGGCATGGACGTGCACGACGTGGGCGACTACCGCCTGGCCGGTGACTCGCGTCTGCTGGAGCCGGGCATGGCGTTCACCATCGAGCCGGGGTTGTACATCGGCGTGGATGACACGACGGTGGAGCCGCGCTGGCGCGGTATCGGCATCCGTACCGAGGATGACGTGCTGATCACCGACGATGGCCATCGCGTGCTGACCGAAGGCCTGGCGCGCAGCGCCGACGAGATTGAAGCGGTGATGGCGGGGTAAGGGGTGTTCTGCAGGGCTTGCAGCCCTGCACCCGCGGTAGTGCCGGCCGCTGGCCGGCAACCTCAACAGCAACAGCAACAGCGGGCATTCCGTGGGATGGCGGGGCACTGTGGGTTTGCGGGGACGCCGTAAACCCGTCCATGGGGGCTTGGTCGCGGCATCCATGCCGCTCACACCCCGCAAACCCACAGTACCCCGCCTTCGACAGGTTCACGCGGCTGTTGGTGGGTGCCGATCGTTGATCGGCACATCTGTCAGATATCGAATGAATCATCCACGCATGGCGTGGATCTACGGGCAATTGCGGCTGTTGGGTAGTTGTCGACCGTGGTCGACACAGAGCGAGCGCAGCGAGCGACCCGCTTCTGCTTCTCTTTTTTCTTTTCCGTGGTTGGACGCGGCAGGAAACTGTCAAAGGTGGGGCGGGTAGGCCATGCAGGGGCGTTGGCGCCATGGATGGCGCCATCGAGCTTACAGGGACGTACTTGCAGCGTCCCCTGCATGGCCTACCCGCCCCACCAAGCGCGGCTTCTGAATTCAGCGCCCCACCACGAGGGGCTCAGCCGTTCGCCGCCGCAAACGCCGGCCGCGTCAGGTTGTCCGCCTCGCCATCAGTGCACAGCACTTCGTCTTCGATGCGGATGCCACCATACGGACGGAAGAAGTCCACGCGCTCCCAGTTGATCGCATCACCATGGCCGGCGTCCTTCACTTCGTTCAACAGCATGTCGATGAAGTACAGGCCTGGCTCGATGGTCACCACCATGCCCGGTTCCAGCACGCGGGTCAGGCGCAGGTAGGGATGGCCGGCCGGGCGCTCGATGCGGCCGCCCTCGTCGCTGGCGGCGAAGCCGGCCACGTCGTGCACCTGCAGGCCGATCAGGTGGCCGATGCCGTGCGGGAAGAATGCGGCGCTGACGCCGGTCTCCAGCGCGGTCTGTGGCGACACCTTGATCACGCCGAAGTCCTTCAGCACGCCCATCAGCGAAAGATGTGCGTCCACGTGCAGCTGCTTGTAGTCGAAGCCCGGGCGCACCGCTGCGCACATCTGCTGCTGGGCGGCGTCGACGGCCGCAATCATCGCGGCGAATTCGTCGTGGCCCTGCGCGGCGTAGGTGCGGGTGATGTCGCTGGCGTAGCCGTGCGCACTGGCGCCGGCGTCGATCAGGAAGCTGCGCAGCGGCTGCGGTGCCTTGCGGCCCAGCTCGGTGTAATGCAGCACGGCGGCGTGTTCGTTCAACGCCACGATGTTGCCGTAGGGCAGCTCGTTGGCATCCTGGCCGACGGCCTGGCAGTACGCCATGTGGATGCTGAATTCGTCGGCACCGTTGCGGAACGCGGCCTCGGCGGCGCGGTGGCCGCGCACGCCCAGCACCTGGGCCTGGCGCATCAGTGCGATTTCATACGGTGTCTTGCTGCCGCGGTGCCATTCCAGGTAGTTCACCACCGGCGCTGGATTGTTCGGCACGTAGTTGCCCAGTGCGCTCTGCGGCTCGCCCAGGATCGCGCAGCGCGACGGGTCGGCCGGCAGCAGGGCCAGCGCCTCTTCGGGCTTGCGGATGATGTGGATGTCGAAGTGCTCCACCCACCAGCCACTGGGGGCGTCCGGTACCACGTGCCAGTAGTCGAAGGGCTGGTGGAAGATCACTGCCGGGCGCTTGCCCGGGGTGAACACGATCCAGCTGTTGGGCACGCGGGTCAGCGGCAGCCAGGCCTTGAACTGCGGGTTGACCGCATACGGGTAGTCGCGGTCGTCGAACACCTGGTAGTGCAGGGTGCCGCTGGGCACCACCAGATGGTCGAAGCCGCCGCGGGCCAGCGCCTGCTCGGCGCGTCGGCACAGCACGGCCAGGTGGTCGGAATACAGGGCGCCGGGGTCTTGCTGGATCATTGCGGTGGCTCGACACGGAAAACGGCCTTAGATTCTGCCGCATACCGCGAAAAACCGCTGTGCCGGAACCGGCACTCAGGCCGTCGAAACCGGTCCCTCGTCGCTGTCTTCGCCCACCCACTGCCGCAGCAGCTGTCGATGTTCGCGCGACAGGGTCAGGAAGCGGAAGCCGGTCCAGCTCTGCCCGGGAACGTGTGCGGGCTCGCTCCACAGCAGATGCACGCCTACGTCGATGGCCTGCTGGCGGCCATCACCCAATGGCAAGGGAAAGCGCAGCTGGTACAGCGCATCCTCGCGCAGCGGCATGCTGGCCAGCATCAGCATGCCAGTTTCGGAGACATTGCCGAGGCGCCCGACCACGCACTCGCGCATCTGGTCGGTAACCGGCACCAGGTCCGAGACCTGGCGGCGCGGCGCGCGGCGGGTGTCCTGCGGCGGTACGGCTTTCATGCGGGGGTCTCCTGTGCGCGAGCCGTGGCCAGTGCGCGCAGCGCACCGAGGCTGGCTTCCCAGGCACGGTCGACCAGCCGGCCCTTGTCTTCGGTGACCAGCTGCGCGCGCCCGGCACTGATCTGCCGTGCCAGCGCATCCAGGTCGGTATCGGTGATCTTCTGCCCGCGCGCATTGACGAACAACGCGTGGCCGGTCAGCAGGCTGTACCAGGACAGGCGCTGGCGGCGCATCGTGCCATCGCCCGTGTCGATGTCGAACCAACTGCCGAACGGCAGGCTGGACAGCTGTTGGTAGGCGGCTTCTTCGGCGCTGCTGCGCGGCGTGGCAGGTGCGGCGCCACTGTTCGTGCCGGCGTGCTCGCCCAGGCGCGCACGTGCCTTGAGGCGTGCGCTGAGCTCGGTACGCGAGGTGCTTTCATCCTCGCCGCCGGGCGTGGCCAGCCTGCGCGCTACAGCGGCGGCTTCCTCGGCGTGGTAGCCGACCTGCAGCAATGCGGCCTCCACGTCCGCTGCCAGTACGGTATCGGTGCCGCCGGGAGCGTCGATGGCCTGCGCGGTGATGGCAGCGATGCGCTCGGTCTGTTGCAGGCGCTCCTGCCATTGCGGTGAATCGTCGCCATGGCGCAGGCGGGTGAGGGTCAGTGCATCGGCCCAGGCCTGGCGCAGCAAGGTCTGCACGAAGCGCGGTGGCGACCGGGTGTCGCAGCACTGGTCGATCTGTGCGGTGGCCTGGCGACGGGCCAGTTCCAATCGTTCCTTGCCGCGCGCGGCTTCCACATGGCGGCGCTCGGCCAGTTCGGCACGATGGGCCGCCGCGCGCTGGTGCTGCTGCACGTCTTCACTGGCGGCGGCAAAGACTTCCGGCGAACGCGCATCCTGCCCCAGCAGGCCCTGCACGCTCTGCGCCATGCGCTGCAGCAACTGCGGGTCGACATCCTCATCGCCCAGCCAGTTGGCGCCGACTTCGGCGATCTGATTGAGCAGCTCACGCGCGGGGTGTTCGTCGCGCACGAAGAAGCCCGGATCGGCCATGGCGGCGCGTGCCAGAGGTACCTGCAGGCGGGCCAGCAGCGCGGCCGGCACTGGATCGGGGCGCTGCTGCTGTTGCACCTGCTGCATCAGCATGCGCAGCAGGTCGAGGTTGTCCCGGTCGTGACTGCCCAGCTGGGCCTGCGCACCATGCTCGCTGCGCAGCTGCGCGACCACGGCAGCCTGCAGGTCGGCCACACCGGTTGCCGCACTGGACTGGGCCTGCAGGCGCGCGAGTACCGCGTCGACTGCCGCGCTGGGCACCGCGCCGCTGTCCGCCGGGGCAGGGCTGCCGTGCCGTGCCTGCTGCAGCAGTTCATGCAGTGCACTGCCGGTGGAGGTGGTCACGCCCGGCGTGGCGGGGCCGCCTGCGCCGCCCTCGTGGAAGGCGTCCTGTACCAGGCTGGACCAGGAGCCGGCCGGTGCCGAACCGTTCCAGCCTGTCAGGGGGGCTGCGGTGCGCTTGGCCGGCTGCGTGGTGCGGCCGCCCCCCACCGACTGGGTGATGATCCGCCGCGTGCTCGACGAGCGTGCCAGGTAGGGGGTGTAGACCAGCCCCGGCAGTACACCGGACTGGGCCAGCAGGGCATTGGCACGGTCAAGGATATCGCCCAGCCGTTCCAGCACCTGCCGTTCGAAACTGCGATACAGCGCCAGCTGTACCTCGACGCTCAGCGCGTCCTGTTCGGCAATCCGGCGCACCATCGCGCACAGTGCCTGCGGTGCCAGTGGCAGGGTGTCGGCCTCGAAGGCCGGCGCCGCCGCCAGCACGCCCAGGCGTTGGCCAAGCAGGTTCAGTGTGTTGGTTGAACGCAGGGTTTCGCGCCGCACCATCTCGGTCAGCAGCAGGTCGCGATCCACTTCGTGCTCATCAACCAGCGACAGCCCGAGCATGCCCGGCAGCGCTGGCGGCCCAGCACTGGTACTGACAGCGCTGACCGGTTCGCGCAACCGCGTGAGGGCGTCGGCCACGGCATCGAGCATGCGATCGGCGAAATGGCCGGCGAAGGCGTGCAGCTGTCCACGCTGGGCCATCAGCTCGGCCTGCTGCTGCGGATTGCGTGCGCGGTCGGCGTCGTGCAGCAGGGTCTGCTCCAGCGCCTCGACGGTCAGGATCAGGGGCGCCGCCAGGGTCTGCCGGCACAGGCCGATCAGCGCGCCCAGCAGCTCACGTACCCGCGGTGGCAGATCGCTGGCGGCCAGGCGGTTCTTGTCGGCAGGAGTGATGGAAAAGACAGCTGACATCGGCAGGCGGTACCCGGATTCCCGCGGATCGATCTGGTGAATCTACCGTGTCGGCCGATGTAGGCGCTACTTTAGGCTGAACGTGAATCGCATCCGCCGGGCCTGGCCCGACCGATGAACGGTAGTGCCGGCCGCTGGCCGGCAGATATGTCTTCACCGGATTGCCGGCCAGCGGCCGGAACGATCCTCTGTCAGGCGAGGATCAATCCTCCAGGAACAGGCTCACCACATCGTTGGTGAAGCGGCGGCCCAGCTCGGTCGGCTGCACATGGCCATCGGTCATGTCCAGCCAGCCGCGCTGCACGGCCTCGGCCAGGGGAGCGTCCAGCACGCTGCGCGGCAGCCCCGTGCGCGACTCGAAATCGCGCAGGCCGAAACCTTCGTGCAGGCGCAGCAGGTTGAGCATGTACTCGAACGGCAGGCGCTCCGGCGCGATCACATCGTCGCCGCCGAACGAGGCGGGCGTGCCGGCGCTGTCCAGGTAGGCCTGCGGGTGCTTCAGCTTCCAACGTCGCAGCACATGCTCCTCGGCGCCGGAACTGATCTTGCCGTGCGCGCCGGCACCGATGCCCAGGTAGTCGCCGAAGCGCCAGTAGTTCAGATTGTGCGCGCTCTGCCGGCCGGGGCGCGCATAGGCGCTGACCTCGTACTGGCCGAAACCGGCCTGTGCCAGCAATGCCTGGCAGTGTTCCTGCATGTCCCAGGCGTTGTCTTCATCGGGAATGCCCTGCGGCGGCCGCGCGAAGAACACCGTGTTCGGTTCCAGGGTCAGCTGGTAGTGGGAGATGTGTGCCGGCTGCAGCGCGAACGCGCGTTCCAGGTCGGCCTCGGCACCGGCCAGGGTCTGTTCCGGCAGCGCGTACATCAGGTCGATGTTGAAGTTGTCGTAGCCCGCGTCCTGCGCCATCTTCACCGCGCGCTCGGCTTCGCCACTGTCGTGGATGCGGCCCAGGCGCTTGAGCATGGCGTCGTCGAAGCTCTGGATGCCGAAGCTGAGGCGGTTCACGCCGGCCGCGCGATAGCGGTCGAAGCGGCCATGTTCGGCGGTGCCCGGGTTGGTTTCCAGGGTGATTTCGGCATTGGGCGCGAAACGCAGGCGTGCGCTGGCCTGTTGCAGGAAGCGGTCGATCGCCTCCGGCGGGAACAGGCTGGGCGTGCCGCCACCGAAGAACACGCTGTGCACCACCCGGCCCCAGACCAGCGGCAGGTCCTGGTCGAGGTCGCGCAGCAGCGCATCGATATAAGCGTCGAACGGCAGCTCGCCCTTGGCCTGGTGCGAATTGAAATCGCAGTACGGGCATTTGCGCACGCACCACGGCAGGTGCACGTACAACGACAGCGGTGGCGGCACCAGCCGCGGCGGGTTGTCGTGGTCGGCGGAGCAGGCTTCGCCGGGCAGATGGTTGCAGTGGTCGTGGGCGTGCGGCATGGGCTTCTTCGGTAGTGCCGGCCGATGGCCGGCTTCCCTGGGTCGATCGGGTGGCGTCAGTACAGCGTCGCCAGTTGCTGCTTGAGCTGCTGCAGGGCAATGGCGCGGTGGCTGATGGCGTTCTTCAGTGCCGGCTCCATTTCCGCGGCGGTCAGGCCGTGGGTGGTGTCCAGGAATACCGGGTTGTAGCCGAAACCATTGGTGCCACGCAGTTCGCGGATGATCTGCCCTTCCCAGCGGCCTTCGCAGATCAACGGCTGCGGGTCGGTGGCGTGGCGCAGCAGCACGATCACCGCATAGAAGCGGGCGCTGCGCTGGCCATCGGGAATGTCGGTCATCGCGTCCAGCAGCTTGGCATTGTTGGCTGCGGCATTGGTCGGGTGGCCGGCATAGCGTGCGCTGTACAGGCCCGGCGCACCGCCGAGGGCATCGACGATCAGGCCCGAATCATCGGCCAGCGCCGGCAGGCCGGTCGCTTCGCAGGCTGCGCGTGCCTTCAGCAGCGCGTTCTCGACGAAGGTCAGGCCGGTCTCTTCCACATCGCCCAGGCCCAGTTCGGCGGCCGAGGTGATCTGCAGCGGCAGATCGGCAAGGATCTCCTGCATCTCCACCAGCTTGCCGGCGTTGTGGCTGGCCAGTACCAGTTTCTTCATTGACGGGGCTCCAGCAGGTCCCAGGTGTTGCCATACAGATCGCGGAACACCGCAACCGTTGCATAGGGTTCTTCGCGCGGCGCTTCCAGGAACTCGACGCCGGCGGCGACCATCGCCGCGTGGTCGCGGCGGAAGTCGTCGGTGTTGAGGAAGAAGCCGACGCGGCCGCCGGTCTGGTTGCCGATGCGGCTGCGCTGCTCCTCGTCGCTGGCGCGGGCCAGCAGCAGGGCGGCGGCGCTGCCGTCGGTCGGGCCGACCACCACCCAGCGCTTGTGGCCCTGGTCGATGTCCTCCAACAGTGCGAAGCCGAGCTTGCCGGTGTACCAGGCAATGGCTTCGTCATAGTCGGCCACCACCAGGGTGGTCAGGGCGATGCGGCGGTTCATGCCGACAGCGCCGCCTGCTGTGCGGCCAGCAGTTCGCCCACGCCCTTTTCGGCCAGGCCCAGCAGCGCATCCAGTTCATCGCGACGGAAGGCGTGGCCTTCGGCGGTGCCCTGCAGCTCGATGAAGCCGCCACCATCGTTCATCACTACGTTCATGTCGGTGTCGCAGTCGCTGTCTTCGGCGTAGTCCAGGTCCAGCACCGGGGTGCCGCGGTACACGCCTACCGATACGGCGGCCACTGCGCCCAGGATCGGGTTGCGCTTGATGTCACCACGCTTCATCAGCACGTTCACCGCATCGACCAGCGCCACGTAGGCGCCGGTGATGGCGGCCGTGCGGGTGCCACCGTCGGCCTGCAGCACGTCGCAGTCGAGGGTGATGGTGCGCTCGCCCAGCGCGTTGCGATCCACGCAGGCGCGCAGGCTGCGGCCGATCAGTCGCTGGATCTCCAGGGTGCGGCCACCCTGCTTGCCACGGGCCGCTTCACGGTCACTGCGGGTGTGGGTGGCGCGCGGCAGCATGCCGTATTCGGCGGTGACCCAGCCTTCGCCCCTGCCGCGCAGGAAGCCCGGCACGCGGTTCTCGACGCTGGCGGTGCACAGCACACGGGTTTCACCGAAGCACACCAGCACCGAACCTTCGGCGTGGCGGGTGAAGCCGCGTTGGATGACGACCGGGCGGAGCTGGTCGGGCTGGCGGCCGCTGGGGCGGGAATCGGACATGGTGCGGGTTCCGTAAGGGCGGGGAGTACGCCGCCATGCCCGCGACCTTCACGGGGCGGGCAGGAGGGCTCTGGTGAGGGCGCTAGGGTACCATTCCCCCTTTGCACGCACCGGACACATTCCATGATTCGAAGCATGACCGCCTACGCGGGTGGCGAGCGGGTCACCCCGTGGGGCACGCTGGGCTGCGAGCTGCGCTCGGTCAACCACCGCTTCCTGGAGGTCGGCACCCGCCTGCCTGAAGAACTGCGGGCATTGGAGCCGCAGCTACGCGAGCGCATCGCCGCGCGCCTGAGCCGTGGCAAGCTGGATCTGGTGATGCGCCTGCGCGCGCCGGAAGCGGCGGCCAACCTGCAGGTGGACGAGGCCCTGCTGGGCCAGCTGGGCCGCCTGGCGCACCGCCTGACCTCCGATTTCCCCAACCTGCAGGTCAGCTTCACCGACCTGCTGCAGCTGCCGGGCGTGACCCGTGGCGAGGCCACCGACGCCGCCGCCCTGCAGGTCGAGGCGCTGGCGCTGCTGGACCAGGTGCTGGATGGCTTCGTCGAGGCCCGTGAGCGCGAAGGCGGCAAGTTGGCTGCGGCCATCAGCGAGCGTGTGGACGGCATCGAACGCATCGCCACCGAAGTCCGCACGCTGATTCCGGCCATTCGCGACGGCCAGCGCGCCAAGCTGGCCGCACGCCTGGCCGACCTGCCGCACCCGGTCGACCCCGGCCGCGCCGAGCAGGAACTGGTCCTGTGGCTGCAGAAGCTGGACGTGGATGAAGAGCTGGACCGCCTCGGCAGCCACATCGTCGAGATCCGCCGCGTGCTCAAGCAGCGCGAGCCGGTCGGTCGCCGCCTTGACTTCCTGCTGCAGGAGTTCAACCGCGAAGCCAATACGCTGGGCTCGAAGTCGGTGGACAGCCGTACGTCCAATGCCGCGGTGGAGCTGAAGGTGCTGATCGACCAGATCCGCGAACAGGTGCAGAACATCGAGTGATGTTGCATCCAGCGGTACAGCAGGGGCGCCTTCGGGCGCCCTTGTCGTTCCAGCGCATCAGCGCACGCTGACGCCCGGCGCTCCTTCGCTCAAACGCCCGACCACGGCTGCCTGGCCGAACCCCGCGTCGTGGAAGCAGGCCAGCACTGCATCCACCGCCTCCGGAGCGCACGACACCAGCAGTCCGCCGCTGGTCTGAGGGTCGGTCAGCAGTGGCTGCCAGTGTGCCGGCAACCCATCGGCGAAGCGCACCTCGGTGCCATAGGAGGCCCAGTTGCGGTTGGATGCGCCGGTCACGCAGCCACGCTGCAGCAGCTCCAGCGCCTGCGGCAGCAGCGGCACCTGTGCACTGTCCACCTCGGCAGCGACACCACTGGCGCGGCACACTTCCAGCAGGTGGCCGAGCAGGCCGAAGCCGGTGACGTCGGTCATGGCATGCACACCGTCCAGCGCGGCCAGCGGCACGCCCACGGTGTTCAGGCGGGTGGTCGACGCGATCATCTGCCGGTAGCCGTCGGCATCCAGCACTTCCTTCTTCAGCGCCGACGAATACACGCCCACGCCCAACGGCTTGCCCAGCACCAGCACGTCGCCGGCGCGGGCATCGGCATTGCGCTTGAGTCGTTGCGGGTCGAGCACGCCGATCGCAACCAGGCCGTAGATGGGTTCCACCGAATCGATGCTGTGGCCACCAGCGACCACGATGCCAGCATCGGCGCAGGCGCGTTCGCCACCCTGCAGAATGCCGCGGATCGTGTCCTGCGGCAGCGTGTTGATCGGCATGCCGACGATGGCCAGTGCGAACAGCGGGCGCGCGCCCATCGCATACAGGTCCGACAGCGCGTTGGTGGCCGCGATGCGGCCGAAGTCGAACGGGTCGTCGACGATCGGCATGAAGAAGTCGGTGGTGGCGACGATCGCCTGCCGGTCATCGAGGCGATACACCGCGGCGTCGTCGCTGTTCTCACGGCCCACCAGCAGCTCAGCCGGTGCCGGAAGTACTGGAACGCCACGCAGCAGTTCGCTCAGCACGCCCGGCGCGATCTTGCAGCCGCAGCCGCCGCCATGCGCGAGAGAGGTCAGTCGTTGCGGGGCATCGGCCGTTGAAGGGGCGGGGGACTGCGCGTGCGTGGCCATGCCGACATCTCCTGCGGGAACGCGAATGGCGGAAGGCAGCAGGAGTCGAACCTACCAGGGAACGATCGACGCCCCCTACTGGGTTTGAAGCCCAGCCGCATGCCCGGATGCGCATGCCTTCCGAAAGTACGGCGGTACCGGTGGGCTCAGTCGCGGGCTGCGTTCCACTGCAGGTCGCCGCGCGGCCGATGCTGGTCACCGACGCGTCGAGTGTAGCCAACGCGATTGAAGAACTCCAAGATCTGGATGCTGCGTTTGCGGCCCAGGCCGATGGCATCGCGGAACGTGGCCGCATCCACCGTGCCGCTGGCCTGTGACAGCTGCGCGACGATCGCGGCGAGTTCCGCAATGCACGCGGGTGCATAGAACAGGTCCGGCACCACCTGGAACAGCTCGCCACGTGCGGTGGCACGGCGCAGGACGGCGCGGACTTCGTCTTCGGCCAGGCCGATCTCGGCAGCAAGGGTGCGCACCCACGGCGGATCGAAGCGACCGGCGTGCAGTTGCGGCAGCACGCGTTCCAGCAGCAGACGCTCGCGTTCCGGTGGCGCATGGTCATGCCCGGGCAGGCGCCACCAGGCACCCACGCGTTGCACGCTGCCGTCGTCCAGCAGGTCCTGCAGCAGCGCATTCCAGAGGCTCGCTGCAAGCGCGGGCAGGGTGCTGCGCTGCAGGCGGCCGCTGTCGACACCGGGTTCGTCCGGGCGTCGCTCATGCCATCCACGCAGTGAGGCGATCACCTGCTCGCGCAATGCCTGCCAGTGCGACACAAGGATGACTACCGTGTCTTCGCGAGTGACGATGCGTCGCGTGTCTGCAGGAAGATCGATCCGGTCGGCGGCGCGCCGGCAGTAACGCTGCAGCGCGGCCATGGCAACGCCGAAGGGCGCCTGCTGCAACAGTGGGCCGATTCCCGCACCCGCGGCCAGTTGCTCCAGTGCTCCCAGCCATGCGAGCCGTGCAGGACTGCGCCGGCGCCGCTGTGGCGGGTCCGGATCGAGCACGAGGCCGCCGCCCAGCGTGTGGGTGGCCGCTGAATCGCGGGCAATGAAGTGATCGCCACACATCGCACAGACCGGAGCATCGAACACCAGCTGCACCAACTGCCCATCACCGTGGTCATGGTCCTCCAGCAGCACCACATGGGCCTGCCGGTGCATCGTGCCCCAGTGGATATGCAGCGGTGCCCAGTCGCGCAACGGTGCGGCCAACGCGGACAGCCGCAACCGCACATCAACGCGGGTGGTGGCCAGCAGTGCGCGTGCGTCGGCGATCCAGTCACCGCGACGGATGTCATCACGGGCGATGGCCGCCAGGTTCAGCGCGCAGCGCTGCCCGGCCATCGCGTGGTCACTGGCCTGGTTCTGCGCGTGGATGCTGCGTATGCGCACGTCAGTGGCGGCCGGCATCAGCTGCAGATGCTCACCCACCGAGGCGATGCCGCCGTGCACTGCACCGGTCACCAGCGTGCCATGACCGGCCAGCGAGAACACGCGGTCCACCGGCATGCGGAACAGCTCGCTGCGCAGTTCGGCCTGGCGCGTGCTGGCGTCGTCCGCCGCCCACGCGTGCAGCTGGGTACGCAGCGCGTTGATGCCAGCATCGTCGGGTGCGGTGCTGTTGCAGGTGAACACAGGGGAATCCTGCAGCGGCGTGCCGGCCAGCAGGGCAGCGACCTCGATCTCGACCCGGGCCAGGCGCGCCGCATCCACACGGTCGATCTTGGTCAGCGCCACCGCACCCCGGTTCACGCCCAGCAGCTGCAGGATGGCCAGATGCTCGCGGGTCTGTGGCATCACGCCGTCGTCGGCAGCGATGACCAGCAGGGCGACGTCGATACCCGTGGCGCCGGCCACCATCGTGTGCACGAAGCGCTCGTGGCCCGGCACGTCGACGAAACCCAGCGTCGCGACAGGACCTGTGCCGTCCCTGCGTTCCACAGGAACATAGGCATAGCCCAGCTCGATGGAAATACCACGCGTACGCTCTTCCTGCAGGCGATCGGTTTCGATGCCGGTCAGTGCCCGCACCAGGCTGGTCTTGCCATGGTCGATATGCCCGGCGGTGCCGACGATCATGCCTGCAGCGTGCTCCACTGGGCGAGGAAGTCGGCTTCGTCGGCCGGTTCCAGGCAGCGCAGGTCCAGCCACAGCGCGTCATCGGCAATGCGGCCCAGCACGGGTCGCGGCAGCTGACGCAGGCGCTTGGCCAGCCGATCCAGTCCGCCACGGCGCGCGCTGGTAATGCGCAGTCCGGCGCTGGCCAGCTGCGCCTGTGGCTGGGCGCCGCTGCCGATCTGGCTGTGCATCGAAGCGGGCCCGAGGGTGTAGTCCGCCGTGAGCGAGGCACGCATCGGCTGCAGCAGGCGCTGGGCCTGCGCATCAATGTCATCCTGCGTGCGCGAGAGCGTGCGCAGTGTCGGCAGCCGCTGTGCCAGCAGCTCGGGTTCGCGGTACAGGGCCAGCACCGCTTCCAGTGCGGCCAGGCCCATCTTGTCCATGCGCAGTGCCCGCTTCAGCGGGTTGCGGTTGATCCGCGCGATCAGGTCGGCGCGGCCGGCGATGATGCCGGCCTGCGGACCACCCAGCAGCTTGTCGCCGCTGAATGAAACCAGATCGGCGCCGGCCGTCAGCGTTTCCTGCACGGTGGGTTCGTGCGGCAGGCCGAACGTGGCCAGATCGCACAGGCTGCCACTGCCCAGGTCCACCACCAGCGGCAGGCCATGCTCGTGCGCGATCGTGGCCATCGCCGCCGTGTCGACCTTGGCAGTGAATCCGGTGATCGCGTAGTTGCTGGCATGCACCTCCATCAGCAGCGCTGTGCGCGCGCCGATGGCGTTGGTGAAGTCGGCCGCATGGGTGCGGTTGGTGGTACCCACTTCCAGCAGCCGAGCGCCCGCGCTGCGCATCACATCCGGGATGCGGAAAGCGCCGCCGATCTCCACCAGCTCGCCGCGCGACACCACCACCTCACGGCGGTTGGCCAGGCTGTTGAGCAGCAGCAGGACCGCTGCGGCATTGTTGTTGACCACAGTGGCGGCTCCGGCACCGGTCAGCTCGCAGATCAGTGCCTGTACCCGCGCATCGCGGTCGCCGCGACGGCCACGGATGACGTCGAACTCCAGATCGACCGGCGCGGTCATCGCGCGGGTGACTGCCTGCACCGCGGCCTCGGGCAGCAATGCGCGACCCAGGTTGGTATGCAGTACGGTGCCGGTCAGGTTGAACATCGGCTGCAGGTCCAGCCGTGCATCGGCTGCCAGTGCGGCCTCGACCGCTGCCACCAGCGCCGGGCCGTCGACCGCTTCCTGCAGCTGCGCGGTCGACAACTGGCCGGCGCTGACGCCCTCACGCAGCACCTGCAGGTGCGAACGCAGCAGCTGGGTGATGCGGCTTCGACCGTGGCCTTCGATCAGTGGCGCCAGTGCAGGCAGGCGCAGCACCCGGTCCAGCGAGGGCAGGGCGGCGGCCGATGCCGGGGCGGGGGGTATGGCTGTCATCGCCTCAGTCGCCGTCGGATTGCCACAGCAGAGGATTCTGGCTGGCACGCGCATAGCCTTCCTCGGCCAGCAGCAGATCCAGCGCCAGCGTGCCGAGGTCATCGGCCACCGGCTCCAGTGACGGGTCCTTTTCCAGATACAGGATCTTGCGGTAGCTGTGGCAGTGGTCGCAGGTCTCGGCACGCACCGCGCTCTCGCGCACCGCCTCGCCGCTGTCGCCGTCCACATCGGCCAGGGCGCGATAGGCGATGTCCTTGCCGGCGGCACCACACTGGCTGCACTGCACGCGCACGTAGTGCCATTGGCAGGCGCACAGCGAGCACGACAGGTAACGGTAGGATGCATAGGGTGGGCGTGCCTGCACCACGCTGGTCACCGGCAACGTGCCGCACAGCGGGCACAGCCCTGGCGCATCAGCCAGCGGCTTCAGGTCGGTAGGGCGGAAGCTGGCTGCGAGCACCGCCCAGTAAACCTGCAGTGCGTTCATCACCAGCAGCGCAGTGACCGCATCCACCGACGGCGCGTCATCGCGCTCCAGCACCGCGTGCGCCTGAGCATCCAGCCAGGCGTCGTCGGCAGCCGCGACGCGTTGCAGCTCCTGCCGGGTTTCCACCGGAAGCCCGGCTTCGTCGGCACAGTGCTGGCACAGCGTGCGCAGCCAGTCGCGCCAGCATCCATCCAGCTGAAGCGTGTTGGCCGGCCGCAACGGCATGCCGGCACCGGCCGCCGCACTCGACTGCTGCGCACGCGCCTGCGACTGCAGTGCCTCGCGCTGCTGCGGTGTCAGTTCATCCAGCAGCGCCTGCTGTGCATCGGCCAACGCCGCCAGCAGCTGCAGGTAACCGCCGATGGCACTGTGCGCGGCCAGGCTGCGCAGGCGCGTCGCGCGCTCGGCGAACAGTGACTCGATATCGGGCAGGATGATGCGCGGCACATCGCGCGAGGCGAGCGTCTCGATCTCACCGGGTTCAAGGATGCGTTGCGCCATGCAGGGCCAGCCAGAAGAACCAGCCTCCATCCTCGCCGTTGTCGGCGCTCGCGTCCAGCGTGTTCCAGGCAGCGCAGTCGAGCAGAGCAGTCGAGCACGGCTCGACTCTACAAAAACCGGTTTCGGTCGTTGCCATGTTCATCGTGTCGACCAAGGTCGACACCCACCAAGAGCAGCTCATGCCATTCCGACAGCAGCGGGAAACTGTCGAAGGCGGGGTGGATCCGGTTGCGGGGGGTGTCCGCGGCATGGATGCCGCGGCCAAGCCCCCAAGGACGGGTTGACGGCGTCCCCCGCAACCGGATCCACCCCGCCACCCCTCAGGAAGCCCGCTCTTGACGTTGACGTTGACCTTGCCTCTGCGGGTGCAGGGCCGCAGGCCCTGCCGCTAACCCTCTTCCCGACGTCCGCGCAGGATGTCCCGGAACCACTGCCGGTGGTGCTTGTACGCCCACCCATAGGTCACCTTGCCCTGGGTCATCGCCCGCACCGAGCCCTTGATCCAGATCGCCGCATAGATGTGCACCACGATCGCGCACACCAGCACCCAGCCGAACAGCGCATGGGCCAGCACCGAGAAGCGGATCACCCCGATCGGGAAGAAGTGGCTGAAGTACTGCCGCCAGATCACGAAGCCGGTCAGCAGCAGCGCCGACAGGCAGCCGATGATGGCCCAGAACAGCAGCTTCTGGCCGGCATTGAAACGGCCCACCGGCGGCAGCTTCTCATCCTCGTTGCGCAGTACATCGCGCATGCCGCGCATCCATGCGCGATCGTCGGCGGTCGGCAGATTGTCGCGCCACATGCGGAACGCCAGCAGCGCAAAGCCCACCACCATGGCCAGCCCGATGAACGGATGCAGGATGCGCGTCCACGGTCCGCCACCGAACAACTGGGTCAACGGGAACAGGGCAGGGTGGAACAGCGCCAGCCCGGACAGCGCGGTCAGCACGAAGCAGATTGCCACGATCCAGTGGTTGATGCGGGTCGGTGCGCGGTAGCGGATGATCTGGCGCGGGTGCGGGGCGTACTTCATGGCCGCTGTTCCTCTTCGATCTTCTTCGCCTCGTGCTCGGCTTCCTCTTCTTCCTCGTCATTGACCGTGTTGCGGCCGATGCCGATGTAATGCAGGAAGCCGGCGAAGGCGGTGGCGGCGATCGCCAGCACGCCCAGCGGCTTGGCCACGCCCTTCCACACCTCCACCATCGGGCTGATGCGCGGGTCCTTGGGCAGGTCGGCATACAGCTCCGGCCTGTCCACGTGCTGCAGCACGTACATCACGTGGGTTCCGCCGACGCCCTGCGGGTCGTACAGGCCGGCGTTCTCGTAGCCGCGCGATTTCAGGTCTTCCACGCGTCCGGCCGCATGCTCGGTCATCGCCTGCTTGCTGCCGAAGGTGATTGCGCCGGTCGGGCAGGTCTTCACGCAGGCCGGTTCCTGGCCCACCGCCACCCGGTCCGAACACAGCGTGCACTTGTAGGCCTTGTGGTCCTTCTTGGAGATGCGCGGCACGTCGAACGGACAACCGGTCACGCAGTAGCCGCAGCCGATGCAGTTCTCTTCCTGGAAGTCGACGATGCCGTTGGCGTACTGGATGATGGCACCGGGCGACGGGCAGGCCTTCAGGCAGCCCGGATCGCTGCAGTGCATGCAGCCTTCCTTGCGGATCAGCCACTCCAGCTTGCCCTTCTCGTCCTCGTACTCGCGGAACTTCATCACCGTCCACGACTGATCGCTCAGGTCGGGCGGGTTGTCGTAGCTGCCAACGCAGCTGCCCACGTCGTCGCGCAGGTCATTCCACTCCATGCAGGCGACCTGGCAGGCCTTGCAGCCGATGCACTTGCTCACATCGATCAGCTTGGCGACCTGGCCGGTGTGCGCACCACGCGCCTCCGGCGAGGGCGTGGTGGTGGCCGAGCGGCGGATGATGTCCAGGGATTGCAGTGACATGGCGTGTCTCCTACACCTTCTCGACCTTGACCAGGATGCACTTCGATTCGGGCGTCTGCGAGTTGCCGTCACCGATGGCGTTGGTCAGCGTATTGGCGATGTATCCGGGCTTGGCCGCACCGAGGAAGCCCCAGTGGATCGGCACGCCCACCTGGTGCACGGTCCGGCCATCGATCTGCAGGGCCTTGATGCGCTTGGTCACCATGGCGACCGCTTCGATGTGGCCGCGCTTGGAACTGACCCGCACGCGGCTGCCGTTGTTGATGCCCAGCTCATCGGCCAACGCCGCGCCGATCTCGACGAACTGCTCGGGCTGGATGATGGCGTTCAACTTGCCGTGCTTGGTCCAGAAGTGGAAATGCTCGGTCAGTCGGTAGGTGGTGGCCACATGCGGGAACTCGTCCGGTGAACCGATCTGTGCGCGATCGCTGGCGAATACGCGGGCGGCCGGGTTGTTCAGCGTCAGTGCCTGGCCGGGGCTGAGCGGGTTGCTGCGCAGCGGTGTATCGAACGGTTCGTAGTGCTCAGGGAATGGGCCTTCGGCCATGCCGGCCTTGGCGAAGAAGCGCGCGATGCCCTCCGGGTTCATGATGAACGGGCCCATTCCGCCGGCGGGATCTTCGTCGGCCTTGAAGTCGGGCACGTCCACGCTGCCCCAGTTTTTCCCGTTCCACGCCAGCAGCGTGCGCCGTGGATCAAATGGCTTTCCGGCGGCGTCGCACGAGGCGCGGTTGTACATCACGCGACGATTGGCCGGCCACGCCCAGGCCCAGCCCAGCGTGTTGCCGATGCCGGTGGGGTCACTGTTGTCACGCCGCGCCATCATGTTGCCGGTCGGGCCCCAGGCACCGATGTAGATCCAGCAGCCGGAGGCGGTGCTGCCGTCGTCGCGCAGGTCGCCGAATGCGGCCAGCTGCTCGCCGGCCTTGCGCACCAGCTTGGTTGGGTCCTTCGGATCGAACACGTCGGCCAGCGCCTTGCCGTTGTATTCCATCGCCAGCTCTTCGGGCGTGGGTACCTCAGGGTTGGCGTAGTTCCAGGCCAGGTCGCGCACCGGCTCCCACCACGCACCGCCGTCCTTCTCGTACAGCGCTTTGATGCGATGGAACAGCTCGGACATGATCTCGATGTCGCTGCGTGCTTCGCCCGGTGGGTTGGCACCCTTCCAGTGCCACTGCAGCCAGCGCGAGGAGTTCACCACCGCGCCGTTCTCCTCGGCAAAGGAGGTGGTCGGCAGGCGGAATACTTCGGTCTGGATCGTGCTCGGGTCGACGTCGTTCAACGCACCGTGGTTCTGCCAGAAGGCGATGGTCTCGGTCTCCAGTGGGTCCATGCTGACCATGAACTTCAGCTTGGAGAACGCACTGATCAGCTTGCCCTTGTTCGGCGCCGAGGCCAGCGGATTGAAGCCCTGGCAGATGTAGCCATGGATCTTGCCCTCGTTCATCAGCTCGTACGCCTGCAGCATGTCGTACGGCTTGTCCAGCTTGGGCAGGTAATCAAAGCACCAGTTGTTGTCGGCGGTGGCGACATCGCCCCACCACGACTTCATCAGGCTGACGTGGAACTTCGGGTAGTTCTGCCAGAACGACATCTGGTTGGCGCGCAGCGGCTTCTGCGTGCGCTTGGCGATGTAGGCCTCGTAGTCCTGCTCGTCCTGTTTCGGCAGGGTCAGGTAGCCGGGCAGCAGGTCGGACATCAGGCCGATGTCGGTCAGGCCCTGGATGTTGGAATGCCCTCGCAAGGCGTTCATGCCACCACCGGCCACGCCGATGTTGCCCAGCAGCAGCTGCACCATGGTGCCGGCACGCACGTTCTGCGCGCCGATCGAGTGCTGCGTCCAGCCCAGCGCGTACAGGATGGTCATCGCCTTGTCCTTGCCGGCGGTGGACGCGATCATGTCCCAGATCTGGCGGATGCTGTCGGCCGGCGTGCCGCAGATGCGTTCGACCATCTCCACCGTGTAGCGCGCATAGTGCTGCTTGAGCAGGTTGTAGACGCAGCGCGGGTCCTTCAGCGTCGGGTCGCTGCGCACGAAGCCATCATCACCGTAGGCGTAGTCCCAGCTGGAGCGGTCGTAGCTGCGCTTCTCTTCGTTGTAGCCCGAATACAGGCCGTCCTTGAAGGCGAACTCGTCCTTCACCAGGAACGACATGTCGGTGTAGTTCAGAACGTACTCGTGCTGGATGCGGTCCTCGGTCAGCAGGTAGTTGATCAGGCCCCCCAGGAACACGATGTCGGTACCGGTGCGGATCGGCGCGTACACGTCGGCCACCGCGGCCGAGCGGTTGAAGCGCGGATCGACCACGATCAGGCGTGCCTTGTTGTGTGCCTTGGCCTCGGTCACCCATTTGAACCCGCACGGGTGCGCCTCGGCGGCATTGCCACCCATGATCAGGATCAGGTCGGCATTCTTGATGTCGACCCAGTGATTCGTCATCGCACCACGGCCTAGCGTCGGGGCAAGACCTGCCACCGTCGGGCCGTGTCAGACACGTGCCTGGTTGTCGAATGCCAACATGCCAAGGGAGCGCACGACCTTGTGGGTCAGCACCGCGGTTTCATTGCTGGTGGCCGAGGCCGCCAGCATGCCGGTCGTCAGCCAGCGGTTGACCGTCTGCCCGGCCTCGTTCTTCTGCACGAAGTTGGCATCGCGGTCTTCCTTCATCAGCCGCGCGATGCGGTCCAGCGCATCGTCCCAGCTCAGCCGCTTCCACTCGTTCGAGCCCGGCGCGCGGTACTCGGGGTAGAGCAGGCGCGACTTGCTGTGGATGATGTCGGCCAGGCCGGCGCCCTTCGGGCACAGCGTGCCGCGGTTCACCGGATGGTCCGGGTCGCCCTCGATGTGGAAAATGCTCGGTTCGGCGTTCTTGGCACCATCGCCGAGGCTGTACATCAGGATGCCGCAGGCCACCGAACAGTAGGTACAGGTGTTGCGGGTCTCGGTCGCGCGGGTCAGCTTGTACTGCCTGACCTCCGCGAGCGCGATGCCGGGCGCGAAGCCCATCAATGCCAGGCTGGAGCCGACCAGGGTTGTCCCGGTCACTTTCAGGAACTGGCGGCGGCTCATCGATGGCATGCCGTTCTCCTGGGATGGCGGGGAGGCGCAGGCCTCCGGGCTGTCGTTGGGTACGGGCCGGTTATAGCACAGGCCTCCGGATGCCCATGTGGCACAAGGCGCGGCGCCTGCTGGACGGGCCCGGAAAGGGCCTGCTCTGGTAAAGTTGCGTGCCCGCCCCCTGGGGAAGCGTCTGCCGGGCCTGGTTCCAGGATGTTCCGCGCAGCCCCCGCCGTCCTGGCGCGATCCTCCGCGCCGGACCTGGAACACCGAGGAAAAATTTTGCGAAATCAACCAATTGGGTTCCGCGCATGAGCGCCCCGTCGAAGCCGTCGGACGCCGTTGCGCGCGGCACGCTGTACATCGTGGCCGCCCCGTCCGGCGCCGGCAAGAGCAGCATCGTCAACGCCACCCTGGCGCGTGACCCGCAGATCGCCCTGTCGATCTCCTTCACCTCGCGCGCGATGCGCCCGGGTGAAGTGAACGGCCAGCACTACCATTTCGTCTCTGCGGAGAGGTTCGAGGAAATGATCGCCGCCGGCGACTTCTTCGAGCATGCCTGGGTGCACGGCGACTGGAAGGGCACCGCCCGGCAGTCGGTGGAGCCGCAGCTGGCCGCCGGCCAGGACGTGCTGCTGGAAATCGACTGGCAGGGTGCGCAGCAGGTGCGCCAGCTGGTGCCGGGCACGGTCACCGTGTTCATCCTGCCGCCGTCCAAGCAGGCCCTGCAGGACCGCATGCGCAAGCGCGGCCAGGACAGCGAGGCGGTCATCGCCCAGCGCCTGGGCGCGGCACGCGATGAAATGCTGCACTTCAACGAGTTCGACTACGTCATCGTCAACGAGGTGTTCGACACCGCCGTGGACGAGCTGTGCGCCATCTTCACCGCCAGCCGCCTGCGCCGGGAGGCCCAGAAGGTCCGCCACGCCGGCCTGATCCAGGCTCTGCTGACCCCCGATCCGGGTGCAACTGACTGATTCCAAAAGAATCGGGTGGGGGTTGGCTTGATTTTTTCCAGCCCCTGCCAGTACACTCCGTCCCCTTTCCCTCATTCGACTGAGCGGCCGACCGGTCGCCGGGAGCCCGTATGGCCCGCATCACCGTAGAAGATTGCCTGGAAGTCGTTAACAACCGTTTCGAACTGGTCATGATGGCTTCCAAGCGTGCCCGCCAGCTCGCCAACGGCGTGCAGGCCACGCTGGACAACAGCGAGACCGAGGACAAGCCGACCGTGCTGGCGTTGCGTGAAATCGCCGCCCGCAAGATCGACAACGCGCTGATCGACGAAGTCGAGAAGGCCGAGCGTGAGCGCGCCGAGCGCGAAGCGCTGGAGTGGGCTGCCGCCGAAGTGGTCGCCGACGAAGACATGTCCAAGAACGACGATTGATCGCATCGATCAACGTCATTGCTGGATCGCCGAACAGCCCGCCCCGTGCGGGCTGTTTCGCATTCAGGATTTGCCGTAAACGTCGCGCTGGAATAGGCTTCGGGCATGAACCCAGGCCCCACTGCCAAGGTCGCCGCAGCCCCCGCTGCCGCCGTACCCGACTACGTCCTCCAGCTTGAACGCGCCGCCCATTACCTGCCGCCGGAACAGCTGCCGCTGCTGCGCCGTGCCTGGGAAGTCGGTGCCTCCGCGCACGCTGGGCAGACGCGCAAGTCGGGCGAGCCCTATATCACCCATCCGGTGGCCGTGGCCCAGGTGCTGGCCGAGCTCGGCCTGGACGTGGAAGCGCTGATCGCCGCGATCCTGCACGACACCATCGAAGACACCCCGCTCACCCGCGAGGCGCTGGCTGCCGAGTTCGGCGAAGCTGTGGCCGAACTGGTCGACGGCGTGACCAAGCTGGACAAGCTGAAGTTCCGCGACCGCCAGGAAGCGGCCGCCGAGAGCTTCCGCAAGATGCTGCTGGCGATGTCGCGCGACCTGCGCGTGATCATGATCAAGCTGGCCGACCGCCTGCACAACATGCGCACGCTGGGCGCGCAGAGCCGCGAAGCGCGCGGCCGCATCGCCCGCGAGACGCTGGAGATCTACGCGCCCATCGCCCAGCGCCTGGGCATGAGCCTGGTCAAGAGCGAGCTGCAGAACCTCGGCTTCAAGGCGCTCTACCCGTGGCGCCACGCCATCATTGAAAAACACATCCGCAGCCAGCCGGTGGTGCGCCGCGAGGCGATGGCGCAGGTGGAAGTGCAGCTGTCGCAGCGCCTGGCCAAGGAGGGGATCGAGCATCGGCTGATCAGCCGCATCAAGACCCCGTGGAGCATCTACAACAAGATGCGCGACGAGAACAAATCCTTCGACCAGGTGATGGACGTGTTCGGCTTCCGCCTGGTCGTGCGCAGCGTGCCCAGCTGTTACCACGCGCTGGGTTCGGTGCATGCCACCTTCAAACCGCTGGATGGCCGCTTCCGCGATTTCATCGCCATTCCCAAGGCCAACGGCTACCAGTCGCTGCACACCGTGCTGTTCGGGCCGTACGGCTCGCCGATCGAAGTGCAGATCCGTACCGAGGAAATGGACCTGATCGCCGAGCGCGGCGTGGCCGCGCACTGGACCTACAAGTTTGGTGGCGATTCGCCCAACAGCGCGCAGAGCCGTGCCCACGCCTGGATCGTCGAGCTGATCGACTCGCAGCGCGCCGCCGGCTCCTCGCTGGAGTTCCTCGACAACGTCAAGGTCGACCTGTTCCCGGACGAGGTCTACCTGTTCACGCCGAAGGGCAAGATCCTGGCCCTGCCGCGCAATTCCACCGCGCTCGATTTCGCCTACGCCGTGCATACCGATGTCGGCAACATGGCGGTGGCCTCGCGCGTGGACAAGAAACTGGTGCCACTGCGCACCAAGCTGGTGTCGGGGCAGTCGGTGGAGATCATCACCGCGCGCTCGGCCACGCCGAAACCGCAGTGGCTGGAATTCGTGGTCACCAGCAAGGCGCGCACTGCCATCCGCCACCAGCTCAAGCAGCTGGAGCACGAAGATGCCGTGCAGCTCGGCCACCGCATGCTCGACCGTGCGCTGGAGGCGATGGATTCGTCGCTGGAACGGCTGCCGAAGGGGCGCCTGGATGCGTTCCTGGCCGAGCACCGTTTCCCGCGTCTGGAGGCGCTGCTGGCCGAGGTGGCGCTGGGCAACTGGATGCCGACCCAGGCCGCGCAGGCGCTGATGGCCTACGCCGAACTGCGTGGCGGCCCGCATTCGCGCCACCACTCGCAGGAAAAGATCCTGATCAACGGCAGCGAGCGCGGCGTGGTCACCTTCGCCGGCTGCTGCCAGCCGATTCCCGGCGACGAGATCATGGGCTACCACACCGCCGGCAAGGGCATCGTGGTGCACCGCATGGACTGCCCGAACCTGGCCGAGCTGCGCAAGTCGCCCGAGCGCTGGGTGCCGATCGGCTGGGACACCACCGTCTCCGGCGACTACGACACTTCGCTGGTGGTGGAAGTAGAGAACGGCACCGGCGTGCTGGCGCAGCTGGCCGCCGCCATCGCCCAGAGCCATTCCAACATCGAGCGCGTGGACTACCTGGACCGCGACTTCAACGCCGCCGTGCTGGCGTTCAACATCCAGGTACGCGACCGCAACCACCTGGCCGAAGTGATGCGCCGCCTGCGTCGTCTGTCGGTCGTGCAGTCGGTACGCCGTCAGTAGGTCCACGCCATGCGTGGATGACGTTCCGCGCACACGACGTACGGGGTCGGATCCGTTTCCCGCCGGGAAACGGATCCGACCCCCAGCCGATGCCGCGCCCACCCGGTACAATCACCGCTCTGTTTTCCCCCAAGCACCGGAGCGACCCATGTCCCGCCAGATCATCAACACCGAAAAGGCCCCCGCCGCCATCGGCCCGTACTCGCAGGCCGTGCGCGCCGGCAACACCGTGTACTTCTCCGGCCAGATCCCGCTCGACCCGGCCACCGGCGACATCGTCGGCGCGGGTGACGTCGAAGCACAGGCCCGCCGCGCCTTCGACAACCTCAAGGCCGTGGCCGAAGCCGCTGGTGGCTCGCTGGACAAGGTCGTGCGTCTGGGCCTGTACCTGACCGATCTGGGCGAGTTCGCCAAGGTCAACGCGGTCATGCAGGACTACTTCCAGGCCCCGTACCCGGCCCGTTCCACCATCGAAGTCTCCGGCCTGCCGAAGGGCGCCAACTTCGAGGTCGACGCGGTGATGGTCATCGACTGACCGCCACGTGGCACGCAAGGCGGCGGTCACCCCGGTCCTGTCACCGTCCGGCGAAGCATCCCTGGCGATGCTCGCGGGCGTCGGTCCGGCCGTGGCCGCCAAACTGCAGGCGCGTGGCCTGGCCACCCTGCAGGATCTCTGGCTTCATCTGCCGCTGCGCTATGAAGACCGGACCCGGCTGACCCGCATTGAAGACCTGCGCAACGGCGTACCGGCGCAGGTGGAAGGGCGGGTGGTCGCGGTCGAGCGCGGCATGCGCTACCGGCCGATGCTGAAAGTGGCGGTGGAAGACGAAGGGCGGGGCACTTTGGTGCTGCGCTTCTTCCACTTCCGCCAGCAGCAGGTCGGCCACTTCGCGGTCGGCAACCGGCTGCGCTGCTTCGGCACGCCCAAACCGGGCCAGCTCGGCCTGGAAATCGTCCACCCCAGCTACCAGGTGCTGGGCCGTAACGACGATCCCGAACTCGGCGACCGCCTCGACCCGGTGTATCCCACCGTCGAAGGCGTCGGTCCGATGACCATGCGCAAGCTGATCGGCCAGGCGCTGGACCGCCTGCCCGAGGAAAGCGCGCTGGAACTGCTGCCCAGCGGCTGGCTCGATGGCCTCGGCCTGCCGTCACTGCGCAGCGCGCTGCTGACCGTGCACCGGCCGCCACCAGATGCCGATCTGGCCGCGCTGGCCGCCGGCACCCACCCGGCGCAGCGCCGCCTGGCGATGGAAGAGCTGCTGGCCCACCACCTCAGCCTGCGTCGCCAGCGCATCGCGTTGCAGGCGCACCATGCGCCGCCGCTGGCCGGCCCCGGCAAACTGGCCAAGGCGCTGCTGAAGCAGCTGCCGTTCGCCCTGACCGGCGCACAGGCGCGCGTGTTCAAGCAGATCCGCGAGGACCTCGCGCGGCCCAGCCCGATGCTGCGGCTGGTGCAGGGCGACGTCGGTTCCGGCAAGACCGTGGTCGCCGCGCTGGCGGCGATGCTGGCGGTGGAGCAGGGCAAGCAGGTTGCATTGGCTGCGCCCACCGAACTGCTGGCCGAACAGCATCTCAACAACCTGCGCGGCTGGCTGGAACCGCTCGGCGTGCGCATCGCCTGGCTGGCCGGCAAGGTCACCGGCAAGGCGCGCGCCAAGGTGATGGAGCAGGTCGCCAGCGGCGAAGCGCAGGTGGTGGTGGGTACCCACGCGCTGATGCAGGAGGCGGTGGTGTTCCAGGATCTCGCCCTGGCCATCGTCGACGAGCAGCATCGCTTCGGCGTGCACCAGCGGCTGGCGCTGCGCGACAAGGGCGCAGGCGGCAACAGCGTGCCGCACCAGCTGGTGATGACCGCAACACCGATTCCGCGCACGCTGGCGATGTCCGAATACGCCGACCTGGATGTCTCGGCCATCGACGAACTGCCGCCGGGCCGCACCCCGGTGCAGACCGTCGCATTGAACAACGATCGTCGCCCGGAGCTGATCGAGCGCATCGCCCTGGCCTGCCAGGAAGGGCGGCAGGTGTACTGGGTGTGCACGCTCATCGAGGAAAGCGAAGAGCTGGACGCTACGCCCGCGCAGGCCACCTACGAATCGCTGCAGGCGCTGCTGCCCGGCGTACGCGTGGGGCTGGTGCATGGCCGCCTGAAAGCTGCGGAAAAGCTGGCCACGATGGTGGCGTTCAAGGCCGGGCAGATCGACCTGCTGGTGGCGACCACCGTCATCGAAGTGGGCGTGGACGTACCGAACGCCTCGTTGATGGTGATCGAGAACGCCGAACGCCTCGGCCTGGCCCAGCTGCACCAGCTGCGCGGCCGTGTTGGCCGCGGTTCGGCGGTGTCGCGCTGCGTGCTGCTGTACCAGGCACCGCTCTCGCAGATGGCACGCGAGCGCCTGCAGACCATGCGCGAAACCAACGATGGTTTCGTCATTGCCGAAAAGGATCTGGAACTGCGCGGCCCCGGCGAACTGCTCGGCACCCGCCAGACCGGCCTGGCCGGTTTCCGCATCGCCGACCTGGCCCGCGATGCCGGCCTGCTGCCCGGCGTGCACGACCTGGCCGAGCGCCTGCTGGCCCAGCAACCCACGCTGGCCGACCGCGTGGTGCAGCGCTGGATCGGCACCGCCGTGCGTTACGCCTCGGCGTAGCGCCACCTTGATGGGTGTGGACCTTGGTCCACGCATCCACGCGTGGCGTGGATCTTATCTCTTGCCAATCTGGCACCTTGGGTGCCGAGAGCCCGGCGTGGGCGACCGTGTGGATCCAGGTCTTGCGACCGAGAAGTAGCTTGGGTCCCCACGCCGGATTCTCCCTGAACCGCCCGAACAGTTG
>NZ_JCAFUD010000008.1:0-255673 GCF_059370935.1 Stenotrophomonas sp. YJH_SMC_12-1 | reverse complement strand
GGGCCGTTGCCGTGTCGACCAAGGTCGACACCTACCGGGCCGTTGCCGTGTCGACCAAGGTCGACACCTACCGGGCCGTTGCCGTGTCGACCAAGGTCGACACCTACCGGGCCGTTGCCGTGTCGACCAAGGTCGACACCCAGCGGGTAGTCGCCAACCTGGGTTGGCGCTCTTGCCGCCTCACCCCGCGCTGCCGCCCAGTGCCTTGAACAGGGTGACGTCGTTGTTCAGCTGGCTCTGGCGCACGCGCGCCAGCGACAGCTCGGCATCACGCCGGGTCTGCTGGGCCTCCAGCCAGGTGCGCAGGTCGGTGGCACCTACGCGGTAGCGCACTTCCTGCGCGCGCTCCACTTCCACCGCTTCGTCATACGAAGCCTGCGAGGCCGCCACCTGGCGCGCCAGCTGCTCGCGTGCCGACAGCGCGTTGTCCACTTCCGACAGCGCGGTGTACAGCGTCTTGCGGAAATTGGTCGCGGCGATCTGATAGCTGGTGCCGGCGATGTCGGTATCCAGCTGCGCGCGCTGCAGGTTGAGGAACGGCAGCGACAGGCCGGCGCCCAGCGTGGCCACCGGGTTGCGCAGCACGTCACCCAGCGACGTTGCACTGGAGCCGAGGCTGCCGGTCAGGCTCAGCGCCGGGTAGTACTGGGTAGCGGTCACCTTGATGGTCTTCAGGCTGTTGCGCAGGCGAAGTTCGGCCGCGCGCAGGTCGGGACGGCGGCCGAGCAGCTCGGCCGGCAGGCCTTCGTTGATCCCGGGGCTGCGTGCGCCCAGCAGGTCCTGCGGTTCGTCCTGCTGCGGCCAGGGCGTGCCGTCCAGCAGCACGGTCAATGCATTGCGCACCTCCACCCGCTGCTGTTCCAGCGCGCTCTGCGAGGAACGCTGCGACTGCAGGTTCTGCAGCGCCTGGCGCACTTCCAGGCGCGATACCGCACCAGCGTCGAAGCGGGCCTGCACCAGGTCGCGGGTGCGCTCCAGCCGCTCCAGGTTGGCCTGGCCGGTGGCGATGGACTGGTTGAGATAGGCCAGGTTCCAGTACTGGGTGATGGTGTCGCCGATCACCAGCAGCGCGGTGTTCTGCCGGTCTTCCTCGCTGGCCTCGGCTTCCCAGCGGGCGATGTCGCGCTGGGTGCGCAGACGGCCCCAAAGATCGACCTCCCAGCCCAGCGAGACGCCGGTGGAATAGCTGCGGCGCCAGTCGTCGGCCTGATCGGTGGCGCGGCTGGCATTGCCGCTGACGCCGGACGACGAAGGCTGCGGCCACAGCGCATTGCTGGCCAGGCCGGCCTGCAGGCGCGATCGCTGCACGGCCAGGCCAGCGGCGGCCAGATCGCTGTTGGCGGCCAGCGCCTGCGCCACCAGGCGATTCAGTCGTTCATCGCCGAAGCCCGTCCACCAGCTGTCCTGGAGGATATCGCGGCCCGGTGTATCCAGGCTGCTGCGCGGGTCGTCGGCCGGTGCGTTGAGGGTGGCATCGCCACGGCCGTAGCTGGCCGCCACGTCGGGGGCCTGCACCGGGTAGCGGCCCACTGATGCACAGCCAGAGAGGGCGAGCAGAACAGCGCCCACCAGCAGCAGGCGCGAGGGAGCAGGGAAGGGCAGTCGGGTCATCATCTTCATTCGCGGGCCAGGGCCTCCACCGGGTCCAGCTGCGCGGCGTTGCGCGCGGGCAGGAAGCCGAATGCCACGCCGATCAGGGTCGAGCAGGCGAACGCGGCAACGATCGAGGCGGTGGAGAACAGCACCTGGAAGTCACTGGCGAAGCGGCCGATCATCGAGCCCAGCAGCAGGGCCAGGCCGATGCCGAGCAGACCACCGAGCAGGCACACCAGCACCGCTTCGATCAGGAACTGCTGGCGGATGTCACTCTGCCGTGCCCCCACCGCCATGCGTACGCCGATTTCGCGGGTGCGCTCGGTCACCGAGACCAGCATGATGTTCATCACGCCGATGCCGCCGACCAGCAGCGCGATGGCGGCGATGGCGCCGATCAGCAGGGTCATCGTGCGCGTGGTCTGCTCGATGGTCTGGCGGATCTCTGCGCTGTTGCTGAGGAAGAAGTCCTCGGTGCCGTGGCGCAGGGTCAGCAGGCGGGTGATCGCTTCCTGCGCCGCATCCATCGGCGTGTCGTCGTCCACGCGCACGGTGATGCTGGAAACGTGGCTCTGGCCGAGCATGCGCGACATCACCGTGGTGTAGGGCACCCACACGCTGAGGCTGGTGCTGCCACCAAAGCCGAAGCTCTGGCGCTTGGCCACGCCGACCACGCGTGCCGGTACGTTGCCGAGCAGGATCACCTGGCCGACCGGATCGACATCGGGGAAGAACTGGGTCTGGGTGTTCTCGTCGATCACCGCCACCTGGCCGAGGCCCTTCACCGCGTCGGTATCGAAGAAGCTGCCGCTGAGCAGGGTCACGCCCTTGACCCGGAAGAACTGCTCGCCGACGCCACTGACCTGGGCCGTGGAGGACTGGTTGCGGTAACGCGCGGTGACCGAGGTCGACACGCTGGGGGTGGCGCTGTCCACGTAGCTCTGCTTTGCCAGTGCATCGGCATCGCTGGCCTTGAGCGTCTGTACCCGCGCCGAGCGCATGTCACCGAAACCACGGCCGGGATAGACGTCGATGGTGTTGGTGCCGAGCGCGCTGATGTTCTGCAGGATCTGCTGCTGCGAGCCATTGCCCAGCGCCACCACCGAGACCACCGAGGCGATGCCGATGATGATGCCGAGCATGGTCAGGAAGGTGCGCAGCCGATGTGCGTTCATCGCCAGCAGGGCCATGCGGAACGCTTCGGTGAAGCGGTCACGGGCCGCCCGCCAGCTGTTGCCGCGGGCCACGCCGGTGCTGGCCTCGCGCTGCGCGCGGTAGGTCGGTGCGTTCGGATTGGTGCGGTCGGCGATGATCTCGCCATCGCGGATTTCGATGATGCGCTGCGCGTGTTCGGCCACGCTCATGTCGTGGGTGACGATGATGATGGTGTGGCCTTCGGCGTGCAGCTCGCCGAGGATCGCCATCACTTCCTCGCCGGATTTCGTGTCGAGCGCGCCGGTCGGTTCGTCGGCCAGGATCACCTCGCCGCCGTTCATCAGCGCACGTGCGATCGACACGCGCTGCTGCTGGCCACCGGACAGCTGGCCCGGCTTGTGGTGCATGCGGTCGCCCAGGCCCAGCCGCTGCAGCAGCTGCTCGGCACGCGCGTTGCGCACCGGGCCGGGGCTGCCGGCATACACCGCCGGTACCTCCACGTTGCCGCGCGCATCCAGGTCGCCCAGCAGGTGGTAGCGCTGGAAGATGAAGCCGAAATGCTCGCGGCGCAGTTCGGCCAGTTCATCCGGCGCCATCCTGCCGGTTTCGCGGCCGGCCACCTGGTAGCTGCCACGGGTGGGGCGATCGAGACAGCCGAGGATGTTCATCAGCGTCGACTTGCCCGAGCCGGACTGGCCGACGATCGCCACCATCTCGCCGGCGTGGATGTCGAGATTGACGTCGCGCAGCACGGCGATCACATCATCGCCAGCCGGGAATTCGCGTCGCAGGTCGCGCAGGCGCAGCAGCGGCGCCTTCGTGCTCATCGGCGCGGACCCATGCCCGGGCCGCCGACCCGCATCTGCATGCCGCCGCGGTTGCCGCCGCCGGCGCTGGCACCGGCCGCACCGGCTTCGCCCACCACCACGCGTTCGCCTTCCTTCAGCCCGGACAGGATTTCGGCCGAGGCGCCGTTGTTGATGCCCACGGTGACCTTGCGCGGTTGCGGCTGGCCCTTGTCGTCCAGCACCCGCACCATGCGCTCGTTGCCGCGGCGCTTCGGTCCCAGCGCCACCGCCGGCACCATCAGCACGTCCTTGGCCTGCTTGAGCAGTACCGAGACCTGCGCGGTCATGTCGATGCGCAGGGTGCCGTCCGGGTTCTCCACGTCGAACAGGGCGTTGTAGTAGACCGCGCTGCTGGAACTGGAGCTGGACGAACTGCTGGAGCTGGACGAATTCTCGTTGGCGATCGAGGCCGGTGCCGGATTGATCTGGCGCAGGGTGGCGTGGTACTTGCGGTCCGGGTCGCCCAGCGTGGTGAAGTACACCGGCATGCCGGCCTTGATCTTGACCACGTCGGCCTCGGAGATCTCTGCGTTGACGGTGACTACGTCCAGCCGCGCCAGCATCACGATGGTGGGCGCGGTCTGGTTGGCGTTCACGGTGCGGCCTTCCTCGGCCACCACCGCCACCACGGTGCCGTCCATCGGCGCGGTGATGCGGGTGTAGGCCAGGTTGGCACGGGCGGTGCCCAGTTCGGTTTCGCGGCCCTTGATCTGCGCCTCGTAGGACTGCAGCTGGGCGCGGGCGGTCTTCAGCTGTGCCTCGGCGGCATCGTATTCCTGGCGCGAGGTGGCTTCGGCGGCCAGCATCTGCTGCTGGCGCGCGAACTCCAGTTCGGCCTGGCGCAGGGTGGCCTGCTGCACGGCACGCTGGGCGGTGACCTGGTCCAGCGAAGCCTGCGCGTTGAGCACCTGGTTCTGCTGTGTGGTGGCGTCGATCTCGGCGATCAGGTCGCCTTCCTTCACGGTGTCGCCCAGCTGCACCTTCAGCGACTTGATCTGGCCCGAGGCCTGGGCACCCACGCTGACCAGCTTGTAGGCGTCGATCACACCGGTGGCTTCCACGGTCTGCTCGATGTCGCCGCGGCTGACCGGCGTGGTCGCCACCGCCGGGGCGGCGGGTTTGCGCAGCAGCCACCAGGCGGCGACGGCCACGATGAGGGCGAGCAGGGCGATCAGTATCAGGCGACCACGGCGGGTCGCGGGCAACAGGCGGAACGTCACGTCGTGGCTTCACTCTCGGGGCCGCGGCGGCGGCGTTGGTGGGCATTGTGAAGACCGGGCGACAGGCGGCTCAATCCTCGGGGTATGTCTCTATGTAACACTGTCGGTGAATACGCGTAACCACAGGTATCCCGCTCATGGCTGGATACACTGGTACGCATTGCCCCGGATGCGGTTCAGCTGCCGACACGGGATGATCGCGACATGGAGACTGAAAACACGATGCATCGACTGCTGATCGTCGACGACGACAACGACATCCGCACCCTGCTGGCCGAGCAGCTCGGCCGTGCCGGTTACCAGGTGAGCACCGCCGCCGATGGCACCGCCATGCGCCAGCTGCTGGACCGCGAGCACGTGGACCTGATCGTGCTCGACCTCAACCTGCCGCGCGAGGATGGCCTGACCCTGTGCCGCGACCTGCGTGCGCGCTCGAACACCCCGGTGATCATGCTGACCGCGCGCGCCGAGCCGATCGACCGCGTGCTCGGCCTGGAAATGGGCGCCGACGACTACCTGGCCAAGCCGTTCGAACCGCGCGAGCTGCTGGCGCGCATCCGCAACGTGCTGCGCCGGACCGAGGCGCTGCCGGCCAACCTGGAGCCGCTGGCGGTGCGCCGTGCGCGTTTCTCGCGCTGGGTGTTCGATCTGGAGCATCGCCACCTGGTCGATCCGGATGATCGCGTGGTGGTGCTGTCCGGTGCCGAGTTCCGCCTGCTGCGCGTGTTCATCGCCCATGCCAACAAGGTGCTGTCGCGCGAACAGCTGGTCGCGCTCAGCAGCGGCCGCAACTACGAGGCGCAGGATCGCGCGATCGACCTGCAGGTCAGCCGCCTGCGCAACAAGCTGGGCGATGACGGTGGGCCGGATGGCCTGATCAAGACCGTGCGCAACGAAGGCTACGTGCTGGCCTCCTCGGTGAACCTGGAATAAGCCGTCATGAAGCGCCTGCGCCATTTCCTGTCCTCGATGGTCGGGCGGTTGTTCGTGATCCTGCTGTTGGGCATGAGCGTGGCTGCGATCGGCGCGACCATGCTGGCCACCTCCAAACGCCAGCAGGAGTTCGAGCGGCAGAACCTGAACCGCATCGCCGACCGCCTGCAGGGCTACGTCAACCTGCTCGATGGCAATCCAGAACTGCGCGAGCGACTGCTTGAGATCGGTGGGCCCAGCGTGCGTGCGCTGCAGCCCGGCGCGCGCCTGGGGCGGGCGGATACCGCACTGATGGAAGTCCTGGATGACCGGCCCGGCCCGGTGTCGCGCGCGCATGTGCACTTCACCTCGTTCCGTTCCTGCATTCCCAAGCTGCAGGATCTGCTGCCGCCACCGCCGCCGGGGCACCGGCGGCATCCGCGTGAGCGCGATCCGGCCTTCATTCCGCCCAAGTGCCGCGCGGTCGATGTGACGCTCAACGACGGTACGCTGTTGAAGCTGGCGCTGGATTCGCCGGCGGTGGCCCACAACGGCATTCTGGCCGTGGACCCGTGGTTCCTGACCCTGCTGGTGCTGGCCATCGCGGTGCTGGCCTACATCGTCGCGCGCATGGCCAGTGCGCCGCTGCAGGAGCTGGCGGCAGCCGCGGAGGATCTCGGCGACGATCTGCAGCGCGATCCACTGCCGTTGCGCGGGCCGCGCGAGGTGCAGCGCGCCGCCGAGGCCTTCAATGCCATGCAGCACCGCCTGCAGCGGCACCTGGCCGAACGCACGCAGATGCTGGCGGCGATCACCCATGACCTGCAGACCCCGTTGACCCGCCTGCGCCTGCGCCTGGAGAACGTCAGCGACGAGGTGCTGCGCGAGCGCCTGATCGGCGATCTGGCGGCGATGCAGGCACTGGTGCGCGAAGGCCTGGAGCTGGCCCGCAGTGCCGAGAGCGCCGAGCAGCGCGCCGCGCTGGATCTGGATTCGCTGCTGGAAAGCATCGTGGAAGACGCCGCCGAGGGCGGTGCCGACGTGGTCTTCGAGGGCGGCACCGGTGCGGTGCTGATGTTGCGCCCGCTGGCCATGCACCGGCTGTTCTCCAACCTGGTGGATAACGCCGTGATGTATGCCCACCGCGTGCGCGTGCGGGTGGAGCGCAGCGGCGGCACGATCACGGCGATGGTGTCCGACGACGGCCCGGGCCTGGCGGAAGACCAGCTGGAGGCCGTGTTCGACCCGTTCGTGCGGGTGGAAACCTCGCGTTCGCGGGAAACCGGCGGCGCCGGGCTGGGCCTGACCATCGCGCGCGCCCTGGCCGAGAAGGATGGCGCGCGGCTGTGGCTGCGCAACCGTGCCGAGGGCGGTCTGGAGGCGGTGGTGCAGTGGCCGGCCAGTGCGCAGGTGGTGCCGCCTGGCCGGCCCGGCTGAGTCCCGCCGGACGCACGCGATGACGCCGGGGCCAGGGTTTGGCCTATCATCTGCGCATCTCCCCAGTTTCTCCCCGATGAGTCAGCCCGTTCCTGACGGCACGCCGTTCCGCGTTGCCCGGTCGTTCCCGCTTGCTGCCATGCCCTGCAGCTGCTACCGGCCACTGCCGCCGAGCTGATGGGCAGGTCAGGGGACAACGGGTGCTGGGTGGAGCGCCGCGTTTCGAAGGCCAGGCAGGCACTGCAGCGCGGTCTGCTGTGGCTGTTGCTGGTGCTGGCGCTGCCGCTGCCGCTGGCCGCGCAGGAGGGCGCGCCGCCGCTGCGCGACTACGCCATCGACGTGTGGACCTCGCGCAATGGCCTGCCGCACAACTCGCTGCGCGATATCGCGCAGACCCCCGAGGGGCACCTGTGGTTTGCCACCTGGGAAGGCCTGGTCCGCTACAACGGCCTGGATTTCACCGTGTTCGACCGCAGCACCCGCCCGGGGCTGCGCGACAACGGCATCGGCGCACTGCTGGTCGATCGGCAGGGAGGGCTGTGGATCAGTGATTCGCGCGGTAACGTCAGCCATCGTGGCAACGACGGCCAGTGGCGGGTCTGGGAGCATCAGGCCGGCACCCCGCAGGTGCTGATCCAGTCCATGCAGATGGACAGCCAGGGGCGCCTGTGGCTGCTGTACGAAGGCAAGGGCATCGGCTATCTCACCCCGGACAAGGGCATCGTCTACCAAGCCCCGGCGGCCGACCTGCCGATGGCGATGAGCTTCACCAAGCTGGTGGTCGATGCGCAGGACCGGGTCTGGGTTGGCACGCTTGACGGGCTGGTGCTGCGCGACAACGACGGCGTGCTCAAGCGCGCGCCCGCGGCGTGGGGCCTGGGTGCCGGCACCGGCCTGTCCTGGCCGTACCGGGCTCCTGATGGCGCGCTGTGGATCGTCGCTGGCGAGCGCCTGTACCGCGTGGAGGACGATCAGCTGGTGCTGGTGCACCGGCTGCCGGGACAGCTGCACATGACCTCGATGCTGCAGGACCGGCACGGCGACCTGTGGCTGGGAACCGAGAACCAGGGTCTGCTGCGGATCTCGGCGCATGGCCTGGAACGATTGCCGGCCGGCCTGAACCTGCCGGGCGGGCGCGTGGTCAGCCTGCGCGAGGATGCCGAAGGCAGCATCTGGGTGGGGGCCAACGGTGGCCTGTACCGCCTGCGCGAAACACTGTTCAGCAGCTACACCGAGCGCGATGGCCTCAGTGGCGACTATGTGCGCACGGTGCTGGAGGACCGCGACCGCCAGTTGTGGGTCGGTAGTGCCAGTGGTCTCGACCTGCAGACACCCGATGGCCGCTTCCGCGCGGTTCCCCTGCACAACCGCGGCGGCAAGGCGCCATCGGTATTGAGTCTGGCGCAGGGCCCGGACGGCGACCTGTGGGTGGGTACGTTCGGCGACGGCGTTTACCGGCTGGACCGCGATGGCAGTCTCCGCCACAACTATGCGGCAGCCGACGGCATGCCGGGTGGCAACATCCGCGCGATCAGTGTCGATCCGCAGGGCAGGGTCTGGGCGGGTACGCAGAAGGGCGTGGTACGCATCGACGGCGACCGGGTGCAGGTGTCGACTGCCCCGGGCATGCCCGGTGGCCTCATCACCGCACTTGAGCATGACCACCAGGGCAACCTGTGGATCGGCACCATCGAGGGCATCCGCGTGCTGCGTGGCGACCACGTGCAGTCGATCGACCTGGCACCGATGGGCGGGGGCCGCAGTGTGTTCGGTTTCCACCAGCTGGGCGACGCGATGTGGATCAGCAGCGACCGCGGCCTGTACCGTTGGCTCGACGGAAAGCTGGCGCGCGTCGGCCTGGAGCAGGGCATGCCGGTGGATGCGGTGTTCCAGCTGGTGCCGGATCGTCTTGGCAACGTGTGGATCAGCAGCAACCGCGGCGTGCTGCGCACCGACATGGCGACCCTCAATGCCGTGGCAGATGGCCGCGCACCACGAGTGGTGGTGGAGCGCTACAACGAGATCGACGGCATGGCCAACGCGCAGGCCAACGGCAGCTCCGGGCCATCGGCCATCCTGCGCCAGGACGGCACCTTCTGGGTGGTCACCGCCGGAGGCCTGAGCACCGTCGACCCGCAACGCCTGCAGCGCTTCCGCGAGCGCCCATCACCGCCGGCAGCGATCGAGAGCGTGCAGGTGGATGGCGCACCCGTGCATTGGGAGGGCCCGGATCGCAACTACATTCCCGGCGGCCGACGTCTGGCGGTGAGCTATGTGGGCCTGAGTTACCTGATGTCGGACCGGATCCGCTATCGCACGCGGCTGGATGGCCTGGACACCGGCTGGGTCGAGCGCGGCCCGCAGCGCAGCGTCGAGTTCGTCGGCCTGCCTCCGGGTGACTACACCCTGCACGTGTCGGCGGCGCATCCAGGCGGGGCCTGGGGCCAGCAGGAAGCCGTGTGGAGCTTCACGGTGGAGCCGTTCTGGTGGCAGCGCCGCAGCGTGCAGATGCTGGGCGGGCTGCTGCTGCTGGCCGGGCTGGTTGTGCTGTACCGCCTGCTGCTGCAGCAGCTGAAGGCCAGCAACCTGCGCCTGGCACGGCGCGTGGACGAGGCAACCTTCGACCTGCAGGCCAAGACCGTGCACCTGCAGGCGCTGAACCAGGAAAAGACCGAACTGGCCGAGCGCCTTGCACGGCAGGCCGAGGCCTTCGAGCGGCAGGCGCGCGAGGATGCGCTGACCGGGCTGGCCAATCGCCGTGCCTTCGACGAAACGCTGGCGCGCGACTTCGCCCGCTCACAGCGCAGCGGCCACCCGCTGTGCCTGGTGGTGCTGGACATCGACCACTTCAAGGACGTCAACGACCGGCACAGCCACAGCATCGGCGATGCTGTGCTGGTGCAGGTGGCCCGACTGATCGCCGCGGCCTGCCGCGACTCGGACCTGCCCGCGCGCACCGGTGGCGAGGAGTTCGCGCTGCTGCTCAACGACACCCGCCTGGAAGAAGCCGCGCAGCTGTGCGCGCGCCTGCGTGGCCTGTTCCATGACCACCCCGACTGGGCCGGAGTAGCGGGCCTGCGCGTGACCTTCAGCGCAGGCCTGGTGGAACTGGATGCCGATGACCGCACCCCGGCGCTGCTGTACCAGCGCGCCGACCGCGCGCTGTACCGCGCCAAGAGCGACGGCCGCGATCGTACGAGTATTGGTTGATCGCATCCACGCATGGCGTGGATCTACTGGTGTTGTCGTACTACCCGGCAGTGCCGACCAACGGTCGGCACCCACCAGAGAAGTGACTCACTACAGAGGTGATCGGCAGGCCCCCAACGAGCGCAGCGACCCGCTGCTGCTCCCGCTTCTTCTGATCTTTCCGTGGCGCTCAGCAACGTGTCCGTGGCCGGACGGGTGGGCTGCGCAGGGGCGTGAGCCGCATGGGCCTGAGGCATGCCTCGGGCGGGTTGGGCCGGATGCCCAACCCCGGTCTTGCCGTGTGCGCAGGACAGCGCACACGAGCAAGCGGCGACCGAGCTTACATGGACGTACGTGCAGCGTCCCCTGCGCAGTCCACCCGTCCGGCCCACCTGATGATTCGCTTCACGCCACGAGGGGCTCCGCCGTTGGCCGCTTCACCGCGGCCAGGCATTGGCGATGGTGCAGAACAATCGTGCGGTCTGTTCGGTGTCATACACCGCGCTGTGTGCTTCGTTCGCATCCCAGCCCAACCCGGCGGCCGTGGCTGCACGCGCCAGCACCGTCTGCCCGTAGGCGATGCCGGCCAGGGTGACGGTGTCGAACACGCTGAACGGATGGAACGGATTGCGCTTGTGGCCGGTCCGGGCCACGGCGGCGTTGACGAAGCCCAGGTCGAAATGGGCGTTGTGGCCGACCAGGATCGCGCGCTGGCAGCCGTACTTCTTCATCGCCGCGCGTACCGGGGTGAAGATGTGGTCCAGTGCGGCCTTCTCTTCCTTGGCCAGCCGGAACGGGTGGTCGAGGATGATGCCGGTCACTTCCAGCGACTTCGGGTCGATCTCCAGGCCCTCGGCCGGCACCACATGGGCACTGGCGGTCTGGCCGGGGTAGAGCAGGCCGTTCTCGTCCATCTCGATGGGCACCGCGGCGATTTCCAGCAGGGCGTTGCGCTGGCTGTCGAAGCCGCCGGTTTCCACGTCCACCACCACCGGCAGGAAGCCGCGGAAGCGTTGTGACATCGCGCGCTGCGCCTGGGGGATTGCGGAATCGGAGGCGGCGGCAGGTGCGGGAGTGGGGTCATTCATGCGTGAATTCTATCAGAGCGGCCTTGAGCGTCCGGCCAGCCTTCTGTGCATGGTGGGCGTGTGTCGACCAAGGTCGACACCTACCGGTGCACCGCGCGCCCAGGATTCCGGTAGGTGCCAACCTGGGGTGGCACGGTGCGCGCCGACCCAGGTTGGCACCTACCGGAATCCTGGGCGCGCAGGCGTGGCCGAGGGAGACCACCGTGCCAACCACGCATCCACGCTCAGCCTGCCGGCGCCGCTGAAAATCAACGGCAGCAGCATCGCCATGAACAGCACCGGCAGCTTGAAGTTGCCGAAGCCCTGATCAGTGATCGCATAGCCCATCGCGAGGTCGCCCAGCGAGTCCCATTGCATCGGCCAGTGCACGGCGTAGGTGGCCACCACGGTCAATACCAGCAGGCTGGCGGCGGCGAAACGCGTACCGAAACCCAACAGCAGGCAGGCCGCGCCGACCAGTTCGAACCAGGTCGCCAGCTGCCAGTTCAGCGTGCTCGGCAGCTGATCGAACGGGAACGGAAAGGCATCGTGCAGGTCGGCGAACCAGTTCTGGCCGTGCAGTTTCTCGCGGCCGGATTCGAAGTACTCCCAGGCCAGCAGCAGGCGCAGGCTGAGCGGGGCCAACCAGGGGGCGAGACGGTCCAGCTGGCCACGCGCGGTGGCCAGGGTCGGAAGGTTCATCAGGGGGTCTCCGCGAATGAGGTGTGTCAGGGAGGGGCTGTGAGCGGGCCGATCACGCCGGCCTGCAGGAACTGCCGCAGCAGCGCGGCACCGGGTTCGGCCAGCGCATCCTCGGCCAAGCCGTGCGCAGCGGCCAGACGCTGCAGGTAGGCCTGTCCATCAAGGCCGGGCTGTTCGCCGATGCTGGACAGCAGGAACACCGCCAGAGGGCTGAGCGCGGCGAATCGCACCTCGCCGTCGGCATCGCGGCGCACCAGAAGGCCAGTCGGCTCGGCCGGCGGCTCGGTCGGTGCGTCCTCGGCACCGAGCCGGTGCACCGGCCACTGGTACAGCAGCGGCCATGCCAACGGCGAGCGCTGCAGCGGCACCCGCAGCGGGTCGGTGTCGTCCTGCGCCGGCAGCGGTTCGGCATCCAGCTGGTACAGCGCGGTTTCCACCCACTCGTAGTGGGTCAGTTCGGCCAACGCCGGATGCGGCAGCTGTGGCTGCGCCTGCAGCCACTGCACGAATTCGGCGGCCAGTTCGGTGAACAGCGGTGTCTGGCAGCGATGGGTCGCGAAGTAATGGCGCACCAGTCCGCTCCAGGCCGGCTCGCCGAGCAGGCGCACGCAGACCGGGAAGCCGTTGCTCAACAGGCCGAGCAGGTTGTTGAACAGCAGTCGTTGGTATACCGCGACCCGGTGTGATTCCAGCCCGGCCGGTGGCGGCACGCCCTGTGGATCACGCAGATGGGCAGTGAATGCGTGCTGCTGCGCGCGCAGGGTGTCGGGAGCATCAGCCATGTGCGCTCCCGGCGTGCGTCGCCTGCAGGCGGCGGATGGTCTGCAGCTCGCCCTGCAGTTCGGCGTAGGGCGGGAAGTTGAAATCGCGCTCAAGCAGGGTGGGGCGCGGGCCGATGCGCGCGTAGGTACGCGCCAGCAGGTCCCAGACGGGATCGATCACCGCACTGCCATGGGTATCGATCTTCAGGTCCGGTGCCTCGTCCAGGTGCCCGGCCACGTGCAGGCAGACGATGCGTTCTGCGGGCAGCCCGGCAATGAAGGTGTCGGCGTCGTAGCCGTGGTTGCAGGCGTTGACGTAGACGTTGTTGACGTCCAGCAGCAGGTCGCAGTCGGCCTCGGCGAGCACGGCGTTGGTGAAGGCCAGCTCGTCCATCGCCGGCTCCGGCGCAAGGTAGTAGGACACGTTCTCCACTGCGATGCGGCGACCCAGCAGGTCCTGCACACGGGCGATGCGTGCGGCGGTATGGCGCACCGCTTCGTCGGTAAATGGAATCGGCAGCAGGTCGTACAGGTGGCCGTCGTCGCTGCAGTAGCTCAGGTGCTCGCTGTACAGCGGCACGCGGTGCTTTTCCAGGAACTGGCCGACCTGTTCCAGCAGCTGCGTATCCAGTGGCGCGCTGCCGCCCAGCGACAACGACAGGCCGTGGCAGCTCAACGGATGGCGCTGTGCCAGCTCGGCCAGTGCATCCCCGGCAGGACCACCGACATGGATCCAGTTCTCCGGCGCGCATTCGAGGAAATCGAAGTCGCCCGCCGGTGCATCACGCAGCTCCTGCAACAGCGCCCGGCGCAGCCCCAACCCGGCGGCCGCCGCACGAAGCGGCAACCGCGGGCTGACGACGCTGGCGCGGACGTCAGTGCTTGCCACCGCACTTGCCTTCGCCACACTTGCCTTCGGCCGCCTTCTTGTCGCCGGACGTGGCCTTGGCGCCTGCCGCAGCGCCGGCAGCCTTGCCCTTGTCGGCGCCGCACTTGCCTTCGGCGGTCTTGCCGTCGGTGCCACACTTGCCTTCGGCATGCTTGGTCGCGTCAGCGGCCATCTTGGTGTCGGCGGCCTTGGCGTCGGTACTGGCCTTGGCTGCCTGTCCGGCAACCAGGTAGCCCTGGGCGAGGTCGCTCATGCTCAGGGCCGAGGCACTGGCGGTCATGCCCAGGCCGGCGGCCAGGGCGGTAGCAGTCAGCAGGGACAGGGTCTTGTTGGAACTGCTCATCGGTCGTGCTCCTGGGTGGTGTGGGCGGGTGCCCGGATGGCCGGCAGGGATGCCGGTGGAAACGATGGTGCAGCGATCCTACTCAACGAATCCTCGCCAAGAACTCAAATTTTCGTGAGGTTTGTTACAGAAGCATCCGGAAGGTTCGCACCGGGCAAGCCCGGCGCCCACAACGCGGGTGGAACACCCCAAAAAGAAGGCCGCTGTCACCAGGACAGCGGCCACCTTGGAGTCGACTCCGGTGTTGCAGTGCAGCGTCAGGGCTGGCCGGTGCTGGAGGTCTCGTCGCGCTTCTCGCGCGGCGGCAGCGGCTGCTCCCCGTGCACCAGGAACCACACGTTCTCGGCGATGTTGGTGGCGTGGTCGCCCACGCGCTCCAGGTTCTTGGCCATGAACAGCAGGTGCGTGCACGGAGTGATGTTGCGCGGGTCTTCCATCATGTAGGTCAGCAGCTCGCGGAACAGCGCGGTGTACTGCGCGTCCAGGCGGGCGTCGTCCTCGCGCAGTTCCAGTGCGGCGTCGGCGTCGTTGTCGCGGTAGGCGGCAATGGCACGACGGACCTGCTGCGCGGCCAGGCGGCCCAGCGCACGCAGGCCCTGGATCTGCGGCAGCGGCGGCACCTTGCCCAGCGCGATCGAACGCTTGGCGACGTTCGCTGCATAGTCGCCGATGCGTTCGATGTCGGCCGGGATGCGCAGGCCAGCGAGGATCTCGCGCAGGTCGCGCGCCATCGGGCCGCGCAGGGCCAGGCGCATCACGTCATGGCTGATCTGCTGCTCCAGCGCATCAATGGCTTCGTCGTTGGCGATGATGCGATGGGCGGCGTTCTCGTCGCGCTTCTCGATCACGTCCATCGACGCTTCGAGCTGGGCGACGGCCATCTCGCCCATGCGCACGATTTCGGCCACCAGGCGCTGCTGCTCTTCGTCGTAGCTCTTGACGATGTGGTCGTTGGGAAGGTTCATGGTCTGCAATCCGGGTAGAGCCAGGCCGTGCCTGGCTGGACATGTGGCGAAGGATCAGCGTCGATCAGCCGAAGCGACCGGTGATGTAGTCCTCGGTCTGCCGCTGCGACGGCTGCGAGAAGATCACTTCGGTGCGGTCGTGCTCGATCAGGTCGCCCAGGTACATGAAGGCGGTGTAGTCGGAAACGCGCGCGGCCTGCTGCATGTTGTGGGTGACGATGACGATGGTGTACTCGTGCTTGAGCTCTTCCACCAGCTGCTCGATGCGGCTGGTCGAGATCGGATCCAGCGCCGAGGTCGGCTCGTCCAGCAGCAGCACCGACGGGCGCAGCGCCACGGCACGGGCGATGCACAGGCGCTGCTGCTGGCCACCGGACAGGCCCAGCGCGCTCTGCCCCAGCTTGTCCTTCACTTCGTCCCACAGTGCGCCCTGGCGCAGTGCCTGCTCGACGCGGTCGGCCATGTCGGCCTTGCTCAGTTTCTCGTGGTGGCGGATGCCGTAGGCCACGTTCTCGAAGATGGTCATCGGGAACGGCACCGGCTTCTGGAACACCATGCCGACCTTGCTGCGCAGGCGGTTCATCGGGTACTTCGGCGACAGGATGTTTTCGCCGTCCAGCAGCACTTCACCGCGCGCTTCCAGCTTCGGGTACAGCGCGTAGATGCGGTTGAAGATGCGCAGCAGGGTCGACTTGCCGCAACCGGAGGGACCGATCAGCGCGGTCACGCGCTTTTCCGGAATCTCCAGGTTGATGCCCTTCAGGGCGTGGAACTTGTCGTAGTAGAAGTCCAGTCCACGTGCAGCCAGCTTCACCGGCGACGGCGTGTGCAGGCTCTCGTGCGAGGACGGCACGGCGATGCGCTGCATCGGCACGGCGTTGGAAAGGTCGTTCATGGCGTTGTCCACGGAAAGGTCAGTCATGGGAGATACGGTTGCGCAGCAGGATGCCGCGGGCGGCAAGGCTGACCAGCAACACGAAGACAGTCAGCACCAGGGCACCGGCCCAGGCCAGCACCTGCCAGGATTCATACGGGCTGCCGGCGAACTGGTTCATCACCACCGGCACCGAGGCCATCGGCTGGAAGATGTTGTTGTTCCAGTACTGGTTGCCGAAAGCGGTGAACAGCAGCGGCGCGGTCTCGCCGGAGATGCGGGCCAGCGCCAGCAGGATGCCGGTGATGATGCCGGCCGACGCGCTGCGGTACAGCACCTGCACGATCACCTTCCACTGCGGGATGCCCAGCGACAGGGCCGCTTCGCGCATCTGCGAGGGCACCAGCCGCAGCATCTCGTCGGTGGTGCGCACCACCACCGGCAGCACGATGAAGGCCAGCGACAGGGCACCGGCGAACGCCGAGAAGTTGCCGCCGGTCTGCATCACGTACAGGGTGTAGACGAACAGGCCCAGCACGATCGACGGTGCCGACAGCAGAATGTCATTGACGAAGCGGACCACGGTGCCGGCCTTGCGGGCGTTGCCGTACTCGGCCAGCCAGGTACCGGCCAGCACGCCCAGCGGCGTGCCGATGCCGATCGCCAGCGCACACATCACGGCACTGCCGAAGAAGGCGTTGGCGAGGCCACCGTCCTGCATCGGCGGCGGCGTCATCTTGGTGAACAGGTCCCAGTTGATGCCGGCCAGGCCTTTCGAGGCCAGGGTGAACAGGATCCAGCCCAGGAAGAACAGGCCGAACAGCGCGGTGGCGCAGGAGGCTGTGATCGCAACGACGTTGCCGATGCGGCGGCGCAGGTACAACGAATCAGCGGTGGTGGACATCAGTTGCCCTCCTTGCGGGACAGGCGCATCAGCATCAGGCGGGCGATGGCCAGCACCACGAAGGTGACGATGAAGAGGACGAAGCCGAGCAGCAGCAGGGCCGAGCGGTAGGTTTCAGTGGCTTCGCCGAAATCGTTGGCGATCAGCGCGGCGATGGTGGTGCCCGGCTCCAGCAGCGACGGCGACAGGCGCACGCTGTTGCCGATCACGAAGGCCACCGCCATCGTCTCGCCCAGGGCGCGGCCGAGGCCGAGGAAGATGCCGCCGATCACTGCCGAGCGGGTGTAGGGCAGGACGATGTCCCAGCTCACTTCCCACTTGGTGGAGCCCAGCGCGTACGCCGACTCCTTCAGGCGGGTGGGCACGGTCAGGAACACTTCGCGCATCACCGAGGAGATGAACGGAATGACCATGATGGCCAGCACGAAACCGGCGGTGAGCATGCCGATGCCCAGCGGCGGGCCCTGGAACATCGGGCCGATGATCGGCCATTCGCCCAGGGTCTCGTTGAGGAACGGGGTGACGTACTCGGTCATCACCGGCACCAGCACGAACAGGCCCCACATGCCGTAGATGATCGAGGGAATGCCGGCCAGCAGTTCGATGGCGGTACCGACCGGGCCACGCAGCCAGCGCGGCGCGACTTCGGTGAGGAAGAAGGCGATGCCGAAGCTGACCGGCACGGCGATGACCATCGCGATGACGGCGGTGACCAGGGTGCCGTAGATCGGGGCGAGCGCACCGAACTTGTTTTCGACCGGATTCCAGTCGGCGGAGAAGAAGAAGCTCAGGCCCTGCATCTGCAGGGCATGGCGGCCGCCCCACAGCATCGACAGCGCGGCGCAGGCCAGGGCGATCAGGACGAAGATGACGGTGCCGACCAGCACCCATCGGAACAGTTTGTCGTTGCGGGCATCACGCGCATCACGCGTGGACGGGGCGGCTACAGGCTGGGCGATGGCATTCATGGGGACGGCAGGGCCAGGAAGGGGCGGGGCGGCACGGCGTGGAAGAAACGGTGCCCGCGTGGGGCGGGCACCGTCGTGTCCATCACTTCAGGTCGGTCGCCCAGTAGGCCTCGATCTGCTTGACCAGTTCGGCCGGCAGCGGCACGTAGTGCAGCTCGTTGGCCTGCGCCTGGCCGTTTTCGAAGGCCCACTTGAAGAAGGCCAGGGTGTCCTGGTTGCGCTTGGCGTCCTTCGGCTTCTTCTGCATCAGCATGAAGTTGGTGGCGGTGATCGGCCACGCCTGCTCGCCCGGAGCGTTGGTGATGACCAGGTTGAAGTCCTTGGCGCTGGCCCAGTCGGCGCTGGCGGCCGCGGCGGCGAAGGTTTCCGCGCTCGGCTCGACCCAGTTGCCGGCCGCGTTCTGCATGGCGGTGTACGGCATGCCGTTCTGCAGCGCGTAAGCCAGTTCGACGTAGCCGATCGAGCCCTTGATCTGCTTCACGTAGGAAGCGACGCCTTCATTGCCCTTGCCACCGACGCCGTCCGGCCACTGCACCGAGGTGCCTTCGCCGACCTTGCTCTTCCACTCCGGGCTGACCTTGGACAGGTAGTTGGAGAAGTTGAAGGTGGTGCCCGAACCGTCCGAACGGTGGACCAGGGTGATCTTGCCGTCCGGCAGCTTCACGCCCGGGTTGGCGGCGACGATGGCCGGATCGTTCCAGGTCTTGACCTTGCCCAGGAAGATGTCGGCCAGCAGGGCGCCGCTCAGGCGCAGCTTGCCGGCTTCCAGGCCTTCGATGTTGACCACCGGCACTACGCCGCCGATGGCGGACGGGAACTGCGCCAGGCCGGCCTGGGCCAGCTCTTCGCTGCTCAGCGGCTTGTCGGAGGAACCGAAGTCGACGGTGCCGGCCTTGATCTGGGCAATACCGCCGCCGGAGCCGATCGACTGGTAGTTGATCTTGGCGCCGGTGCTGGTGTTGTAGTCAGCCGACCACTTGGAGACCAGCGGGAAGATGAAGGACGCGCCCGCGCCGGACACTTCGGCGGTCACCTTGGCACCGGCAGCGGCCGGGGCGGCGGCGCCGTCGGCAGCCGGCTGCTGCGCGGCCTGCTTGTCGCCACCGCAGGCCGACAGGCCCAGGGCGATGGCCAGGGAAAGGGCGGCGAGGCCGGCCGAGTGCAGTTTCATGGTCACTCCATAGCGGGGAAGAGCCGACGTGGTCGGCGGATGCGGCTATGAAATGATGTTTTTGTTACAGCCGTATTACGACCATGACAGGGGTGTCCTGGATCACGTTCTGACAAGGGTTTCACAGGATTGGCGCCGATCCAGCAGGTGCCCGGAAACCCCCGATCTGCGCACCGATATGACGGTCGGTTGGCCCTTGTAGAGTTGAGCCATGCTCGACTGCTCCCTGTTCTCGGTAGGTGCGGACCGTTGGTCCGCACGCTCCAGCACCCAGCCGAGCGTGGGCTCGTCTCTACAAACGCTCCTGCCTTTGCTCCTGCCTTCCATGACCCCACCGCGCCCCCGATGAAAAGTCGAGAGGCGGTGGGCCAGGGCGTGCAGGACCGTCCACGGCATGGATGCCGTGGACGAGCCCCCAAAGGTGAGGGCGGTTTGCCTGCGAGGCACTGCCTCGCAAGCGCCCGAACGCACAGCCGTCAGCGGCTGGGCCGGACCGCGGAGCGGGGTTTATGGCGTGTCCCGGGCTGGGCCCTGCGCCGACTCCGGGCAGTAGATTGGAAGCGCAGCGCTCTTCACGACCCATCCCCCAAAAACAAGAAGAGCGCGAGATCTCGAGGATCTCGCGCCCGGGTGGGAGCGGCGGGGGAGAGAGGACCCGCCGCCCCCGTTCCTGCGGGGGAACGCGCTTACTTCAGGTTCTGCGACCAGTAGGTCTCGATCTGGCGGACCAGGCTGTCCGGCAGCGGCACGTAGTCCAGCTGGCGGGCCTGGGCGTCGCCATTCTTGTAGACCCAGCGGAAGAATTCCTGGGTCGCCTTGCCATTGGCAGCATTCTTCGGCGTCTTCTGCACCAGGATGAAGTTGGTGGCGGTGATCGGCCAGGACTCGGCGCCCGGCGCGTTGGTCATCACCAGGTAGAAGTCGCGGGCGTTGGCCCAGTCGGCGCTGGCGGCAGCGGCTGCGAACGAGGTGTCGCTCGGCTGCACGAACTTGCCGGCGGCATTCTTCATCGCGGTGTAGGAGAGCTTGTTCTGCAGCGCGTAGGACAGTTCGACATAGCCGATGCCGCCCTTGATCTGCTTCACATAGGCGGCAACACCTTCGTTGCCCTTGCCGCCGATGCCGGCGGGCCACTGCACCGAGGTGCCTTCACCGACCGAGCTCTTCCACTCCGGGCTGACCTTGGACAGGTAATTGACGAAGTTGAAGGTGGTGCCCGAGCCGTCCGAACGATGCACGACGGTGACCTTGGCGTTGGGCAGGGTCACGCCCGGGTTCAGCGCGGCGATGGCCGGGTCGTTCCAGGTCTTGATCTTGCCCAGGAAGATGTTGGCCAGCACCGCGCCGTCCAGCTTCAGCGCGCCCGGCGCGATGCCGGCCACGTTGACCACCGGCACCACGCCGCCGATCACCGACGGGAACTGCGCCAGGCCCGCGGCAGCCAGGTCTTCCGGCTTCAGCGGCGCGTCGGAGGAGCCGAAATCAACGGTCTTGGCCTTGATCTGGGCAATGCCGCCGCCGGAACCGATGGACTGGTAGTTGACCTTGTTGCCGGTTGCGGTGCTGTAGTCGGCCGACCACTTGGACATGACCGGGTAGATGAACGATGCGCCCGCGCCGGTGATATCGGCGGCGTTGGCGGCGAACACGGACGATGCGGCCAGGATGGCGACAGCGGCGCGCGACTTGAAGGCGTGGATCACGGGGAGACTCCTGGGGTGGTGGTCGAAGGGCGGTTGCCCGACGTTTCGGTGCACATTCCATAACGGTTGCGTGACACCCCCGCGTCTGTCATATGACGCGGGCGTGACACGCGTCATGAGCGATGTCACGTCCGCTGCGCCGGCAGGGCAGCGCGGCTACCGATGCAACGACGAAGGCACGGCCGGGGCCGTGCCTTCGCGGGTCAACGCAGGGGGCTGGACTTACCAGAAGAACTGCGCGCGGGCTTCCAGGATGTTGGGATCATCGTTGACGAAACCGCGCGCCGTGGAGCTGTACTTCTTGCTGTCGACCATCACGTAGTTGAGCATCAGCTTGAAGTTGGAACGCAGGTACCAGTTGGCGCCCACGGTCCAGATGTCCATCTTGCCACCCAGCACGCCATCGACGATCGGCGGGCGACCGGCAACCGGGTTGGCGGCGAGGTTGCCGTCATTGAGGTCCATGTGGTCGTAGCGCACGCCCAGCTGCCACTGGCCGCCGGCCGGGTTGTTCGGCAGGCCGGTGCCCGGGGTGCCGCCCTTGTAGCTCCAGGTCTCGCCGGTGACGTTCCACACGCCGCTGATGTAATAGCCGTCGCTGGTGTAGTTGTCGTGGTCGTAGCGCTTGGCCTTGCTGGTGTAGTACTCGGCCTGGGCCTTGAACGGGCCCTGGAAGTACATCGCTTCGGCACCGATGGTGCTGACGCGGTCGGTGTCGGTCAGGTTGCCGCTGTCGACCAGGCGGGCAGTGGCGAGGTCGGCATTCGGACGTGCACGCACGCGCAGGGTGTCGGCGTCGGTGTCGTAGTTGACGTAGCTCAGGCCGAAGTGCAGGACCTGGCCCTTTTCATTGATCGGGGCCCAGGTGCCACGCGCGCCGTAGCCGCTGCCGTGGGCCAGGTTGCGGGTCAGCTCGCGGCCGAAGGCGCTGGCAGTCACCGACCAGTTGTCCTGGCCGTAGCTGTATGCGCCGCCCAGGCGGCGGGCGATGGCATAGGTGTTGGTGACCGCTGCCTTGGAAATGAAATCGTTGTTCTTGGTGCTGGACAGTTCTTCCAGGCTGTTGGGCTGCTTGAACTGGCCCAGCTGCAGGAAGTGGTTGGCGTTGCCCAGCAGCTTGTACTTCACGTTGGTGTCGAGGAACTTGTCGGCCTTGGCGTCATAGCCGACCACCCACTCCACGTTGCCCGGGCCCTTGCCCTTCAGCACCAGCTCGGCGCGACGCAGTTCGAATTCGCTGTTCTTGCCGTTGCCGGCGTCGCCACCGTTGAGGTCGACCACATCGTTGTGGAACCAGTTGCCATCGGCCTGGACCAGGCCTTCGAAGGTGATTTCCGAACCGCCGATCACGTCGATGGCGACTTCGGCGTGTGCAGCCGGCACATACAGCGCAGCAGCCACGGCCACCGTCAGGAGTTGGTGATGCAGTTTCATGGAGAGGAGCCTTGCAGGCAGGTGGGAAGATGCGCGCAGGCTAGAAGGTAAAGATTGCGTAAATGTGACAGTTCACGCGCGGCAGACATCCACCGCAGGCTCCGTCACGGCAGGGCCTGCCATTGAACCCGCTTGCGTATGACGCCCGGATTGCGCCTTGGTTGCAGTCGATCCACGCCCTGCATGGATGCGGCCGTCACTCGGCCGGGGTCTTGTCCTTGAACCGGCACAGATCGGCGATCACGCATCCCGGGCAATCCGGCTTGCGCGCCTTGCACACATAACGTCCGTGCAGGATCAGCCAGTGATGCGCGTCGAGCAGGAATTCGGCGGGGATCACCTTCACCAGCTTGTCTTCCACTTCGCGCACATTCTTTCCCGGGGCCAGGCCGGTACGGTTGGAGACGCGGAAGATATGCGTGTCCACCGCCATCACCGGCTCGCCGAAGGCGGTGTTGAGCACCACGTTGGCGGTCTTGCGGCCCACGCCCGGCAGTGCTTCCAGCGCATCGCGATCGCGCGGCACTTCACCACCATGCTTTTCCAGCAGGATCGCGCAGGTGGCGATCACGTTCTTCGCCTTGGCGTTGAACAGGCCGATGGTGGCGATGTACTGCTTCAGTCCTTCTTCGCCAAGCGCGAGGATCTTCGCCGGCGTGTTGGCCACCGGGAACAGGCGGCGCGTGGCCTTGTTGACGCCGACGTCGGTGGCCTGCGCCGACAGCGCCACCGCCACCAGCAGCTCGAACGGCGAGCTGTACTCCAGTTCGGTCTTCGGGTGCGGGTTGAGTTCGCGCAGGCGGGTGAACATTTCCACCACGTCGGCGCGCGGCATCGTGCCGCCACGCCGCGCCGGGGCGCGTGCGGTTTTCTTCGTGGTCGCCATTACTGCTCCTTGCCGCTGGCGCGGGCCTTGGCCCGGGCGAGGATGGCGGCGGCCGCGGCGGGCAGGGCGGGCTTCACGTCCGGCGCCGGGGCGGGCGTGCGCCGCGCGTCGCGTTCGGCTTCGCGGCGGGCCAGTCGCACCGCACGGGCGCGGTAGCGTTCGCGTGCCGCCCAGGCGGCCTGAAGCTGCTGCTGGGCCTGCTGCAACCGCTGCGGGAGTTCCGGGTGGCCGTGCAGCAACTGCGCGTCGTCGGCGCGGGCGACATAGTCCATCAGCCCGGCCTGCAGGGCGCCGTCGAGATCGTCTGCCTGGACCCGGGCAAACAGCTGCGCGGGGTTGGGTCGGGATGCCATGGCGTCAGCGGTTCTGGAAGGCCGGCGGGCGGCGCTGCAGGAAGGCGCTGGTTCCTTCGCGCATGTCCTCGGTGGCGAACAGCAGGCCGAACTGTGCGCTTTCGTATTCCAGCCCGGCTTCCAGGCTGCATTCGCCGCCCACGTGCACCGCATCGAGCAGGCCGCGCAGGGCCAGCGGCGCCGAGCGTGCCAGCTGCAGGGCGATGTCCTGCACGCGGTTGTCCAGCGCGTCGGCCGGTACCACCTCGTTGACGATCCCCAGTTCCAGCGCACGTGCGGCATTGATCGGTGCACCCAGCAGGCATAGCTCCAGGGTGGCGGCGCGGCCGCACAGGCGCAGCAGGCGCTGGCTGCCGCCGAAGCCGGGAATCAGCCCGAGATTGATTTCCGGTTGGCCGACTTTGGCGGTATCGGCGGCAATGCGCAGGTGGCAGGCCATGGCCAGTTCCAGGCCGCCGCCCAGGGCAAAACCGTTGACGCGGGCGATGACCGGTTTGGGCATGCGCTCGATCTGGCGCATCAGGGCCTGGCCCAGCAGCGAGAAATCACGTCCCTGAACCGCGCTGAGTGTGTTCATCTCGGCGATGTCAGCGCCAGCCACGAACGCCTTCGGGCCGGCACCGGTCAGCACCACCACGCGGATCTCCGGGTCTGCGGCGGAGGCGCTGAAGGCCTCGGCCAGGGCCTGCAGGGTCGCGGCGTTCAGAGCGTTGAGCTTGTCCGGGCGCTGGACGGTCACGGTGCGGATGGCGCCGTCGTCGGCGACAGCGATCAGGGCATCGGCCACGGGGAAACTCCTGGAACGTTAAAAAAAAGTGATATTGAACTCCGCGAACGCAGACGGGTCATAGCCTGCATCGTGAGTAGCGGTTACACGTTGCGCCCGTTATCCTAACCCGTCGCCTCAGGGCGGCGCAGAACGTCCCTGAGTTACCACCCCTGGAGAACTGTTTGATGAAGTTGCGTTCTATCGCGGTCGCCGTCGCGGCCCTGGCCCTGACGGGCAATGCCTTCGCCCAGGACGTCTCGTCCGAAAAGGGCAAGCTGAGCTACTACTTCGGTTACGACTACGGCAACAACCTGGCGGAGCTGACCGGTCGTGGTGAACAGCTGGACATCAACTCGGTGGTGAAGGGCCTGCAGGATGCCTACGCCAAGAAGCAGCCGGCGATCACCGCCGAGCAGCTGAAGCCGGCCGTTGAAGCGTTCCAGAAGCGCGAGCAGGGCCGTGCCCAGGCTGCCAAGGCCGAGTACGAGAAGGCTGCTGCCGAAAACAAGACCAAGAGCGATCAGTTCATCGCGGCGAACAAGGCCAAGGCCGGCGTGCAGTCGCTGCCGAGCGGCGTCCAGTACCGCGTGATCGAAGCCGGCAAGGGTGCCAAGCCGACCCAGGCCAGCACCGTGCAGCTGGAAGTGGCCGGTCCGTTCCCGTACGGCCAGCGCCCGACCGAAGCCCGCCCGGCCCAGCAGATCCCGTCGATCAAGGTCAGCGAAGTCGAAATGAAGGCCATGCGCGAGACCCTGCTGCAGATGCCGGCCGGCTCGAAGTGGGAAGTCACCCTGCCGCCGGACCAGGCCTACGGTGCGGACCCGCGCACCCCGTTCCCGCCGAACGTGGCTGTGCAGTTCGAGATCAAGCTGGTCAGCGTCAAGTAAATCGAAGCAGTAAACCAAACGCGCCGGTGATTCCACCGGCCCGTTTTTGTTTGCGCAGTGCCTGACGGTAGAGTCGACTGTCAGTCGACTGCTCTTGGGTCACATCGGGGAAACGCCCGCGCTGCGCGCGCGAGTCGACTGACAGTCGACTCTACCGTCCGACCGGCCCACCCGCGCAAATTCAGCCCGTTCGCGCTACTGTTGCCGGGTGCAAACAATGGAAGAAACGGCGCGTGTTGTCGCAAGTCCCTGCATCGGAGTGTGCACGCTGGATCCGCACCGGCAGTGCACCGGCTGCGGACGTCATATCGATGAAATCGCACGGTGGCCGTCGATGAGCAACGACGAACGCAGTCGCATCCTGCATCGCGTGCAGCCTTTGCGGGCGCAGCTCCAGCAATCACTGCGCGGCTCGCTGGCCGACCACGAACGTTTGATGCGCGCGCTGCATCCGTTGGCCGATCCGCCGGCCGGCGATGGCTGGAACCGCAGCGAGCTGATCGATCTGCTGCCGCCCGGGCCTCCGGTGGAAGCGGCCGTGCTCGCGGGAATCGTGCCGCGCGCCAGTGGCGCGCAGGTGATCCTCACCCGTCGCACCGAAACCCTGCGCACGCACGGTGGCCAGGTCGGATTCCCCGGCGGCCGCACCGAGCCCGACGACCGCGACGCACTGGCGGCAGCATTGCGCGAGAGCCAGGAAGAAATCGCCTTGGCTCCGGGCCAGGTGCAGGCGCTGGGCTATCTCGATCCCTTCGTGACGATCACCGGCTATCGGGTCACCCCGGTGGTGGCGGTGGTCGATCCGGACTTCGTGCCGGTGCCGCAGCCCAGCGAAGTGGCCGAGGTGTTCGAGGTGCCGCTGGACTACCTGATGGCGGCGGACAACCTGCGCCAGGTCGAAATCAACCATCGCGGCCGCATCCGTCACGTCCTTGAGTACAGCTGGCCCGGCCAGCGCATCTGGGGTGCCACCGCGGCCATTCTCTACAACCTGCGTCGCCGCCTGGAGCAAGTGCAATGAACCCGATCGATCCGCCGTGGACCACCCTGGTCGATGTCGCCACCCTGGCTGCCGCGTTGGGCGAGGGCATCCGTGTGGTCGACGCACGCGCCACCGCCAGCACCGCGGTGCGCGTGGTTGATGCACGTTCCTCGCTGGCCGATCCGCAGGCGGGCAGCGGCCAATACCTGGCAGGTCATATCCCGGGTGCGGTGTATGCCGATCTGAATCGTGACCTGTCCGATCTGTCGCGCGTCGGCCATGGTCGCCATCCGCTGCCGGACAGCGATGCCTTCGCCGCGAAGCTCGGCCAGTGGGGTATCGGTCCTGACACGCAGGTGGTGGTCTACGACGGCAGCGACGGCAGCATGGCCGCCTCGCGCCTGTGGTGGCTGCTGCGCCTGATCGGGCACAGCAAGGTGGCCGTGCTCGATGGTGGTATCGCCGCGTGGCAGGCCGCAGGGCAACCTTTGGCGACGGGGCCGGACGAGGTGACCACGCTGCCGGCTTACCCGGGCCGTTTCGACACCACCCGGATCGCCAATGCCGAGGAGATCAGCGCACGCCTGAAGCACGCGCCGGGCTGGCTGGTCGACGCACGCGCGGGCGAACGCTTCCGCGGCGAAGTCGAGCCGCTGGACCCGGTCGCCGGCCACGTACCCGGCGCGGTCAACCGTCCGTTTGCGTTGAACGTCGCCGACGGCCGGCTGCGCGATGCACAGGAACTGCGCGTCGAGCTGCAGGGTGTGATCGGCAACCGTGATCCGCAGCAGGTGGTGCTGATGTGCGGCTCCGGCGTGACCGCCTGCCACCTGCTGCTGGCGATGGAAAGCGCAGGCTTGAGCGGCGCACGCATCTACGCCGACTCCTGGAGCGGTTGGGTGAGCGACAGCAGCCGCCCGGTGGCGACCGGTACCTGAGAAGCGCGGGTTCGGATCCGTTTTCCAACGGAAAACGGCTCTGACCCCATCGAGCGTAAATCGGGGGTCAGAGCCCGTTGCGTGGCCACGGGATCCGACTCCGTGCCGACCAAGGTCGGCACCCACCAACAGCGGCAGAAATCTGTCGAAGGCGGGGTGGGGCCGGTTGCGGGGGTGTCCGCGGCATGGATGCCGCGGCCAAGCCCCCATGGACGGGTTTACGGCGTCCCCCACAACCGGACCCACCCCGCCATCCCCCGGAATGCCAGCTCTTGACGTTGACGTTGCCGTTGCTTCTGCGGGTGCAGAGCGCAGCCCTGCCGCTTACCCAACCGGCTGCAGCGGCACCTTCGCCAGCACCCGCGCCCACGGGAACAACGGCCCCGGATCACGCTTGCGCGCCACCATCAGCGTCGGATCATCGCTGGCCGGCACCTGCTCCCGATCAAGCTGGTCATGCCCGGCAATCCGCTGCAGCGACGGATAGCGTGCCACCAGCGCCAACAGCAGCTGTTCCAGCGCTTCCACCTGCGCCTCGGTGTAGGCCTCGTCCATCGCCTGGTGACGGCTGTCGAACCAGTGCGGGTAGCGCCCGGTATTGACCAGTTCGATACCCAGCGTATGCGCGTTCATGCCGCGCACGTGGTGGGCCACCCGTTCCGGTGCCACGTACTGCACCACGCTGCCATCGCGGTCGATGTAGAAATGCCCGCTGTTGCCGGCACCACTGTCGTACAGCACACGCTCGCCGTACTCGCGGGCCATCGCCAGGTCGGGCAGCTCGGTGCAGTGGATCACCACCATCTCCAGCGTGGCCGGGTCGCGCAGTGGCAGGCGGTCTTCGTAGGGCAGGGGCTGCAGCTGCAGGCCGGGCAGGAGCGGGTTGGGCATCCGGCGATGCTAGCATTGCGGCATGAACCTGCCTTCCCTTTCCTTGTCGGCCCGTTCGTGCGGAGCGCACGCATGAGCCGCGGCCACTGCATCCTGTCCCACGGCTTCGAGAGCGGCCCGGAAGCGACCAAGGTCACCGCGCTGGCCGAGGTGGCACAGCGGCTGGGCTGGACCCACGAGCGCCCCGACTACACCGACCTGGATGCGATGAGCGAGGTCAGCCGGGTAGGCGATGTGCCGACCCGCCTGCGCCGCCTGGTCGAGCGCGCCGCCATCGCCGCCCGGCAGGGCCCAGTGGTACTGGCCGGTTCCAGCCTGGGCGCCTACATCTCCGGCATCGCCTCACTGCAGGTACCGGTCGCCGGCCTGTTCCTGATGGTGCCGCCGACTACGATGGGCCCGATGCCGGCGCTGGACGCCGCCGCCGTGCCGACCACCGTGGTCCAGGCCTGGCATGACGATGTGGTCCCGGCCGCCGGAGTGATCGCCTGGGCGCAGGCGCGTTCGGCGCAGCTGCTGCTGGTCGACGACGGCCACCGCCTGGAGCACCACGTGGAGGCCTCCGCACAGGCCTTCGAGCGCCTGTTGCGGCAACTGTGAAGCCCGGGCGCAAGGCGCGCCTGCCCGCATTGACTACAATGGCAGCCCCGCCGCCCCCGGCGCGGGCCTGCCGGCCGTGCCTACGGCCCTCCTTTCCGACCGGCGCGGCCCCTGTGCCGCGCCCGACCACCTGCGAACCGACCCCGTGAAATTCTTCGTCTCCTGCGCCAAGGGCCTGGAATACCTGCTTGCCGATGAACTGTCGGCCCTGGGCCTTGGCAAGGCCACTGCCACCATTGCCGGCGTCAACGCCGAGGGCGAACTGGAGCAGGCGCTGCGGATCGTGATGTGGTCACGCCTGGCCAGCCGCGTGCTGTGGCCGATCGACGAGTTCGAGTGCCCGGACGAGCAGGCTCTGTACGACGGCGTGCGTGCGCTGCCGTGGCATGAGCACATCAAGCCGGAGATGACCCTGGCGGTGGACGCACACGTGTCCGGCGACAAGATCACCCATGCCCGCTTCGCCGCGCAGCGGATCAAGGACGCCATCGTCGACCGCATGCGCGATGAAGGCCTGGAGCGCCCTTCGGTCAACACCGATCTGCCCGATGTGCGCGTCAACCTGTCGCTGCGCAAGGGCCGCGCTTCGTTGTCGATCGACCTCGGCGGTGGCCCGCTGCATCGCCGTGGCTGGCGTGGCGCCGCCCACGAGGCACCGCTGAAGGAAAACCTGGCCGCCGCGCTGCTGCTGCGCGCGCAGTGGCCGCGCCTGCACGCCGCCGGTGGCGGCCTGCTGGACCCGATGTGCGGCAGCGGCACGCTGCTGATCGAAGGCGCGCTGATGGCCGCCGACGTCGCCCCGGGCCTGATGCGCCACGGCAGCCTGCCGCCGAGCCGTTGGCTGGGCTTCGACAAGGCGGCCTGGAAGACCCTCCAGAGCGAAGCACGCGATCGCGAGGCCGCCGGCCTGGCCGCGCTGAAGCCGGTCATCCACGGCAGCGACATCGATCCGACTGCGATCCAGGCGGCATGCGAGAATGCCGAGGTCGCGGGCGTCGCTCATGCGATCCGCTTCACCCGTGCCGATGTGGCCGACCTGGCCGCGCCGGAGCAGGAGATCGGTGCGGTGGTCTGCAACCCGCCCTACGACGAGCGCCTGGCCGCCGATCCGGCGCTGTACCGCGCACTGGGCAACGCCCTGCAGAAGGCGGTGCCGCAGTGGCGTGCCAGCCTGCTGTGCGGCAACGACGAGCTGGCCTTCGCCACCGGCCTGCGCGCCAGCAAGAAGTACCAGATGTTCAACGGTGCGCTGGAATGCGCGCTGATCGTCTGCGATCCGATTGCCGTGCCGGGCCGTGATCCGGCACAACCGCGCGAGCTGAGCGAAGGTGCGCAGATGGTGGCCAACCGCCTGCGCAAGAACCTGAAGAAGTTCAAGAGCTGGCGCGCCCGCGAGCACATCACCTGCTTCCGTGCCTATGACGCCGACCTGCCGGAATACGCGGCCGCCATCGACGTCTACGAGGAAGACGGTGGCAAGCGCCGTACCTTCCTGCACGTGCAGGAATACGCCGCACCGGCCGCGATTCCGGAGAACGACGTGCGCCGCCGCCGCAACGAACTGCTGGCTGCCGCGCGCGAAGTATTCGGCGTGCCGCCGGAGCAGGTCTCGATGAAGTCGCGCGAGCGCGGCAAGGGCGGCAGCAAGTACGGCCGCTTCGAGCAGCGAGATGAATTCATCGTAGTGCGCGAGAACAACGCACTGCTGCAGGTGAACCTGTTCGACTATCTCGATACCGGCCTGTTCCTCGACCATCGCCCGCTGCGCCGGATGATGGCCGAGCAGGTGCGTGGCAAGCGTTTCCTCAACCTGTTCTGCTACACCGGCGTGGCCAGCGTGCAGGCCGCCGTGGCTGGTGCCGCCAGCACCACCAGCGTCGACCTGTCGGCCACTTACCTGCAGTGGTGCTACGACAACCTGGCGTTGAACGGGCAGGGCGGCAACCAGCACCTTCTGGTGCAGGCCGATGCGATGGCCTGGCTGGAAGGCGACCGTGGCCAGTACGACGTGATCTTCTGTGACCCGCCGACCTTCTCCAACTCCGCACGCGCCGATGACTTCGACGTGCAGCGCGAACAGCTGAAGCTGCTGCGCGCGGCGGTGGCGCGGCTGGCACCGGGGGGCGTGCTGTACTTCTCGAACAACTTCCGCCGTTTCAAGCTGGAAGAAAACGCCATTGCCGAATTTGCCCAGTGCCGCGAGATCACCGCGCGCACCATCGGCCCGGACTTCGAGCGCAACGCGCGCATCCATCGCGCGTGGGAATTGAAGCGGTTGGGGTAATCCCGGTAGTGCCGGCCGCTGGCCGGCAACTGCGTCAGAACCGTGGAAGGTCCGCGGGATGCCGGCCAGCGGTCGGCATTACCGCATCTGGTCCGTAGGTCCACGCCATGCGTGGATCGACCTAAAGCACCAACAATCGCCCCGGCGCATGGGCCAGGGGCCAATGGCCCTGTTCGTACAGCGCAAGCACAGGCTCCCAGTGTGCCGGCAGGCCGAGATGCATCTCCAGCAGGCGTTGCCGGAAGGCGAACATCGCTCCATCGCGCGCCACCAGCTGCAGGTCATGTGCACCGCAGCGCAGTGCCGGCAGATCCAGCGCCGAAAGCGCGCGCATCAACGTGCGGTTGAGTTCGCGTCGGGCGTCGGCCAGTTCGGCGGGATGGGGCAGGGCGCCGTGAAACGGATCCGAATCGCCCAGTGTTGTGGGCATCCATTCGAAACCATCGGTATCGATGGTCCGCATTGCTTCGGCCAGCGACCGAACGGCGACGACGCCGGCCGTTATGGGCAGTGTTTCACCCAACCGGGAAAAAAAGCCGATTCCAGACATCCGCTGCAGCATGCTATCCATACGGGCATTGTAGATCCACGCCAAGCGTGGATGCCGCTGTCCCCGTCCTGCGGCTACAGCAATTCCAGCATCAACCCCAGCACCGGCAGCGCGATCGCCAGCGGCGCAATCCATGTTGGACGATACGGATACAACCCGAACGACAGCGTCACGCCGGCCAGGGTCATTGCCCCCAGCCACAGCACCGGGCCCATCGCCCAGCCGTGGTCGGCCACGCACAGTGCGAACGCCGCCGCCAGCAGCGCCCAGCCCAGCACCCGCCACAGCACCCGCCGTGCGGGTGTGGCCGCGGCTTTGCCATGCAGGTCGTGCTGGTGCTTTTCCATCGCCAGCGACAGCGCAGTAAACGCAGAGAACGACAGGGTCAGCGCCAGCAGCATCATGCGCTGGCCTCCGCTTCGGCCGCGTCTGCAGTGTTCACCGATGCCTTCGGCGCAGCCGCAGTGGCTGCACGCTTCTTCTTCTCGGCCGCACTCAGCGGTGGCGTCCAGCGCTGCATGCGCCAACCGCACAGCACCAGCATCGCACCGAACGCGATCATCGACAGATCGAAGCCAGCCAATACCCAGTCGCCGTTGCGCAGGGTGTTGCCCAGGTGCGCATGCGTGGTCAGCGCATTGACCACCGGTACCAGTGCGAACGCGGCCGCGCCCAGGTAGAGCTGCCACGCCCACATCATCCGCTTCGGCCAGATGAAGGCGGCCAGCAGCGCGCCGGCCCAGGCGTAGAAGAACACGTTGGCCTCCGCACTCGAGCGCTCGGCGATGTCCAGCGGCAGCAGGCGGTTGCCCCAGAAGTAGGCGGCGAAGGCGATCGGCAGGCCGGCCACGGTGCCGATGTTCAGCGCATCGACCAGGCGCAGGCCGAAGCCGGTGCGGCCACTCTTGGCGTGCCTGGGCCGTTCCTTCACCGCCCACAGCACAACGCCGCTGGCCACCATCAGGCAGCCGACCAGACCGGACAGGAAGAACAGTGCACGCAGGCCCCAGTCGGCAAAACGCGCCAGGTGCAGGCCGTACAGCACGCCGCGGGTGGCGGTGGCACCGCCGGAAGGCGGCGTTTCCTCAAGCAGAGCACCGCTGACCATGGCGTAACGCACGGCCGGGGTGTCGATGGACAGGCGCTTGCCGTCGCGCTGGCGGATGTCGATCACCGCATTGGCCGCGCCCGGATTGGACACGGTGAAACCGGCCACCTCCACGCCGTGCCAATGCGCGCGCGCGTTGTCCAGCAGTTGTGCGATCGGCAACGGCGTGGCGTGGCCCTCGGCGGGCGCGGTCACTTCCGGGAGGCCGCCGAAGGCCTCGAAGAAGAACGTGTCCTCGTCCTGCGGGTAGGCCACCTTCACCCCCCACGGCAGGTACATGATCATCAACGTCACAATGCCGGTGTAGGTGATCATCGCGTGGTAGGGCAGGGCCATCACCGCGCTGACGTTGTGGAAATCAAGCCAGGAACGCAGGCCCTTGTCCTTGCGGAAGGTGAAGAAGTCCTTGAAGATTTTCTTGTGGGTGATGACGCCGGTGATGATCGCCACCAGCATGAACATCGCGCAGAAGCCGACCAGATAGCGTGCCCACAGCACCGGGATGTAGTGCAGGTCGAAGTGCAGGCGGTAGAAGAAGTCGCCGCCGCGGGTCTCGCGCGCCTTCAATGCCTGGCCGGTGTTGGGGTCCAGCGTGGCGTCGCCGAAGCCACCGCGGCGGCCACGGCTGGGATCGGCCAGTTCCGGCGGCAACCGCCAGAACATCTGCATGGCCGGGTTGCGCGGCTGCGGCAGTGTGACGAACCAGCTTTCGGCCTGCGCGGCGTTGGCTTGCAGGTAGTCCACCGCGCGCTGTGCGGCGACGTCGATGCTGACGTTGCTGGACGGCAGTTCCGGACGCATCCAGCGGCTGATTTCCTCGCGGTAGTAGCTGGCCGTGCCAGCCATGAAGATCAGCAGCAGCAACCAGCCAACCAGCAGCCCGGTCCAGGTGTGCAGCCAGGCCATCGACTGGCGGAATCCGTTCTTCATGCCCAGGCCCCCATCAGGCGCGCAATGGCGGCCATCAGCAGCGCGGGCGCGAGGATGCCGACCCAGGCGCGCAGCGCGCTGCGGGTGGCGAATGCCCACAGTGCCGCACAGGCGGCGACCAGGATGGCCAGCAGCATGCCGGTCAGCACGGTCTGGCCACGGGCGCCGGGCAGGGCCACGGCGCAGAACACACTGGTCACCGAGGCAAGCGCGTAACCGCCGAAGATCGCGGCCAACGAGCGTGACAGCACGCCCCAGCGCGGGTTGGAAAAGAAGGTGCGGGGGCTGGCGGTTGCGGGCGAGCGGTCCACGGCATTCCTGCAGGTAGGAGAGGGGATGGAACGCGTCCGCGGCCCCCTTGCGCCCTGCGCATGTCGCCCAGCGTGTCCCATCGACGAAGCACGGCCCGCGCAGACGGGCAGTCCAGAGGTGGGGGATGTACACGGGCGATGGGTGCGTCTTCCGCACCCGATTGGCTAAGCGTACAACCGATCAGTAAATGATAGGCATTCGCATTTTATGAATCAAGCGTGATTACCCGAAGGGCGCGTTGAGGCCTAGAACCTGAACACCACTGTCGCCGCATGCAGCAGCAGGCCGATCAGGCCACCCACCAGGGTGCCGTTGAAGCGGATGAACTGCAGGTCGCGGCCCACGCTCAGTTCCAGCTGTTCCACCAGATGGCGCTCGTCCCAGCCCTTCACGGTCTGCGCGATATGCGTGGTCACGCCTTCGCGCAGGCGGCCGGTCAGGCGTTGCGCGCCTTCCAGCAGGTGCTGGTTGAGGGCCTCGCGCAGCGCCGGGTCGGCCTGCAGGCTCGCACCGAGCGAACCCAGGCTGCGCTGCAGGTGGCCGACCAGCGCCGAGTCCTCGCGCTGCAGGTCCGCGCGCAGGCTGGCGTGGATGCGCGCCCACAACCCCTGCACGTAGTCCTGCAGGGCCGGATGGTCGATCATTTCCTGCTTGAGCTGTTCGATGCGCTCGGTCAGGGCCGGGTCCTCGCGCAGGCGCTGCACGTAATTCTGCAGCCAGCTCTCGTAGTCCTGGCGCAGCGGATGCTGCGGCTCGGCCAGCACCTGTTGCAGCTCTTCCAGTACCGCGCGGGCCAGGCGCTCGGCCAGGCTGTCGCCGATCTCGTCAATCGGCTTGACCCAGTTCACCGTGCTCGACAGCGTCGGCCATTCGCGCTGGATGTAACGCACGATCAGCTGCGAGGCGCGTTCTTTCACCTCGGGCTGCTCGAGCCAGCGGCCCAGCCGCTGCAGGCCTTCGTCCAGCACGCGCTGGTGGCGACCATCGGCGGTCAGCAGGGCCAGCAGTTCACCGGCAGTGGCAGCGGCATTCCACTGCCGCAACTGCTGCACAACGAAGCCGTGCAGCTGCCGGCGCACGGCGGTTTCGTCGAAGAAATCCAGTGCCTGCAGCGCCCAGCCGCGGACCATGTCGGCCAGCATGCGCGAGCGTGCCGGGTCGGCCAGCCAGCTGCCGAGGCGGCTGGCCGGATCGAACACCTGCAGCTTGGCCAGCAGCACGCCCGGCTCCAGGAACTGGTCGCGCACGAACAGCGCAAGGCTGTCGCCGATGCGTTCCTTGCTGCGCGGGATGATCGCGGTGTGCGGGATCGGCAGGCCCATCGGCCGCCGGAACAGCGCGACCACGGCGAACCAATCGGCCAGTGCGCCCACGGCTGCGGCCTCGCAGAACGCCGAAACCCAGGCCCAGATGCCGCGCTCGCCCTGCCAGTGGCTGACCGCGAAACCGGCCAGCATCAACAGCAGCAGGCCCAGCGCGAGGGCTTTCAGGCGCCGCAGCTGAGCGCGGCGCGGATCGTTGGCAGACGTCATGCCGGAAGTCTAACCGGCACGGCATGAGCATCTGGTAGTGCCGGCCGCTGGCCGGCATCCTCAACGCACCCGATACGTTCATGGCGTTGCCGGCCAGCGGCCGGCACTACCCCTTGGTTCAGAGCGCTTCCAGTTGCTTGCGCAGCGCGGCCAGTTGCGCGCGCAGGGTGTCGTTCTCACGGGTCAGCGCGACCACCCGACGGCGCAGCGCCGGTGCGTCCTCGCCCAGCTGCTCCAGCGCCGACAGCACCTCGGCATCGCGGCTGGCGATCTCGTCCTCATTTGCCTCCTCGAAATCCATCTCGGCCGCGTCCGGCTTCGGTGCGCGCGGCTTGCGCTTGGATTCACGCACGCGCTTGGCGGCCTGCTTCAGCTCGTCCTTGCCACCGGCCGCGGCCGCGCGCTGCTCGTCCTCCGGCAGGTCGGCCACGGCGGCGGCGGCGCTGATCGAGATCACGCCGGCCTTCACCGCTTCGACGACTTCGGGCGCGGCCTGGGCGTGGATGCGCTCGATCATGCCGACCTGGCTGGTGCTCAGCTTGGCCTCGCGGGCCAGCTCGGCGCGGCTGATCTTCGGTGCCGGCTCCCACGGCGGGCTGTCTTCGCCGGCCTCATCGGTGACGTCGGCAGTGCCATCGCTCTCGCGCTGCAGCTGCGCCTGCTCGATCTGCTTGCGGGCGGCCAGGATGTCGCGCTTGCGCAGCGCCAGCACGCCGCGCTGGAAGTCGGACACGCTGCGACGGCCCAGGTGCTGCTCGATCATCCACAGGTGCACGTCTTCCATGCTCTGGAAGCGGGTGTTCTGTACGGTGTTGAAGGGCAGGCCATGCTTCTGGCAGATGCCGAAGCGGTTGTGGCCGTCGACCAGTACGTTGCCCCACAGGACCAGCGCGTCACGACAGCCCTCGGCCAGGATGCTGCGCTCCAGCGCGTCATGTTCGTCCGCAGTCAGCGGATCGATATAGGCCTTGAGTTCTTCTTTGACGACGATATCCATGGGCACGGCAGCGAGCAGGAGCGGAACCGCCCATTGTACCCGCTCGCCGCCGCCGGCCAGGGCTCAGGCAGTGGCCCGGATCATCTCGCCCAGCGTGCCGGTGATCTGGTCGATCTGCGCCTTGTCCACGATCAGCGGGGGCGACAGCGCGATGATGTCACCGGTACAGCGCACCAGCAGCCCGCCGTCGTGGAAGCAGCGCCGATAGACCTCGTAGCCCCGGCTGCCCGGCGCATCGCGGCGAGGCGCCAGCTCGACCGCGCCGACCAGGCCGAAGTTGCGGATGTCGATCACGTTGGGGAGGCCCTGCAGCGCATGCAGCCGTTCCTGCCAGTACTCGCCCAGCTCGATGGCGCGCTCGAAAAGGCGCTCCTCGGCGTAGACCTCCAGCGTGGCCAGTGCGGCCGCGCAGGCCAGCGGATGCCCCGAATAGGTATAGCCATGGAACAGCTCGATGGCCTGTGGCGGTGCCTGCATCAGGGTTGCATGCACGGCGTCGCTGGCCAGCACGCCGCCCAGCGGCACTGCGCCGTTGCTGACCGCCTTGGCGAAGGTCAGCAGGTCGGGGGTGACCCCGAAGCGCTGTGCGGCGAATGGCATGCCGACCCTGCCGAAACCGGTGATGACCTCATCGAACACCAGCAGGATGCCGTGGTGGTCGCACAGCTCGCGCAGGCGCTGCAGGTAGCCCGGCGCCGGCAGAATCACCCCGGCGGAACCGGCAATGGGTTCGACGAAGACCGCCGCGATGGTTGAGGCATCATGCAGTGCGATCAGTCGTTCCAGGTCATCGGCCAGCTCGGCGCCCTGGCGCGGCAGGCCTTTGCTGAACGCATTGCGCTGCAGGTCCAGGGTGTGGCGCAGGTAGTCCACGCCGCCCAGCTGCAGACCGAACGCCCTGCGGTTGTTGGGCAAGCCGCCCAGCGCCATGCCGCCGAAGCCCACGCCGTGGTAGGCCTTCTCGCGGCTGATGAAACGCGTGCGCTGGCCCTCGCCACGCTGGCGGTGGTAGGCCAGCACGATCTTCATCGCGGTATCCACCGCCTCCGAGCCGGAGCTGGTGAAGAACACATGGTTCAGTGGCGTCGGCGCCAATGCGGCCAGTCGCTGCGCCAGCGCGAAGGCCGGCGGTGAGCCCATCTGGAAGGCCGGCGAGTAGTCGAGCGTGCGTGCCTGCTCGACGATGGCCTCGACGATGCGTGGGCGGGCATGGCCCGCGTTGCAGCACCAGAGGCCGGCGGTGCCATCGAGGATCTGGCGGCCGTCGACATCCTCGTAGTGCATGCCCTCGGCACGCACCAGCACACGCGGCGCGGCCTTGAACTGGCGGTTGGCGGTGAACGGCATCCAGTACGCCTCCAATGACTCCGGGCGTTGGGTAGCCAGATCGTGCAGGTCGCTCGCGGAACGCTTCATGCCAGCTCCATCGGGTCCGATGGGGGAAATGTAGCGCAGCCACGTCACGGCGGAGTCGCGGCCGCGCCGGTATAACCGGGGAAACTGTTCCGAGGAGCCCGACATGGCCGCCTTTCCCGACCGCAGCCACTGGCAGGTGCTGGCCCAGCAGCTTTCGATATCCGCACAGGCCTTCATTGATGGTCGTTACACCGACGCTGCCAGCGGCGCGCGCTTCGACTGCATCAGCCCGATTGATGGGCGCGTGCTGGCGGTGGTCGCCGACTGCGATGCAGATGACGTAGAGCGCGCAGTGCGGTCGGCGCGGCGTGCCTTCGATGCGGGCCACTGGTCAGAGGCCAGCCCGGCCCATCGCAAGCGGGTGTTACTGGCCTTGGCGGCATTGGTGGAAAAGCACGCTGATGAGTTGGCCCTGCTGGAAACCCTGGACATGGGCAAGCCGGTGCGCGACGCACGCCGTATCGACCTGCCCGGCGTGGTGCGCTGCCTGCGCTGGACCGCCGAAGCGGTGGACAAGCTGTACGGCGAAGTCGCACCGACTGGCCCACACGAGCTGGGCCTGGTCACGCGCGAGCCAGCCGGCGTGGTCGCAGCGATCGTGCCATGGAACTTTCCGTTGCTGATGGCCTGCTGGAAGATCGCGCCTGCGCTGGCCATGGGCAATTCGGTGGTGCTCAAGCCTTCCGAGCGGTCGCCCTTGAGTGCGTTGCGATTGGCCGCGCTGGCCGCTGAGGCGGGCCTGCCGGACGGCGTGCTGAACGTATTGCCAGGCCACGGTACGCGCGTCGGTGAACCGTTGGCGCTGCACATGGATGTGGACGTGCTGGCCTTCACCGGTTCCACCGCCACCGGCGCGAAGCTGCTGGAGCATGCGGGACGGTCCAACCTCAAGCGGGTCTGGCTGGAATGCGGTGGCAAAAGCCCGCACCTGGTGTTCGCCGATGCACCGGACCTGGACGCAGCGGCCAAGGCCGTGGCGCAGGGCATCTTCTTCAACCAGGGCGAAGTCTGCACCGCCGGCTCGCGGCTGCTGGTGCAGCGCTCGATCCGTGAGGACTTCGTGCACCAGGTGATTGCCTACGGCCAGCATATGCAGCCGCAGCATCCACTGGAGGCCGATGCACCGATGGGCGCGCTGGTCGATGCCGCGCACGTGCACAAGGTGCTGGCCGATATCGCACGGGCCGAAGGCGAGGGCGCCCGCCTGCTGCTCGGCGGCCATCGGGCCGAGGTGGAGGCCGGCGGCTGCTATGTGCAGCCCACGGTGTTCGACCAGGTGCGTCCGGACCACGCGTTGGCACGCGAGGAGGTGTTCGGCCCGGTGCTGGCGGTACTTGGTTTCGAGGACGAAGCAGAGGCAGTGCGCGTGGCCAATGACAGCCGCTATGGGTTGGCGGCGGGCCTGTGGACACGTGACCTCGGCCGCGCCCATCGCGTCGCACGCCAGCTGCGCGCCGGCAGCGTGTGGGTGAACGGCTGGGATGGTGGCGACATGACCGCACCGTTCGGTGGCTACAAGCAGTCCGGCAATGGGCGCGACAAGTCACTGCATGCGTTCGACAAGTACAGCGAGATCAAGGCCACCTGGATCCAGCTGTAACGACGTGGCGGCTTGACCGCTGTTCGTTCTTTGTAGCGTCGAGCCCTGCTCGACTGCTTCTCGCGAAGAGCAGTCGAGCGTTGCTCGACTCTGCAGAAGGCAGACAGCCGTCGAGCTACCGGCAGCGGGCACTCACCTGCAGCACTGCCGCGCGCAGCATGTCGCGGTCGGCGTCTTCGACCGCGTTCTGGAAATAGTCCATGTCCTGTTTACCCAGTTCGCACGGGTCGACGATGTATCCCGGCGGCCAAAGCCCCAGCAGTTGCGCCACGCCATGCACGATCTGCTCGGGGCTCATCTGCCGACGGATCCGGAAGTAATTGCGGCGAGGCCCGAACGCAGGATGGACCTCGCGCCGACCGATCAGGCGCGGCGCCACGCCAGCTGCGCTGATGCCGTCACCACCGTCGATGCTGCCCGCAGGCAGGCTCAGGATCAGTGGCGCCACTGCAGCCACGTTCCCCGGGGCAGGCAGGGCGCTCTCTGCCTGTGCAACCGGAGCAGGGCGGGGCATCATCGATGCGGCCGGACGCGTCATCTTTACGGAGGGCGAGGCGGGCTGTTGAGGTACCGGCGCCGGCGGTTCCAGTGGCAGCCAATGCAGCGAGATCCGCGGGCCCTCACCGCTGCGCAGTTCGATCCGGCCGCTGTCCAGCAGCCACAGAGCGAGCCCGCCATGCACCAGCAGTACCACCAGCCACGCCGCCATCCGCGGCAGCTTCGGCGAATCGGAGCATGACAACGCAACTGCAGCCATGGGCAAGGCATCCATGCAGGGACCGGTGGCGCAGCCTAGCCGGCGGCCGGAAAAATTCCGTTGGCATCGGTGTCGGCTGAAACCATCGTCCCGTGCGGCCATCGGCCCGTGGCAGAATCGGGCGATCCGCCGTTACCCGTGTTGCCGATGTCGACGATCACTGCTGCCGCGCCACCCGTGAATTCCCCCCGTCGTGTCCTGCTGGCCAGCCTGATCGGCACCACCATCGAATTCTTCGATTTCTATATCTACGCCACGGCCGCCGTGCTGGTGTTCCCGCACCTGTTCTTTCCGGACAGCAGTGAGCAGGCGGCCCTGCTGCAGTCACTGGCGACCTTCGCGGTGGCGTTCATCGCGCGTCCGGTCGGCTCGGCGGTGTTCGGCCATTTCGGCGACCGCATCGGCCGCAAGGCCACTCTGGTCGCCGCGCTGCTGACCATGGGCCTGTCCACGGTGCTGATCGGCCTGCTGCCGACCCACGCGCAGATCGGGCTGTGGGCGCCGGCGCTGCTGGCGCTGTGCCGTTTCGGCCAGGGCCTGGGGCTGGGCGGCGAGTGGGGTGGGGCGGTGCTGCTGGCCACCGAGAATGCGCCGCCGGGCAAGCGCGCCTGGTACGGCATGTTCCCGCAGCTGGGCGCACCGCTCGGCTTCCTGCTGTCGGCCGGCATCTTCCTCGTGCTCGGCCGCTGCCTGAGCCAGAACGACTTCCTGCAGTGGGGCTGGCGCATTCCGTTCGTGGCCAGCGCACTGCTGGTCGGCCTTGGCCTGTGGGTGCGCCTGAACATCCACGAGACACCGGACTTCAAGAAGGCGCTGGAGCGCAAGGCGCCGGTGCGGTTGCCGATGTGGACGGTACTGCGTGACCACCCGGTACCGATGCTGCTCGGCACGCTGGGCGCCTTCGCCACCTTCGTGCTGTTCTACCTGATGACGGTGTTCAGTCTCGGCCATGGCACCGCGGTGCTGGGCTACAGCCGCGAGCAGTTCCTGCTGATGCAGATGGCCGGCATGCTGTTCTTCGCGCTGGGCATCCCGCTGTCGGCGCGCTATGGCGACCGTTGGGGCACGCGGCGCACGATGATTGTTGCCAGCGTACTGATCGTCGGCTTCGGCGTACTGTTCGCGCCGTTGTTCCAGCCGCACAGCCCGTGGCTGGTCACCGCCTTCCTGTGCCTGGGCCTGTTCCTGATGGGGCTGACCTACGGCCCCTGCGGTACCTTCCTGGCCGAGATCTACCCGGTGGAGGTGCGCTACACCGGTGCCTCGCTGTCCTTCAATCTGGCCGGCATCCTCGGTGCGGCACCGGCGCCGTACCTGGCCACCTGGCTGGCCGAGCGCTTCGGCCTGGTTGCGGTGGGTTACTACCTGTGCCTGACCGCGGTGGCCACCCTGTGCGCGCTGGTGGCACTGCACCGGCGCGCGCTGCGGCTCAACCAAAGAAGCGCTTGAGCGTGCGACCCAGCCAGCCGCCGCCCTGGTGTTCGCGGGCGAACTGGTTCAGGTGCGCCTTGACCTGTTCGGCATAGGCCTGGTCGTCGCCGCGGATGTGGTTGAACAGCCAGCGCGAGAGCATGGTGCGCAGCTCGTCACTGATGTCCTCGCCGGCCTGGAAGCGCATGCGGTACTCCGAGACACGCTTGATGAAGACCTCATGCACGCGTTTGTGCGCGGCACAGAACGGGTAGCCCGCTTCCTCCATCAGCTCTTCCTCGAACGCGAAGTGCGACATGGTGTAGTCCACCACCTCGTCGATCACTTCACCCACTGCGGCACGCTGCATGCTGGCCTGGGCCACGTGCAGGTGGTTGAGCATTTCGATGATGCGGCGGTGTTGTTGGTCGATCACATCGATGCCGATGTTCAGATCGTCCTGCCAGACCAGTAGTGCCATCCCCGGCTCCCCTTCATGCGTATGTCGGGGCGGACTGTAGAGCCGCCCGGCGCGGGCGGCGTTGATCTGGATCAAAGCGTACGGGTCAGGGCAGCGCCGGCTCGCGTGGGCGCAGCGGGCTGGCGACCGTGGTGCAGCTGACCCGGTTGCGGCCACCGGCCTTGGCCAGGTACAGCTGGCGGTCGGCTTCGGAGATCAGCCGGTGCAGTGCATCGCGCTGCGGGCGCAGGCAGCACAGCCCGATGCTGACCGTCATGCGCAGCGTGGCGGTGCCGATGTCCACCTCCAGCGCGGCGATGCGCTGGCGCAGCTCCTCGAAGTACAGCAGCGCCTCGTCCTGTTCCATGTCCGGCACCAGCAGGCAGAATTCCTCGCCGCCGAAGCGCGCGATCAGGTCGTGGCTGCGTGCATGCGTGGCCACCGCGCCGGCCACCGCGCGCAGCGCATCGTCGCCGGCTTCGTGGCCATGGGTGTCATTGATGTGCTTGAAGTGGTCGATGTCGATCATCGCCACCGCCACGCACTGGCCGTGCAGCTGCAGCTGCGGCAGCTGGCGCTGGCTCTGCTCCAGGAAGCAGCGGCGGTTGGGCAGGCCGGTGAGGAAATCGCGGGTGGCCAGGTCCTGCAGGGTGCCGATCAGCTCCAGCTGGTCCACATTCTGCGAGACCCGGCAGAAGAATTCCTCGCGCGAGAACGGCTTGCGCAGGAAATCGTTGGCGCCGTTCTTCAGGAAGCGCGGAATCAACGATGCATCGGTATTGCCGGAGATGCCGATCACCGCCACCTTGTCGCGCGAACGCAGGGTGCGCAGGCGGCGGGTGAACTCCACGCCCTGCATGCCCGGCATTTCCTGGTCGACCACGGCCAGGCGGATCGCCGGATGCGCCTCGATCGCGGCCAGGCCTTCGTTGCCATCGGCCGCTTCGTGCACCTCATGGCCGTACATGCGCAGCAAGGCTGCGGCGTAACCGCGCGCGGACGGTGAGTCGTCCACTACCAGCGCGGCGATGCGCCGGTTGCGCTCCAGCCGCTGCACCAGCCACACCAGGTAATCGATGCTGCCGGGAGTGTTCTTCAGCACGTAGTCGATGATCTGCTGCTGCAGCACGCGCTTGCGCAGGTCCTCGTCGTAGACGCCGCTGACCACCACGGTGGGCAGGTCGCGCTTGAGGAAGAACTCGACCACCGCGTCGCGGTCGCCATCGGCCAGGACCAGCCCGGTCAGTACCAGGAACCAGCCGCCACCTTCGCTCAGCAGGCGGTCGGCCTCGGCCAGGGTGGAGGCGATCACCACCGGCAGTTCCAGGCGCTGCTCGATGGCCTCGCGCAGCATGCCGGTGAAGGCGCGGGAGTTTTCGACCAGCAGGATCCGCTGCGGCAGCGGATCGGTCAGGTCGCCATCGACGGCGGCCTGCGGCAGGACGGGCATGATGCGGTGGCTCACGAGGGAGGGGCTCGGCACGGATAACGGCGGTTTCGGGTGTAACTTTAGCGGCGAACGTTGCGCGCCGGGCCAGATTCCGCGTCAGGCCGCCGCTGGCGACGCGTGGGTGATCGGTTCATGCAGGACCAGCCGCAGACGATTGCTGCGGCAGTGGACCGTTCCGCCGTAGGCAAGCATCCGTCCGGCCAGGCGCTCGACGGCCTGTTGGGTGGTACGCGTGGAAAGCGGACAACCACGATCGAGCAGGCTCACCACGGCAACAATGCCGCGATGCTTGCCTGCCCGACCGCTTCGGGCGCGCACGCAGACCTGCCCGGTTTCCAGTTCCAGCAGAAGTGAAACCGCCTCGATCAGCGAGCGATAGATGGCCAGTTGCAGATCCACGGTCAGCAGGCAGGGATTGCCCGCCAGCCTGGGTGGAATGACGCGATGCGTGTTGTTCCAGATTTCGCATGCACCGCCGGCTTGCAGCGCGATGTAGAGCCCGACGTGCTCCAGTCCGGTGGGATAGACCAGGCTGGCCTGTTCGCGAAACAGCCGTGAATGTACCGACGACGCGTGCTGCAGGCTGTTTGCGACCGCATGGTGGCCTTGGGACTTCAGCCAGCTGACCATCTCGCTGAGCGAATTGTCCATGCCCTCGCCCAGGTGCTTCAGGTGGACGGCCCGTTCACGCAGCTCACGCTCGCTGGTCTGAAGTGAGCCGCGTGCCAGGCGCAGCGTGGTTGCCTCGGCCAGGCCGCGGGACCGGGCGCGCTGATGGTGATAGCTGATGCTGGAACCGAGTGCCAGCAGTGCGACACTCATCACCGCCATGTTCTGTTGGGTGGTGAACGTGCCCAGGTCGAACGAGGAAGGCAGGCCAGTGCTGGGCGTTGCGCCGTGCAGGGGGAGGTTCAACAACGGAATCGCGATGGCTGCGCCGCGCCACCCGTGCATGAAGGTCAGGGCGATGGCGGGCAGGGCGGCCAGCAGCACCATGTGTGTCCGCGTCGTGTGGGCGTCGGCGCGTGTCAATTGCATGCACAGGCCCAGCACCAGCATCACCAGGATCGCCGAGGCGGTAGGGGCGACGAAACGGTCTGTCCAACCGGGGTCGGCCTGCCGCCGCGACCAGAGGAATGCCAACGGCACCAGGGTGATGATGGCGGCGAAGTGGCCAAAGATCGCCCGGTCGACCGCGTCCAGCAGGTTGCTGGGTGGTGGGTTCGACCATAGGACATATGAAATGCCCAGGTTGAGACCCGGCACGAACAACGCTGTGCAGAACGACAGCGACAGCAGCCACAGACCGGTGGCTGCTTCGGACGGCATTCTCATCCGATGCAGGTAGACCACCAGCATCGCCATCGGCATCAGCAGCGTCGAAGCCAGGATGACCCAATCCAGGCCGTAGGTGTCGATCATGGGGATGCGCAGCGTTGCAAAGTGCGCGTACTCGCCCAGCAGCAGGTAGGGCCACAGGCGGGTCGGGACGATCAGCAGTGCCGCTGCGCGGATGCCCGCCGGCAGGAAGAACTGATCCAGCGAAAACTGACGCGAGCCGAGGCAGCTCAGCGCATAGACGGCCGCGAGTGCGATGCCGGCTGGCCGGATACGGAGGCTCAGTTCAACTGCCTTCTTGAATCGGTCCAAACCCGAGCCTCCCTTGCTCGTGACATGGCAGCGGCCGTGCGGGTTGCTTGAACGCGCCATGACGCGCCATTGGATGACAGTATCGATGGAAGCAGGGGGGCGCAATTGCACGCCGGCGCCAGATCCTGACGGGGTGGGTTCGGCGCCGACCAAAGATCACTTTCGCGCAATGATCTGCAGCTCCTTTCACCGGGATAGTCAGATCGCGGCCCGGGGGGCGCCAGTGTCCATGGAGCGTGTGCTTTCCCTCAAGGCTTCAGTAGTGCCTGCCTGGCGGGGAGCGTCCCGTGCTTCGGTCAACACCATCCTGAGCCTGTTGCCACTCAGGTCCATGTGGCCAGCGTGTGCGAGCACTCGGCCCAGCAGCTGCTCGTTTGCCAGCGCCTTTGCACGGCTTCCCAGTGATGCGTGGCGGTCCAGAAGAGCCACGCAGATGAAGGCACCACGCTTCCGGAAGGAGCTTCCGCAGCGGATACTGACCGAGATCTGTCCACACTCGCACTTCAATAGAAGCGAGACCGCATCGACCACGAGTCGATAGGCAGCAAGCTGCAGGCCGACCCCGAGTGCGCAGGGGTCACCCTTCAACCTCGGCTGGCCGATGCGATGCGCAGCATTCCATGCCTCGCGCACCCCGCCAGCCTGCAACGCCACGTACAGGCCCAGCTGTTCCAGGGCGGCGGGATAGATCATGCTGGCCTGGGCCCGGAACAGGCGCGAATGCACCTCAGAGGTATGCCGCAGGCTGTCGGCCACGGCGTGATGACCCTGCGCATGCAGCCAGTTCACCATTTCGTTCAGCGACAGGTCCATGCCATCGCCCAGCTGGCGCAGATGGGCCGCGCGCTCACGCAGGTCCATCTCGCTGGCCAGGTGTGAATTCCGAGCAAGCTGCAGGGCCGCTCTACCATCTTCCTCGTGCAGCCGGTGCTGGGTCTGGAAGTGGGTGATGCGCGCACCCAGCAACAGCAGGGCGATGCTGGCGATGGCCATGGCCTGCTGGGTAGCGAAGGTAGCCGGGTCGAATGCGGTCGGATGGTCGGCGGGGGTGCTGAGGCCAAGAATCATGTTAACGGCGGCGACACCGATGGCCGCACCGCGCCATCCCAGCAGGCAGGTCAGTGCGATCGCGGGAATAGGCAGGATCAACAGCAGCTGCAGCGAGCCGGGGGCCGTGATCGAGGCCGGTACCGGCGTCGCCTGCAGGCCAATGACCAGCATGGCGCCGAGTGCTGCGACCGTGGCCGCGACAGACCCGGTTGTCCATTTTTCCTCGGCGCGTCGGATCCACAGCAATGCCAGGGGTGCCAGGATCAGGATGCCGGTGAAGTCGCCCAGCGCATAGCGCAGCACATTGGTGAGTAATGTCTCTTCATGCAACGGTGCCCACATCACATACGAGATTCCGAGGTTGAGCAGGCTGACGACCGTCGCGGCGCATACCGCAATGGAGATCACGCCGACGATCGTGGTGCGTGCCAGCAGCTTCCGGTGCAGGCGCACGATCAGCATCACGGCAGGCATCAGGAACACCGAGGCCAGGATTACCCAGGTCAGGTTGTATTTGCTGATCAGGGGGATGCGCAGATGCGCGAAGTAGGCGTATTCACCCATCAGCAGGTAGGGCCAAAGACGCGGCGGGCACAGCAACAGCGCGGCCACCCGCACGCCGGCAGGCAGGAAGAACTGGTCCAGTGACAGCTTGCGCGCACCCCAGCAGGCGAGGGCATAGAGCAGCGCCAGCGCCAGCCCTTCTGGGCTGACCCGTATCCTCACCAGCAGGCCGTCCTTCCACCACTGCATCCACGTGCTCCCCAGCTCCTGCGCCGATTATGTGGCTGGGAAGGGCCCGGCTACCACAACGCATCCCGCAGCTTGTACCACGACATCGCCGCCACCAGCAGGGGCGTGCGCAGCAGCCGGCCGCCGGGGAAGGGCGCATGCCGCAGGCGCTGGAACACGTCCAGACGCTCGCTCTGGCCGGCAATGGCGGCGGCGATCACCTCGCCGGCCAGTCCGGCGGCGGCCACCCCATGGCCGGAGAATCCCTGCGCGAAGTACAGGTTGCCGTCCAGCCGGCCCCAGTGCGGGGCGCGGTTGCGGGTGATGTCCACGTAGCCACCCCAGACCTGGTCCAGTACCACGTCGGCCAGCTGCGGGAAGACGTCGTGCATGCGTCGCTGCATCACCCCGCGCAGGCCGGGCGGGGGCAGTGCCGAGTAGCTGGCGCGGCCGCCGAACAGCAGGCGGTGGTCGTGGCTGAGGCGGAAGTAGTCCAGTGCCCAGGCGGTGTCGGCCACGGCCATGTTGTTGCCGATCAGGGCGCGGGCACGTTCTGCGCCCAGTGGCTCACTGGCACCGATATAGGTGCCCACCGGCATGATCCGCCGTTCCAGCTCGGGCAGCAGGCCCTGCAGCCAGGCATTGCCGGCCACCACCAGATGCATGGCGCGCACGCTGCCCTGGGCAGTGTGCAGGCTCGGCCGTGGCCCGCGCTGGATGCGCACGACGGGCGAATTCTCGTGGATGACCACACCTGCCGCGCGCGCTGCATCGGCCAGACCGCGTGCATACGCCAGCGGGTGCAGGTGTGCGCTGAGCGGGTCGAACATCGCGGCGCGGTAGCGCGGGCTGTCCAGCTGCGCGCGCAGAGCGTCACGGCCCCACCACTGCATGGGGTAGTCGTAGTGGCGTTGCAGGTGCTCGCAGTTGGCGCGCAGGTCACGCTCGTGGCGTTCACGGATGGCCACGCTGGCGTGGCCTTCAACCCAATGGCAGTCGATGCGGTGGCGATCGATGCGCGTGCGCATCGCCTGCACCGCGTCGCGCGACCAGTCGAACAGGTGGCGTGCATCATCACGACCCAGCTGACGCTCCAGTTCGTCCACCTCGCAGCCGTAGCCGACCAGCGCCTGGCCACCATTGCGGCCGGACGCGCCCCAACCGATCCGCTGCGCCTCCAGCACCACCACGCGCTGGCCACGTGAGGCCAGTTCCAGGGCCGCGGTCAGGCCGGTGTAGCCCGCACCAAGCACTGCGACATCGGCCTGAACCTCGCCCTGCAGCGGGGGCAGCGCGGGTGGTTCGGGCAGGCTGGCGGCATACCAGCTGGGCGGGAACGCGGCACTCACCGCAGGCCTCGCGGGCGCAGTGCGGTGGAGGAGAGCGGGGGAGGACGATCAGCATTCACCCGAGTAGTTTCGCCGATGCGTGACAGCCATGGTGTGACGGCGACGACTTGCCGCCTTCGCCTGACGGCGGGTAACGTGTCGGCACGCCAAGGAGTTTTCCCATGCGCCGCCTGCCCTGGGTGGGCCTGCCCACCGACAGCACCGTGCTCGGCCATCACCGTTTCGCGGTGGCCGGCGAGAAGTACGTGCGCGCGCTGGCCGAGGCCGCCGAGGTGACCCCGGTACTGTTGCCGAGCGTGCAGCCGCCGCTGCCGGCCGGCGACTGGCTGCAGGGGCTCGATGGCCTGCTGTTGACCGGTGCGGTCAGCAACATCGAACCGCAGCATTACGACGGCGGTCGCAGCTGGCCGGGCAATCCGCATGACCCGGCCCGTGACGCCAACGCGTTCGCGCTGCTGCACGAGGCGCTGGCGCTGGACCTGCCGGTGCTGGCGATCTGCCGCGGCCTGCAGGAGCTGAACGTTGCGCTGGGTGGCACGTTGCATCCGCAGGTGCACGCGGCGCCCGGTCTTTCGGATCATCGTGAAGACCCGAAGGCGCCGGTTGATGTGCAGTACGGGCCGGCCCATGCGGTCGCCCTGGCGGCGGATGGCTGGCTGGCGCAGTGGCAAGGCGGTGACCGCGCACAGGTCAATTCGGTTCACGGGCAGGGCATCGACCGATTGGCACACGGGCTGCAGGTCGAGGCCTGGGCCGATGATGGACTGGTCGAGGCAGCGCGCAGCCCACGCCATCGTTTCGTGCTCGGCGTACAGTGGCACCCGGAGTGGCGTGTCATGGACTCGCCGTTCTATCACGCTATTTTCCGTGCGTTCGGCCAAGCTTGCCGGCAGCACCAACAGAACCGACTGGATTCCCGATGAGTTCCCGAACGCGCCCGCGCAAGACGGCTACGCCCCCCGCACCGCAGGAAAGCAGCCTGCTGCGCTGGCTGAAGGAGCGGCGCATCACCGAGGTCGAATGCCTGGTCCCGGACATCACCGGCAACGCGCGCGGCAAGATCATTCCCGCCGACAAGTTCTCGCATGATTACGGTACGCGGCTGCCCGAAGGCATTTTCGCCACCACCGTCACCGGCGAGTTCCCTGATGACTACTACGAGCTGACCTCGCCGTCGGACTCGGACATGATGCTGCGTCCCGATCCGGACACGGTGCGCATGGTGCCGTGGGCGGCCGACGCCACCGCGCAGGTCATCCACGACTGTTACACCAAGAACGGTGAGCCGCACGAGCTGGCGCCACGCAACGTACTGCGCCGCGTGCTGGCGGCCTACGCCGAGCTGGGCCTGCGGCCGGTGGTGGCGCCGGAGCTTGAGTTCTTCCTGGTGCAGAAGAACACCGACCCGGACTTCCCGCTGCTGCCACCGGCCGGCCGCTCCGGGCGCCCGGAAACCGCGCGGCAGTCGTACTCGATCGATGCGGTCAACGAATTCGACCCGATCCTCGACCTGATGTACGACTACGCCGATGCGATGAAGCTGGATGTGGACACGCTGATCCACGAATCCGGTGCGGCGCAGCTGGAGGTCAACTTCACCCATGCCGATGCGATGGACCTGGCCGACCAGGTGTTCCTGTTCAAGCGCACCATGCGCGAGGCGGCGATGCGCCACGGCGTGTATGCCACCTTCCTGGCCAAGCCGATGGAGAACGAGCCGGGCAGTGCCATGCACATCCACCAGAGCCTGGTGCGGGTGAGCGACGGCAGCAATGTGTTCGCTGGCGATACCGATGCCGAAGGCGAGTTCAGCCCGGTGTTCGGCCACTATCTGGGCGGCCTGCAGAAGTACGCGCCGCAGGCGATGGCGTTCTTCGCGCCGAACGTGAATTCCTACCGCCGGCTGGTGTTCGGCGAAGTCTCGCCGAGCAACGTGCACTGGGGCTTCGACAACCGCACCTGTGGCCTGCGCGTGCCGCTGGACACGCCGGAAAACATGCGCGTGGAGAGCCGCTTCGCCGGTTCCGACGCCAACCCCTACCTGGCGATGGCGGCGACCCTGGCCTGCGGCCTGCTGGGCATCCGCGAGCGGTTGGCACCGGATGCGCCGGTGACCGGCAGCGCCAAGGAACTGGGCTACAACCTGCCGCGCTCGCTGGGCGAAGCGCTGGATGGGCTGGAGCAGTGCAGCGAACTGCAGGCCCTGCTGGGCGAACGCTTCTGCCGGGCCTACATCTCGGTGAAGCGCAAGGAATACGAGACCTTCTTCCGTGTCATCAGCTCGTGGGAGCGCGAGTTCCTGCTGCTGAACGTCTAAGCATCCGGAATAGAAAAATCCGCCGCCGGGGGGTAGGCTGGCACCCGTCGCCGGCCCCGCCGGCCCCCCTTCCCGCATTCTGGAGCACCCGATGAAGCTGCGTATCCTCACGCTCGGCCTGGCCTCCGCCATGCTCGCCGCCTGTGGCGGTGGCAATGGCGGCGCGCAGGACAGCCAGGTCCTGAACGTCTACAACTACAGCGATTACATCGCCGAGGACACCATCCCGACCTTCGAGAAGGAGAGCGGCATCAAGGTGACCTACGATGTGTTCGACAGCGATGAGATGGTCGAGACCAAGCTGCTGGCTGGCAACAGCGGCTACGACGTGGTGGTGCCGACCCTGAACTTCTTCGGTCGCCAGATCCAGGCCGGTGTGTTCCTGCCGCTGGACAAGAGCAAGATCCCGAACCTGGCCAATCTCGATCCGGCGGTGATGAAGCGCATCGCCACCCAGGACCCGGGCAACCAGTACGGCGTGCCGTACATGATCGGCACCACCGGCATCGGCTACAACGTGGAGATGCTGAAGCAGCGTTTCGGTGGCAGCACCGACATCGCCAACAGCTGGGACCTGGTGTTCAAGCCGGAGAACATCAGCAAGATGAAGGACTGCGGCGTGACCATCCTGGACACGCCGGCCGACATGATCCCGATCGCGCTGCATTACCTGGGCCTGGACCCGCACAGCGGTGACCCGGCCGAGCTGCAGAAGGCGGCCGACCTGCTGAAGTCGATCCGACCGTACGTGCAGAATTTCCACTCCTCGCAGTACGTGGGTTCGCTGGCCAATGGCGGCACCTGCCTGGTGGTCGGCTGGTCGGGTGACATCATCCAGGCCCGCGACCGCGCCGAGGAAGCCAGCAATGGCGTGCACGTGGCCTATTCGATCCCGAAGGAAGGCGCCCCGCAGTGGTTCGACATGCTGGCGATCCCGAAGGACGCCAAGCATCCGGAGGCCGCTTACGCCTTCATCAATTACCTGCTGCAGCCGAAGGTTGCCGCGGCCAACACCAACTTCATCCACTACGCCAACCCGGTGCCGACCGCGACCCCGCTGGTGGATGAGGCGATCCGTACCGACCCGACCATCTACCCGCCGGCCGACGTGGCCGCGAAGATGTTCACGTACTCGATCAACACGCCGGAAACCGACAAGCTCTACACCCGGCTGTGGACCGAGGTGAAGACCGGCCGTTGAGCCGGCCTGGTGCCGCCGCGTCATGCCCGGCGGCTGCCTTACCCTGGGTCGATGCCGGTACTCCCGCTTCGGCCCAGGTGCCGCAGGATGGCAGGCAGCAGGTCGCGTGCATCGCGACCGCCGTTGCACAGGAACGATGAACTCATCCGCTGCAGGTTGTGCATGCCGATGAAGAACAGCCCCGGTTGCGGTGAAACACCGAAGTCGCCGAGCGGGTAGCCATGTGCATCCAGCGCGCCCGGTACGTCGAGCCAGGGCCATTCGGCGACGAAGCCGGTGGCCAGCACCACCGAGCGGATGCCTTCCGCCTGCAGATCCAGTTCACGCGGGGCGGCGTCCGGCTCCCAGTGCAGATAGACCTCCTCCGGAATGTAGCGGGCATCGTCGGTGCGTGGCTCGGGACGCGTGGCGTAGTACGCGCTGGCCAGCGAATCGAGATAGGCGTACTCGGCCTGCGTGGCCTCGATCGCGGTACGCAGCTGCGGGCGCACATCGGCGAAGCGGGCGACGTTTCCATCGAAGCCCTGCAACCGGCCCAGCAGCCTGATGCCCGCGCGGTGCATCGCCAGCAGGCTGATCGAGCTACCCAGGCCACCGTTTCCCTTGCCGGAAATAAGTGGGAACTCCGCGGTGCGGGCCTTGCGCAGCGCATCCGGTTCCCCGGCCAGTACGGCGGCTGCTTCACTCACGTGCTGGTGGATGCGCCCGGCCATGTCCCACCAGGTCATCGAGTCCTTGCCGCGCAGCCGGCGGGTATGCGAATGGCGCTGGGCCAGTGACCAGTGCACGCTGCGACCGCTGTCGCGCAGGTCCTGGGCGATCTGCGCGCCGGACTGCCCACCCCCGATGACCAGCACGGCGCCATCGGGCAGCTGGCGGGCACTGCGGTAGTCGCCCGAGTGCAGCACGGTCAGGCTTGGCGCGGGCGCGAACGGGACCCGGGGCATCCGTGCACGGCGGTATTCACCGGTGGCGACCACCACCGCGCTGGCATGGATCAGCCCCTGGCTGCTGTCGATGGCATAGCCGCCGCACTCGGGCGCGACCCGATGTACCGCGCACCCTTCGCTGATCGGCAACACGCGCTCGTCGGCATAGTCGCGGAGCCGACGGATCACCTCCGGGGCGCCCATGAAGCCTTCCGGGTCGTCACCCGCATAGGCATGGCCGTGCAGGGCCATCGTCGCGTTGGCGGTGTTGGTCTGGAACGACTCCCAGCGCCGCTGCCAGCTGGCGCCCACGGTTTCGGCCTCCAGCACGCGATGCTCGACGCCGGCTTCCTGCAGGAGCGCGCTGAGGGACAGCCCGGCCTGGCCGGCGCCGATGATGACCAGCGGCAGCCTTGCAGGCAGGGAGCCCGGCAGGCGGGGCGGGAAAGGGGAGGGGCTGTCCGGGGAAGTCACGAGGGTGGGTCCATGCAAGGCCTTGATCAGGGCCATTGCGCGGGGAATGCCCCGGGCCTTCAACAGATCCGGTTCTGAAAAACGTTGCAGATCGAGGCGTCGCCTGTGGTGTCTGGCCGGGACGGCCGCAGGGTCGTCCAGGGGAGCCCGGGCCTTTGCGCGGGCAGGCCACCATGGCGGGGGAAAACCGACACTCCTGGGGCCCCCGGAGCCGGCCAGCGGCCGCTTCCGCCTGCCGCCGTCATATCCCCTGGGCCTCCCCGGCCGTTAGAATGGCGGCCGCTGTCCACCGCCCGCTCCCGGAGCCCCCATGCCCGTTGAAGCCCAGCCGGTAGCCGCCGTCGTTGACACGACCGGTGTGCCCGGCTATCTCTCCATTCGTGACCTGCGCAAGGAATTCGACGGTTTCGTCGCCGTCGACGACGTCAACCTGGACGTGCGCAAGGGCGAGATCTTTGCTCTGCTCGGTGGCTCCGGCAGTGGCAAATCGACCCTGCTGCGCTGCCTGGGCGGCTTCGAGACGCCCACCAAGGGCAGCATCACCCTCGACGGCCAGCGCCTGGATGCGTTGCCGCCGTACCAGCGGCCGGTCAACATGATGTTCCAGTCCTATGCGCTGTTCCCGCACATGACGGTCGAGCAGAACATTGCCTTCGGCCTGAAGCAGGATGGCCTGGGCAAGGACGCGATCAGCAAGCGCGTCGGCGAGATGCTCGACCTGGTGCAGATGGGCCACCTGGGCAAGCGCAAGCCACACCAGCTGTCCGGCGGCCAGCAGCAGCGCGTGGCGCTGGCGCGGTCGCTGGCCAAGGGGCCGAAGCTGCTGCTGCTGGACGAGCCGATGGGCGCGCTGGACAAGAAGCTGCGCTCGCAGATGCAGCTGGAACTGGTCAGCATCATCGAATCGTCGGGCGTGACCTGCGTGATGGTCACCCACGACCAGGAAGAAGCGATGACCATGGCCACCCGCATCGCGGTGATGGATGCCGGCTGGATCCAGCAGGTCGGCAAGCCGGACGAGGTCTACGAGCAGCCGGCCAACCGCTTCGTCGCCGAGTTCATCGGTTCGGTCAACCTGTTCGACGGGGTGATCGACGAGGACCTGCCGGAGTACGTGACCGTACGCTCGCCGCTGTTCCCGGCGCCGATCTACATCGCCCATGGCATCACCGGTTATGAAGGGCAGCCGGTCGCGTTCGCGCTGCGCCCGGAGAAGGTGATGATCGGCAAGGACGAACCGGAAGGGCACACCAACAAGGCCCAGGGCGTGATCGAGGACATCGCCTACTTCGGCAGCCATTCGGTCTACCACGTGCGCCTGCCCAGCGGCGCCAAGGTGCTGGCCAACTTCGCCAATTCGCAGCGCTGGGCCAGTGATGGCCTCACCTGGGGCGACGAGGTGTGGGTGCACTGGCGCGACAACGACGGCGTGGTGCTCACCTCATGAGCACCGCCGGCCTGAAGCGCTGGCTGCCGGGGCTGCGTGCCACGGTGATCGGCATTCCGTACCTGTGGCTGCTGCTGTTCTTCGCAGTGCCGTTCCTGATCGTACTGATGATCAGCTTCTCGCTCAGCCGGGTCGGCTCGCCGCCGTACACCTGGCTGCTGCAGTACGCCGACGGCGGTTTCTCGCTGAAGTTGAACCTGGAAAACTACCTGGCGCTGTTCCGCGATTCGATCTATGCCCAGGCGTTCCTGAGCTCGATCAAGATCGCGGCGATCTCGACCTTCCTGACCCTGCTGATCGGCTATCCGATGGCCTATGCCATCGCGCGCCTGTCGCCCGCCGCTCGCAACGTGGCGATGATGCTGGTGGTGCTGCCGTCGTGGACCTCGTTCCTGATCCGCGTGTATGCGTGGAAGGCGATCCTGGACCGCAATGGGCTGCTCGACCAGTTCCTGCAGTTCACCGGCCTGCAATCGCTGATGACCAGCATGGGTCTGCCCAAGCTGCAGCTGATCGACACCCCGACCGCCGCCTACATCGGCATCGTCTACTGCTACCTGCCGTTCATGGTGCTGCCGCTGTACGCCAATCTGGTCAAGCATGACCACCGCCTGCTGGAAGCGGCCTACGACCTCGGTGCCAGGCCGTGGCAGGCGTTCCTGCGCATCACCCTGCCGTTGTCCAAAGCGGGCATCATCGCCGGCTGCATGCTGGTGATGATTCCGGCGATCGGTGAATTCGTGATCCCAGAAATGCTGGGTGGCTCGGAAACGCTGATGGTCGGCCGCCAGCTGTGGAACGAGTTCTTCAACAACCGCAACTGGCCGGGCGCCTCGGCGATGGCGGTGGCGATGATCCTGTTGCTGCTGGTGCCGATCCTGCTGTTCAACCGTTCCCAGCAGCGCCTGCTGGAAGGGAAGCAGGCATGAGCCCGCGTAGCGCAAAGGGCCTGGGGCTGGGCGTGCTGCTGCTCGGCTTCGCCTTCCTGTACCTGCCGATCCTGCTGTTGATGTTCTATTCGTTCAACAGCTCGCGGCTGGCGATGGTCTGGGCCGGGTTCTCCACCCGTGCCTACAGCGACCTGTTCGCCGACCGCGCGCTGATGGATGCGATGTGGACCAGCCTGGTGGTGGCGTTCTGGACCGCCTGTACCGCTACCGTGCTGGGTACGCTGGCGGCGATGGTGATGACCCGCTTCAAGCGCTTCCGTGGCAAGCCGCTGTTCGGCGCGCTGGTGACCGCACCGCTGGTGATGCCGGATGTGATCCTGGGCTTCTCGCTGATGGCGCTGCTGGCATCGATGGGCGCGATTCCCGGCTTCCCGGCACGCGGCCTGGCCACCATCTGGATCGCCCACGTCACCTTCACCCTGTGCTTCGTCACCGTGGTGGTGTCCTCGCGGCTGCAGGAAATGGACCTGTCGCTGGAAGAAGCGGCGATGGATCTGGGAGCGAGCCGGCTGACCGTGTTCGGTCGCATCACCCTGCCGATCATCGCGCCGGCGCTGGTGGCGGGCTGGCTGCTGGCGTTCACCCTGTCGCTGGATGACGTGGTGGTGGCCAGCTTTGTCGCCACCCCGGGCTCGACCACGCTGCCGATGAAGGTGTTCGCCTCGGTGCGCATGGGCATCAGCCCGAAGATCAACGCGTTGGCCACGCTGCTGGTGTCGGCGGTGTCGATCGCCGCGGTGATCGGCTGGTACATCAACGCCCGCGCCGAGAAGCGGCGCCAGCGCGACCTGCAGCTGGCGCGGCAGGACAACGGCTGAGGACACGGTCTGCCGACAACGCCGGCAACACCCGGCTCACAGCCGGCGGCGCACAATGGGGGTCTTCCAGATGGAGATCCCCCATGACCGTCGAGATCGTCGACCCGGCCACCGGACAGGTGACCTACCGCCATGAACTGATGGGCGCAGCCGACATCGAGCAGCGCCTGCAGGCCGCTGCCGATGCATTTCCGGGCTGGGCAGATCGCTCGCTGCAGGACCGCGGCGCCATCCTTCGCCAGATCGCCGCGCAGCTGCGCACGCGGCGCGACGACCTGCAGCAGGCGATGACCCACGAGATGGGCAAGCTCAAGGCCGAGGCGCTGGCCGAGGTCGACAAGTGCGCTGCCGCCTGCGAGTACTATGCCGATCACGCGGCCGACTATCTCAAGCCGCAGCTGATCGATACCGAAGCCCAGCGCAGCTACGTGCGCTACGAGCCGATCGGCTGCGTGTTCGCGGTGATGCCGTGGAATTTCCCGATCTGGCAGGTGTTCCGTTTCCTGGCCCCGGCGTTCATGGCTGGCAACGTGGCCCTGCTCAAGCACGCCAGCAACGTGCCGCAGTGCGCCGACCTGATCCTGGCGGTGTGCCGTGACGGCGGCCTGCCCGATGGCGTGTTCGACGTGCTGCACATCGACAACGACCAGGCCGCCGAGGTGCTGCGCGACGCGCGGGTGAAGGCGGTGACGCTGACCGGCAGCGAGCGGGCAGGGCGCTCGATCGCTTCCAATGCCGGCGGCCAGCTGAAGAAGTCGGTGATGGAGCTCGGCGGCAGCGATGCCTTCGTGGTGCTCGACGATGCCGACCTCGACAAGACCGTGGCCGCGGCAGTGAAGTCACGCTTCGACAACAGCGGCCAGACCTGCATCGCGGCCAAGCGCTTCATCGTGGTCGAGGCGGTGGCCGATGAATTCACCCGTCGCTTCGTGGAAGCGGCGGGCGAGCGCCAGTATGGCGACCCTGACGAGCGGGGCACCACGCTGGCGCCGATGGCGCGCGCCGACCTGCGCGACGAACTGCACAAGCAGGTGCAGGCCAGTGTGGCCAAGGGCGCGCGGGTGCTGATCGGTGGTGAGCCGATTGCCGGCACCCATGCCGGCTATCCGGCCACGGTGCTCGATCAGGTCGGCCCGGGCATGCCAGCGTATGACGAGGAGCTGTTCGGGCCGGTGGCCGCGGTGATCCGGGTCAAGGATGAGGCCGAGGCACTGCGCGTGGCCAACGACACCCGCTTCGGCCTGGGCGGCAGCGTGTGGACCGGCGATCCGGTACGCGGCGAGCGCTTCGCGCAGCGCATGGAATGCGGTGCGGCGTTCGTCAACGCCATCGTCAAGAGCGACGCGCGGCTGCCGTTCGGCGGCAGCAAGCAGTCAGGCTTTGGTCGGGAGCTGGCTGACCATGGCATCCATGAGTTCATGAACATCAAGACCGTCTACGTGGCTTGATCCCGAACTGTAGTGCCGGCCGCCGGCCGGCATTGCCGGGTTGCCGGCCAGCGGCCGGCACTACCAGAAGCGGGGCATGTGCCGTGCTTGGTGGGTATCGACCGTTGGTCGATACGCCCTACAACCACTTCGCGCGCTTGAACAACCGGTACAGCCCGACGCACACACCGCCCACGCCAACGATCATCAGCGGGTACGACCAGGGTTCGCTCAGCTCCGGCATGTGACTGAAGTTCATGCCGTACCAGCTGGTGATCAGCGTCGGCGCGGCGAGCAGCGCAGCCCAGGCGCCCAGCCGCTTGACCGTCTCGCCCTGCGCCAGTGTCACCAGCGAAAGGTTCACGCTCAGCGCGGTGCCCAGCATCTCGCGCAGGGTGTCGATCACATCGCTGATGCGCACCGCATGGTCATGCACGTCACGCACGTAGAGCTTCACTTCATCGGGAATCAGTTCGCCCTGGTAGCGGCGCAGCTGCGCCAGCACGTCCTGCAACGGCGCCACCGCCATCCGCATCTTGTTCAGTTCGCGCTTGAGCTCGTACAGCCGCACCACCGTGCTGCGCTTGTAGGTGTCGGCGAAGATGTCCTTTTCCAGCAGGTCCAGGGTGTCGCGGAAGCGGTGCACGATCGGCAGGTAGTTGTCGACCACGAAGTCGGTCACCGCGTACAGGCAGTACGACGGGCCCATCTTCAGCAGCTGCGGCTCGCGCTCGACGCGTGCGCGCACCGGCGCGTAGGACAGCGAGGCGCCGTGGCGGACCGTCACCAGGAAGCGCGGGCCGAGGAAGGCATGGGTTTCGCCATACTGGATGCGTTCGTCGACCATCTGCGCGGTGGTCACCACCACGAACAACGAGTTGCCATAGGTCTCGACCTTGGGCCGCTGGTGCGCGTTGCGCGCATCCTCGATGGCCAGGTCGTGCAGGCAGAATTCTTCCTGCAGTTTCAGCAGCACGTCTTCGTTGGGGTCGTACAGGCCGACCCAGACGAAGCCGTTGCCGCTGGCAATGACATCGCTGATGGCATCCAGGCTGATGTCGTGGCGCTTGCCCTCGTCATCGTAGTGGACGCAGTTGATGACGCAGGTAGGGTTGGCCGAAGCGGGGGCGGAAGCGGAGGCGGGCAATGACATGCCCGCCATCGTGCGTCAGGGCCGTGTTTCGGACAAGTGAGGACGACGCGCCAGCACCCACGCCAGTGCCATGTGCACCGGCAGCAGCAGCACGATCCACTGCACGTTGTACTGCGCCTGCAGGCTCAGCCAGTGCAGCACCAGCGCGGCCACCGCCTGTACCGCCAGCAGCCACAGCACGATCCTGAACATGCGTCCCGGCACGCGCCGGCGCAGCAGTGCGATCGCGCCCGGCAGCAGCAGCACGGCCAGTGGCGAAAGCAGCAGCAGGTTGCGGTTGGCCCATGCGGCATAGTGGATGCTGAAGCCCCACAGGAACACCAGCACGCCACCGAACAGGGCGCACAGCAGCCAGAACGGCAGGGCCAGCCCGGCCAGCAGGCGCGGGCGGTTGCGCAGCGCCAGCACGCCAGCGGCGATCACCAGGCCACACAGCAGCCACGGCCACCAGCGGCGTGCGAACTCCTTCGGCTCCGGATCGATGCGGTGCGGCAACAGTTCCTGTTCGGACTGCACCAGCGGCCGGCCATCGCTGTTGCGTGCCTGGCGCAGGGCATCGGCCAGGCGCATCGGGACGAACGCTTCCTGCCAGCGCGACAGCGGCTGGTCGGCGAACGGTCCGAGGCCTACATCGAAGCCCAGCCACATCCAGGGTGCCGGCGAGGCCAGACGGACCGATTCACTGCGATAGGTGTTGCCACGCGAGCGCCCCGACAGCTGCGACTGCAGGCCGCCGCCGAGCGCCTTGTCCAGCGTGTCGCGCACCATCGTGGCGCAGTTGGCGGTGTAGTAATCGTAGTGGTAACGCGCGTTTTCCGGTTTGGCCCGCTCGGCCAGGCCGGCGGCCAGCGAGCGCGCCTGGTCCGGGCGCAGGTCCAGCCATTGCACGCTGGCGCCACGGCCGGTCTCGTCGTAGTACGACAGGTCCTGCTGCAGCGGCAGCGCCACCAGGTAGTACATCATGTCGCCGCGCGCGAAGCGGCTGACGAAATCGTCCTCGGACGGATCGAAGTAGCCGAAGTTGTACGAGGTCGCTTCACCGCTGAGCGGATCGACCACCACGATGGCGTCATGGCCGAAGCGTTCGAAGAACACCGTGCCCGGCTGCATGGTCACCACGCCGATGCGCGGAGCAGGGGCTTCAGCGCTGGCCGCGGGCACGGCAGGTGTGGCCGGCGCCGGCTGCGCGAAGGCGGCCAGCGGCAGGGCCATGGCCAGCACGTAGAGTGCCAGCCACACCATGAGGATCAGGCCGCGGCGCTTCAAGCGTCGTCCTGCGCGTCCGGCGGCAGCACGGTCACGTGGAAGGCCTGTACCCGGCGCGCATCGGCGCGGGCCACGCGGAACATGAAGCGGTCCAGCGCCAGCTCGTCACCGACTTCCGGCAGGTGGCCCACGGCCTCGGTGACCAGGCCGCCGATGGTGTCGTAGTCCTCGTCGGAGAACGTCGCGCCGAATCGCTCGTTGAAGTCGCCGATCGGGGTCAGCGCGTCGACCACGTACTGGCCGTCGGACTGGATCGCGATCTGCGCCGAGGGATCCTCGGCCTCGTCATGCTCATCGTCGATCTCGCCGACGATCTGTTCCAGCACGTCCTCGATGGTGACCAGGCCAGCGACACCGCCGTACTCGTCCACCACGATGGCCATGTGGTTGCGCGACAGGCGGAATTCCTTCAGCAGCACGTTGAGCTTCTTCGCTTCCGGGATCAGGACCGCCGGGCGCAGCAGCTCGCGCACGTTGGCCGGACCGTTGTCGGCGACCACGCCGCGCAGCAGGTCCTTGGCCAGCAGGATGCCAAGGATGTCGTCCTTGTTCTCGCCGTGTACCGGGAAGCGTGAATGGCCGGATTCGACCACCTGCTTCATCAGTTCCAGGAAGGGCGCTTCAACCGGCAGCGAGACCATCTGCGAGCGCGAGATCATCACGTCGCCCACGGTCAGCTCGGCCACCGAAATGGCGCCTTCCATCATCTTCAGGGTATCGGCGGCGATCAGACCCTCTTCCTGCGCGGTGTGCAGGACAGCGACCAGCTCGTCGCGGGTATGGGGTTCGCCGGAGAAGGCGGAGGTCAGGCGTTCAAGCCAGCCGCGCTTCTTTTCACTGTGCTCCGCAGGGGAGCTACTACTGTCGTCTTCTGACATCTCTGGAAAAAAGGCACCCGGCAGGCCGGGCGTTGACCCAAGTCTAGCAGGATGTGACGGCCTGTCAGTGACTGCCGGTGGCCGGGGCTGGGGCGGCCGCGGCCGGCGCCTCCTCGGGCAGGTCCAGGCTGTAGGTGCAGCCGGCCAGGGTCTTGCCCGGGTGGGAGGCCACGGTGGAGACGCTGAGGATGATCGACTCGATCTGGGCCTCGCCGGTCTTCGGGTCGGTCACGTCGCGGCTGACCAGTTCGCGGCCGGCCATGAACTTGCCGTCCTGGTCGTAGCCGGTCTCCAATTCCAGCCGTTTGGCCAGCGGGCGTGGGTCGGCCTGGTCGAGGACGGCCATGACGCTGGCGCCGGCCACCGCCACCCGATCGGTCTGTTGGCCGAAGACGGTGATCGGGCTGGCCAGCCGGAACTCGCTCATGAACTGGTTGCCCTGCGGCAGCGGCTGCAGGCCCTGGGCCACGGCCTTCAGCGGATCGGCCAGCAGCGGCGCCAGCGCGGCCTGCTCGGCCACGCCCTGGCGGCATTCGATCAGGGCCGGCAGGTCCAGGCGGGTGGCGAAGGCGGAGGGAGCGGCGAGGGCACAGAGCAGGGGCAGACAGCAGCGCAGTGACACGGTCGGTTTCCGCAGGCGAGGGGCCGCCATCATAGCCCCGGCGAGCGCCGGAACAGCCCGCTGAGAAGGCGCAGGAAACCGGTCATCGCCCGCCGTACGACCATCAGTGAGAGAGTCAGCACAACCGCAAGCATGGCGACCTGCATCGATTGCCCCGCGATGCGCGCCACCGCCGGCCACAGGCCCGGGCTGGTCAGCCAGGGCATCAGTTCCGCCGCGGCTGTCCTGGCCACTTTCATGTAGATCACGGCCAGCACGAACAGCACCAGCAGCGAGGTGCGGCTGGCGTGGAAGAACGGGAGTGCATTGGCCGGCCTGCCAAGCCACTGCTGCAGCAGCGTTCGCCACAGTACTGGCAGGGTCAAGGCACCGACCAGTATCAGCACCATCGACGTTTCCCAAAGCCCCGGCAGGTGGGCGGGTTCAGCTCTACCTGTGAGGTGCGGGCCGAACATGCCGATCGCCAGCCCGGCCAGCAGGCACACGGGCGACAGCAGGGCCAGGCTGCGCAGCAGCCAGTGCCTGCCGCCGGGGTCGCGGGCGCTGATGCGGCGCAAGGTGTAAGCGCCCAGCACCAGCAGGCCCGCGAGCAGGCCGGGGGCCATCGCAAACGTCGTGAAGCTGTTCCCTGGGTTCATCCTTTTTCCTTCCGCGTCCTGGCCGGTGTTGAACAGTAGCTCAGCGCATGGGCTGGCACTCCAGCCGTGGCGCAGTCAGGGCGGATTCCAGCGCGTGGCCGCTGGGTACCAGCGCAGCCTGACCGGGTAGCCCAGTCGCGCCTGCAGGTGGTCACGCACGGCCGCCGCCGTCGCGCGGTTGGCTGGGGTATCCCGCAGCTCCACCTCCAGCTCCCCGGTCTTGACATCCAGGCCATGGCCGAACAGGTCGGGCAGCTGGGCCCGCAGCCAGTCCTGCTGTGCGTGCAGGCGGCGCGTCATCTCCGCTTCGGTCATCGCGGCGCCGGTGATGTAGCGCACACGTTGCGGGCCATCCGCCCCTGGATGTGTCTCATCGGCCTCGGGTGCGGCGCCTGTCAGTCGCACGACAACGTTCCAGCCCCTCGCATTGTCCACCCATATGCCGGCCAGACGTGCCGCGTGCCGCGCTTCCAGGCGCTCGATCAGTGCCCGTTGCTGGGCAGTGGCGACGATGTTGCGGGTGTCGCGCTCGCTGCTGCCGAAGAACGCCCGTAGTTCGGCGATCTTTGCGGCGATGTCGGCCTCGCTGTCGCTGGCGGGGAACGGTGAGGGACGGTCAGGATCGGGCATCAGGCCTGCCCCGGACTGCAGTAGCGCGGCAAGCACAAGTGCGGGCAGGGTCATGCTGCGCTCCTCTTCCGTGAGTGCGTGGGCTCGGAACAGGGCCCGGTGTCAGCGCTCGCCCGCGTAGGGGTCGTCGATGCCCAGCTCGGCCAGGATCTCCCGTTCCAGCTGTTCCATCGCTTCGGCTTCCTTGTCGTCCTCGTGGTCCCAGCCGAGCAGGTGCAGCACGCCGTGCACGGTCAGGTGCGCGTAGTGGGCGTTGAGCGCCTTGCCCTGTTCGTCGGCCTCCCGCGCTACGACAGGTGCACAGATCACCAGATCGCCGAGCAGCGGGAACTTGACGCCCTTGGGCAGGCCTTCGGGCACTTCGGCCGGGAAGCTGAGCACGTTGGTGGCGTAGTCCTTGCCACGGTAGTGGCGGTTCAACGACTGGCCTTCCTTGGCGTCGACCACGCGGATGGCCAGGTCGGCCTCGCGGATGCGGCCCTTCAGCGCGGCAGCCACCCACCTGCGGAAGCTCACTGCCGCCGGCAGGCCGGCACGCGGCAGGGCATAACTGACGGCGACGTCCAGTCGCACGGGACCACGGGTCATGGAGTCGCTCCAGGTTGGATCTGATGCAGGTCGCGGCGGTCGTAGGCGCTGACGATACGCGCCACCAGCGGGTGGCGGACCACGTCGCGGGATTCGAAGAAGGTGAAGCTGACACCCTCCACGTCGCGCAGCACATCGATGGCGTCGCGCAGGCCCGACTTCACGTGCTTGGGCAGGTCGGTCTGGGTCAGGTCACCGGTGACCACCGCGGTGGAGCCGTAGCCGAGGCGGGTCAGGAACATCTTCATCTGCTCGATGGTGGTGTTCTGTGCTTCGTCCAGGATCACGAACGCATCGTTGAGCGTGCGGCCACGCATATAGGCCAGCGGCGCGATCTCGATGACGTTCCTTTCCAGCAGCTTGACCACCTTCTCCACGCCCATCATCTCGTACAGGGCGTCGTACAGCGGTCGCAGATAGGGATCGACCTTCTGGCTCAGGTCGCCGGGCAGGAAGCCCAGCTTCTCGCCGGCTTCCACCGCGGGACGGACCAGGATCAGCCGCTGCACCCGCGATTCGTTCAGTGCTTCGACCGCGCTGGCCACGGCCAGGAAGGTCTTGCCGGTGCCGGCCGGCCCGATGCCGAAGTTGATGTCGTGGGTTGCGATCTGGTGCAGGTAGCGGGCCTGGTTGGCACCGCGCCCGCGTACCGTGCCGCGCTTGACCTTGATCGCCACCTCCTGCGCTTCGTAGGAGCGCTCGGCGATCTGCTCGACATTGGCCTGCGCCAGGCGCAGGTGGATGGCGTGGTTGTCGAAGGTCGTTTCGCCGGCTTCGGCGTACAGCGCTTCAACCAGCTTCTGCGCCTCGACGATGGCTTCGTTCGGCCCGCTGATGCGGAACACGAAGCCACGGTTGGCGATTTCCACGCCGAGTTTCAGTTCGATCTGCCGCAGGTGCCCGTCGAACGGGCCACACAGGTTGGCCAGCCGTTCGTTGTCTTCCGGCGACAGGGTGAAGTCTCGATGCTCGATGCTTTTCATTGCTTCGGGTGGGGCGGACGCCTTCCACCGCAGTGTATTCAGGGGAGACAAGGGTAGCGCGCGTGCGGGGCACACGGCCAGCAGACGGTCGATACAGCGTTTTCCACACCCGGTGTGGACGGGGCGCGCGAAAACCTGTGGATAGACCCTCGCAATGCTTGTGCCACAAGGCCCATGAGGTCCTGGTGAAAAAAACGTCATGGTCGCTCGTCGCTTCGGCAACACTGCCACGGGGGGCCTGCACGGGGGCATTCATCGTGACGACAGTGCAGGTTTCGTTGCCGGGCGAGCAACAAAGCCGCGCGCTGGCGGATTTCCACAACGGTTGTGGAATGATGCCGAATCAACCTGTGGATAGGTGGTGCGGAGCCTTGCAGCAAAAGGCGTGCCCGCGCGTGGCGAAAAAACCGCCAGGGCTGATCGGAATCATTGAGGGTGCACGGGGCACATGGCACCGTGTCGCCGTCGCAGGAGGGGATGGCATGGGCATCGGCAACGGGATGCGAGGAATCGGACTGGCGGGCATCGGCCTGCTTGCCGGGTGTGGGCAGTCGACACCGACTGCACTGGGCACGCTGGAGTGGGACCGGATCACGGTGCCGGCACCGGCGGCCGAAGTGATCGCCACGGTGGAGGTGCGCGAGGGACAGCAGGTCAAGGCCGGCGCCGTGCTGATGCAGCTCGACCCGGCCCGCGGCGACGCGCAGTTCGCCGCAGCGCAGGCTGATACGGCGCGTGCGCAGGCGCAGCTGGAAGAACTGAAGATCGGCCCACGCCAGGAGCAGATCGCGCAGGCCCAGGCGCAACTGGCCGCGCTGCGCGCGCAGGCTGCCGAAGCAAGTGCCTATTACCGACGGGTCCAGCCGTTGGCACAGCAGCGCTTGATTGCCGCCGCTGAGCTGGATCGTGCACGTGCCGCCGCCGGCAATGCCGAGGCCAGCGTGCGTGCTGCCGAGCAGGCCTGGCTGGAGCGGGTGCACGGCAGCCGTGTGCAGGATATCGCCCAGGGCCAGGCCACCGCCGATGCCGCGCAGGCGCAACAGGCAGTGCAGGCCGTGAACCTGCAGAAGCTGCAATTGCGTGCGCCGCGCGACGGCGTGGTCGATGCCTTGCCTTACCGGCAGGGCGACCAGGCGCCGGTCGGCGCGCCGCTGGCGGTGATGCTGGTCGGCGAGCGCCCCTATGCGCGCGTCTACCTGCCGCAGCCATTGCGGTTGCAGGTCAAGGTCGGGCAGGTCGCGCAGGTGCACCTGGAAGGGCAGGGCACTGCGTTGAAGGGGCATGTGCGCTCGATCCGCAGCGAGCCGTCATTTACGCCGTACTACGCGTTGACCGGTGACGACGTCGCGCGCCTGAGCTACCTCGCCGAGATCGAAGTGGACGACGCCGCCGACATGCGGAAGCTGCCGGCGGGAATGCCGGTGCAGGTGACCTTCTGAACACCGGCAACGACATCGCGGTGCATGCCCAGGGCCTGACCCGCCGCTTCGGCGATCTGCTGGCCGTGGACAATGTCGACCTGACCGTGCCGCGTGGCCAGGTCTATGGCTTCCTGGGCCCGAACGGGTCGGGCAAGTCGACCACCATCCGCATGCTGTGCGGCCTGCTGGAACCGAGCGCCGGCCAGATCGAGGTGCTCGGCCTGGCCGTGCCGGAGCAGGCCGAGGCACTGCGCCGGCGCATCGGCTACATGACCCAGCGCTTCTCGTTGTATGAAGACCTTTCGGTGCGCGAGAACCTGGAATTCCTCGCCGCCATCCAGGACCTGCCGCGTACGCAGGCCCGGCAGCGGGTCGACGAACTGCTGCAGCAGTACCGTCTCCTGGACCGGCAGCCGCAGCTGGCCGGCACCCTCAGTGGTGGCCAGAAGCAGCGCCTGGCGCTGGCCGGCGCCGTCGTGCACGCGCCCGAGCTGTTGTTCCTGGACGAGCCGACCAGCGCGGTTGACCCGGAGTCACGCCGCGATTTCTGGGAGGCCCTGTTTGAACTTGCCGACGCCGGTACCACCGTGCTGGTATCGACCCACTACATGGACGAAGCCGAGCGCTGCCACCGGCTGGCGATCCTCGATCGAGGCGCGCTGGTCGCCGATGGCACGCCGGCCGAACTGTGTGCACGGCTGGACGGCCGCACGCTGCAGGTCACGTCGGCGCAGCCGCGGCAGGCCAGCCGCGCATTGTCTGAGCTGCCCGGCGTGCTGAGCGTGGCACAGATCGGCACGCAGCTGCGCGTGCTGTGCAGCGAGGCGGCCGCCGATACGCCAGCGTTGCGGCGCGCGCTGGCCAGCGCCGACCCGCAGGCCCGCATCGAGGCGGTGGCGCCGAACCTGGAAGACGTCTTCGTCGCCGCCACCCGCGGCCGTGGCCGGGAGCCAGCGGCATGAACCTGCGCCGGCTGTGGGCGATCATGCTCAAGGAATTGCGCCAGCTGCGCCGCGACCGCATCACGCTGGCGATGATCGTCGGCATTCCGGTGATGCAGCTGCTGCTGTTCGGCTACGCGATCAATCTCAACCTGCGCCACCTCGACGCAGGTGTCGCCGACCAGGCCAGCAGTGCGGCGTCACGCGCGCTGGTGCAGGACATGGTCGCCACCGGCGTGATCACGCCGCGCAGCGAAGCCTATACGCCCGACCAGTTGATGCAGGCGCTGCGGCGTGGCGAGATCAGTGTCGGCATCGTGGTGCCGGCCGACTTCGAGCGCCGTCGCTTCGATGGACGCGAGGCGGTGCAGGTGCTGGTTGATGGCAGCGACACCGTGGTGCAGAGCGCGGCGATCCAGCTGGCGCAGGTGCCGCTGGAGACGCGACCGACCAGCAACACGCGGCCGCTGCGCGAAGGCAGCATCGCCGATGGTCCAATCAGCGTGACCAGCTTCTACAACCCGCAGCGGCGTTCGGCGGTGAACATCGTGCCAGGCCTGATCGGGGTGATCCTGACCATGACCCTGGTGATGTTCACGGCGGTGGCGGTGGTGCGTGAACGCGAACGCGGCAACATGGAGCTGCTGATCGCCACACCGGTGTCGCGCAGCGAACTGATGGTGGGCAAGGTGCTGCCCTATGCAGCCATCGGCCTGCTGCAGACCACGCTGGTGCTGGTGCTGGGCACCTGGCTGTTCCAGGTGCCGATCCGCGGCAGCCTGCTCGATATCTACCTGGCCGCGGTGCTGCTGGTGCTGGCCAACCTCGCACTGGGGCTGCTGATTTCCACGCGCGCGCGCTCGCAGTTCCAGGCGATGCAGATGACCCTGTTCCTGTTCCTGCCGTCGATCCTGCTGTCGGGCTTCATGTTCCCGTTCGCGGGCATGCCGCGGCCGGTGCAATGGCTGGCCGAAGTACTGCCGCTGACCCACTTCCTGCGCCTGGTGCGCGGCATCATGCTGCGCGGAGCGTCGCTGTGGGAGCTGTGGCACGACGCGCTGGCGCTGCTGGCCTTCATCGCGGTGATGATGACCCTGGCGATCCTGCGTTTCCGCAAGCGACTGGATTGAGGCATGCCGACCAACGGTCGGCATCCACCCCGGTGGGTGCCGACCGTTGGTCGGCGCACCTTATTCCGCCACCACGCGCGCGCGCAGCGAATTGGTCAGCGCCTCGGTAATCACCACATCCACGAACTGGCCGATCAGCCGCGCCGGCGCAGGGAAGTTCACCGAACGCATGTTCTCGGTCTTGCCGGTCAGTTCGTTCGGGTTCTTGCGCGAAGGGCCTTCCACCAGCACGGTCTGCACGGTACCGACCATCTTCTCGGAGATGCCGGCGGCGTGCGCATTGATGCGCTCCTGCAGGCGCGACAGGCGAGCGTGCTTTTCGGCATCGCTGATCGTGTCCTCCAGGTCGGCCGCCGGCGTGCCCGGGCGGCGCGAATAGATGAAGGAGAAGCTGTGGTCGAAGCCGATGTCCTCGATCAGCTTCATGGTCTTCTCGAAATCGGCATCGGTTTCGCCGGGGAAGCCGACGATGAAGTCCGAGCTGATCGAGATGTCCGGGCGCACCGCGCGCAGCTTGCGGATCTTCGACTTGAATTCCAGTGCGGTATAGCCGCGCTTCATCGCCGACAGTACGCGGTCGCTGCCGGCCTGCACCGGCAGGTGCAGGAAGTTGGCCAGCTGCGGCACGTCGCGGAACGCATCGATCAGCGAGTCGCTGAACTCCAGCGGGTGCGAGGTGGTGAAGCGGATGCGGCCGACGCCGTCGATCTCGGCGATGGTCCGGATCAGCAGACCGAGATCGGCGAACTCGCCATCTCCATAGGGGCCGCGATAGGCATTGACGTTCTGCCCGAGCAGGTTGATTTCGCGCACGCCCTGCGCGGCCAGCTGCGCCACTTCCACCGCCACGTCCTCGAACGGGCGGCTGACTTCGGTGCCGCGGGTGTAGGGCACCACGCAGAACGAGCAGTACTTCGAGCAGCCTTCCATGATCGACACGAACGCCGAAGCGCCTTCGGCACGCGGTTCCGGCAGACGGTCGAACTTCTCGATCTCGGGGAAGCTGATGTCCACCTGCGGGCGCTTCTGCTCGCGGCGGGCGCGGATCAGCTCCGGCAGCCGGTGCAGGGTCTGCGGGCCGAACACAAGGTCCACGAACGGCGCACGCTTGATGATCGCCTCGCCTTCCTGCGAGGCAACGCAGCCGCCCACGCCGATGATGACCTCGCGGCCCTTGTTCTTCAGGCCCTTCCAGACGCCGAGCTGGCTGAACACCTTCTCCTGCGCCTTCTCGCGGATGGAGCAGGTGTTGACCAGGATGACGTCGGCGTCTTCCGGGGTATCGGTCAGTTCCAGGCCATCGCTGGCGGCGAGCACGTCGGCCATCTTGGCCGAGTCGTACTCGTTCATCTGGCAACCGTGGGTCTTGATGTACAGCTTGCCTTTCACCTGGTCGGGCTTGCGCGGACCGGCGGGCAGGGCAACGAGCGGGGCACCGCCCGGCGGGGCGGGCGGAAAGACGTCTGGCGTCCCGGTCATGGCGCTTAATCCATTCGGGTGGCGGGAAAGCCGGCAATTCTACCTGCATCCCGGCGCGTGCGCCGGCCCAGTAGAGCCAGGCCATGCCTGGCTGTATTCATCCACCCATGGCGTGGATCTACTGGAACTGCGGGTCCGCCCCCCGGCCGCGCCCGGCGGCACGCCTCAGGCCGCCACCAGCTCCGCATCGATCTGCCGCGAACGGTCGAACGCGGTCATCGCGCTCATCCGTGCGATGTAGTCAGCCGTGGCCGGCGCCGGCTGTACCAGGCCAAAGGCCGTGGTCCACGCCAGTGCATTGCCCCACAGCACGTCGGCGGCGCTCATGACCTCGCCCAGCAGGTACGGGCCCTGCGCCAGCTGGGCCTCGACCACCTGCAGCACGGTCTCGGCATCGTTGTACGGCGACATCAGGCGCGGCGGCGGCTCGCGGTGCATCGCCTTGTCGACCATCGCCGGCTCGAAACAGGCGCCATAGAAGGCCATCCAGCGCAGATAGGGCCCGCGCAGGGCGTCACCGATCGGCGGCGCCAGCCCGGCTTCCGGATACAGGTCGGCCAGGTACAGGTAGATTGCCACCTGCTCGGTCACCAGTGCGCCGTTGTGGACGATGGCCGGCACCTTGCCCATCGGGTTTATGGCCAGGTAGGCCGGGGCCAGGTTGGCGCCGGCTTTCAGGTCCAGCACCTGCATGCGGTAGTCGGCACCCAGCGCTTCGAGCAGGGCCACGGCGCCGCTCGAGCGGGAACGGGCGGCGTGGTACAGGGTGATCTGGCGTGAATTCATGGCATTGCTCCTTGCGGTGGGTGGTGAACTGGAGGCCATCCTGGGGCACTATTGCGGACGACTTCTGTCCTCGATCCTTCATGCGCCATACCGCCCATCGTCTGCTGCGCCTGATCGCCCTGCTGCAGGCCCGCCGCCAGTGGTCCGGGGCCGAGCTCGCCGAGCGCATGGGCGTGGACCGGCGCAGCATCCGCCGTGATATCGAGCGCCTGCGCGAGCTGGGCTATCCGGTGCAGGCCTCGTCCGGGGTCGGCGGCGGCTACCAGTTGGGGGCCGGGGCCCCGGTGCTGCCGATGCTGCTGGACGAGGAGGAGGCGACCACCCTGGCCATCGCCCTGCGCGCAGCCGCGGCCACCGTTGCCGGGATCGACGACACCGCGCGTGGCCTGTTGTCCAAGCTCGATCCGCTGGTGCCGACCCGTCGTCGCCAGCAGGCCGGCGAGGTGCATGCAGCGACGGCCACCCTGTCCGACCTTACGTCCACCGACGCACGCCTGCTCGGGCGGCTGGCCCAGCACTGCCGACAGGCGTCACGGCTGGCCTTCGAATACCGCAGCGCGCAGGAAGCCGTCACCCAGCGCGAGGTCGAGGCCCAGCACCTGGTCAATTACGGGCGACGCTGGTATCTGCTTGCCTGGGACCTGGGGCGGCAGGACTGGCGCACCCTGCGCGTGGACCGCATGGGCGCCGTACGTGAGTGCGCCGGGCCGGGCCTGCACCGGCGCACCCCGGCGCCGCCCGATGTGATGGTGCGGCAGGCGGTCAGCCAGGCGCCGTTCGCGCTGCAGGCCATCCTCCGCCTGTCCGGCAGCCATTCCGAGCTGGAAGGCCGCATCCCGCCGTGGTGTGGAGTACTGGAAGCGGATGGCCCAGACCACTGCCTGCTGCGCATGGGCGCCGAGAGCCGCGGCATGATGCTGGCGCAGATTCTCAGCCTGGACCGCCTACCCGTGGCGCTTTGGACCACCCCGCCGGGCCTGCGCGACGAACTGGCACAGCGCCTGGCGGGCCTCGGCCAGCTGCTGGCTGTGCCGCCGGTCACAGGCTGAGCCACGTCGCTTGGCAAGCCCCGGCGAAGCTGGGACACTCGCCGCCATGAAGGGGATACTGGGGACAACGGCGATCATCATCGCTGCGCTGACCGCTGCGCCGGCCAGCGCTGGAACCCTGTACAAGTGCCAGGGCGCTGACGGCGTCACCAGTTATGTGAGCAAGCGGGTGGCCGGCGCGCGCTGCAGCACCATCAGCTACACCCGTGACACCCGCCCGGCACCTCGACCGGTGGTGGCCGCGCCCAGGCCGGCATCCACCACGATGGCCAGCATCGAACGCAACCCGGTGGCAGTTGCCGCGAGTGCCGCAGCGCCGGCAACGGTCGCGCCTGCGTCCGTGCCGGCATCCGGTCCCGCACAGCCGGTCGCCTCGCGCAGCGGGCGCATGGTCAGTGGCCAGGTGTATTCCTTCATGAAGGATGGCGTGCGCCACTACACCAGTGCGCGCCCGGCACAGGTGGCCAACCTCGGCCCGGTCCGGACCATCCGCTACAGCTTCATGGAACGTTGCTATGCCTGTGGGGTCAATCCACGCGTGGACTTCGGCACCGTGCGCCTGAACACCTCGGCCTTCCAGGCCGAGATCACCTCGGCCGCGCGCGAGTTCGGCGTGGAGGAGGCGGTGGTGCGCGCCATCATCCATGCCGAGTCGGCCTACAACCCGACCGCGCTCAGCCGTGCTGGCGCGCAGGGCCTGATGCAGCTGATGCCGCCGACTGCCGCGCGCTTCGGCGTAAGCGATTCCTATGACGCCGGGCAGAACATCCGTGGCGGCGTGCAGTATCTTGCGTGGTTGCTGAAACGCTTCAATGGCGACCTGACCCTTGCCGCAGCCGGCTACAACGCTGGCGAAGGCGCGGTCGACCGCCACGGTGGCGTGCCGCCCTACAGCGAGACCCAGTACTACGTGCGCCGGGTCGGGCAGCTGGCCGAGCGTTACCGCACCGCCCTGAGTCACCAGTAGGTGCCGACCGTTGGTCGGCACTCCTTTGAAAGGTAGTGCCGGCCGCTGGCCGGCAACCCCGCAATCAATGTTGTTGCAATGCGTTGTGTGGCGCGCGACGGTTCCGCTACACTCGACCGTGATTCAATGCGGCTCTGGCCCCCACCGGATCCGCTGGCAGCCTTAAAGCTACCTAATCAATATCGGAGTGCCGGATGGCCAACGATGGGGTACACGATCCAGTCAACACCGGACGTCGGCGTTTTCTTTCTGCCACCACTGCTGTGGTTGGCGCCGTCGGCGTCGGATTCACCGCAGTTCCTTTCATCAAATCCTGGAACCCCAGTGCCCGCGCCAAGCTTGCCGGCGCACCGGTGGTGGCCGACATCAGCGCCCTGCAGGAAGGCCAACGCCTGATCGTGGAATGGCGTGGCCAGCCGATCTGGATCGTCAAGCGGTCCAAGGCGATCCTGGACGCGCTGCACGGGCTGGATGGCCGCCTCAAGGACCCCGAGTCCGGCGAGAAGGACCAGCAGCCGGACTACGTGCTGAAGCAGAACCCCGAGCTGCGCTCGATCAAGCCGGATATCTCCGTACTGGTCGGCCTGTGCACGCACCTGGGCTGCTCGCCGGAAATGGTCGCCGAAATCCGGCCTGAGCCCTACGACCCGCAGTGGAAGGGCGGTTACTTCTGCCCGTGCCACAAGTCGCGCTTCGACATGTCCGGACGCGTCTTCAAGGACGTGCCGGCGCCGATCAACCTGAAGGTGCCCGCGCACCATTACCAGGACGACAACACCATCATCATCGGTGTCGATCCGCAGGGGGCTGCCTGATGGCCAATATCCTCGCCCGTACCGCCAGCGGCGTCGCCGACTGGGTCAATGCCCGCGCGCCGGGCCTGATGCCGGTCTACCGGAAGCACGTCAGCGAGTACTACGCGCCGAAGAACTTCAACATCTGGTACTACTTCGGTTCGCTGGCGCTGCTGGTGCTGGTCAACCAGATCGTCACCGGCATCTTCCTGACGATGCACTACAAGACCAGCGCCGCCGAGGCGTTCGGCTCCATCGAATACATCATGCGCGATGTGGAGTGGGGCTGGCTGATCCGCTACATGCACTCCACCGGTGCCTCGCTGTTCTTCATCGTGGTCTACCTGCACATGTTCCGTGGCCTGCTGTACGGCAGTTACCAGAAGCCGCGCGAGCTGGTGTGGATCCTCGGCATGCTGATCTACCTGGTGCTGATGGCCGAAGCCTTCATGGGCTACGTGCTGCCGTGGGGCCAGATGTCGTTCTGGGGCGCCAAGGTGATCATCTCGCTGTTCGGCGCGATACCGGTGATCGGCAACGGCCTGACCGAATGGATCATGGGCGATTACCTGCCCAGTGACGCCACGCTCAACCGTTTCTTCGCGCTGCATGTCATCGCCCTGCCGCTGGTGCTGTTGCTGCTGGTGGTACTGCATCTGGGCGCGCTGCACGAAGTGGGTTCGAACAACCCCGATGGCGTGGAGATCAAGAAGGGGCCGAAGGGCAACCGCTGGTCGCCGAACGCACCGGCCGATGGCATCCCGTTCCACCCGTACTACACGCTCAAGGATGGCGTCGGCGCCGGTTTCCTGCTGATCATCGCCGCCTTCATCATCTTCTTCGCGCCCGGTTTCGGCGGCCTGTTCCTGGAGCATGACAACTTCACCGAGGCCAACCGCCTGGTGACCCCGGAACACATCAAGCCGGTCTGGTACTACACGCCTTACTACGCGATGTTGCGCGTGGTGCCGAACAAGCTCGGTGGCGTGCTGGTGATGTTCTCGGCCATTGCGATCCTGTTCCTGGTGCCGTGGCTGGACAAGGCCAGGGTGAAGTCGGTGCGCTACCGCGGCTGGATCTCGAAGGTGATGCTGGGCGTGCTGGCGGTGTGCTTCGTGTGGCTGGGCGTGATTGGTTCCGGCCCGGGCACCGACGTGCACGAGACCTACATCGGGCGGGTGCTGACCTTCCTGTACTTCGCGTTCTTCATCACCATGCCGCTATGGACGCGGTTGGACAAGACCAAGCCGGTACCGGAGAGGGTGACCACCCATGACTGATCGCTGGATGGTCCGGTTGGCCCTGACGGCCACCCTGATGCTGGGCAGTTTCCTGGCCTCCGCCGCCGAAGGTGGCACCAAGCTGCTGCAGGCCGGCAACGATCTGGGCGACCGCGCTTCGCTGCAGCGCGGCGCGCAGCTATACATGAATTACTGCTCCGGCTGCCACGCGCTGAAGTACCTGCGCTATTCGCGGATGGCGCAGGACCTGGGCCTGACCGAGGAAGAGGTGATGAACAACCTCAACTTCACCGGCTCGGCGATCGGCGACCCGATTCCGGTGGCGATGCCCAAGGAGAATGCGGAGAAGTGGTTCGGCAAGATGCCGCCCGATCTCAGCCTGATCGCGCGTGTGCGGGGCAGTGACTGGGTCTACACCTACCTCAAGTCGTTCTATCTGGACAGCAGTCGCCCGCTGGGCTGGAACAACGCGCTGTTCGCCAATGCCTCCATGCCCAACCCGCTGTGGGAGATGCAGGGCCTGCAGCATGCGGTGCACGGCAAGGCGGAAGCGCCCGGCATGGACCCGCCGGTGACCGGCCTGAAGATCGAAACGCCCGGGTCGGTCGATGCCGGGCAGTACGACCAGGCGGTGCGGGACATCACCAACTTCCTCGAGTATGCCGGTGAACCGGCCGCGCTCAAGCGCCAGCAGCTGGGCGTGTGGGTGATCCTGTTCCTGGCCCTGCTCACCTTCCTGCTGTACCTGCTGAAGAAGGAATACTGGAAGGACGTTCACTGAATCTGCCGCCGGCCATCTCACGGGCCTATTGGCTTTTGTGATGGTCGGTTGCACACTCGGGGAGGAGTCGACCGCCGGCACGGTGCCGGCGGCGCCGATGCGGCAGGCGGTCTCCTGTCGTGGGAGAGCCTTTGATGGCGGCGAGCGTACGCATGCGCAATACACTGACGCTGTTTTCCTCGAACGACGATGTACTGTGCCACCGTGTACGCCTGGTCCTGGCGGCCAAGGGTGTGACCTTCGACTTCGTTCCGGTCGATCCACAGAACCCGCCTGAAGACCTGATCGACCTCAATCCGTATCACTCGGTGCCGACCCTGGTCGAACGCGAGCTGGTGCTGTACGCCGCATCAGTGGTCAGCGAGTACCTGGACGAACGTTATCCGCATCCGCCGCTGATGCCGGTCGATCCGCTCTCGCGTGCGCGCATCCGCCTGGCGATGCTGCGCATCGAGCACGACTGGGTGCCACAGGTGCAGGCCATCCAGCTCGGCAACAAGACCCAGGCCGAGGCTGGCCGCAAGCGCCTGAAGGAGCTGCTGACCGCCTCGCTGCCGCTGTTCAAGGCCAGCAAGTTCTTCCTCAACCCGGAAATGAGCCTGGCCGACTGCGCGATGGCGCCGATCATCTGGCGCCTGCAGTCGCTGGACGTACCGCTGCCGAAGGACGGCAAGGCGATCGAGGACTACGGCAACCGCATCTTCCGCCATCCGGGCTTCGTCCGCAGCCTGACCGATCAGGAAAAGAAGCTGCGCGATCTGCCGGTCTGATCCGGGCCTGCGTTACCCGTCTGCACGCCGACCGGCGTGCAGGTGATCCGCCCCGGCGGGGCGCCGGGCGCGTACACTTCACGCATGACCGAAGACTTCTTCCACATGACCAGCCACCGCCCGTACCTGCTGCGGGCGCTGGTGGAATGGATCAACGACAACCAGCTGACCCCGCACATCCTGGTCGACGCCGGCGTTCCCGGCGTGCAGGTCCCGCCTTCGGCGGTCAAGGATGGCCGGGTCGTGCTCAACATCGCCGAACGTGCTGTCGTGCGGCTGATGATCGACAACGAGATGGTGAGCTTCTCTGCGCGCTTCTCCGGTACCAGCTACCCGGTGCAGGTGCCGATCAGCGCCGTGCTGGCCGTCTACGCCCGCGAGACCGGGCAGGGCATGGCGCTACCGGATGACATCCCGGGCAACGAGACCGCTCCGACCAGCGATGAGCTGCTGCACGAGGAAGGCACGCCGCCGGACGATACGCCGCCAGCCAGCCCGCCGCCGAAGGGGCGCCCGAACCTGCGCGTGGTCAAGTAACCAGGTAACGGTGGGTGCCGACCGTTGGTCGGCACGCCTTCAGCCCTTACACATCCTCGGCATCGTCCACATCCGCGCGGATCTGGCTGATCCGCGCCGCGCCCGGACCAGTGAATGAGATCAGCTGGTCGCCGCGCAGCACCATGCGGCCCACGTGGCGATCGATGCCGTCGTAGGAATACTCGAACTTGAAGGTACGTTCGAAGCCGAGCCGGCCATCTTCGCCGCGCGACAGGCGCAGGCCGGTGGCGTGCACCGCCTGATCCAGCCATTGCACGTCGGCAGCACGGCAGGCATTGCGCCCCAGTTCGACCGCGCGCTCGGCGGCCGAACGCGCCGCGTTCCAGAAGAAATAGATGATTCCGCCGGCAATCAGCAACAGCAGCAGGGTGGGCATGGCGTCAGCCGTCAGGGGGCGATCCCGCAAAGATGGCGGCGAACGCGCGCGGGATCAAGCGCTGCACTCACCGCCGCGGCTGCGGTTCGCTGGACATCGGCTGCGCGGGCACGATGACCGGTTGAGGTGCCGGAGTGGGCTGCATCGGCGTCGCAGTGGGCGAGGGCATCACCAGCGGTGAGGTTGCAGTCAGCTGCAGCAGCGCTGCCCAGTCCTGCCGGTTGAAGCTGCATTCGTCCTCGCGACCTGGCGTGCAGCCGGGGTCGATGCCGGTGCTGTTGCGTTCGCGTGCCGGAGGCAGCTTGATCAGCCCCGTACGATCCAGCTGCAGCAACCGCATCGCTACGGTGTTCATCACGTTGCCACCGACCAGGTACAGGGTCTGGTCGCCGCCGAGGTTGGCCGCCACCACCACTTCGCAATGCGATTTCCAGTGGCCCACCGAGCCATTGCCCAGTGCCTGCACCAGCCCGCTGTAGCTGAGCGTGGTGCTGCGGTCGCGCAGGAAGCACAGCAGGTCGCCCGGTGCGGGTTTGGCCGTGGCCGGGTCGACCAGCCGGTACGGCACGCCCGAGGGGCCGCCCTGGTAGGCGGCACGGATGTAGTCGATGTGGCGTGGCGACGTATTGAAGCCAGGAACGCCGGACTGCACCATCACCCAGGAAATGAACGCGGCCGACCATGGGTTGTCGATCAGGAAGGCGCGGCAGTCGCTGTCGGTGTAGCGCGTGCCCAACGGCGCCAGGCAGCTGCTGGCGCCCGCGATGCTGCCCATCGCATTGAGCGTGCCGCTGTTGCGCCAGTAGCCGGCCACGCGCTGCCAGGCGATCAGGCCATTGTCTGCCAGGTGATCGCTTTCGGCCTCGGTGACGCTGAGGCTGGCGGCACGGCCTTCACGATCGATGAAGGGCCGGTACCAGAGCCGGTGCTCATTGCAGGCGGTGTTGCGGATGGCCACCGCCAACGGACTCAGACCGAAGCGGGGCGGAACATCGCAGGCCTCGGCGGCCGCTGCGGACAACGGAGCCGCGGCCAGCAGCAGGCAGGCAGGCAAGAGCATCCGGCGCATGCGCGGCTCCTGTGGGGGATACCTCAGCGTCGCAGCGCTGTCGTGAACGCCGGGTGTGAGAACGGGGTCAGATCCCTTTTCCATGGAAAAGGAATCGGCCCCCACGCCAGGCCTCAACCCGGCGGCGGGCCCAGCTTCAGCGACAGATCGATGGCCTGCACGTGCTTGGTCAGTCCACCGATGGAGATGCAGTCAACGCCGTCCTCGGCGATCGAACGCAGGCCACCCAGGCCCACGCTGCCGGATACTTCCAGCGGAATGCGGCCCGCCGTGATGCGCACTGCCTCGCGGCGCAGGTCGGGGCTGAAGTCATCCAGCAGGATGCGCTCGCAACCGGCTTCCAGCGCCTGGCGCAGCTGGGCCAGGTCCTCGACCTCGACCACCAGCGGCAGCGCGGGCCATTGCCGGCGCGCGGCGGCCACCGCCGCGGCCAGCGAACCGGCGGCACGGATGTGGTTTTCCTTCAGCATCACCGTGTCATAGAGGCCGAAGCGGTGGTTGTCACCGCCGCCACAGCGCACCGCGTACTTCTGCGCCAGGCGCAGGCCAGGCAGAGTCTTGCGGGTGTCGAGGATGCGCGTGCCGGTACCGGCCACCGCCGCCACGTAGCGGGCAGTGGTGGTGGCGGTGCCAGACAGCGTCTGCAGGAAGTTCAGCGAGGTGCGCTCGGCGCTGACCAGGCTGCGGCTGCGCCCGTGCAGCAGGGCCAGCACGGTGCCTGCGGTGACTGCGTCACCTTCGGAGACACGCCATTCGATGCGCACGTCCGGGTCGAGTGCGCGGTGGGTGGCGTCGAACCACGGACGGCCGGCAATCACCCCGTCCTGCTTGCACAGCAGGTAAGCGCTGTCGGCCTGGTCGGGCAGCAGGGCGGCGGTGACGTCGCCGCTGCCCAGGTCCTCGGCCAGCGCACGCGCGACATCGGCGGCGACAACGGCCGCATCCGGCGTCGGCAGCGCGCTCATGCGGCCGGGAAGTCGGCGATCTGGGCGGTCGGGATGGCTTCCTCGGCCAGCAGCACCGGGATGCCGTCGTCAACGCGGAACACCTGCTTGCGGTCGCGGGTGACCAGCGCTTCGCGCAGTGGCTGCGCCAGCGGGTTGCCATCGGCCTTGTTCACCGCGCCGGCGGAAATGGCCTTGTTGAGGGCTTCCAGGCCCTTGCCATCCAGTAGGGACAGGGGCTGGCGGGTGTCCGGCGACACCAGCAGGTCGAGCAGCTTGCGATCCATGGTTCTTCGTCTTGCGTGGAAGATGGCTAGAATACGTCTTTAAGGCAGGTGACGGCCAATGACCCCCAACCCGATCGCGCCGCTTGTCGGCATCGTCATGGGTTCCCGTTCCGACTGGGAAACCATGCAGCACGCCGCCCAGAAGCTTGAAGCCCTGGGTGTTCCGTTCGAAGTGAAGGTGGTGTCCGCGCATCGGACGCCGGATGTGTTGTTCAGTTACGCCGAGCAGGCGGGTCCGCGTGGCCTGCGCGCGATCATCGCCGGCGCCGGCGGGGCCGCCCACCTGCCGGGCATGATCGCCGCCAAGACCGCCGTGCCGGTGCTGGGCGTGCCGGTGCAGTCCAAGGCCCTCAACGGCATGGATTCGCTGCTGTCGATCGTGCAGATGCCGGCCGGCATCCCGGTCGCCACCTTCGCCATCGGCAATGCCGGAGCGTCCAACGCGGCGCTGTTCGCTGCTGCGATGCTGGCCAGCGACCAGCCGGCGATCGGCCAGGCGCTCGACGCCTTCCGTGCACGCCAGACCGAACACGTGATGGCCCACGACGATCCGCGCCAATGAGCCTGACCGTCGGCATCCTGGGCGGCGGCCAGCTCGCCCGCATGATGGTCCTGGCCGGTGCGCCGCTGGGACTGCGCTTCCAGCTGTACGACCCGGCGGCCGACGCCTGCAGTGGCCCGCTGGCGCCGCTCACCGTCGGTGCCTTCGATGACCGCCACGCGCTGGCGGAGTTCGCCGCCAAGGTCGATGTGGTCACTTTCGATTTCGAGAACGTGCCCGCAGACAGCGCGCAGTTCCTGGCCAACCGCGTGCCGGTCTATCCGCCGCCGGCCGCGCTGGCGGTGGCCCAGGACCGGTTGAGCGAGAAGACCCTGTTCCAGCAGTTGGGCATCCCGCTGCCGGCCTTCGCTGATATCCGCAGCCGTGACGAGCTGGCTGCGAAGGCGGCTGAGTTCGGCCTGCCGTGCATCCTCAAGACCCGCCGCCTTGGTTATGACGGAAAGGGCCAGTTCCGCCTGCGCAGCGAGGCCGACATCGACGCCGCGTGGGATGCACTGGGCGCGCAGGTCGAGCGTACCGGCCTGATCCTGGAAGGCTTCGTGGCGTTCCAGCGCGAGGTCAGCGTGGTCGCCGTGCGTGGCCGCGATGGCAGCTTCGAAGCCTGGCCGGTCACCGGCAACTGGCATGTCGACGGCGTGCTGTCGGCCAGCGTGGCACCGGCTGTGCTGTCCGATGCCGAGCAGCAGGCCGCGATCGGCTATGCCCGCCGTGTCGCCGAGCACCTGCAGTACGTCGGCGTGTTCGCGCTGGAGCTGTTCTGTCGCGATGGCGAGCTGTTGGCCAACGAGATGGCGCCGCGCGTACACAACTCCGGCCACTGGACCATCGAGGGCAGCGAGACCTCGCAGTTCGAGAACCATCTGCGTGCCGTGCTGGGCCTGCCGCTGGGCAGCACCCGCATGCTTGGCCACGCCTGCATGCTGAACTGGCTGGGTGCGATGCCGGACCCGGCACCGGTGCTGGGCCAGGCCAGCGGCCATTGGCACGACTATGGCAAGGAGCCGCGCGAAGGCCGCAAGGTCGGCCACGCCACGTTGCGCGATGACGATGCTGCCGCGTTGGCCGATGCGCTGGAGCAGGTCGGCCTGGAGCTGGATCGCCAGGCCCAGGTGGCGCCGGCGGTGCACGCGCTGCGCAATCGCTGAGTCCGGTAGTGCCGGCCGCTGGCCGGCAGTGCAACGCTGTGGCGCGCCGGTGCAGGCGTCGGCGCAACATTCCCGGTGGTAGCGTGGAACTCCTTTTACAGGAGTCACGACCATGCTCGACTGGAATGCCTACCGCAAGGAACTGAAGGGCCGTATCGGTGAGATCGGCAGGCTCTCACCGGATACGGTCAAGGGCTACGCCACCCTGGCCAACGCTGGCGCGCAGACCAACCACCTCGATGCGAAGACCCGCGAGCTGATCGCGTTGGCGGTGGCGGTGACCACCCGCTGCGACGGTTGCATCACCGTGCACGTGGATGCCGCGCTGAAGCACGGTGCCAACCGCGAGGAAATCGCCGAGGCGCTGGGTGTGGCGGTGTCGCTCAATGCCGGTGCGGCGCTGGTGTACTCGGCGCGGGTGATGGATGCGGTGGCCGCGCACGAGAACGCGTGAAGCCACGCTCTGCTTTCCGGTAGTGCCGGCCGCTGGCCGGCAGATTCGCCATCTCTGTACACCGATGGGGATGCCGGCCAGCGGCCGGCACCACCCCGGGGCGGAGCCGTTGCCTCAGCGTAGCTGGCTCTCAGCGAATTCCCAGTTGACCATCTGCCAGAACGCGTCCAGATAGCGCGCGCGATCATTCTGGTAGTCGGTGTAGTAGGCGTGCTCCCAGACATCGCAGCACAGCAGCGGCGTGCTTTCACCCGTCAGCGGCGTGCCGGCATTGCGGGTCGCCTGGATGCCCAGCTGCCCGCCCGGATGCTGCACCAGCCACACCCAGCCGGAGCCGAACAGGCCCAGCGCGGTGCGGTTGAATTCCTCGCGCAGGCGCTGCACGTCGCCAAACTGACGCTTCACCAGCTCGCCCAGGCGGCCCTGCGGTTCGCCACCGCCACGAGGCCGCAGGCACTGCCAGTAGAAGCCGTGGTTCCACGCCTGGGCGGCCGCATCGAACAGCTTGCCCTGGGCCTGGCGGACGATCTCTTCCAGTGACGCGTCTTCCCACTCGGTGCCGAGGATGCCGGCATTGACCGCATCCACGTAGGCGCGATGGTGGCGGCCGTGGTGCAGCTCCAGGGTCTGTGCGGACAGGTGCGGCTGCAGGGAGCCGGAAAGGTAGGGCAGGGCAGGCAATTCGACAGGCATGGACAGGTTCGTGGCCAGAGGGGCGGCGGCAGCCGGTTCCATCCGCTTACAATGGCGGCTACCGTGGGCAGTCTAGCCGACCACCGCGGTCGGTTTGTCCGGCGAAGCAAGGAGTGAGGTTGTGGCGGTAATGCAGCAAATCCAGGCCGAGGTCGATCGTTACCCACTCGTGCTGTTCATGAAGGGCACCCCGCAATACCCGATGTGCGGTTTCTCCAGCCGCGCCGTACAGGCGTTGATGGCAGCCGGCGCGGTCACCCTGCGCACCGTCAACGTGCTGGAAGAACCCGAGATCCGCGCCAACCTGCCGCGGTTCTCCAACCTGCCGACCTTCCCGCAGCTGTTCATCAATGGAGAGCTGATCGGCGGCTGCGACATCGTCCTGGAACTGTTTGAAGCCGGCGAGCTCAAGCGCATCGTCGAAGAGGCGACCCAGGGATGAGTGCCTGGCCATCGACGTCACCGACCAACGGGGCGCTCGATGGCCGCCCGTTGCAGGATCGCGTGGTGCTGGTTGCCGGCGCCGGCGGTGGGCTGGGCAGTGCGGCGGCCGTTGCCGCCGCCGCCGCCGGGGCCACCGTGGTCCTGCTGGGCCGCAAGCCGCGCCGCCTGGACCGTGTCTACGCCCAGGTCCAGGCCGTCGGCCCGGAACCGCTGCTGTATCCGCTGGATCTGGAGGGTGCGGGCCCCGACGACTATGCCGAACTGGCCCAGGCCCTGCAGCGCGAGCTGGGGCGCCTGGATGGAGTGCTGGTCTGTGCCGCCCATTTCCCCGGATTGACCCCGTTCGAACTGGCCGACCCGGCCAGTTTCGCCCGTGCGGTGCATGTCACGCTCACTGCCCCGGCGTGGCTGGCCCAGGCCTGCCTGCCGCTGCTGCGGCAGCGCGAGGACGCGGCCCTGGTGTTTGCGGTCGATGCCTCCGAACGGGTGGGGCAGGCCTATTGGGGGGGATACGGTGTGGCCCAGCATGGCCTGCGCGGGCTCATCACCAGCCTTCATGACGAACTCGGCCGCAGCCCGGTGCGGGTCAGCGGCCTGTATCCGGGCCCCCTGCGCACGGCGCTGCGCGCCAGGGCCTATTCCGTCGACCAGGACCCGGCCGCCCGGGGCCCGGAGGCCGCCGCTGCGGCGGCCGTGACCCTGCTGTCCGGCGCTGGGCTTGCCTGGCGGGGCCGGGTTCTCGACGCCAGTGAGGCGCTCCTGCCGGAATGAGGCCGGGGGAAAGGCGGAGTGAAGAACCCGTCACGATTGCGTTGCGATCCGGTGCCGTTTGTCGCACAACCGTCACATTGATGGCGTAGCGTGTTAATCTAGTGTTAACCGTTATGGCTGCCTTCAGCCAAGCGGTAGGGAACCCCAGATAAATCTCCGACCAGCCACCCGCAGGGCTGTTTGGATGCGCTTTTTTTCCGCCATCGCCAACTCGCATCGAGGCTACCGAAAAATGACCCACCCACTCCGGATGTCCAAGCTCACCCTTGGTCTCGTGGCTGCGCTCGCCGCCGCTCCCGCCTTCGCCCAGAGCACCTCTGCCGGTGTCGGCGGCCAGGTGATGTCCGCCGCAGGCCAGCCTGTCGCCGGCGCTGAAGTCACCATCACCCACACCGAGTCGGGCACCGTTTCGCGTGCCACCACCGATGCGTCGGGTCGATACAACGCGCGCGGCCTGCGCGTGGGTGGTCCGTACACCATCACCATCACCAAGTCCGGTGAAGGTACCAAGACCGAAGAGGGTGTCTACCTGAACCTGAACCAGGTCAACACCGTCAACGCCAACCTGGGCGGTGACCTGGCTGCGACCAACCTGGACGCGGTGAACGTTGTTGCGACCGCCGGCGGCCTGGACCTGTTCAGCGCCAACAAGATGGGCACCGGCAGCAACGTGACCCGCGAAACGATGGACGCGCTGCCGTCGGCCAACCGCAACATCCAGGACTACATCCGCCTGGACCCGCGCATCTCGCAGGTCAGCAAGGCTGACGGTGCGATCTCGGCCGGTGGCCAGAACACCCGCTACAACGCCATCCGCATCGACGGCATCAGCGCCTCCGATCCGTTCGGCCTGGGCTCCAACAACCTGCCGACCGAGCGTCAGCCGGTGTCGATGGACGCCATCCAGGAAATCAACATCGACCTGGCCAACTACGACACCACCATCTCCGGCGGTACCGGTGCGGTGATCAACGCCGTGACCAAGTCGGGTACCAACGAGTTCCACGGCACCGTGTACGGCTCGTACCGCGACAAGGACATGGTCCGTTCGCGCCTGGAAGGTGACAAGTCGGACTTCAATGGTTTCAAGGACGAGAAGACCTACGGCATGACGTTCGGCGGTCCGATCCTCAAGGACAAGCTGTTCTTCTTCACCAACTATGAAAAGTACGAGCGTAGCGGCGGCGGCGTGAGCCTGAGTGACAGCCCGTACAACAAGGATCCGTCCAAGGGCGGCATCAGTGACGCCGATATCTCGGCAGTCCAGAAGCGCATGAGTGATCTGGGCTATCCGGTCGGCGGCGTTGACGGTCTGAACAACAAGACGACGATCGAAGAGTACGCCGTCAAGCTCGACTGGAACATCAACGAGAACCACCGTGCGGCCTTGCGCTACAACAAGATGAAGCAGGACGTCGTCCGCTTCCCGCAGGTCAGCAGCAGCGCGCTGTCGCTGAGTGACTTCTGGTACACCCAGCCGACCCAGTACGAAACCTGGATGGGTGAACTGTTCAGTGACTGGTCTGAGAACTTCTCGACCGAGTTCAAGGTTTCGCACAAGGACTACTCGTCCAATCGTGTCGCGGCCTCGCACCTGCCGCAGATGCGCGTGCGCTTCGGCAACAACTCGCTGTACCTGGGCACCGAGCAGAACACTCACACCAACTTGGTCGAGTCGAAGGAGCTGAGCGCCTTCGGTGCTGGTACCTGGTACATCGGTGACCACACCGTCAAGTTCGGTTTCGATTACACCGACAATAACCTGATGAACTTCTACGGCCGTAATCTGTACGGCGCGTATGACTTCCGCGACTTGGCGTCGTTCCTGAAGGGTACCGCCAACGGCTACCAGCTGCGGGTGCCGCGTCCGGGTGGCAGCTTGGATGATATTCCGGCCAAGTTCCATCTGAAGAACACTGGCCTGTTCATCCAGGACACCTGGGCGATCAACTACAACCTGAGCCTGATGTTTGGTGTCCGTCTCGATATCCCGGACTTCACCAGCCAGAACAAGTACAACACCGACATCCAGTCGCGCTACGGCTACGACAACACCAAGCTGGTGGACAAGAGCCTGTTCCAGCCGCGTGTTGGCTTCAACTACACCTTCGACAGCGATCGTCCGACTCAGCTGCGTGGTGGCGTTGGCTTGTTCGGCGGTGCAGCACCGAACGTGTGGCTGGCAGGTGCCTACCAGAACACCGGTCTGAACTACGTTGAGTACAACGTCAGTGGCAACCCGGGTGGTTTCAGTGCTGATGCCGACAATCCGTTCATTCCGGATCCGTCGAAGATCATTGCTCGCCAGAACGTGGACATTATCGCTCCGGGCACCCGCCTGCCGTCGGTGTGGAAGGCCAACCTGGCGTTCGACCATGAGCTGCCGTGGTACGGCATCGTGGCGTCGGCTGAAGTGCTGTTCACCAAGGTCAAGGATGGTCTGTACTTCGAACGTCTGGACCTGACGGACGGCAAGGGCAAGGGTGCGACCTTCGTTTCGGCGCAGGACGGTCGTGAGCTCTACTGGAACCCGGCAGGTCTGAATCAGGCCAACAGCAAGATCGACAGCCGTTCCGGCGACAACCTTGGTATGGAAAACGGCACCAACGGCGCGCTGAACCGCGCCAACCGTCCGAACAACATCGGTGACGTGATGTTGCTGCGCAACACCGACAAGGGTCGTGGCAGCCAGGCTACCTTCTCGCTGGCCAAGCCGCTGACCGAGAACTGGGGCTGGTCGCTGGGTTACACCTACACCCAGTCGAAGGAAGTGAGCCCGCTGACCAGCTCGCAGAACACCTCGAACTGGAACAACACCCAGATCCTGAACGCCAACGAGAACATCGCGTACAACTCGCGCTATGCGATCAAGGACCGTATCACCGGCACCCTGGAGTGGAAGCACAACTTCTTCGGTGACAACGCTACCCGTATCGGCCTGTTCTACGAAGGTCGCTCGGGCCGTCCGTACAGCTACGTGTTCTACAACGATGCCAACGGCGACAGTGCGATCGGCAACGATCTGTTCTACGTGCCGAAGGGTGTGGGCGACGTGCTGTTCACTGGCGGCGCAACGATGGAGAAGAAGTTCTTCGATTGGCTGGCGCAGAACCCGGAACTCGATGCCTACCGTGGCAGCGTGGTCCCGGCCAACTCGCACCGCGCCAAGTGGGTCAACAGCTTCGACGTCCGCATCAGCCAGGAATTCCCGGGCTTCGTGAAGGGTCACAAGGGTGAAGTCGCCCTCGACATCATGAATGTCGGCAACCTGCTGAACAAGAAGTGGGGCCTGATCGACGACTACGGCTTCTATGCAACCCGCCGCGTGGGCAACTTCGCAGGTATCGATCCGGCCACCGGGAAGTATGTGTACTCGTTCACCGGTGCGGATGATTCGTCGATCCAGGAAAACAACAACGACAAGGGCAACACTGCCGTGTCGCGTTGGTCCATGCAGCTGACTGTGAAGTACAAGTTCTGATCAATCAGAGCCTGAAGCGGTAAGTGAAAACGGCCGGGGAAACCCGGCCGTTTTCCGTTCAGGCGAAAGTCCTTGCGGGCCACTCTGCATCGGCGTAGCATCCGGAAATGTGCGCGGTGCCAACGCCGCCGATGCGGTCCCGGAAAGGCGAACGCGGGGAGCACACATCCAACGGTCGGGCTTCCCGGCCGTTTTGCTTTTTAAGGGGGCGGCAGTACAGTCGGAAACCTTGAAGGAAGCAAAAAATTGGACATGACCACGAACGAAAAATCAGCCCGCGCACTGCCGGTGCAGGACGCACGGATCTACCCGCGCGGTGGGCTGGATGTGCTGTCGCGGGCCGAAGTGGCCCGCCTGCGCGATGCCTCTGCCGGCGGCATGCACGAGCTGCTGCGCCGCTGCGCGCTGGCCGTGCTGACCAGCGGCAGTGCCTCTGACGATCCGCGCGCGGCGCGCGATCTGTATCCCGATTTCGACATCCAGGTCGCGCAGCAGGATCGCGGCGTGCGCATCGACCTGGTCAACGCACCGGCCATGGCCTTCGTCGATGGCGAGATCATCCGCGGTGTTGCCGAACTGCTGTTCGCCGTGGTGCGTGACCTGGCCTACATGGCCATCGAGATGGGCCCTGCCTACGCGGCCGAGCTGGAGTCGTCCGAGGGCATCACCAACGCGGTGTTCGGCCTGCTGCGCAATGCGCGCATCCTCAACCCGGGTGACCCGAACCTGGTGGTGTGCTGGGGCGGCCACTCGATCTCGCGCGACGAGTATCTGTACACCAAGCAGGTGGGCTATGAACTGGGCCTGCGCGGCCTGGACATCTGCACCGGCTGCGGCCCGGGCGCGATGAAGGGTCCGATGAAGGGTGCCACGATCGCACATGCCAAGCAGCGCCGTACCGTGACGCGCTACATCGGCCTGACCGAGCCGGGCATCATCGCCGCCGAGTCGCCGAACCCGATCGTCAACCACCTGGTGATCATGCCGGACATCGAGAAGCGCCTGGAGGCCTTCGTCCGCATCGGCCACGGCATCATCGTGTTCGCCGGTGGCGTCGGTACCGCCGAGGAGATCCTGTACCTGCTCGGCATCCTGCTGCGCGAGGAAAACAAGGACCTGCCGTTCCCGCTTATCCTGACCGGACCGACCGTGGCGGCGCCGTACTTCGAGCAGATCGACCGCTTCATCCGTCTGACCCTGGGTGACGCGGCCGCCGAGCGCTACGAGATCATCATCGGCGACCCGGTGGCGGTGGCGAAGAAGATGGCCAATGGCATCAAGCGCGTGCGCGAGCACCGCCTGGCGCAGAAGGACTCGTTCTTCTTCAACTGGTCGATCGAGATTCCGTGGGAGTACCAGCAGCCGTTCGTGCCCACCCACGAGGCGATGGCCGCATTGGACCTGCACCACGGGCGTGCGCCGCACGCGCTGGCGGCCGACCTGCGCCGCGCGTTCTCGGGCATCGTCGCCGGCAACGTGAAGGAAGACGGCATGCGTCGCATCGAACAGTTCGGACCGTTCCAGATCCATGGCGACCCGGACATGATGCAGGCGCTGGACGCGTTGCTGCGCGCTTTCGTCGAGCAGCGCCGGATGAAGATCTCTGGCGAATACCAGCCCTGCTACCAGGTGCTGGCCTGAGCCCGGGCCGGCGCGATGGGGATCGCGCCGGCCGGGGTGGGAAGGTGCGGGTCGTCAAGGCTTTGACGCCCGTCGCCCTGGATTGACCGTTCATCCTGCCGCCGCTTGCCGGTGGCGGGACGATGGCCCATCGTGGCCATCAACACGCTGGGGAGCGTCCAATGTCTTTGCGCCGGCAAAACGGCTTCACGCTGGTCGAGTTGATGATCACGCTGGTCATCCTGGTCATTCTGGCCAGCATCTCCTATCCCAGCTTCCGCACCGCGATGCGCTCGAACCGGCTGACCACCACCAACAACGAGGTGATCGGTCTGTTGTCGCTCGCTCGCAGCGAGGCCATCCGCAACCGCCATGGTGGCGGGGTGTGCGGCAGCAGCAACGGCACGTCCTGCGATGGTGAGTGGAGCAAGGGCATGCTGGCCTGGGGCGACGCCGATGGCGATGGCTCCGTCAGCGGCAGCGAAAGCGTGCTGCGCTTCTCCAAGGGCAGCAGCAGCCTGGCGGTCGAGGCTCCCAGCCCAACCGTCATCACCTTCGATTCCCAGGGGCGCCGCCGCGCGTCCGCCGACCAGGTCGTGAGCCTGGTGCCGCAAGGCTGCAAGACGGGTGACCCCATGCGGACCCTGACCGTCCTGTTCTCCGGGCAGGTCCGCTCCACCGCAGGAACCTGCAAATGAAACGTCGTCGTTCCGGCATGGGCGGGCCTGCCCGCAGTCGTGGCTTCAGCCTGATCGAGGTGCTGATCGCGCTGCTGGTGCTGGCGTTCGGCCTGCTTGGCTTTGCGCTGCTGCAGACCATGAACGTGCGGTTCGTGCAGAGCGCCAGCCAGCGCACCCAGGCCACCAGCCTGGCCTACGATCTGATCGAGCTGATGCGCGTACAGCGCAGCGAAACCCTCAACGGTGGCGAATACACCAAGGCCTCCTTCACTGCCGGCTCGGTCACCGCGCCGGCTGGCCCCTGCACCTGGCCCAACAGTGCCGACGTGACAGCCTCCAAGGCGAACGTGGCGCGCTGGCAATGCCAGGTCGTCAAGGTGCTGGGAGGCAAGGCCAGCGCCAACGTGACCGTCAATGATGGTCTGGTCACGGTGGGCATCGGCTGGGGAGACGAGCGATGGAACGCAGCCAATCCCGACAGCATCACCACGTTCACCCTGGTTACCCGTCTATGAAGCGCGCGCCTTCCGCTGCCAGCCATGCGGCTGGCCTCTCGCTGGTTGAACTGCTGATCTCGCTGGTCATCGGCCTGGTGCTGATGCTGGGCGTGACCCAGATCTTCATGGCTTCGCGGGCGGCCTCACAGCTGTCCGAAGGTGTCGCGCGCACCCAGGAGAACGCCCGATTCGCGTTGGAGTTCCTCGAGCGCGACATCCGGATGGCCGGGCACATGGGCTGCGTGAATGACCAGGCGCACCTGGTGCGCGCCCAGGACAGTGTCAAGGTCAACATTGCCGGCGTGAAGTCGGGTGATGGCAGCCCGATGGACTTTTCGGTGCCGATCCAGGGTTACGAGGCACAGGGCACCGCGCCTGGCAACAAGCTGACCCTCGGCGCAAGCTGGGGGGCTGCCGGCAGCACGCCGTCGGCGATCACCAATCTGAAGCCCAAACCGCTTGGCGGCAGCGACATCATCGTGATGCGCTACCTGGCGCCGGAAGGCTCGCCGGTGCTGTCCATCGGCTCCGGTACTTCGCCGGACATCACGATCGCCAGTGACGCGGCGGCCCGCCTGTCGGCCGGTGCCGTCACCACGCCCTCGGCGTTTGCCGTGGCCGATTGCAGCAAAGTGGACGTGTTTGCCGGAAAAATCGCCGGCAGCACGATCACGGCCAGCAAAGCCGATCTCTCGGCGTATTCGGCCAACAACGCGGTGACCATGGTCTATCGGGTGGAATCGATGGCGTACTACGTGGCAACGAATACCGCCGGCGAACCCGCGCTGTACCGCGCGCGTGGCGCTGGCGACAATACGTTCGCCACCGGTGAGGAGCTGGTGGAAGGCATTGAGAGCCTGCAGTTCCTCTACGGCCAGGATACCGAGACGGCGATCAGCAGCACCGCGCCGCCGACCGGGGTAATCGCCTTCCAGAAGACTGCCAGCGGGGTCAGTACCGGTACCGATGCTGCCGCTGTCGCCGCGTGGCGACGGGTTGGCCTGGTGCAGTTTGGACTGCTGGTGCGCAGCCCGCAGCGCGCCGCGGCCGAGCAGGCCAATACGGCCGTGGCCCAGCTGGGCGTGCTCGGCGTTGGCTTCAATCCGCCCACGACCTACGACGATCGTTACCGTGCCTCCTACGAGGTGTCCGTGGCACTGCGCAACCGACTGTTCGGGAACTGACCCATGAAGCCCTCCGTCTCCCGTCGATTGCAGGGGCGTACGCAGCAGCGCGGTGCGGTGCTGTACGTGGCTCTGATGCTGTTGATCCTGCTGTCGCTGATCGGCGTGGTCGGCATGCAGGTGGCGAGCATGCAGGAGCGCATGTCCTCCAACTACCGGGCCGCCAACGTGGCGTTCCAGGCCAGCGAGCGGGCGGTCCGTGACGCCGAGCGGTCGATCGAGGAGATCGACAACAATACCGGCGACGGCGGCTCGTTGAAGGCTGACGCCATCAAGCGCATCTGCGATGACGGCTTCGATCCCACCCGCTGGGTGGGAGAGCAGAAACTGTCGGCGGCGCCGGTGGTCAGCGTGCGCCGCATCGACGCCTGCATCCAGGGCGAATCGACGCTGGGCATGGGCACGCCGGAAAGCGAAGAGCCCACCCGCGTCTACCAGATCACCGCGTTCGGCTCCGATCGCGATGCCGCCACCAGCAACGAGGGTACTTCCTCGGCGGCTGTCGACACTGTTTTCAAGCTTTGAGGAACCCGGTCATGGCGACCCGAAAGATCAAGATCCTGGCCGGCTCCGGGCTGTTGCTGGCGGTGGCTGGCGGCACCTGGCTTGCGATGAACCTGTTCGCCGCGCAGGCGCAGGGCACATTGTCGCAGCACCCGATGAACCTGAAGGTCTCCGCGCCGCCGTCATTCATCATGGCGGTGGATGATTCGGGTTCGATGACCTTTCAGACTCAGTTCCCAGGGCAGGATGGAACGGCGTGCTGGAGCAACGCGCGCAAGAGCTTCTTCAAGTCGGCCGGGGTCCTGAACAAACCGGATGACATCATCGCTTACGATTCGTGGAACAGGCCCTACAACGATGGGCAGTGCAACTATTTCTACCTGTTGCCGGGGCCGCGGATCAACACCAGTTATCTCGGAATCCCTGCGTTGGACGTGTTCGGGTTTGCCCGATCCGCTGCCTACAATCCAGCCTACTACGATCCCTCGATCCAGTATCAACCCTGGCTCCGTATCGTCAATGAGGCTGTTGAATCCTACCCGGCATCGGTCGCCAGCGCCGCGCTCATTGATCCGCGTAACCAGAATGACAGCAACTATGTCGTAAATGTATCGAGCAGCTACCTGGGAACTCGATCCTGGGATGTGCAGCGCATGCAGGACGGCATGTATGCCCCGCCGGGCCAGCGATACATGACCGTATCCGACTCCGGACGGTTCAGTTCCGTGCAGGAGAACAAATCTGGGACCTCATGGTCGTCCGCGGCCAACGCGTCGTTGGAGTACACGCCTGCGACGTTCTATATGCCCTTCAAGAGCGATGGCGACCCCTATCCGCAGTTGGCAGGAACGCCCAATGCCTATGCCAACGCGGGCAACAATCGGACCAAGGTCCTGGATGCCTGCGGCAAGGGTTGCCACATGTGGAAGTACGTGCTCACGGCAAGTGATGCGGCGGCAATGCAGAACTTCGCCAACTGGTTTACCTACTACGGAAACCGCAACCGCGCGATGATCGCGGGCATGACGCATGCGTTGAATGTCAACGATATGTATGTCGGCTATTTCAGGATCAACGATTTCCTGAAGTACAACAGCTCGACGGATGCTGCGAAGCGTCTAACGATCCAGGACATGAGCCTGATTGGTCAGAAGACTCAGCTGTATAACGACATGATCGCACTGACGGCCAGCGGTGGCACGCCAAACCGCAATGCGGTAAATGCGGCCGGCCTGCAGTTCATGCGAACCGACGATGCGGCCCCCATCAAGCTTTCCTGCCAGAAAAACGCGGTGATGCTGTTCACCGATGGCTACAGCAACAACGGCAACGGGTTCCCATCGAGTTCGATTCCCACCCCAGGGAACATTGACGGTGCCATGGGTGCCCCGTTCAAGGACAGCAACTCGGATACGATGGCTGATATCGCGGCGTATTATTACGTCAATCCGTTGCGCACCGATACCGCGATGCCCAAGGGCAATGTGCCGGTGCCGGAGCAGTGCGCGACCAGTACCGACAAGTCGCTGGACTGCAACAAGAACCTGCATATCAACTTCTACGGGATCACCCTGGGTGCGCGTGGCAACCTGTTCGACCCTGACAAGCAGCAGAACCCGTATACCGATTCGGCGGTCTACAGCAACTGGCCAAGTCGCCAGAACGACAACCCCAGCACCGTGGATGACATCTGGCACGCCGCGACCAATACCCGCGGTGAGTACATCAACGCGCGTACTCCGGCAGACATCACCGCGGCCATGCGCCGGGTGCTGTCGTCGGTCACCTCCGGGCCAGCGCCTTCGGGCAGCCAGGGCCTGACCGGCGCGCGTATCGGTACCGGGTCGCTGGCGGTCACACCCCAGTTCGAAGTGGCCAACGAGGAAACCGATTGGTTCAGTCGCCTGAAGGCATCCAAGCTTGCGGTGAACGACAAGACGCAGCAGACCGAGTACACGCAGGTGTGGGAAGCGGCGGAGAAACTGGGAGCGCAGCGTTCGCGCACCATCGTTGCCACCAAGGGCAATGCTGCAGTTGACTTCAGCAGCACCAACATCGCCTTCAGCGACCTCTGCAACAAGGATGAGAAGCAGTATCCGGGCATTGCGCGCTGTTCCGCGACCGAGGCTGAAAAGCTGGGCGGCGACATCGCCACGGCCATGGCTTATCTGCGCGGCGACGCATCGCGCGAAGTACGCAATTCGGGGGGCATCTATCGCACCCGTACCACCGTGCTGGGCGACATCGTCAATTCCAGCCCGGTGATCAGTTCGCCCCGCGACGACTATGGCTACCAGCGCATCAGCACCGCGATGGCGACCTCGTATGCCACGTATCTGACCCGCAAGCGCAACAATGGCCGCTACATGGTCTATGTCGGTGCCAATGACGGCATGCTGCATGCCTTCGACGGTGGCATGAACGGCAGTGGCGTAAGTGACGGTGCCGGTGGCAGCGAGACCTTCGCCTACATCCCTGGAACCGCGCTGGGCCACATGGCCAACCTGCTGTATCCCTACGTGGCGGCCAACAAGTCCGACCAGCGCTTCCGTCATCGCTACTACGTGGATGGACCGATCGCGGTGGCGGACGCACAGATCGGTGGCAACTGGGCCACGGCGCTGGTCGGTACGGCGGGCGCCGGTGGGCGCTCGGTGTTCGCGCTGGATGTGACCACGCCGTCCAGCTTCGGTACCGGCAATCGCCTGTGGGAAATCAGTGACGTGGCGCCGGGGCTCGATAGCACCGTAAAGGCGAACATCGGCCATGTCCTTGGCAAGCCGGTGATCGTGCCGGTGAAGGAAGGGACCGGGGTGGCGTGGAAAGCGATCTTCGGCAACGGTTACAACAGCCTCAGCCGCAAGGCCGTGCTGTTCGTGGTCGACCTGGGATCGGGCGCGGTGCGGATGATCACTGCTACCGAGGCCGCAGCAACCGCACCTGCCGGTGACAATGGCCTGGGCAACATCGTGGCTGTCGACCGTTGGCGCGCAGACAGCGCCGGTGGGACGGGGCGTGTACGTGGCCGTGACGGCCTGGCGGACACGATCTATGCGGCCGACCAGCGCGGCGCGCTGTGGAAGTTCGACCTGGAAAGCACGGCGACCTCGGTCACCACGCCGGTGTTCACCACGGCGCGCCAGACCAACAACAACAACCAGGTGTATCGCCAGCCGATTACCGGTGGCATGACCGCCGTGACCGGACCCGGTGGTGGCGTGATGCTGGTGCTGGGTACCGGCAGCTTCTCCTTCGACAATGACCCCCAGGATCTCACCGCGCAGTCGCTGTACGGTGTCAACGACACCAGCAAGGACCAGCCGGAGGCCACGATCGTGCCCGCCAATCTGATGGCCTATACAGTGACCACCACCAACAAGTTGCGCACGGTCACGGCCACACCCTTCTCCGGCGCGGCGCGCGGATGGAGCATTGCACTGCCCGGCGCAGGTGAGCGCTTTGTTGGTAATCCTGCCGTGGCGTCGGGAACGGTGTTCATGCCTACCTACATGCCCACCGCGGGTGGCCGTGGCTGTTCGACCGAGGGAAGCAACTGGCTGTTTGGCCTCAATCCGATCTCGGGCGTTGCATCGCTGGAGCAGGCGCGGGTCGGGTCCATTACCGGTACGCCCTACGGAGCGGGCACGGCTGGCGTCAGTCTCGACACCGGCGGCACCGCACCGGTGAAGGACGTCAATGTCTCGGTGATGCCGCGCCTGGCAAAGGGTGCCGATCGAGGCGGACGTGCCTGCTGGATGGCGGTCAACGTGGCGGGTGCTCCGACGATGTACGTGCCTTATCCCTGCGGTCGCCAATCCTGGCGCCAGATCCAGTAACGAAGACATGCCCATGAGCCTGAACACTCTTTCCCGTACCCTGCGTCGTCCCGGCAAGCAGCACGGTTTCTCCCTCATCGAACTGATGATCGTGGTGATCGTGCTCGGTATCCTGGCCGCGATTGTCGTTCCGTCGTACCAGCAGTACATCCGCCAGTCGCACCGGGGCGTGGCCAAGGCGGACCTGGTGGAATACGCGCAGCGTGCTGAGCGCTACTACTCGGTGAACAACAACTACTCGGGCTTCGCGCTGCCCAGCAAGGTGTCGCCGCGCGAGGGCGGGACCACACGGTACGCGATCACGTTCGATGGCAAGGCGTCCTCGTTCACGCTGACTGCGACGCCCCAGGGCAACCAGACCAAGGACAGCTGCGGGACGCTGAGCGTGGACCAGGCCAACCGCAAAACGGCCAGCGGCACGGTTTCCGATTGCTGGTAAATCAGGTGTTGATCTTCCTCTGAACGCCCAGTACAATGCGCCTCCCCGCCCGAATAGCTCAGCCGGTTAGAGCACTTGACTGTTAATCAGGGGGTCGTTGGTTCGAGTCCAACTTCGGGCGCCAGATACTGCAAAAGCCGCGAGAAATCGCGGCTTTTGTCGTTTTGGCCCGTCAGCAGGGAAGGGTGCGGTCGACACGCTCGCTGCGGATGCGGCCGCCGTTGTTGATGACCAACCTGCCATGCAGCCGGTCTCCTGCGCAGATGCGCAGCGTCAGATTGGCACCGGGACTGCGCCCGTCAGGCTGGAAGAACAGCAGCGGCCGTCCACCGCTGGCCTGGGCGACGATGGCGATGTCGGTCCGGCCTTGATGGTGGATCAGGATGTCCTGGGCGGATGCTGGTGTCCCCCGGTGCCTGCCGCTGCGATAGATGATCCACCCTGCGCTCCAGTCGCGGGAGCACTGCTCACCGTCGTCGCTGGCGCACAGCCCGATCAGTTCGCGGCGCTTCAGGGCCTCGCTTCTGGCGCTGGAAAGACTGGCATGCAGGGTCAGCTGCAGGGCGTCGGCGCGTTGCCGCAACAGCACCGGGCGCAGGGCCGGCCAGCCCACGGCCAGCAGAACGGAAAGGATGGCGATCACCACCAGCATCTCGACCAGATGCACGCCGCGTGATGCTGAACGACAGTGGGCGGGAGTGCGATGCATGGCATCAAGCCTCGCGCCGCAGCGGGACGGCCGCCATCAGGCACTGCCGCGCCCGCCTGCCCGGAAAGCCCTCAGCCGGCCGTCACCCCTTGCCCCGTATACTTGTCCTTCCCGGGAACTGGCAACACCATGAGCGACCGTTTCGAACTCGTCTCGCCGTATTCGCCGGCGGGCGACCAGCCTGATGCCATCGCGAAGCTGACCAGCAACTTCGAGGCGGGCATCGCCAAGCAGACCCTGCTGGGCGTCACCGGCTCGGGCAAGACCTACACCATCGCCAACGTCATCCAGAACGTGCAGAAACCGACGCTGATCATGGCGCCGAACAAGACGCTGGCGGCGCAGCTGTATGGTGAGTTCAAGGCGTTCTTCCCGCACAACGCGGTCGAGTATTTCGTCAGCTACTACGACTACTACCAGCCGGAGGCCTACGTGCCTTCGTCGGACACCTTCATCGAGAAGGACAGTTCGATCAACGAGCACATCGAGCAGATGCGGCTGGCCGCGACCAAGACCCTGCTGTCGCGCCCGGATGCGATCGTGGTGGCCACGGTGTCGGCGATCTATGGCCTGGGTGCGCCGGAGGACTACCTGTCGCTGCGCCTGATCCTGTCCAAGGGCGAGCGCATCGACCAGCGCGACCTGATCAATCACCTGACCCAGCTGCAGTACACGCGCAATGAGTACGAGCTTCAGCGCGGCACGTTCCGCGTGCGTGGCGAAGTGATCGACGTGTTCCCGGCCGAGTCGGACAGCGAAGCGCTGCGCATCGAGCTGTTCGACGGCGAGGTCGAGAAGATCACCCTGTTCGACCCGCTCACCGGTGAGACGATGCGCAACATGCAGCGTTTCACCGTCTACCCCAAGACCCACTACGCCACCACCCGCGAGCGCGTGCTGGCCGCGGTGGAAACGATCAAGGTGGAGTTGAAGGAGCGGCTTGAGCAGCTGTACGCGGAAAACAAGCTGGTGGAGGCGCAGCGCCTGGCACAGCGCACGCAGTTCGACATCGAGATGATGGCCGAGGTCGGGTTCTGCAACGGTATCGAGAACTACTCGCGGCACCTGACCGGCAAGAACGCCGGCGAGCCGCCACCGACTCTGTTCGACTACCTGCCGCCGGATGCGCTGCTGGTGATCGACGAATCGCATGTGACCATTCCGCAGATCGGCGCCATGTTCAAGGGTGACCGCTCGCGCAAGGAAACCCTGGTTGAGTTCGGTTTCCGCCTGCCGTCGGCGCTGGACAACCGCCCGCTGCGCTTCGAGGAATGGGAGGAGCGCTGCCCGCGCAGCATCTACGTGTCGGCCACGCCCGGGCCCTATGAACTGCGTGAAGCCGGTGACGAGATCACCGAACTGGTGGTGCGCCCAACCGGCCTGATCGACCCGGTGGTGGAGATCCGGCCGGTCGGTACCCAGGTCGACGATCTGATGAGCGAGGCCAACGCGCGCATCAAGGCGGGCGACCGCGTGCTGGTCACCACGCTGACCAAGCGCATGGCCGAGAACCTCACCGAGTACCTCACCGAACACGGTATCCGCGTGCGCTACCTGCACTCGGACGTGGATACGGTCGAGCGCGTGGAGATCATCCGCGACCTGCGCCTGGGCAAGTTCGACGTGCTGGTCGGCATCAACCTGCTGCGCGAAGGCCTGGACATGCCCGAGGTGTCGCTGGTGGCGATCCTCGACGCCGACAAGGAAGGCTTCCTGCGCTCCACCGGTTCGCTGATCCAGACCATCGGCCGCGCCGCCCGCAATGTGCGCGGCAAGGCGATCCTGTATGCGGACAAGGTGACCCGCTCGATGCAGGCAGCGATCGACGAGACCGACCGCCGCCGCGCCAAGCAGGTCGAGTACAACGAAGAACACGGCATCGTGCCGCGCTCGGTGGCGCGCCCGATCGTCGACGTCCTCGAAGGTGCGCGTTCGGATGCGGCGGAGAAGGAAGCCAAGAAGGGCAAGGGCAAGGGCAGGGCGGGTGTTGCCGAGGACGGAGCCGATTACCGTTCGCTCGGTCCGGCCCAGCTGGCGGCGCGTCTCAAGGCGCTCGAACAGCAGATGTACCAGCACGCCAAGGACCTGGAATTCGAGGATGCCGCACGGGTGCGTGACCAGATCCGGCAGCTGAAGGAAGCGAGTCTGGGCTGAACGCGGCGGTGCAGCATCTTCTTCACAAAAGTGTTGCGCTTCACGGCCGGCATCCGTAATATACGCGGCCTGCACCGACGCAATCGCGGACGTTCAGAAGCAAAAACGGGCGGTTAGCTCAGCGGTAGAGCACTACCTTGACATGGTAGGGGTCACAGGTTCGAACCCTGTACCGCCCACCACGAAGTCTCCGGAAGGAGGCTGTCGTGAACTGAAGAGCCCGGCCCTGGCGCCGGGTTTTTACGTAGCAAGGCCAGCTTTCGGGCGGCAGGAACAAGATGGGCGGTTAGCTCAGCGGTAGAGCACTACCTTGACATGGTAGGGGTCACAGGTTCGAACCCTGTACCGCCCACCACCTGGCTCCCGGCATTGCCGGTGCAGCGGTGGATCACGATGAAAGCCGGCCCTGGGCCGGCTTTCTCGTTTACGACGGTTGCCGGTGCCGAGCGTCAGCGCTGGGCAACCCATTCGTCGATGCTGATCATGCGCTGCAGCCGCCAGTGCCCGTCCACGCGTTCCCAGACCTGCGCGAAGCGCGCCGAGCCGGCTTGCCGCTGCGGGGCGTCGGCCTGTGGCGGCTGATTGCCCACGCGCAATACGCGATCCTGGCGTAGCCGGTACAGCTGCAGGGTGGCCGGGGCTGCTTTCCGACCCGGCACCGACGATGTTTCTGCCTGACCGGCGTCGGCCTGCAGGATCTGGCTGCGCAGGGAGGCATCCCCGGCGTCGGCATCGCGGCCGAACAGGCCAGCGCACAACAGCAGCAGGGCAAGCATCGGCATGGCACGGTGCTCCGGAGAAGGGAGTCCAGCGTGGCACTGCCCCCTGCGCTGTGAAACCGGTATGCGACGAAAGCCGGAAAAGCGCCCGCCAAGTCGCTGCGGGAAGGATGAATCCGGGCCAGGAAGTGCCGGGCCGCGCTTCAAGGCGGCCCGGCGTGGTGGGCCACTGCGGGGTGGCCCGGTCATGGCCGCGGCGCTGGCTCAGCTCCGCGGCGGGTGTGGCAGGTCAGCGATGCCGACCCCATGCACGGATCCGGTTACAACGGATCGCAGCACAGCAGCTGGCCGTGCTTGCCCGCGTTGCCGAACGGGCACTGCGGGTGTGGTTCGCAGCCCGGTGCATATCCGGTCTTGGGCGAGACGGCGAAGGCCTGGCTGGCGCCGAAGGCCATGGCCGCGACAACGACGATACCGGCGACGGACGAAAGCACTTTCTTTCCGATCATGTGTATCTCCTTGGTTGGCGTTGTGGAGTTGCAGTTGCCGAAGGCACGGGAGTGCCGGTTGTGGCGCGAATGCGGTAACAGGGGGCCGCGACGCGATGCGCGGCACGCGGGATCAGGGCAGCGCCGGCTTCGGTGCGAGCGAGGCGACGGCAGCCTGCACGACCTGGGCGTCGAGCTGGCCGACATGCTTGTAGGCAACGCGGCCATCGGCAGCCAGCACCATCAGCATCGGCGTGACGGTGGCGCGATAGCGCGTGGACGCGGCGGCTTCGTTGTCGATGGCGATCGGGAAGCGCAGTGCATGTTTGCCGGCGTAGTCCGCCAGCTGGTCGTATGGCGGCATGCCGACACCGACCAGTTCGCTGTTGCCGCGGGCCGCGGCGATCTGTTGCAGCTGCGGTACCGAGGCCAGGCAGTAGCGGCATGCGGTGGAGAAGAAATAGAGGATCTGCGGAACCTCGCGCGCACCGCCGATATCGACGAAGGTCTGCTGCGTGGTGCGCAGCGCCAGCGCATCCGGGCGACTGCCCAGTTCGAGGCCATGTGCTGCAAGACGCATGTCCTGCAGCTGCGTGGCCATCTGCTCATTGATCTGCCGCAGCTGGCGGTTCTGCCATCCGAGCGCGATGACCAGCACGGACAGCAGCAGGGCGACAACGGGGAACAGGACGCGCTTGAGCATCGATCATCCTTGAACACAGCGTTGGGTCGAACATACCCGAACTGGCGCGCAGGTTGTTAAGCGGATGTTCCCGGCGCATCCTCCGACGGAGCACATGTACTAGAGTTGTGCCCGCGCAGGCTTGCGTGCATGCCCTCCACCCATCCCCAGGATCTTTCAACGATGAGCGATCATGTGCCGGTTTCCAGGCCCAATCCGTTCTTTGAAGTGCTGTTCGGCGGCAACATGCTGGAAGGTACGTTCAAGGCAGTGATCTGGGTCGCCCTGTTGTCCGCTGTGCTGGCCTGGACCACGTTCCGCTGAGCGGCTGCGCGGCACTGCGGCAGCGTTGCGGCTGGCCGGTGCTCAGGCGCTGAAGGCCTGGCGCAGGCTGCGCAGGGTGGCCTGCCGGTGCTCTTTCGCGCTGGCCTCGCCCATCTCCAGTTCCTGCAGGCGCAGCCCGACCAGGGTCATCGAAAGCGCGTATCCCCGGGCCGCGTCGGCAACGCGCGACTGGCCGAGCGCGCGACGTGCAAGCGCGCTTACGTGCTCAAGGTCGGGCATCAGGCCAAGGTAGACGCGTTCGGCGCTGTCCAGATCGGGGGCTCGCAGGATCGCGTGTGCTTCGGAAGTGGGGGAGACGGAGGCCATGGGGAGTCCTTGTCCGTAGCGGGTGCTCGTTCAGAACGAGCGCATCAGGGAAATGAAGGCCGACGACTGTGTGCCGCGTCGTGCCATCGGGCTGTCCTTCACCGCATCGCCAAACCACTGGTTGGCGACGACGCCGGTCGCGCGCCACTTCGTGCCCAGCGGCGTGCTGACGGCGATCTGCAGGCTTGGCGATGTCGTGCTGCCCGGCCGGTAGGCGGCCAGTCCGGAGCGCAGCGCTTCCTCATCGCTGATGCCGTAGTAGTAATCCAGCAAGCGTGCGCTGGAGCGCACCACGCCCACCTTGGGGACCCACGTGAAGCGGCCGGCCTGGATCGGATAGCTGTAGTGCAGGCGCGATTCGAAACCGCCGCCGTGGCCGGTGATCTCACGCATCACCCCAGCTTCGATGATGCCCCAGTCGGCGCTGTATTCGCCGTTGATGCCGGCCATGGCCGACATCTGCCGGCTGTGCAGGCGGCGCAGCTGCGGATCATTCACGTCATCGGTCTTGAAGCGCAGCGTGTAGGGCGTGAGCGCCGTCGAAAGGCGCAGGCCCTGGCCCTTGTACAGGTACATCCCCAGCGAGCCGGGGCTGGCGAAGAAGCGCTGGCCCTGCCAGGCAATGGACGGAACCACCAGTGGTTTGACGTCGTAGTGCGCATACGCGCCCGAGGTTGCGCCAGCGCTGATGCCGGCCTGCACGCCCGGGTTGCGGTCGGCGGCCTGCGCGAACACCGGCAGGCCGAATGCAGCGGAGAACAGCAGCGGGCGCAGCAGGGTCGGGGACAGTGACGGCATCGATCAGCGACTTTGCGGGGGATGGCTGCGCATGATGGCGGGGCAACATTGTCAGAACATTGCGTCGGCGCATCCGGCAGGCCGAAGCGGAAAAAGTGGGCGCCAGGCACTATGATCGGCACCGTTTCCGGTAGCCGAGCCCCCGATGCGCATCCTCCTGGTCGAAGACGATCCTGATCTGTCCCGAGCCCTGCAATCGGGACTGGAGCGGCAGGGCGTGGTCGCCGATGTGGTTGGTTGCCTGGCCGAAGCGGCCATCGCGCTGCGCGAACCCGTGCACCAGCTGATGCTGCTCGACCGCCAGTTGCCTGATGGCGACGGCGCTGGCTTCGTTGCCGTTGCGCGGGCCCTGCGCCCGAACCTGGCGGTGATCATGCTGACTGCCAAGGGCACGCTGTCGGACAAGGTCGAGGGCCTGGATGTCGGCGCCGATGACTATCTGGTCAAGCCGGTGGCGATCGAGGAGCTGATGGCGCGCATCCGTGCGGTGTCGCGGCGGCCGTCTGCGATGGTGACACCCAGCCTGCGACTGGGCCGGCTGGAATTCGATTTCGAATCGCTGCAGGCGCAGGTCGATGGCCAGCTGCTGGCGCTGCCGCGCCGGCAGGTGCTGGTGCTGCAGGCGCTGGCGATGCGGCAGGGACGCACCGTCACCCGCAGTGCCTTGGAGGCGGCAGTGTACGGCTTCGATGACGAGATCCAGTCCAATGCACTGGACGCGCATATCTCCAAGCTGCGCAAGGCGCTGCAACAGGCGGGGGCCGGCGTGGAGATCCATGTGATCCGCGGTGTCGGCTACCTGCTGGCGGAGGCCTGAGATGGCACGTCCGATCCGTTCCATCACCCTGGGCCTGGCCTGGCGCCTGTTCCTTGCACAGGCCTTCACCGTGCTGTTCGCGGTGGTCGCGTTGATCCTGACCTGGGGTGACAAGGACACCTGGGGCATGGACATGTTCATGGCCGAGGCAGTGGCCAAGGCAGTGCACAGCGAGGGTGGCCGACTGGTGCTGGACCAGGCGCGCTGGGAAAAGCTCGATGCCAGTGCAGGCGGCAACCTCTGGTTCGCGGCAGTCGACGACAAGGGTGTCTGGTTGGAGCGCGGCACGATTCCGGCGATCCACGCGCCGCTGCTGGCGCGGTTGCCGACGCTGGGCGCGACCGAACTTGGTTCGCTGGTGCCGCCGTACCTGGATGTGGCGCGGGTGATGATCCGCAACGAAGAGGGGCGCCGCATCACGGTGATGGTCGGTGGCGCTCCAAAGGGCGGGTTGCTGGATGGCGCGCTGATGGTGCTGCGCCTGATCGGCCTGTGGTTCTTCCTGCCGTTGATCGTGGTCACGCTGCTGGTGATGCCGACGGTGATCCATCGCGCGATGCGCGGCGTGCGCCGCTCCGCGCAGCAGGCCAAGGAACTGGACATCGGCCAGCCGGGTGCGCGCCTGGATGCGCAGCTGGTGTCCACCGAAGTCGCACCACTGGTGGAAGCGTTCAACGATGCGATCGACAAGGTGCAGCAGGGCTATGCAGCGCGCGACAAGTTCCTCGCCGATGCCGCGCATGAGCTGCGCGTACCGATCGCGGTGGTGCAGGCGCGCCTGTCGCAGCTGCCGCAGGGTGAACTGAAATCGCAGTTGCTGACCGACGTCGCCCGCCTCGGCAACGTGGCTGAGCACCTGCTCGACCTGCAGCGTCTCGATCGCAATGTCGGCGCGCTGCAGCGGCTGGACCTGGCGTTGCTGGTGCGCGAGGCGGCCGCCGATCTGGCGCCGCTGGTGGTCGGCGCCGGTTATGGCTTCGAGGTGGATGCGCCGGAGTCGCCCGTGTGGATCCATGGCGACAGCCTGGCGCTGGGGCGGGTGATCGCCAACCTGGTGCACAACGCCATCGTCCATGGCGGCGGGCGCGGCACGATCTGCGTGCGCCTCGATGCACGCGGCCTGCTGGAGGTCAGCGACCAGGGCGCCGGCATTCCGGTCGGCGACCGCGAAGCGATCTTCGAGCCCTTCCACCGCCTGCGTGCAGCCGGCAGCGGCAGTGGCCTGGGCCTGCACCTGGTGAAGGAAATCGTGCAGCACCACGGTGGCTCGGTCAGCGTTGGCGAAGCGGCTGGCGGCGGCGCCAGCTTCAGAGTCAATTTCCACCGCGGTACCGTACGGCGCTGACAGGCGCACGGGGAAAGGCCCGATAGGCAGCCTGCGACCTCCAGCGGCAGGCTGGGGAAATGGTTCCCGATCGATCCGCCCCGGCCCTGTTTGGCTTTGGCTGCGCTGCAGGCCTGGTGCTGGGGGCGCTGGCCTGCGTGCAGATGCCGATGTTGCTGCCGCTGTGGCTGAGTGTGCCGATGGCGATCGCCGGCGCCGGCGGCTGGCTGTTGCCCTGGCGCGGCCGTGCCTGGGCCGCGGCCCTGCTCGGCCTGGCCTGGGCAACGGTGCACGGGCACTGGGTCCTGCATGGCCAGCTGCCACCCGGCGCGCCAGCGCAGGATGTGCAGGTGCGGGGCCGGGTTGCCGACCTTCCCCAGCAGGGGCCCGGCTACACGCGTTTCGTGCTGCATGTCGAAGATGCCGGCGCGCTGCCATCGCTGCGTGGCAAGCGCCTGCAGGTGACCTGGAACGATCCGTGGCGCGGATCGCCAGCGCACGAGGCGGAGGGCGGGCGCCATGCGGTTCGCGCAGGATCGCATTGGCAGTTGTCGTTGCGCGTGCGCGCGCCACGCTCGCGGATCAATCCCGGCGGCTTCGATGGCGAGCGCCACGCCGTGCTGCGGGGCATCTCCGGCAATGCCTCGGTGCGTGATCCGGCCCGTGCGCGGGAGTGGCTGCCGGCGCAGGGCCTGCAGGCCTGGCGGGAACGCAGCAGTGCGGCGATCGCCGTGCAGGTGGCACATCCTGCCGCGCGGTTCGTGCAGGCGCTGGCACTGGGCGATACCCGCGGCCTGTCCGATGCCGACTGGGAACACCTGCGCGCGCTGGGCCTGACCCATCTGGTCGCCATCTCCGGTTTCCACGTGGGCGTGGTGGCTGGCTTCGGTGTACTGCTGTGCCGCTTGTGGTGGTGGCTGTGCCCGCTGCTGGGACGGTACTGGCCACGGCCGCAGGCCGCCGCATGGGGAGCGGCGCTGGCCGCAGCCACCTATGCCGTGGCGGCGGGTGGTGCGCTGCCGACGGTGCGCGCGGCGCTGATGATCGGGCTGGTCGCACTGGCCAGGGCCGGGCGTCGCCCGGTGGGCGCAGGGCAGGGGCTGGCGTTGGCCGCGATGGTGATGCTGTTGCCTGCGCCGCTGTCGGTGCTCTCGGCTGGATTCTGGCTGAGCTTCGGTGGCGTGCTGTGGCTGCTCTGGTGCCTGCCGAGGACGGGGCCGGAGGGAATCGGTGGCGGGCTGCGCGGGTTCCTTGCCGCGCAGGGTGTTGCCAGCCTTGGGCTGCTGCCGCTGTGCATCGCCTTGTTCGGCGGGACCGCGCGGCTGGGGCCGCTGGTCAACCTGCCGATCATCCCGTGGTGGACAATGCTGGTTGTTCCGCTGTCGCTGCTCGGTACCGGCCTGCACGTGCTGCATGACGGCGCGGGGCGTTGGGCCTGGCGTGCCGCGGCCTGGCTGTTCGAGCTCAGCTGGGGGGCCCTGCAGCCGTTGGCGCTGCATCCGCAGGCGATGTGGTGGCTGGCCGAGGCGCCGCGCTGGGCGCTACCCGTGGCCTTGCTGGGCGTGTTCTGGTGGCTGCTGCCGCGCGGCGCCGGCGGTGGCCTGGCGGGCCTGCTGCTGTGCCTGCCGCTGCTGTGGCCGGCCCGGCATGCACCGGCCGCGGGGGAGCTGGAGCTGCTGGTGCACGATGTCGGCCAGGGCACGGCGGTGCTGGTGCGCACGGCGCGGCACGCGCTCTGGTACGACGTAGGGCCGCCGACTGGCGGCGAGGGCAACGAACGCATCCTGGTCCCGGCCCTGCGCGCGCTCGGCCAGGGGCCGCCCCGGCAGGTGATGCTCAGCCATGACCACCTGGATCACACCGGCAGCCTGCCCAGCCTGCGACGGCAGTTGCCCGGGCTGCAGCTGCTGGCGCCACCGGGCAGCACCATCGGCGGCGCCACGCCCTGCCAGCAGGGGATGCGCTGGGAGTGGGACGGGGTTGATTTCCAGGTCCTGCACCCGGCGCCGGGCAGCCGGCAAGCCGAGAACGAGGACAGCTGCGTGCTGCGCATCGCCAGCCGTCACGGCGTGGTCCTGCTGCCGGGTGACATCGGTCGACCGGCCGAGGGGGCGCTGCTGCAGGCGTACCCGCACGCGCTGAGGGCGGACGTGGTACTGGTGCCGCACCATGGCAGCGGCGGCAGCTCCAGTGCGCCGTGGGTTGCGGCGGTGGCGCCGCGGTTGGCGGTGGTCTCGGCCGGGCACCGGAACCGCTTCGGCCACCCGCGCCAGGATGTGGTCCAGCGCTGGCAGGCGCAAGGCGCGGAGGTGCTGGCCACGGCCGACTCCGGGGCGATCCGCGTATGGCTTGGCGCACAAGGCCTGCAGCTGCGTGAACAGCGCATCCATGCATCCCGGTGGTGGGATGCCGCTGGGCGGGCGCGGTCGGCTGCTATCCTATCGCCGATCGAACAAGCGGCCGTTGGGCCGGAGGGTTGAAACGTGTGGGAACTGGTCAAGGCCGGTGGCTGGCCGATGGTGCCGCTGCTGCTGTTGGGCGTACTGGCTTTGGCGATCATCCTGGAGCGTTGCTGGTCCCTTCGGCGGACTGAAGTGCTGCCGCCCGGCCTCGGCCAGGAAGTGCGCAACTGGGCCGCCCGCGGCAAGCTCGACCCGGCCCACCTGCAGACCCTGCGGGCGAATTCGCCGCTGGGCGCGCTGCTGGCTGCCGCACTGGAAGCCCGCAACCGCCCGCGCGACCAGATCCGCGAGCGCATCGAAGACACCGGCCGCCACCTGGTGCACCGCATGGAGCGATTCCTGAACGCACTGGGCACCATTGCCTCGGCGGGCCCGCTGCTGGGCCTGCTCGGCACGGTGATCGGCATGATCCAGATGTTCCTGGGCATCCTCGACCACGGCGTGGGCGACGTGAACCAGCTGGCCGGTGGCATCGGCAAGGCGCTGGTGTGCACCGCCACCGGCATGATCGTGGCGATTCCGGCGCTGATGTTCCATCGCTACTTCAAGGGCCGCATCCACGGCTACGTGGTGGAGATGGAGCAGGAAGCCAGCGCCCTGCTGGATACGCTCGACGGCCGCCCCGGGGTGATGAACCCGGCCCCGGCCGCGCGCCAGTCCGGCGCCGCCACGGCGAAGGCCTGATCGATGCGTATCGGCAACGACCGACCCCAGGATGAGCCGCATATCGACCTGGTACCGCTGATCGACGTCATCCTGGTGCTGATCATCTTCTTTGTGGTCACCACCACCTTCGACGCGCGTTCGACGCTGCAGGTGCAGTTGCCGACCGCCAGCCAGCAGCAGACCAACGAGCCGCCGCGCTCGCTCAGCGTGCTGATCAACGCCGAAGGCCGTTACTTCATCAACGACCAGGAAGTGCTGCGCAGCGACGTGGAGTCGGTCAAGCAGACCATCGCCGCCGTGGCCGGCAGCGATCGCGAGCAGACCGTGCTGCTGCGTGCAGACGCACGCACTCCCTACCAGGCCGTGGTGACCGCGCAGGACGCGCTGGGTCAGCTCGGCTTCCGCCGTATTGCCATTGCAACAGCACCCGAGGTGCGTCCATGAGTTCCAAACACGCGCCGGTGTGGCCGATCTACAAACGTCTGCTGGGATACACCCGTGCCTACTGGGGCATGATGGTCGCCGCCGTCATCGCCATGGCGGTGGAGTCGGTGGCCGGCTACCACTTCACCAAGCTGATGGAGCCGCTCGTCAACCGTGGCTTCGTTAATCCCGAACCGAAAATGGCGGTGATCCTGCCGCTGACCATCCTCGGCCTGTTCCTGATGCGCAGCGCTGCCACCTGGGTGAGCGACTACGCGCTGGCCAAGACCGGCCGCAGCGTGGTGCGCGACCTGCGTGAGCAGGTGCTGGCCAAGTACCTACATCTGCCGTCCTCGCATTTTGATACCGAATCGACGCCGGTGATGGTCAGCCGCCTCAACTTCGATACCGAGCAGGTCACCCAGGCCAGTGCCGATGCGCTCAAGACCGTGGTTGCCGACACCCTGACCATCATCGCCATGCTGGCGGTGATGCTGCAGATGAGTGTCAAGGTGACCGTGGCGATGCTGGTGGTGGTGCCGATGATCGGCGTGATCGTGTCCTATGTTGGCAAGCGCTACCGCCGTATCAGCCGCGGCATCCAGGACGGCATGGGCACGATGGCGCAGACCGCCGAACAGTCGCTGGCGGCCCAGCAGGAAGTGAAGGTGCACGGCACCCAGCAACACGAAATGTCGCGCTATTCGCGCCTGGCCAACCGCATGCTGGCGCTGAACATGAAGGTGGAAATCACCCGTGCCGGTGCATCCAGCGTGGTCCAGTTCCTGGCCGCGCTGGCGCTGGCGGTGATCGTCTGGGTATCGACCCGTGAAGCACTGGCAGGCCGCCTCAATGCCGGCCAGTTCATGGGCCTGATGATCTCCATGACAGCGATCATCCCGTCGCTGCGCCGCCTGACCAGCGTGCAGTCCTCGATCTCCCGCGGTGTGTCCGCCGCCGAACGCCTGTTCGGCATCCTCGACATGCAGGTCGAGCGTGACGAGGGCCGCAACAACGTGCAGCGCGTACGCGGCGAACTGGCCTTCGACCACGTCATGCTGCGCTACCGCGAGGACAGCGGCATTGCCCTGGACGACATCAGTTTCGTTGCCAAGCCCGGCACGGTCACCGCCATCGTGGGTCGTTCCGGCAGTGGCAAGACCAGCCTGATCCGGCTGGTGCCGCGCTTCTACGAGCCCAGCGGTGGTGTGATCACCCTCGATGGCGTCGCGCTGGATGACTATCCGTTGGCCGACCTGCGTCGGCAGGTGGCGATGGTCGGACAGAAGGTCATGCTGTTCGATGACACCATCGCGGCCAACATCGCCTATGGCATGGAAGCGAGCGAGGAGCAGATCCGTGCGGCGGCCGAAGCAGCCAATGCGTGGGAGTTCATCGCGCGCATGCCGCAGCAGCTGCAGACCCCTGTCGGCGAGAACGGCGCGCTGCTGTCCGGTGGCCAGCGCCAGCGACTGGCGATCGCCCGCGCGATCCTGCGTGACGCCCCGATCCTGATCCTCGACGAAGCCACTGCCGCGCTGGACAACGAATCCGAGCGACTGGTGCAGGATGCGCTGCAGCGCCTGATGCCCGAACGCACCACGCTGGTCATCGCGCACCGCCTGTCGACCATCGAGCATGCCGATCAGGTGCTGGTGATGGACCACGGCCGCATCGTTGAACGGGGTACCCACAAGGAGCTGCTTGCCATGGGTGGCCTGTACCAGCATCTGCACAGCATGCAGTTCCGCGAAAGGCAGGACTGATGGCTGGCAAGGGTACCCAGACCCCGCCGTACTGGTACGACGGCAGCCCGGTTCCGTGGGCGATGCGCCTGCTGGCGCCGCTGTATGCCGGCGTCACCGCGCTGCGCCGCCGTGCCTACCGGCGTGGATGGCGCAAGCGCTACGCGCTGCCGGTGCCGGTCATCGTGGTTGGCAACATCACCGCCGGCGGCACCGGCAAGACGCCGCTGACCATCGCCCTGGTCGAGCGCTTGCGTGCGGCCGGCTGGAAGCCGGGCGTCGCCAGCCGTGGCTATGGCCGTGAAGACGCTGACAAGCCGCTGTGGGTGCAGGCCGACACGCCGACCGCCAAGGGCGGTGACGAACCGGTGCTGATCGCCTGGAAGACCGGCGTACCGGTGCGCGTGGACGCTGACCGCGTGGCCGCAGGCAGGGCACTGGTCCAGGCCGGCTGCGATGTGATCGTCTGCGATGACGGCCTGCAGCACTACCGGCTGGCGCGCGACATCGAGATCGAAGTGGTCGATGCCCAGCGGCGCTACGGCAACGGCCGGATGATTCCCGCCGGACCGCTGCGCGAGCCGGTCAGCCGTGCCGGCGAATGCGATTTCCGCGTGGTCAACCTGGGCCAGGCCGATGAGGAAAGCGCGGCACAGGCCTGCGGTTTCGGCCAGTGGCCGATGGCCCTGCACATCGACAGTGCACAGCCGCTGGCCGGTGGCCGCGCGCGCCCGTTGTCGTACTTCAAGGGTCAGCGTGTTCATGCGGTGGCCGGCATCGCCCATCCGCAGCGCTTCTTCGACATGCTGCGCGCGCGTGGCATCGGCGTGGTGCCGCACGCCTTTGCCGACCACCAGGCCTACCAGCCGCAGGACCTGTCGTTCGGCAGCCAGCTGCCGGTGCTGATGACCGAGAAGGATGCGGTGAAATGCCGCGCGTTCGGCAACGATTGGCATTACGCGGTGCCGTTGCGTGCCGAGCTGCCTGCCGCGTTCTGGGTGGCGCTGACCGACCGCCTGGACAAGCTGCGACCGAACTGAGCGGCGCGGCGGCGCTTGCATTCACGTGCCGCCGGCCGCATCCCCGTTGTAACGAGCCTGCCGAGTATTGCCCCATGACCGAATTCGTCGTCGCCATTCCGGCCCGCTATGCCGCCTCGCGGCTGCCGGGCAAGCCGCTGCGCCTGCTGGGCGGTGAGCCGCTGGTGCTGCACGTGGCGCGCCGCGCGCTGCAGGCCGGCGCTGGCGAGGTCTGGGTCGCTACCGACGATCAACGCATTGCCGACGCGCTGTCCGGGCTGGCCGAGGTGAAGGTGGCCATGACCGCCACCTCGCATGCCTCCGGTACCGACCGCCTGGCCGAGTGCGCGCGAATCGCCGGCTGGGCCGACGACACCGTGGTGGTCAACCTGCAGGGTGATGAACCGTTCGCGCCGGCTGCGGGAATCCGTGCGGTGGCCCAGGCGCTGGTTGAAGGCAATGCGCCGATGTCGACGCTGGCGACCGCCGTGGAGGATGCAGAAACCCTGTTCGATCCGAACGTGGTCAAGCTGGTGCGCAACGTGCGCAACGAGGCGATGTACTTCAGCCGCGCGCCGATTGCCTGGCACCGCGATGGCTTCGCGCGCAGCCGCGACGTGCTGCCGGAAGGGCATGCCTGGCTGCGCCACATCGGCATCTACGGCTACCGCGCCGGTTTCCTGCAGCAGTTCGCGGCGATGCCCCCGGGCCGGCTGGAGCAGGTCGAATCGCTGGAGCAGCTGCGCGTGCTCGAGGCCGGCTACCCGATCAGCGTGGCGATCTCGCCTGAACCGTTCCCGGCGGGCATCGACACGCCCGAGGACCTGGAGCGCGCCGAAGCACTGCTGCAGACGCTGGCTGCCCGATGAAGCTGCTGGTCGTCTGCCTCGGCAACATCTGCCGTTCGCCGATGGCCGAAGGCGCGCTCCGCGCACGCCTGGACGCTTCGCCACTGGCGGGGCGCGTGCAGGTGGATTCGGCCGGCACCGGTGACTGGCATGTGGGCGAGCCGCCGGACCGGCGTGCGATCGCCTGCGCGGCCGGGCACGGCGTGGACATCGGCGGCCTGCGTGCGCGCCAGCTGCACGCCGCTGATTTCGACCGCTTCGACTGGATCCTGTGCGCCGACGAGGCGAACCTGCGGGACGCGGGACGCTTGGTGGCACCCGCCCAGCGTGAGCGGCTGGCGCTGTACCTGCCCTGGTCGGGCGGGGAGGGGCAGGCGGCCATCCCGGATCCTTACACCGGCGGCAGCGATCACTTTGAACAGGTCTGGACGCTGGTCGACAATGCTGCAAAACGTGCAGTGGCACGACTGTTGCATGACGCCGACTCCGGCATAATCGGGCCATGAACGTCCAGCCCGTCCCGGACCTGCCCGAGTTCGCCACCTGGCTCAATGCCGCTCCCTGTACCCTGACCGAACTGCGCGGTCGGCCGGTGGCCCTGTTGTTCGTCAACGCCGCTTCTGCCTGGAGCGCGCAGCGCCTGGCCGAATTCAGTCAATGGCTGTCGCGTCACCCTGGCATGCTGCAGCCGCTGGTCCTGCAGGTACCCCGCTTCGATTTCGAGCGTGACGCCGGCGCCGCACTCAAACTGCTGCGCCGCCAAGGGCTGTCAATGCCGGTCCTGCTCGATGCCGACTGGGATGGCTGGCGTCGCTTCGGCATCACATCGTGGCCGACCGTGGTGCTGCTGGACGCGCAGGGTCGCGAGCAGCAGCGGCTGGTCGGGCTGGGGGCTCCGGGAGAGCTTGAGCGTGCGTTGAATGCGCTGTGCCACGGTGCGCCGTCGGCACCGCCGCGCGGCGGTACCGAGCTGCATCCGGAGCCGCTGCAGGCCCTGCGTTTTCCGCTGGGCCTGGCGGTCAGCACCGAACGCCTGTACGTCGCCGACAGTGGCCATCACCGCATCCTCGAATGCAGCCACGGCGGCCGCATCCTGCGCCAGTTCGGGTTGGGGACGGCCGATTTCATGGACGGCAACCTCGCCGAAGCGGCGTTCCATCGCCCGCAGGCGCTGGTGCTTGAGCGCGACGCGCTGTACGTGGCCGACACCGGCAACCATGCCGTGCGCCGCATCAACCTGCTGACCGGCATCGTCGACACGCTGTGCGGCAATGGCCGCCCCGGTGCGCCGGTGGAGGGCCCGGTAGCACAGGCGCGGCAGGTCTCGCTGGACCACCCGGTCGGCCTCGCCATCGCCGATAACCAGCTGCACATCGCCATGGCCGGCGACAACCGCATCTGGAGCTACCACCTGGGTCAGCGCAGCCTGCAGTGGCGCGCCGGCAGCGGTGCCATCGACGAGCGTGACGGCAGCGGCCATCTGGCTGCCTTTGCCCAACCGACCGCGCTGGCCGTGGTGCAGCAGGTGCTGTACGTGGCCGATGCGCTGGGCTCCTCGATCCGTGCACTGCAGCTGCGCGGGGATCTGGTGCAGACGCTGGTCGGGCAGGGCCCCTGGCGTTTCGGTGACGAAGATGGCCCGCGCGCGCAGGCCAGCCTGCAGTTCCCACAGGCGATCGCGCTGAGTCCGGATGCGCCGCTGCTATGGATTGCCGATACCGGCAATGGCCGCCTGCGCACGCTGCGCCTGGGCGGTGGCGAACTGACCACCCAGCCGCTGCCGCGCCGCCTGCACGGCCCGGCCGGGTTGGCCGTGGGTGCCGGTGCGGTGTGGATCGCCGAGACCGACGCCCACGCCATACTGCGATTCGACCCCGAAAGCGGCGTGCTCAGCGAAGTGCCGATCAGCGAATGACCGACGTTCCCGCCCCGGCCTTCGACGGCAAGGCCTTCGCGGCCCAGCTCAGTACCGCCCCCGGTGTGTACCGCATGTACGCGGCCGACGACACCCTGCTGTATGTCGGCAAGGCGCGTGCGCTGCGCAACCGAGTCGGCAGCTATTTCAACGGCAGTCCGAAGAATGCGCGGATCATGTCGATGATCTCGCAGATCGTGCGCATGGACGTGACGGTGACGCGCTCGGAAGCCGAGGCGCTGCTGCTGGAAAACCAGCTGATCAAGTCGCTGTCGCCGCGTTACAACGTCTCGCTGCGCGACGACAAGACCTATCCGCATGTGCTGCTGACCCGCGAGGACTGGCCGCGCATCGCCCTGCACCGCGGCCCGCGCGCCATTCCCGGCCGCTACTTCGGGCCGTATCCCGGCGTCACTGCGGTGCGCGAAACGCTGAACCTGATGCACAAGCTGTTCAAGCTGCGCAGCTGCGAGGACAGCGTGTTCCGCAACCGTTCGCGACCGTGCCTGCAGTACCAGATCGGGCGTTGCAGCGCGCCCTGCGTGGAGCTGGTGGCGCCTGCCGAGTACGCCGAATCGGTGCGTCGCGCTGCATTGTTCCTGGAAGGCAAGAGCGACGAACTGACCCGCGAGCTGGGCGAGCAGATGCAGGCCGCCAGCGAGGCACTGGAATTCGAGCAGGCCGCGCGCCTGCGTGACCTGATTTCCTCGCTGCGCAGCATGCAGACCCGCCAGTACGTGGATGGCCGTGCTGCCGACCTGGACGTGCTGGCGGTGGCCATGCAGGGCTCGCAGGCCTGCGTACTGCTGCTGGCCTTCCGTGATGGCCGCAACCTCGGCACCCGCCCGTTCTTTCCGCGCACCAATGGTGAAGAAAGCCCGGAGGAAGTGCTGGCCGCGTTTGTCTCGCAGTACTACATCGAATTCGAGCCACCGCGCGAGATCCTGCTGGACCGCGAGATCCCCGATGCCGACCTGCTGGTCGCCGCGTTGTCGGCCTCGGCCGAGCGCAAGGTGCAGCTGAAGTGGAACGTGCGCGGCGAGCGCGCCGGCTACGTGGAACTGGCCAGCCGCAACGCGCAGCTGACCCTGACCACCGAACTCAACAGCCGCAATGCGCAGCACGCGCGCAGCGATGCACTGCGCGAGATGCTGGGCCTGGCCGAGCCGGTCAAGCGGGTCGAGTGCTTCGATATCAGCCATACGCTTGGCGAGGCTACCGTGGCCTCGTGCGTGGTGTTCGACGCCGCCGGTCCGGTACGCGCGCAGTACCGCCGCTTCAACATCAGCGGCATCGAGCCGGGCGACGACTACGCTGCGATGCGCCAGGCCATCGATCGGCGCTTCCGCCGTGCGGTGGAAGAGCAGGGCGTGCTGCCGGACGTACTGCTGATCGACGGTGGTGCCGGTCAGCTGGCGCAGGCGCAGGCCGCGCTGGCCGACCTGGGCGTGGAAGGCGTGCTGCTGGTGGGCGTGGCCAAAGGCGTGGAGCGCCGCGCCGGCCACGAAGCGCTGGTGATGCCCGATGGCCGCGAGCTGCGCCCGGGCGCGGCCAACCCGGCGCTGCAGTTCATCCAGCAGGTGCGCGACGAGGCGCATCGCTTTGCCATCACCGGCCACAGGGGGCGCCGCCAGAAGGCGCGGATGACCAGCAAGCTGGAGGATATCCCCGGCATCGGGCCGCGCCGCCGCGCCAGCCTGCTCAAGCATTTCGGCGGCCTGGTGGGCCTGAAAGCCGCTGGCGAAGCGGAAATCGCCAAGGTGGAAGGCATCAATGACGCCCTCGCGGCACGTATCTACGCTAACCTGCACGGGTTGGCCACGCCTGATGCGGCCGAGTAGAGAGAGAAGCACGCAAGCATGAAGTTGACCCTGCCCACCTGGCTGACGTTGTTGCGGATCGTGATGATCCCGGTGCTGGTGCTGGTGTTCTACCTGCCCTACACCTGGACCAACTTCGCTTCGGCGGCGATCTTCGGCCTGGCCGCGATCACCGACTGGCTCGATGGCTGGATCGCACGCCGTTACCAGCTGGAGTCGGCCTTCGGTGCCTTCCTCGACCCGGTCGCGGACAAGCTGATGGTGGCAGTGGCACTGTTCCTGATCGTGCAGGGCCATCCGACGCCGTGGATGGCGTTCTGGGCGGCGGTCATCGTCGGCCGTGAGATCGCGGTATCGGCGCTGCGCGAATGGATGGCCGAGCTGGGCCAGCGTGCGAAGGTGCGCGTGGCGATGATCGGCAAGATCAAGACCACCGCGCAGATGGTCGCGTTGCTGTGCCTGCTGTACTCGGTGGCCCCGAACGTGCCGGTGGAAGACATCTGGATGGGCTGGCCGGTGTTCCATATCGGCGACTGGACCCTGGCCATTGCCGCGGTGCTGACCCTGTGGTCGGGCCTGCAGTACCTGCACGCCGCCTGGCCGAGCCTGCGCGATGACGAGCGCGCTGCGCGCGAGCGTGCGCGGCAGAAGAAGCTGGGCAACTGAGCCCGGGGTCGGATCCCTTTCCGCAGGAAAGGGCTCTGACCCCACGGTTGCTGCCATCCACGCATGGCGTGGATCTACTGGAAATGCCGCATCCAAGGAGGGGGCGGATCCATCAGTTTGCGGAGACGCTGCAGTAGATCCACGCCATGCGTGGATACGCGGTGCCAGGTGCCTCGGCAGACCCTGAAAAAAGCGCTTGACGCCATCCTTGGAATAGGTAAAATTTCGCCTCCCAAGCGGGAATAGCTCAGTTGGTAGAGCGCAACCTTGCCAAGGTTGAGGTCGCGAGTTCGAGTCTCGTTTCCCGCTCCAGATTCAAGAAAAACGCTCCCGCAAGGGGGCGTTTTTCGTTTGCGTGTTCCACGCTTCATCCTCACTTCACCGCCACTCCTTCGCCTCACCACGCGGCAGTTCGAAGCTGCATCTCCGACGCTCCACGGCGATGCCGCAATGCCTCACACTTCCCCCGCCTACGACCACGACGTGGTCATCGTCGGCGCCAGTTTCGCCGGTGCCGCCTGCGCATTGGCTGCCGCCCAGTACGGTCTGCGCGTCTGCGTGCTGGAACGCAAGGCCGACCCCGGCGAGCGCCTGCACACCACCGGCATCGTGGTGAAAGAAGCGATGGAGCAGACCTGGTTGGGGCGCATGCCCGAGCATCTGGTGCAGCGCGTCGCCAACGTGCGCCTGTATGCGCCGAACCTGCGCAACGTGTTGCTGGCCGCGCCGGGCTATTACTTCCTCACCACCGATACGCCGAACCTGATGCGCTGGCTGGCCAGCGAGCTGCGCGCGAATAGTGTCGACCTGCGCCTGCAACGGTCTTTCACCGATGCCCATCGCAGTGGTGACGGCTGGCAGGTGGATGGGGCAGGGCGATGCGCCTATCTGGTTGGTGCTGATGGCGCACGCTCACGCGTGGCACATCGCACCGGACTTGGCCAGGTGCGTGACAACCTCTACGGCGTCGAGCGTGAGTTCGCCGGCCTGCATTTGCCGCAGGGCGACGCGCTGCATTGCTTCGTCAGCAAGCACTACGCACCGGGCTACATCGGCTGGGTCGCACAGAATCCGACCGGGCTGCAGGTGGGATTGGCGCTGCGTCATGACCCGCAACAGGTGCGGCCGCCGGATATCGATGGCTTCCTCGACCACGTGCGCGATGTGGTCGACATTCCGCCTTCGGCGCGTTCCTCGGCCACCCGCGCCGGCTTGGTCCCCTGCGGCCGGCCGGATGGGCCGATCACCGGCCAGCGGCTGATCCTGACCGGCGACGCGGCGGGCATCGTCTCGCCGCTGTCCGCCGGGGGCATCCACTCCTCGTGGCGGCACGGCTGGGCGGTCGGCGAGGCGATTGCCCGCCATCTGCGTGGGCAAGGGCCGGAAGCGGAACGGGTGGCGCGGCGGGTGGCGCCGGCATTCCATGGCAAGCGCCTGCTGCGCTGGGCGATGGACCATCTGCAGGCGGACTGGCCGCTCAATGCACTGCTGCACACGGCGGCCACGCGGCGCATCGCCGAGCAGGTCTACTTCCACCGCCGTGGCCTGCGAACCTGAGGTATCGGTCCTGGGGGCCTGAACGCCTCCCCGCAATGCAGGCGAAAATTCCTGTTGACGCCGTGCAGCAATATCGACACAATAGCGCTCCTTCGACGCAGGTCGAACGAAATCTGCGGGAATAGCTCAGTTGGTAGAGCGCAACCTTGCCAAGGTTGAGGTCGCGAGTTCGAGTCTCGTTTCCCGCTCCAGATTCAAGAAGAACGCTCCCGAAAGGGGGCGTTTTTCGTTTGTCATGACGTTGGCGGCACGGGGCGCTACAGTCGCGCCATGGCATCGTCATGGCGGGCGTGATATCGACGGCCTGGCGGGACGATTCCAGCGTTAGTGTCGCATTCGGAATGGCGGGGCGTATCGGTCGTGGGGATGACCGCAGGCGCGGGGCTCGGGGAAGTTGGCAACAGGACGCAATGGCCCGGATGTCGCACCAGCGTTCCGTGCGTCGCATGCAGTGAAAGGCTGGCGAAAGCCAACGCCATCGTTGCCTGAACCGCACGCGTGCTGTGACCGTTTTCGGACCATTTCTCCATGTTCGCTCCACAATCGCACGGTAGCCTTCATGCTCCTTCTACACGTTGGCGGGCTGGTGGTCAGGCGTATCACTTCAGTGGCAGTGCCCAGGACAGGGCGCGGACTCTCCCTGCAGGCAGTGCTGCGCCCCGGTGCGTTTTTGGCAACCCTGGCCCTGGCCGGCTGCATGTCGGTGCCCGTCCCGGACCTGCCTGATCGCACACCCAGCGCCTGGACCCAGGTACCGCAGGGCCAGGGCGTGGCGGTGGACGCCAGGCAGTGGTGGAAGGTGCTGGCCGACCCGGCGCTGGATGGCCTGGTCGATCAGGCGGTCGCCGGCAATCTCGACCTGCAGCAGGCCACCTTGCGCCTGCAAGCCGTTCGGATCGTCGCTGGCACGTCCGACTCGCGTTTCCTGCCGGAAATCTCCGCCAGCGCCAAGCAGGTGCAGGACGCCGCCGCTGTCGATACCTACTTCCATGCCGGCATTGAAGCGATCTGGGACCTGGGCCTGTTCGGCGCCGCCGAGAGTGCGCAGCTGAGCGCGCAGGCCTCGGCCGGCAATGCCGAGGCGCTACGCAATGCCGCGCAGGTAGCGGTGATTGCCGACGTGGTGCGCAGCTATCTGGACCTGACCGTGGCGCAGGCCCAGCAGGATCTGCTGATGCGCCAGCAGGCCGTGGACGACCGCGGCGAACAACTGGCGCGGGTCCGCCAGCGACTTCGCCTGGATGAGCCGGGCGAACTGGATCGCCTGCGTGCACGCCAGGCCGCCACCCGCGCCGCCACGGCACAGGCCCGGGAAAACGCCGACAACGCGGCCCGCGCCCTGGCATTGCTGCTGGGCCGCGATGGCCCGGATCCGGCCTGGCGTGCGTACCGAACGCCGCCGACGCTGGGCACGTTCTCGTTGCAGCAGGTCCCAGCGGACCTGTTGCGCCATCGTCCGCAGATCCTGCTGGCCGAATCGGAGGTGATGCAGGCCGCCGCCAGCAAGGGCTCGGCGCGCGCCGCGATGTACCCGCGGATCAGCCTCGGCGGCTCCATTCTGTATGCCTACAACCTCACCCAGAACGCGCGCTCCAATTCCGACTCCAGTCCGTCGATCGGTCCATACGTCGATATTCCGCTGTGGGACTGGGGCCAACGCCGTGCGCGTTTCCATGCCGATGAGAAGCAACTGGACGCCGCGCTGCTCGGGTATCGCAAGGCCGTGCTGGAAGGCGTGAGCGAAGTGGAAGGCGCGCTGGGCAGCCTGGCGCGCCAGGACAGCAGCATCCAATCGCTCCGTGCGGCCAATGATGCCGCCAACCAGCAGGTCAAGCGCCAGGTGCGGCAGGTGCAGCTGGGCCTGTCCAGCGAGTTCGATGGGCTGGACACGCAACGTGCCGCGCTCGCTTCGCAGGCGGATCTGATCGGTGCGCAGGGCGCGCGCGTGCTGGCTTTTGCGTCGCTGTACCGCGCCCTTGGTGGCGCACCGCTGCCGGTCGAGGCTGAGGGCGAACCGCAATGATCGCGCTGGCCCGCAAGACCCTGGCCTATGAGTGGCGCCGGTTCCTGCCGGTGGTGCTGGCGATGTGCTTCGCCGGCGTGCTGCTGATCGTGCAGGCGGCGCTGGTGCTGGGCATCTTCGGTACCGCCGCGATCTATGTGAAGGCATCTTCGGCCGATATCTGGGCCGGTTTCCCCGGCACCCAGAGCGTCAACTACGGCCACGCGATCAGCGCCGATGTGGAAAGCCACCTGCGCATGGATCCGGATGTCACCCGCGTCGAACCTTACGAGTGGGTGGATGGCGAATGGCGCTCCAGCGCGCAGGGTACCGGCAACGTGTCGGTGTATCTGTCCGGCATCTCCACCCGCGACGATGCAATGATGTTCGCGCGCATCCTGCCTGCCGACCTGCGTGCACAGCTGCGCGAACCGGGTGCGGTGATCGTCGACAGCGCCGACCTGGATACGCTGGGCGTGGACCTGCAGAACAACCGCGCCTGGATCAATGGCAAGGCCGTGCGCGTGGTTGCCGCGCAGCCGGGCCTGCGTGGCCTTGGTGGTGTCAACGTACTGGCTTCGCTGGATACCGCGCGCGCCATCGCCGGTACCGACCCACACGAGGGCAGTACCTACTTCGTGGCGGGCCTGCGCTCGCCGGACCTGGCCGATCGTGTGCGTGACCGCTTGTCCGCGTCGATGGGCCGGGCCACGCCGGTCGAGTTCTGGACCGCGCCGGAGTTCGCCAGCCGCTCGCAGCAGTATTGGCTGTTCGATACTGGCGCCGGCATCGCGGTGTTGTTCATGGCCGTCATCGTCTGCTTCGTCGGCGCGGTGATCACCAACCAGTCGTTCGCGTCGGTGGTGACTGGCTCGGTTCGCGAGTACGCCACGCTCAATGCACTCGGTGCAGGCCGCTATGCGCTGGCACGGGTGGTGTTCGAGCAGGCGTTGCTGATCGGTGGCGTGGGCATGTTGCTGGCGGCGGCCTTCAGCACCGTGGTGCTGTTGATCGCGCAGACCCAGCGCGTGCCGGTGCAGCTGACACCGATGGTGATCCTCGGCTGCGTGGCGCTGGTTGCGGTGATGGCCATGCTCTCCAGCATCATGGCGGTGCGCAGTGTCGTCCGCTCCGATCCATCGTTGCTGCTGCGTTGAGGACCGGCCGATGACTTCCACACGCGCCGTCGCCCCGACCCTGCGGGCCGATGCACTTGAAAAGGGCTTCCTGTCCGGCGACGTGCAGGTGCCGGTGCTACGTGGCCTGTCGCTGGACATCTATCCTGGCGAGCTGACCCTGGTATCGGGCCCGTCGGGTTGCGGCAAGAGCACGCTGTTGTCGCTGCTGTCCGGCCTGTCCGCGCCCGATGGTGGCCGCGTGCACGCACTTGGCCAGGACGTGGGGCACATGACCCGAAGCGAGGTGGAGCGCTTCCGCCTGCACCATGTCGGTTTCGTGTTCCAGGGCTTCAATCTGTTCCCGGCACTGACTGCGCTGGAGCAGGTGCAGCTGCCGCTGGGCTACCGCGGCATGCGCAATCGCGAAAGCGAGCCGCTGGCCCGCAAGGCGCTGGAAGAAGTCGGCCTCGGCCATCGAAGCCACATGCGCCCGGCTCAGCTGTCCGGTGGCGAGAAACAGCGCGTGGCGGTTGCCCGCGCGTTTGCCAAGTCGCCGACCCTGATCTTCGCAGACGAACCCACCAGCGCGCTGGATGCCGAGAACGGCCAGCGCGTGATCGACATCCTGCATCGCTACGCACGTGCGCATGGCGCCACCGTGCTGTGCGTGAGCCACGATCCGCGCCTGATCCGGCATGCCGATCGGGTGATCGCCATGGAAGACGGCATGGTCCGTGATGACCGCCGCCAGAACGAAACCGTAGAGTCCGCCCCATGACCAAGACGTCGCATCTGCTTCCCCTCAGCCTGGCCCTGTCCGCGGCACTGCTGCTCGGCGCCTGTTCCAGGGAAGCGCCCACCGCTGCATCGGCCCCCTCAGGCAAGGAGGGTACTGCCGCCGCCGGCAAGGTCGCCGTGGCGCGGGGCATCATTGACGTCGAAGGTGGCCTGATCGCACTGGCGCCGCCGGTGGATGGCTCGATCACTGCAGCGCCGGTGAAGGAAGGCGCCACGGTGAAGAAGGGGCAGTTGCTGCTGTCGCTGGATGGCGCCCTGTTGCAGCAGGAAGTGGCAATGGCCACCGCCGATCTGGCCTTGGCCAATGACCGCCTGAAGGGCAGCCAGGCGCAGCTGCGCGAACTGGAACGCAACGCCACCCGCCTGTCCACGGGCGCCAGCGAAGGTGTGTCCTCGAACCAGCAGGCCGATGCGGCCAAACAGCAGTTGGCCGGTGTGCGTGCCGATGTCGACGTGGCCGGTGCGCAGGTCGACATGGCGCAGCACAAGCTGGAGCACGCGAAGCTGAGACTGCAGCAGATGTCGTTGAGCGCGCCGGAAGCCGGCACCGTGGTCGGCCAGGTGCCGGGCGTCGGCGCCTTCGTGCAGGCCGGCAAGCCGGCGATCTCGTTGTTGCCGGCGCGCCCGCTGCAGGTGCGCGCCGAACTCAGCGCCGCCTACGCCGATGCGGTGCAGGTAGGCATGAAAGCGGCGGTGGTACCGGACAGTGATGGTGCCGAGAACACCGGCACGCTGCCGACCGCACGCGTGGTACGCATCAGCCCTGTGTTCGCGCAGGCACGCCTGCCTGAAGATGCAGGGCGTGGCGTGGCCAAGGTGGTGGAGTGTGTGCTGGAGTTCGATGGCGAGGCCAAGGCGCGCTTCGGCCAGCATGTGCGGGTAGAGTTCCGGAAGTAGGTCCGGTCAGCCGTTGAGCCAGCGGCGTAGGCGCGGGCAGGCGGAGGCCGCGACCACGACCAGTAGTGCCACAAGAAGAAAGGCGGCAACGGCGAGCACCCAGTTCAAATGCACATCGCGCACGGGTGATTGGTGCCTGGCGGTCACGCCCCAAAGTACTGTCCAGCCCAGCCAGGGAAAGGCACAGACAAACATCCGCAGCCACAGGCGGTGAAACCGCCATGGCTGCACGATCAGGCCCAGGACAACAATCTCCACCAGAATGATCAGCGCGAAGGTGAAGACTGAATCTGTGGGGTAAGGCAGTGTCCCGGGCTCGATGTGACACAGTTGCCAGTAGTCTGGCTTGAAGCCGGCATGGATGAGTGCGAAGGCCAGCAGCAGCCATATAACGGATGCGGATAGCTAGAAGGCCTGGACTGCCGTCGGTTTCTGAAAGAACTCTGGCATCTACTCGGGCAGGTATCCCTGCTGCTTCCAGAAGTTCACCGCGAGCGCATGATCTTTTGCGAAGTAGGGTGTTCTTCCTTTCAGTAGGCCTGAATTTGTGCCGTGCATTTCCCTTGCGCCACGCTTGAAAAGTTGTAGTGCGTCGGCCAGCGCCTCCCCTCCGACAGGATCTATCTGAACCGGCGAGTCTTCAGTGCGCAGGTCTGCCTTGTAACGAATGTGAACGCGCTCCCGTCCATCCATGCAGGTCTCAACGTAGTAGTAGTAGCTTTCGGTGACGCTGCTACCGTCGGTCTGTTGAAGTTCCCGTGAAAGTCGGAGCATGGGCCCCTCGCTGCCGGGCCCGCGTTTCTCTTGGCGAAACGCCGCATGACAGTGACCCACCCACAATCCGCAACGGTCACCATCGCCATAGTCGTCGTATGGCTGACAGATCGGAAGCGCCAGTAGACCGCGTATCTCGGCCGCTGAAATTGTCTCCGCAGTCCTTTTTCGGTTCGATGCGCCTTCCTCAAGAAATCGCCACCCGCCGAGGATGAGTGCGATGAAGGGTGGCTGGATGTCATGTGACTCAACCTCGTCCCATTCGCGCTGATCCTGTCCAGCATCGCTGCAGATGTACTTCAGTAGGCTCCAGCCAGATCCAGCACCTCCTATGTAAGAGGCCGTGGTGCTGGCGGTTGCATCGGTGCGCCACATTACGAGGCGTGCAGCGATGTTCTTCGAAGGATCTTCCATCTGCACGGTGTATACGCGGGCGTCGGCGTCGGCGTCGGCGTCGGCGTTGGCGGTGCCAGCACTTGCTAGAAGTGAGATGCCGCTGCGGTGGAATTCATAGGTCCGGGTATCCATGGGAAGCATGTCTTCTCCACAAATGCGTAGCAGGCTTTCTGCACTGACAGTGGCGTCGCTAAACAGGTTCATTGTGCATAGCATCGGGTCTCGCGCTGACAGACCCTCCGCACGGATGACGCTCTTCCCGGCAGTGAGCCTTTGCAGCATGGCTCCCGCGTCCAATGACCAGAAGCTGTCCGGACCCTCGGATTCGCGTAACAGACAATCGGGTTCGATGATCTGCTCAATTCCGTCGTCAATGATGGTTTCGTCGTCCATCCTGCGAATGCAGTGAACCGAGCCATCGAATTGCATGGAGTAGTCGGTCTGAATGAGAAGCGCTGCCTGGGTGTTCCCGACCACGTGCAGTTCCCCGTGGTTGTAGTCGCCCCAGAACAGCTCGCGGACCAGTAGGTTGCCGCCTACGCGGATTTCCTGTCCGCCGACGATGGCATTGGTTGTCGTCAGGTCGCCCGAGACAAGCAATCCGCATGCGCCGTCGGTTTCAAGGCTGTGAACATGGCGTGCTATCTCTGCATTGCCGCGAACCAAGATGAAACGGATGTACGCACCAAGATCTTCTTCCCGCCACGGGGCCAGCGGGTCGTCCAGGTCCAGCGTGTCGAGCTTGAGGTCGCCATCAACCAAGAGAACCAACTCATCGGGATCACCCCAGACGTAGTGCTCTGGTGCGTATGTTGAGTCCTGCGGTACCTCATCCTTGATGTCGGCGTATCGGACGACCTGAAAGGGGCAGGCTGCGGAAAGTCGCGTGGCAAGTTCCAAGGGCGTAATCGGGCGGTCTCCAGCCATTGCTGGCAACGCTGCGTCAAGCGGATCCGCGTCGTCGGGGAGCTGTGATGCCCGCTGGCTCGACTGCTGCATGATTTATCCCGGTTTGGCAGAGGCATATGCAGAGCAGCGGCAGTGAAAGTATTGCCGGCGCTGTGGGCCTCGGGTCAGGTACTGTCCTTCGCCGGTCCGCTGCGGGTCCATGCAACTATTCTGAAATGCGTAGGCCATCTCTGCGCGTCTTCTCCCTGCGGCAGCCATGCGGTGAGCTTATGAACGCCCGCCATGCACTCACCGCCGACACCCCGCACAGCGCCAGCAGCAATCCCACGTCCAGCAGCAGCAACCACAGCAGGTGCATGCCTTGTACCGGCGGCTGGTGCATCGCCGACAGCATCCACGGTATCGACCACACCAGCAGCAGGGCGAAGGCGATCAGCAGGCGCAGCCACAGGCGTTTGAGTTTCCACGGGCGCACGATCAGCGCCGCCACCACCAGTTCAACCGTGCCCAGCAATGCGAACACGATGACGGTGCTGGTCGGATAGGGCAGCTGGGCGCCTTCCAGGCGATGCAGCAGCCAGTAGTCCGGAGTGAAGCCAGCATTGACAAGTGCGGCGATCAGCGCCAACCAGGTCAGCGCGACCAGCAACCAGAACAGGCGGACGTAGCGTCTCGGCATCGGGGGTGTCCGTGCTTGGGCGGGGCAGCGTAACCCAGTGCGGACGCCCGTGACCGCATGATGTGAAGACTGTTGACGGCGTGAAGGAATTTGGACACAATAGCGCTCCTTCGACGCAGGTCGAACGGAATCTGCGGGAATAGCTCAGTTGGTAGAGCGCAACCTTGCCAAGGTTGAGGTCGCGAGTTCGAGTCTCGTTTCCCGCTCCAGATTCTACAGGGCCCCGGCAGGGGCCTTGTTTTTCTCCCGCCACGGCAAGGCGGGGCACGTTGGGCCACAAGGCTTTGCGCGCAGTCAGAAAAGTGAAATCGCTGGTGTGTTTTCCGGATTTCCGGTAGCATGTCGGCTTACGCGGGAATAGCTCAGTTGGTAGAGCGCAACCTTGCCAAGGTTGAGGTCGCGAGTTCGAGTCTCGTTTCCCGCTCCATGTTCCGACAGGCCCCATCTTGGGGTTTTGTCTTGTCAGGGCTACGTTCCTGGCGCGCAGTACGTTGGCCTCATGGCAGAGTGGCTATGCACCGGATTGCAAATCCGTTTACAGCGGTTCGATTCCGCTTGAGGCCTCCAATTGAAAAGCCCTGACTCCGGTCAGGGCTTTTTTGTTTGGCTGCGATCGATTCCCCGCTCGCGCGATCACCGCTCGGCAGTCAGTCATGGCAGATGCGGTGGCGCTACACTCGTGTGATGAACCAGATTGATCACTTCCGCGGCGCCTTGCTCGGCCTCGCGTGCGGCGATGCCGTCGGTACCACGCTGGAGTTCAAGCCTCGTGGCAGCTTCACCCCGATCACCGACATGGTGGGTGGTGGGCCGTTCCAGCTGCAGCCGGGGCAATGGACCGACGATACCTCCATGGCGATGTGCCTGGCCGAGAGCCTGGTGCGTTGTGACACCTTCGATGTGCACGATCAGATGAACCGCTACGCCAACTGGTACCGGCATGGGTACTGGAGTGCGACCGGCGAGTGCTTCGATATCGGTATGGCAACGCGGGCTGCCATCGACCGGTTCCTGCAGGACGGCCAACCGCTGGCGGGTAGTGACGACCCACGCAGCGCTGGCAATGGCTCGATCATGCGTTTGGCGCCGGTGGCATTGCGCTACGCCGGGACTCCCGACCTGCAGGCAATGGCCGAGCTGAGTTCGCGAACGACGCACGCTGCGCAGGAGTGCCTGGAGGCGTGCCGCTTGCTGGCGGTCGCGCTGGAGCGGGCGTTGGCAGGTGGCACCCGTGACGCGGTGCTGGATCTCAGCAATGTCCCTGTCGAGAGCGCGCGGCTGCGGCAGATCGCGGCGGGCGGCTACCGCGGTGCCGCGCGTGAGCAGATCCGTGGCAATGGCTATGTTGTCGACAGTCTGGAAGCTGCACTCTGGTGCTTTGATCGCCACGACACCTTTGAAGCCGTCGTACTCGAGGCGGCCAATCTTGGCGAGGACGCCGACACCACGGCCGCCATTGCGGGGCAGCTGGCGGGCGCATTCCATGGTGCGCGCGGAATCCCCGGGCGGTGGTTGCAGCGGCTGGCCCTGCGTGCCGAAATCCAGGCGCTGGCCGATGCGCTGCACGCCTTGAACCAGGGCAGCGACCGCGCTGCGTGAGTCGGGTTCCCTGCCTGTGAACTGCGCCGGCAGGACGCTCCATGCCGTCGCCATTTCCGACGCCGCGAGGGAACCCGTGCGGCAGCTCACATGCCGCGGCCGCCAGTCTCAGCCGGCCGCGACATGGCAAGGCGTTATGGTCGAGTTCCACGTCTCAGGGAGCTGCAATGGCGAGCAAGGACATCACGGGTCGCTTCGGGCACGGAGCGAATCGGAAATGAGCAAAATCATGGCAGATGTGCGTTGGCTGACCTTTCGGTTGAAGAACGGGCAATCCATCGGGCCGGAGCGGCTGAAGGACGGATGGGTGATAGCCTCGGAAACCGCCCGCTGCGAGGTCCGCCGCGAGCATATCGAGGGATCGGGCCTGGTGTACGCCCTGTATGCGCCGGCCAACCTGGCCTCACCGCGGCGCGCGGAAATGCGCATGCGCGAATTCCTGATGAGCTCGGGCTACACCTTCACGATGGGCACGCTGGGCGGCTGATCCCCGCCTGCTGCGGCTGCGGGCGCACGACCAAGACCTGGCCGAGCGCGCCGATCTGACCGCGCGCATCGAACGGCACTGTGCTGGTCGGCCGACACCGGGGTGGGCAAACGGCACCGACATGTCGAAGCCCAGCCACTCGCCTTCGGGCATGCCGAACAGGTGCGCGGTCGGATCGAGGGGAGGCGACACATGCTGCGCGGGTCCCTGCACCGTAAGCGTTGCCAGCCTGGCGGACACGTTTCGCTACGCGATGGACTCAGCGTTGCACTGTCTTCAAGGCATCGACAACCTGTGCTTCAGAGAAGCCACAATGTCCTTCGCCCACCGATGGCAGTACCCGTGGCGCTGGCCGCGCACCGGCGTGTGCGGCCAACTGCGGATACACCGTCTGCATGTGCGGCACGATGGTCGGGTCGTTGTGGTTGAACTGGATCGCCAGCGGGCGCTGCAGTGCGCCGGTCAGCGCCAGCGTCGCGCGCACCCTGGCCTGCGCGGCAGGTACAGCATCGATGCGCCGCACCCCGGCGTTGAATGCGGCGTCATCGCCGAAGCCGCTGTAGACCGTGCCCCTGTTGCCGACCGGCATGCCACCGCTGCGTGTGGCCAGCTCGTGCAGCACCAGGGCGTGCAGGCTGATCGTGCCGGCCACTTCATCGGGGGAAACCTGCAGCCGCTGCGCCAGCAACGCGGCATGCGCCGGGTCGCGTTGCAGCGTGGTGGCGATGCCCTGGTAAAGCTCGCTCTGGGCCAGCATGGCTGCTTCGCGTGACGCCAACCCGGTGGCCGGCAACCCCTCAGCCTTGGGGAAGAAATAATCGAACGCGACCAGTGTGGTCAGCAGGTTGGCCGCGATCTGTTCGCCACTGAGATTGGCGCCGCACAGCGACACACCACCGGCATAGTGCTGCGGGAAACGCTCGAGGCTGCCAATGGTTACGGCACCACCCATCGAGAAGCCCAGCATCCAGGTGTGTCGCACGCGCTTGAGTTCACCCAGGGCATGCTGTCGCAGGTGTTCCATGTCGGTGATCGCCTCGGCCACCGCCCAGCCTTGGCTGGAATACGCGCTCTGCGCGACGGCGTAGCCCGCGCCCAGCAGTGCTGCGGTGCTGTCACCGGCGGCCATCGGCGTGGTGCGTGGCACGCCCACGGGCTCATAGCCATGGGCCAGCATCACCAGGTCGCCGTTCCAGTCTGCCGGTATATCCAGCCGCCAGGGGGCGCCCTGCAGCTCGCCGCTGAGCGTGCGTGGTGCCGTGGTTGGTGCTGCCAGCGATGCCGTCGAAGCATGCAGCAGGCCAAGGGCGAGGGCACATCGAAGCAAGGGGCGCATCGTGGTCATTCCATGCGGGAATGGCGCCGAGCATAGATGCCAGCGGAATGTTGCGCGCGCTGCACTGCCGCAGGGGATTGCGGGCCGTACAGGCGGCGCTCTACGCTGGTGGCATGGCTCCGCACGTCACCGCGTCGATTATCCGCATTCCCCAAGGGAAGGCGGGGTAGCGCGCGGTCGTCACGGCCCTGCAACCCGCCCGGGAAGGCGGATTGCATGCAGCGCTCTCCCGGGAACTGGAATCCACCGAGGAGATCGCAGATGCAACACCCTTCATCCGCCGATGGCGGCGCAACCCTGCACCTGCTGTGCGGCAAGATCGGCGCAGGAAAATCGACGTTGTCGCAACAGCTGGCGGCCAAGCCTCGCCACGTATTGATCAGCGAAGATGCCTGGTTGGCTACGCTGCACCCGGGCGAAATCCACTCCGTCGCCGATTATCTGCAGCGCGCAACCACGCTGCGCAGCGTGCTGACCGATCATCTGCGTGCGCTGCTGCAGGCCGGCGTCTCGGTGGTGCTCGATTTCCCCTTCAACACGCCCGCAACCCGCGGGTGGGCACGTGAGGTGTTCTCGCCAGTGGGCGCCGCGCATCAACTGCACTTCCTCGATATCGCCGACGAGGTCTGCAAGGCGCGGCTGCGTGCACGCAATGCATGTGGCGAGCATCCCTTCCAGGCCAGCGATGAGGAATTCGAGCAGATCACCCGCCACTTCGTTGCACCGGCCGCAGAAGAGGGTTTCATGGTGATGCGCTACACCGAGGCAGGCCCGGCATAGCGCGGTCGGCTCAGTCGCCGAATGCCGGCTTGCCTTCGGTGGCGGTGCGCACGAGCGTCCTGCGGAAGGTCTCGACCAGGGGGCGCAGGTTGATGCGGTGCCAGGCCGCCCACAGCGGTGTGCGGTAGCTGAACCACGGCAGCTCGCGCAGCACCACGCCGTCCGGCGCCTGGTGATCCAGGCTCTGCTGGACGGTGGCCAGGCCCAGGCCGGCGGCAACCAGGCCAAGCGCGGCCAGTGGCTCGGTCGCTTCCATAGCGATGATTGGGGTGAACCCGGCTTTCGCACACGCGGCGATGAAGGTGTCGTGGCGCAGTGCGTTTTCCCTGTGCATCACGCCGATCCACTGCTGGCTGGCCAGATCCGCGGGCGTGATGAGTTCTGCGCTGGCCAGTGCGTGCGCTGCCGGCACGGCCAGCAGCATCGGGTCGTTCAGCACCTGCGTGGCCTCCAGGTCCGGATCGTCGAACGCCGGTGGTTCGCAGACCAGGGCGATGTCCAGGCTGCGTTGCCGCAGGCCTTCCAGCTGCACGTCCGACTGCTGGTTGTAGAGCGCGATATGCACCGCCGGGCGATCGCCGCGCAGTTCGCGCAGGGCGGTGGGCAATACGCCGGAGTGCATCGCGTACTCCAGATAGCCGATGCACAGGCCGCCTTCGTCGCCGCGGCCGAGCCGGCGCGCCAGCGATTCCAGCCGGTTGGCATGGGTCAGCAGGGCCCGCGCCTCGGCCAGGAAGGTACGGCCATCGGCGGTCAGCCGGATGCGCTGCTGCGAGCGTTCGAACAGCTGCAGTTCCAGCCGTTCCTCCAGCTGGGCGATCTGCCGGCTGAGCGGGGATTGGGAGATGTGAAGGCGCTCGGCAGCGCGGCCGACGTGTTCATCTTCGGCGACGGCCACGAAGTAGCGCAGTTGGCGGAGATCGAGCATAAGACCCTGCGGGACTCAAGATAATTAAATTATGTCTTGGAAAGTCTTATCGGGCAAGCCTAGCCTGTGCCTCAACTTCAACAACCTCCCCAAGGGGGAACCCATGAGCATCAACACGCTGCTGGCTGGCAAGACCCTCGGCTTCGGTACCGCGCCGCTGGGCAACATGTTCCGTGACATCCCGGAAGCCGAGGCCCAGGCCACGGTGGACGCGGCCTGGGAACAGGGCACCCGCTACTTCGATTCCGCCCCGTTCTATGGCGCCGGCCTGGCCGAGATCCGCCTTGGCGACGCGCTGGCCAAGCGCAACCGCGATGACTTCGTGTTCAGCACCAAGGTCGGCCGCCTGATCCTGGACGAAGTGGAAGACACCAGCGCCCGCGACCTTGGCGAGAAGGGCGGCCTGTTCGTCGCCGGCCGCCCCAACAAGCTGGTCAACGATTACTCGGCCGATGCCACCCTGCGTTCGATCGACGACAGCCTCAAGCGCCTGAAGACCGATCGCCTGGATATCGTCTGGGTGCACGACATCGCACAGGACTTCTACGGCGATGAGTGGCTGTCGTACTTCGAGACCGCACGCCGCGGCGCCTTCAAGGTGCTGACCCGCCTGCGCGAGGAAGGCGTGATCAAGGCCTGGGGCCTGGGTGTCAACCGTGTCGAGCCGATCGAGCTGACCCTGGACCTGGACGAAGCCCGTCCGGATGGCTTCCTGCTGGCCGGCCGCTACTCGCTGCTCGACCACGAGCGTGCGCTGCAGCGGGTGATGCCCAAGGCGGCCGAGCGCAACACCGGCGTCGTGGTCGGCGGTCCGTACAGCTCCGGCGTGCTGGCCGGTGGCAGCCACTTCGAGTACCAGAAGGCGTCGCCGGAGATCCTGGCCAAGGTCGAGCGCATCAAGGCCATCGCGGCCGAGTACGGCATCAGCATCAAGGCGGCCGCGTTGCAGTTCTCGCTGGCCAACCCGGCAGTGGCTGCGGTGATTCCGGGCGCCAGCCGTCCCGAGCGCATCGCCGAAGACTACGCCGCACTGAAGGAAATCATCCCGGCCGGGTTCTGGCAGGCGCTGCGCGCCCAGGGCCTGGTCGCGGCCAACGCCCCGCTGCCGATCGACAACATCTGAGTCCCGAAGGAGACATTCCCATGGCAACTGCTTCTGTATCCATCACCGTGCCGACCCCGGCCGACCAGGTCTGGAACCTCATCGGCGGCTTCGATTCATTGCCCGACTGGCTTCCGTACATTCCCCAGAGCACGCTCAGCGAAGGCGGTCGCGTGCGCCATCTGGCCAATCCCGATGGCGATGCCATCGTCGAGCGCCTGGAAGCCTTCGACCAGGCCGATCGCAGCTACACCTACTCGATCCTGCAGGCCCCGTTCCCGATCAGCGGCTATCGATCCACCCTGCGTGTGGTCGAGCAGGGCGACGGTTCGCGGATCGACTGGTCCGGTGAGTTCACTCCGGTAGGCGTCAGCAACGAAGAAGCGTCCGCGCTGTTCGAGGGCATCTATCGCGATGGCCTGAAGGCCCTGGAAACCACGCTGGCCGGGTGAATGCCCGTGTGGCGTTGACCGCATGCAGGCGCCCCGGCCGGTCCGGGGCGTCTGCGTGTCAGGGTGCGGGCGTCGGTGCACCGCAGGCGACGCGATGCATGGGAAAGTCCATTGCCTGCTTCGGATTGTCCTGCGCGATCTCGATGCGCGCATGTGCGCGCTGGTCGTCGAGGCGCCGGTAGCGGATACGTTGTGGGAAGTCGTTGGCAGGATTCTCGAAGACCGCCTCGTTGGCATCGACCCGGGTGGCAACGAAGTCCGTGGCGTTCTGGCCAGAGGGCAGGGTAGTCAGCACCAGGCGCCCATCATCGTGCTGGCGCAGTTGCATGAACTCGAAGCCGACGGTTCGCCCTTCACGCAGGCTGCGGCTGCTGCCGAACAGGGTGTTTCCAGCCAGGCTGGTCCATTGCTCGCCGGCACCGGGTGGCTGCCCATCAAGCTGCCAGCAACCGGCCAGCCAGGCCAGGTGTTCGATCTTCGAGGGTGAGGCGGATAGCGCGTGCGGGGCCGCGAGCAGCAGCGGCAACAGGGCCAGGGCGATGCGGAGTGACATCGGTGCCTCCATGCGCGGGAATGTGCGGCCTGTATAGCGCCCGCCAGATCACGCGGCCAGTGCCGTCCTTTCCAGTGCTGATTCCGATACGATCTGTCACATTGAGCTTATCTCGCTTGACCCGGAGTCCCGTCATGGTCGACCGTCTCGCCATTCTGCTTGAACGCTTCGCGGTCACCGCCTCGGTGTTCCATGCCGGTGCGCTGTGCGGCATCAACACGCTGGAGGGTGAGGATGAAGCCGGGCAGCTGCACTTGGTGCGACGTGGGCCGCTGCAGGTCAGTCATGCCCAGCAGACCGTACAGGTGGATGTGCCCAGCCTGCTGCTGTATCCGCGGCCGATGCCGCACCGCTTCAGTACCGACCCACAGCAGGGCGCCGACATGGCCTGCGCGAACCTGCATTTCGAAGGCGGCCGGCTCAATCCGATCAGCGCCGCGTTGCCGGATTTCATCTGCCTGCCGCTGGCTGGGCTGTATGGCGGCAACGCAGCGCTGGAGTTGTTGTTCGAAGAAGCGTTCGAGCAGCGTTGCGGGCGCGCGGCGATGGTCAACCGCCTGTTCGAGGTGGTGATGATCCAGGTGCTGCGCCAGCTGATGGAAGGTGGCGAAATGCGCGGCGGTCTGTTCGCTGGGCTTGGCCACCCGCGATTGCGGCTGGCGCTGGTGGCGATGCACGAAGCCCCGGCGCAGGGGTGGACGCTGGAGGATCTGGCCGAGGTGGCCGGCATGTCACGCAGCGTGTTTGCCGCCAGCTTCCGCGAAGCGATGGGGACCACCCCGGGCCAGTACCTGCAAGGCTGGCGGGTCGGGCTGGCACAGCAGGCGCTGCGCCAGGGCCGGCCGCTGAAGCGGATTGCCGACGAGGTGGGCTATGGCAGCGAGGCGGCACTCTCGCGCGCGTTCAAGGCGCACACGGGGCAGTCACCACGCGAATGGCGCGGACAGGCGCGTGCTGGCACGGCCTGAGCCTCAGCCGAGCACCAGCCGGGCCAGCTTCATGCCACCGAACAGGCCGGCCAGGCCCAGCGCCACCGAGCCACCGGCATACAGCGCGGCCAGTCCGTGCTGCCCGCGCTGCAGCAGCAGGCCGATCTCCAGCGCATAGGTAGAGAACGTGGTGTAGCCACCAAGGATGCCGGTGGCGAGCAACAGGCGAAGCTGCGGCGAGGCACCATTGCGCATCGCGAAGACCTCGACCACCACGCCCATCAGCAGGGCGCCGCTGACGTTGATCAGGAAGGTCGACCACGGCCAGGGGCTGCCGACGGCCACTCGGGCGCCGATCAGGTTGCAGGCGTGGCGCAGGCAGGCACCGATGCCGCCGCCGACGAAGACCAGGAAATAGTTGTTCAATGCTTGCATGGCGTGCCTCGAATGCGGGTTCGCAGGGTCAATGGCGAACGCCGAGGGCAGGCACGACCTGCCGTCGACGAACACCGGGTTCGTCCTGGCAGGAGCCATCAGCCTTCTCAGGCGGTTATCGGGGGAGCCCCATCCCCATCGCGGTCCATGCTACCAGCGGCGGTGCATTCACGTCATTGAGGTGGTCAGCACGCGGGCCACCTTGCTGCGGCTGAAGCCATCCATCAGCAGTTCGAACGCGAGCAGGTCCAGCGCCGCGTGGCGGCGGTGGTCGATTTCCAGGCCATTCTCGGCCACCAGGTGACTGACCAGCTCGTAGGCGTCCTGCCAGACGTCAAGGTGGGCCTGGCTGGGAATGTAGGCGTTACCCGGCTCCCCGACGCCGCGCCCGTTCACTCCATACAGCAGCTCGCGTGCGTCCAGCTTGGCCGCATCGGCGATGCGGAACAGCTGCTCGGCTTTCACATGGGACGCACTGACATGGTCGTTGAGCCAGTTGCTGATGGTTGCCGTGGTGGATTTGGCGGCGCGGGCCAGATCGGCCGGGCGGGGGTGCCCGGCTTTCTTCATGGCGGCGGCGAGTCGTTGGCCGAGAGTATTCATCTATGCAAGCCAGCTTAACGCGTGGAATGCGAAGAATCCTTGCCGCAAGAATAAGTCTGGTTAACAAAAGGGCAGACCATGACCGAATTCTGGAACAAGCGGCAGGTGCGCACGCGGCTGGGGTTCCAGACCGATGCGGAGCTGGCGCGCTTCTTCGGCATCAGCCGTTCCGCGGTATCGCAATGGCCGAAAGACTTCCCGATCCCCGCTCTGCGGCAGTACATCCTGCATCAGCGCTACCCGAACCTGTTCCCCGCAACTGGCGCCGCCGAAGTCGAATCCGCCTGAATTACGCCGCCTTTTGTCGCATTTAGCGTGCTAAGCGCATTCTGTTAAGTACACTTAGCAAAATAGGAAAAACTGATCGTATTGGCAGTACCTATTGTCGAGGCCTACCGGCTGCCGGACAGGTGCCTGGGGCGCGTTGTCGGCTTCACCCCATCCGGGAGGGGCGGGGTCCCGTATGTGGTTTCGTGAACGATTAATAATTTCAATCGCGAAAGTCGCTGCATGTAATTGACCTGTCGTGAAATCTGTGACTAATTTGGATCAACCGGGCGTGAAGCCTGGGAGTCTTTCAGTAGCACGCAAGTGAGTCGGTAGACCGTCAACGATGCAGAACAAGTCCAACGGAGGTCGTATGGAATACGGCATGCATGGCTTGGCTGAACGGGTACGCCGCGAACTGGAAGCCAGCTATCACAAACACGGATGCGGTCCGGCGTTCTGGGATACCTACCAGCAGGTGCTGGACCGGCTCGTCCCGCAGGGGACCGAGCGTACCGAGTTCACCAACGAAATGGCGCTGATCATCGAGCAGCTGGGCATTGTCCGACGCGCGCAGCTGGTACCACCGCACGCCGACGGGCCGCGTTGATTCAGAGCAGGCGCCAGGCGCCGCAGGCAAGCAGCGCAAGCAGCAAAGACAGCAGGGCCAGGGTCCGGGGTCGCCACCAGCGCTTCGGTTGCCCGGCCATCGCCTGCGGACTGCAGTAGCGCACCAGCCCCGGACCGAACCCGGCCCGGTGCTGTTGCTGTGCGCAGGCTTCCAGACAGGCGCCGCAGGCCAGGCAGTCGGCCTGCGGCCCCTGGCGGATGTCCAGCTGCATCGGGCAGGCGCTGATGCAGGCCGCGCAATCGGTGCAGTCGCCAAGACGGTCGGCGCTGAAGGTCGGCATTGGTCCGGCCAGCAGCGGATGCGCGGCGCGGAACACGTAGTCCTGTGCAGTGGTCGGGTCGAGCAGGCCGCGGCCACGGCCCAGCACGCCGCCCAGGCCGGGCGGGCGAGGTCCGCGTGGCTCGCCGCGGCGGGCGTCGTACAGCATGCGCGGCGTATGTGGATCGGTCAGCAGCGGCTGCATGCGTGCGAACGGGCACAGCGAACGGCAGACCTGCTCGCGCAGGAAGCCGGCGTTTGCCCAGGTGGCGGCGGCATAGAACAGCACCCAGAACGTTTCCCAGCCGCTCCAGCCGGCGCGCGGCGCTGCGATCACCAGCTCGGCGATGGGGCTGAACAGGCCCACGAAGGTGATGCCGGTCCACAGCGAGAGCAGCCCCCAGGCCAGCTGTGTGGCCGCGCGCGCAACGCGTGCCGGAAGCGCGCGGGCCACGCCGTCGGCGATCCAGTCGAAGGCACGGCGCCACAGTGTCTGCGGGCAGGCGTGGCCGCACCAGATGCGCCCGGCGAGGTGGGTGAGCAGTGCCAGCCCCACCGCGAGCACCGCCAGCAGGCCGACCAGCACCCCGACGTCTCCCGGCCACAGCGTCCAGCCGAACAGATCGAAGCGGCGGGCGTTGATATCCAGCAGCAAGGCCTGGCGGCCGTCCCAGCGCAGCCATGGCAATGCGTAGAACAGCACCAGCAAGGCGGCGCTGAGCGTGCCGCGCCAGTGCCGTGGTCTCGGTGTGCAGGTCGTACTCATCCCAGCGGCAGCTCGTCGTCGTCGCCGCTGGGCATCGGTCGCTGCAGGTACCAGGTGATCGCGCTGGACAGCGCAGTCACCGTCCAGAACATGAAGAAGCCAACCGTGTAGCCCATTTCACGGCTGATCTGCGTGCCCGGGAAACTGATGGCCTGCAACCGCAGCGGGTCGACGAAGGCGAAGAACACCACGCTGGCCAGGCCGGCAGCGATGAAGCTGGGCCAGAGGATCGCGCCCCATTGCTGGATCAACTGCTGGCGACGGTTGGGAGAGGGTCTGTTCATGCTGTCCCGGATCGAAAAGTGGGCGGCGCGTATACTCGCCTGGGTTGGCGCGGCATCCGCAGGGCATGCTTCCTGCAAGCGTGCCAGCCTAGGTGCAGCGGACTGCGCCGACATTGATCTGGATCAACGGTGGTGCCGGCCGGCTGCGGCACACTGCCGGCACGCTTTGGGTACCCCGATGAACGCAACGCCGCCTGTCCTTCCTGTCGCCTCGCCCGAGCTGTGCACCGAGCAGGAAGTGACCCGCCTGGTCCACGACTTCTACGCCCGCGTGCGCGGGGAGGAGCGATTGGGGCCGGTGTTCGAGGCCCACGTCCACGACTGGCCGGAGCATCTGGCCCAGCTGGTCGACTTCTGGTCGGCGATGCTGCGCGGCACCCGGCGCTTCAAGGGTTCGCCGATGTCCAAGCACATGGCCATCGAGCTGGACAAGGATCTGTTCGACCGCTGGCTGGTGCTGTTCCGGATCACCACCGCCGAATGCAACAACCCGCCGATGCAGGAGCTTGCCAACGACGTGGCTGCGCGCATCGGTGACACCTTCTGGAAGCGCTACCAGATGCTGCGATGGCCGCAGGTCGGCCTGCCGGTGCTGGGGATGCCCGCCAAGGATTGATCTGGGTCAAGGCGGCGCAGGCCGCCCAGCGCGATGCTGGCGCCATGGACACGTTCTCTCCCGCCGCTGGTGGCCTGGCCTGGACCTTCGACCCCGACCTTCTGCGCCGGCACGACCGGCCGGGCCCGCGCTACACCTCGTACCCGACCGCGCCGCATTTCCATGATGGGTTCGACGCGCCGGCGCTGCGCCAGGCGATCGCCGACAGCAACCAGCTGGCCCGCGCGCTGTCGTTGTACGTGCATGTGCCGTTCTGTTCCAGCCCGTGCTTCTACTGCGGCTGCAACCGGGTGATCACCCGCGATCGCGGCCGTGGCCACAGCTATGTGTCGCGCGTGCTGGCCGAGGCCGACCTGCTGGCACCACAGTTCGAGGACGGTCGCGAGGTCATCCAGCTGCATCTGGGCGGTGGTACGCCGAACTTCCTCGATGCCGAGGCGATGACCACACTGGTGGAAGGGTTGCGCCGGCGCTTCGATTTCAGCGATTCACCGCAGCGCGATTTCTCGATCGAACTCGATCCACGCTTCATCGATACCCGTGACGTCGCCATGCTGGCGCGCCTGGGCTTCAACCGGGCCAGCCTGGGCGTGCAGGATTTCGACCCGCAGGTGCAGGAATCGATCAACCGCATACAGGGCGTGCAGCAGACACTGGACATCCTGCGCGCCTGCCGCGACAGCGGCATGCGTTCGGTCAACGTCGATCTGATCTACGGCCTGCCCGGGCAGAGCCTGGAAGGATTCGGCCGCACCCTCGAACGGGTGCTGGCGCTGCGCCCGGACCGCCTGGCGGTGTATGGCTACGCGCACCTGCCGCATCTGTTCCGGGCGCAGAAGCAGATCGACGAAAGCCGGTTGCCGTCGCCGGAAGACAAGCTGGCGCTGCTGGGCCTGGCGGTGGAGAAGCTCTCCGCGGCCGGCTACCAGTACATCGGCATGGATCATTTCGCATTGCCGGAAGAGGATCTGTCACGCGCGCAGCGTGCCGGCCAGCTGCATCGCAACTTCATGGGTTACACCACCCACGCCGATACCGATCTGCTCGGCCTGGGCGTAAGTGCGATCAGCCATATCGGCGCCACCTACAGCCAGAATCCACGTGACCTGGCGTCCTGGGAGGACGCGGTGGACCAGGGGCAGTTGCCGGTCTGGCGCGGTGTCGCGCTGAGTGCCGACGACCAGCTGCGCGCGGAGCTGATCCAGCAGCTGATGTGCCAGGGCGAGGTGGATGGTGCGGTGCTGGGGCAGCGCCACGGCGTGGATTTCCAGCAGTACTTCGCCGAGGACCTGCGTTCGGTACAGCGGCTGCAGGAAGATGGCCTGGCCGAATACCGCGATGGCGTGGTGCGTGCGAGCGAACCCGGGCGACCGTTGCTGCGGTTGCTGGCAATGTGCTTCGACCCGTATCTGCGTGCCGCACATGAGCAGCCACGTTACTCGCGGGCGATCTGAAAGCGGGATGTGCTGCATGCGTGTGGTGCCCGGAGCCGGAATCGAACCGGCATGGGGTTGCCCCCGGCGGATTTTAAGTCCGCACAGAATTCCTTGTGCCACAAGGGTTTCAGGGTGATTTCCGCTCCGCAATGCGTGCAATCGTGACGGCTTGAAAGCCTTGGCGCACAAGCGTCTCTATTCCGTTGCGGAGCGGAATTTCAGCGCGTCGGCGTGGACTTGTGACCGCGGCGCTTGCGGGTGTAATGCTCGGTCATCGACACCGTGGTGTGGCCCAACTGCTGCTGCGCCTTGCGAATGTCGCCTGACGATTCGGCCTTGTCGGTGGCCGCCTTCGCGCGCAGATCACGGAACTGCACACCCTCGATGCCGGCGGCCGCGCAGGCCTTCGCCCAGCGCCTGGACATGCCGTCCACGCTCACGGCATCGCCGCGCTCGCTGACGATCAGCAGGGTGTTGCGCACGGCATGGCCAGCCTTGCGCGCGCGTAGGCGCTCCAGCAGCACCGCCAGCTCGCCCTCGACGGCGATGCGCAGCTTGGCCTTGGTCTTCCCCTGGCGGATGTTGATCACCCCGTCTCGCACGTCCATCTCGGTCAGCGACAGCACGTCTGCCGGCCGCTGGCCGATCAGGTAGGCCAGGTCCATGGCGTCCTGCACCACCACGTCGGCAGCGGCACGGATTGCCTGGTACTGGTCGTCCTCGATGTAGACGTCCCGGCCGGTCTCCTTGAACCCCTTGATGCCGGCGCAGGGGTTGGGCAGGACGGTGTAGCCCTTGTCGCGGGCGAAGTTCCAGATGTGCGAGAGCAGCGCCTTTTCGCGGTTGGCGCGCACCATGCCCTTGCCGCTGGCGGTGCGCCAGGTAAGGTACTGGCGAACCGTGATGGGCTTGATCGAGTCGAGCGGTGCCGGCGGGTCGTCGAAGTACTCCAGCAGCTTGCCCAGTTCGTGCCCGTTGTCCAGCTGCGTGCGCGGCGCCTTGTGGATGATGACCTCCTTTCGGTAGGCATCGCTCACCTGCCGGAAGGTGATGACGGCCACGGCCTGCGCCTCGCGCGTACCTTCCAGCTCGGCCCACTTCTTCACAGCCAGCGCATAGTTGCTGCCCAGCGGGATCTCGACACGCGGCTTGCCGCCCTTGTCGTAGTAGTAGAACACCACGCCCGACTTCTGCTTGCGCGGGCGCAGCCGGGGGATCGCTCCTGGCTTCTTCGGCTTCCTACCCATCGTCATGCCACCTTGTTCGACCGCCACTCGGCGACGGCGACGGCCTTTTCAGTTGCCGCATCCGCGCCACCGTCCAGGGTGGCCCACAGCACACGTGGCCAACCATCCAGCCCCTTGTAGTGGGGAATCCCGTTCAGCACCAGAAATTCCTGCTGGCGGTCCCTATACGGCGTGCCGCACAGCTCTCGCATCGACTCCCGGGACAGGCACAGCGCGCCTGCGCTCGGGTTGGCCTGCTTCTTCGTGGCCATGTTGTCCTCCTCCAGTTCGTGGCCAGCGCAGCGCGCAGCTGCTCGGTGGCGGTGTTCTCGATCATTCCGCTACTTCAGTAGAGATAGCCTGGGCGCCAGCCCGTCTGGTGTGTACAGAAGATGCCGCTTGCGAAGGAAGGTGCTCGCCACAGATGCCTTCCTTTGTCTTTATGCTCTTTGATAGTGTTCTTGAAGGCTCCGTTCTTGCCATGGAACTGCGAGTAGAAGGGGCTCTCTTCGCTGGCGACCCAGCATCCATTTGGATATTTGCTGAGTGCCAAGTACTCGAAGCCATCATTGTCGTAGCCAATCACGCGAACACGTCCAAAGTTGTACATGTCGTCCAGAAAGGTTCTTTGCTTGAGTAGCAGCTCAAACAACTTAGACTTGAAAAGTCTCGCGTCATTCTCATGGCCGGGGAATATTGGATGTTCGTGATCCTCGTACCACGAGTAGTAGTCCTTGGCTGTCTCAACTTCGTACCAGAACCTGGTCACTAGGTAGTCGCAGTAATCCTTCTTGACAATCCACGACTTGCCCATGTCGATGCGGGTGAACTGAGAATATCGAGGTAGCGGTCCATCGGTTGTTCCTACAACCGGCTCGTAGTTGGGGCCGGTGAGGCTCGGCCATAGCAGGATTCTGAAAAGGTCACGCCATCGCATGGCGGTCCTCCATTGCAGCGGTGAGCAGCTGGTCAGGCATGGGGCTGCCCTCGCTCATGCTCTTCGTTGAGCCGCTTGCATTGCAGATCAGCTTTTGACCATCCGTTCTTGCGGAAAATGTCCCAGCGCGTCACCGTGCGGCGTTCGTGGGTGTCGTTGACGTAGGCGTACCGACTGCCGGATGCCTTCAGCACAACGTAGCGGGGCGGATCCTTCTCGCTGTCGGCGCTCATTTGCCCACCGCCTGGCTGTCGATCAGGGCCAGCAGCTGACAAGCGAGCATGTGCATGTCTCCGCGTGTACCTGCAGCCTGTTCGATGACGTAGCTGGCCAGCGGCCGGAACTGCTCCAGGTCCACGGCCTGCGCTTTCGCATCGGCTCGTGCTGCCTGCCAGAACGGCTCTGCCCAGTGCCCAACCGGCGGTGGCGTGTGGCCCTGCGCTCCAACCATCAGCGTGCCGGTGATCACGTCGCACACGCGGGCGCGGATGCCTGCCTGGTCGGCATCGAGCGAGTAGGGCAGGTCCACGGCCTGCGCGGACTGGCCGATAGCAGGGGCGGTCCCATCCAGCAGGATGCAGCCCTCTTCCTCAGCGCCGACGCATTCGCAGTAGAGGCCGGGGCCGCTGTGGCCCGTTTCCGTCCAGAAAATCCGGACAAGGCTTCGATCTTCGAACGGGACATCCAGTTCGGGGTCACCCGCCATCAGCAACGCTTCGTGCAGCTGGCACGCCGTCAGCGAAATTCCAGCCGAGTTGTAGGCAGGCTCCCCCACCGGCTGGCGGGCGGCGAGGGCGGCTTCCAGCTCAGCGATGCGATCCTCGTACGAAAGCTCTTCGGAGTACTCAACCTCAACGTGATCCATGATCGCGTAGGCAAGGCTGATCCGATCAACCTGCAACCCGAGTTTCGAAATCAGGAAGTCGGCAAGAGCCAGCGATTCAGTACTCGGTCCCATCACGGCACCTCCGGTGCGGCGTTGATCATGGTCTTCCACAGGAAATAGGCCAGTCGCTCCGGCTCCTTCTCAATGCCGTCGATGAGGAACTCCCGGCCGTCGTTGCGCATGCTCCAGGTCGGCTCAATAGGCACGAGCTTCCAGCCAGCAGGCACTGCTGCAGCCGGGGAGGGCTGGGCGGAGAGGGCGACATTCTCCAGGTGCAGTCGTTCGGCCTCGGCCCAGCCTTCGCGCGCCCACGTTTCCCACGTCACGGGCCAGAGCGGGCCGCAGCCATTCGGGCACGGCTCCGTCTTGCTGTCACCAGCACCGACAGTCCCGCTTTGCAGATACAGGTTCGTGCGGTGAAGTTGGAAAGCGCACTTCGCACAGCGCACGATGCCCGGCACCAAGTCGGAGCGTTGATCCCCCAGCCTCACCCTCCCACCGGGCTGCACGTCCGCCAGGGTCTTGTTGTCGGTGGTCATGCGGATGCTCCCTTCTTCGTGCGGCTGTTGTGGCCACCCTCGACCACCTGGCGGCGGCTGATGGTGGATCGGTCGATGGGGCTGTTGCCGAGCTTCTGGACCTTGCCGCCTGCTGCTTCGAAGCGCGCAATGTCCGCGTCGATCTCGGCCCGCTGGCGGTCCTTCTCGGCCTGCGTGGCAAGGTCGAAGGTCGGCTGTACGTGGATGCTGGTCACGAATGGGTCTCCTGATTTGCCAGCAGCGGCCAACGGGTGCGGCGCTGCCAGCTTTGGGTGAGGTGGTTCAGTTCGACCTGCAGCGGATCGCGGCGCAGGGGGCGCAGCGGGTCGTGCAGGCGGCGCTCGGTGTTCCGGCAGGGCGCGCACGCGGCGGTGGCCTTGCCGTTGATCAGGGGGAAGAACCGATCCGGCAGCCGGGCCGCGCACTTCGTGCAGGTCTTCATGGCAGGCGAGCCTTCATCAGGTTGGCCCAGGTGAGCGGGTAGGGGCCGCGCTTGATCCGCTCGTATGCGGCGCTGTGGGATATGTCCAAGATCTCGGCCACCTGCGCGGTGGTGTAGCGCTTGCCCTCGATCACATGGGCGAACAGCTGAGCGCGGGCCTGCCCGGCACGGCGCAGGCTCTTGGCGTGGCAGGGGTACAGGGCGACGTCCATCAGGCGGCCACCTGCTGGTGATCACCAGCGCGCAGGGACTGCTCAAACCCGACCACCATCTGCCGGAACGGTTCCAGGTCGGCGCGCAGCTTGGCGATGAACGTCTCGTCGCGGTCGAAGCGGCGCCACCACAGCTGCTTGCCCACGGCGGCCAGCGCCGGGCAGAACAGGCCGATGTGCCACCACTGCCGGCCGGTCAGCCACATGCAGCCCTGGGCTTGTTCGAACACCTCGCTCGCATCGTTGTCGATGTGGAACGCCCGCAGCTTCTCGGGGTTGATGAAGCACTTGTATTCGCTGCCGCCGTCTTCTCCGATGAAGCCGTCGGCCGAGCAACCGTAGTCGCCGCAGTCGCTCAACACGAACCCTGCGCGCTTCACCAGCAGGCCGGACTGCACCTCATGCTCGGCGCGTGCCTGCGGTTCCAGCTCATGGCCCCGGCGCATGGCGAACGTCTCGAAGCCTTCGTCCAGCGGCTCACCGCTGATGCGCTCGATGGCCAGCCGGAAGGCGTAGTTCTTCGACGCCTCGCTGAAGTCGCCGATGGGCTCGCCGGCGATGGCCTTCTCGATGATTGCCGAGCGCGGAACGGCCTTGTAGCCGGCGCGCTCCATGGCCGTCTTCTCGGCCAGGCCGGACAGCACCGCATCCACGTAGGTGCGCTGTTGGTCGGTCAACTCGCCCACGCGCGAGCGCGCGGTGGCGAACATGCTGGCCGTGATGATGCCGGCGCGGGCGCGATGCCACGCCTCGCTGCCCTGGTCGCACCCGATGACGATCACAGCGGCACCTCTTCATCGGCTGCCGACTGCTGGCCGCCTTCTTCGATCACAGTGGCGCTGGCGCGTTCGGCGATTCCCTTCAGCGTTTCGTGGCCGGCGCTGCCGATCAGCTGGCGCTGCTCCTTGGACAGACGGCCCCACGCGCCTTGGTATTCCTCCATGCCGCATTCGGCGAACTCCTGCAGGCTGGCATAGAGCGCCTGCCGCTCCGGGGTGTCCTGCGGCTCGGTCTGCTGCTGGCGGGTGATCGCGCCAGCGGTGGAGGAGCGGCGCTCGTCGCGCACCAGCTCGCCGTCGATGATGGCCTTGCCTTCCATTTCCTCGGCGGTGGGCTGCGAGCCGACTGCTTCCGGGAACGCCTTACGCAGCGCCTGAGCCTCGGTGCACTTTGCCAGCTGGCCGCGCGCGCGCTTGGTCCACATCGCGTTCGGCGACTGGTCCTGGTCCTTGCCGCCCTTGATCGCGTAGTTCTCGATCCAGTATTCGGTTGCGGTGTACTCGGCGATATGGCCGCTGCGCAGCTGGCGGTAGACGGTGACCTCGCACCATTCGGGGAAGGTCACCTCGCGGCCGCCGACGTTCTCGGTCACCATCGGCCCGAACACCGGCTTGGACATGCCAGCGAACTCGCCGGTGCGGGCCGCGTCAGTGCGGTACAGGCCGATGCCGGGCATAACCACGTCACGCATCGTGCGGGCCTTGTTGTCCCACATTGGCACGATGTGTACCGGCTTCTTCATCGGGTCCAAGCCAGCGGCCTTGCAGTAGGCCAGAACCAGGTCCACCGACGCATCGCTGGCGCCGGGGTACAGGCTCGTCTTCAGCGCGGTGCGGATTGCTCCGGCCTGTTCTTCGGTAATCAGGTCGCCGCCAGCGGCGCGGGTGGTCATCTGGTTCATGGGGTGCCTCAGTAGCGGATGGCCACGGCCGGGACCTTGCCCTGCACGATGGCGGTGATAACGGTGGCGGCATCGTCTTCGCTGATGCCCTGGGCGATCAGCGCGGCCATGGCGGCGCGGTTGATCGAACGGCGGTGTTCGACGTCGGCGGCGCGTGCTTCGTCCGCCTTGCGCTGGGCATCGGCCTGGGCCTGCCTCTCACGCTCGGCGCGCTCAGCTTCTTCCTGGGCGCGGCGCTCGGCGGCCGCGACGGATTCGGCCTTCTCGCGTTCGGCACGCTCTGCGGCGTCCTTGGCGCGCTGCTCGGCTTCGGCTGCCTCACGGGCCGCGCGCTCGGTGGCTTCGCGGGCCTCGCGTTCGGCGCGTTCTACTGCAGCGGCTGCCTCACGCTTCGCGTTCTCTGCGGCCTCAGCCTGCAGGCGGGCTTCGCGCTCGACGCGCTCACGCTCGGCCTGTTCGGCGGCAACGCGCTGGCGCTCGGCTTCTTCAGCAGCACGCACAGCTTCCTCGCGGGCGCGGATCTCTTCTTCCTTCCGGGCAAGCTCGGCCAGGCGTGCCTCTTCCGCAGCCGCGCGGGCGCGTTCCTCTGCCTCCACACGTTCGCGTTCGATGCGCTCCTGTTCCGCCTCCCAATCGGTCAGCGGCTTACGGACCTCGTCGCGCAGCGCGTCCAGGGTGTCGCGTGCCTTCTTGCGGGCCGAGTCAATGTCGCCGGTCTGCTTCTTCAGGTCGGCCACCAGCGCCTTGCCAGCGTCATCGATGGCAGTCTTGGAGCGCGACACCTTGTAGGCGATCGAGGCGATCTCCTTGCGGCCGGCTACCGTCTTGACGTTCGGTACCAGGGTGACGGCCTCGGCGCGAATGCGGGCCAGGAGGTCGTCCAGTCCGCCGCCGGTGAAGACCTCGACGGCATTGACTGATTCGAGCGGAATCAGGGCTTCGGACATGGCAGTTCCTTTGTCGGGTGGGAATAGGTGCCGGCGTCGTGGAATCCCGGCCGGCGCGGGGCCCGTGAGGGCGGGGGAATGCGTTACGCGGCCAGGTCTTCCTGCTGCGCGGCAGCGCTCGGCGGCGTGAGGGTCAGACGCACCTCACCGCGGCGCCATGCAGAGATCAGCTCTGCGTCTTCGTCCTCGTCCAGCAGCACCGAGACGGTGAATCCCATGGCCACGCTGCCGCCTTCGAGAGGCTTCCAGGTGATCTTTTTCACCTTGGCGTCGGCGAAGAACACCGGCTCGATGTGGTCCATCAGGGAGCCGATGTTCAGCTCGTACCCTTCGAGCTTGCCGGTGATGTCCTGCTCGCCCAGCAGGGGCAGATTCAGCGCCACCAGGTCGGTGCTGCCTTCCATCGGCAGGTTCTGCTGCTGGCCCTTGTCGGCCTTCTTCCAGAACGCCGGCAGGATGGCCGGGTCGATGGTGTTGAGGATCGTGTTCGGAGCGTTCAGCGAGAACTTCAGGTCAGCAGCGGCCGCGTCTTCGTCGCCGTGCTTTTCCTTCCGCAGGTTCAGATGCGAGAACACCGCATCGTGTTGATCGAGTTGGAACATCGGTGGTGCCTCTCGTAGGAGCCGGCCGCGCCGGCGGGAAGTCAGGACCAGGCCAGCGGCCAGCACATGGCGGCTGCGAGCGCGGCGGTGATGGCGTAGCAGGCGAGGCAGGCGGCGACGTCGCGCCAGCTGCGGCAGCCGAAGAAGGTCAGGAGGCGCATCAGGCGTACCTGTTGTCGCGAGGATGAATCTCCGTCTTGCCGCGCAGCAGCCAGTAGGCGATGCGCTCGCGCCAATTCATGTAGCGGGCCTCGCCGCGAAGCGTACGAATCAACAGGCCGTCCTTCTTCGGGGTGACCTGCACGCAGTTCGTGTCGATGTGGTGGCTTGCTTCCAGCAGCGTGGTTTTGAGGCAAGGAGCGTCGCCCTGAGCGAACGAAATGGCGCAAGCGTGACCAGCCAAGGCATTCGCAAGGTTGCTGGCATGCTTGATTTCACGATCAGACTTCATGGAACTCTCCTTCTGCGCAGATGCCGTCGATGGCTTCCTGCTGGTGGTTGGAATCGGTGGGTTCGCACGCGGCCAGAGCGGCGCGCAGGCGGTCGTCGGCTGCGATCTGGTCGGCCAGGTCGCGGGCTGCGAGGGAGGCGTGGGCTGCGGCGAAGACTTCGGCGACTCCCGCGCGTGCCGCTTTAAGCCTGTTCACGGCTTCCTTTTCGTCAAAGCCCCAGCCGTAACGTGATCCTGCGAATCTCAGCATCTCGGTCAGCTGAGGCAGCCCGCGGATCTCTGCGTCCAGAATTCCCAGCACGTCGACCCGGCTCACGACAGCACCGCCTGCGCCAGCACGGCGGCCAGCACGCCCAGGCAGAACGCCAGGGCATTGGCGACGACAGTGCCCACCACGTGGTGCCGATGCTCGCGTTCGGCGGCGGTCATGCGGCGTCCTCCAGGTGCCCGGCCTCGAAATCCTTCATCGAGGCGTCCACGCGGCGAGACATGGCGCGGACCAGGTCGGCCAGCTCGCGGAAGTGGGGCAACAGGTGGGCCGGAACCTCCTGCGTCAGGAGGTGGGTCATCACGTGCCCGGCTTGGCTCAGCGTCTCGACCAGCGGGGCAACGTCGCCCTCGCGCTCCAGCTCCGCCGCCACGTGGTCGCAGGCGAACTGAAAGGCCTCGTCGTTGGGTTCGGCCGGTGCGCGGCCGTCATGGCTGCGCTGGGCAGCGCGGGCCAGATCGTTTGCGGTGCGGACTGCCATGGGTGACCCCGTCTGGATGGCCCGGGTGGGCCGACGGGGCTAAACTATGGCATTCCATAGTTCATTGTCAATGGGATCCCATAACTTTATTTGACGAGAACAGAAAACCCCGCCGTGGCGGGGTTCAGTGCTGTCGGATCTGTTGCTTCAGCGCTATTGGGCGGAACTGAGCCTCTTCGGGTCGAATCCCGACACGTCGAAGGTCGCCGTAAGTGCGCCTTGGTGGAAGACGTTCACCTCGATCCTTACCGTCTTTGCCTTAGCCAACTGCGATGAGAACCTTTGGAAGCCTGGGATGAAGACGGTCTCTGTGCTGTTGTCGGAAGGATCAGTTCCGGTCAGCGTCATGGCAGGGCCTTCGTCGAATCTCACGCGAACGGAGCAATCGCTATAGGAGTGACAAAGGATCTGGCCCTTCTCTATCGAGAACAGGATGTCGTTGCCCCAGCGAGGATGTTTCCTCAACGTCAACCGTGCATGCTGCTTCCCTTGGTAGGGGAACTCAAACTCAAAGCTGTTCGTGCTGGTAACCGATGCAGAGTATCCAGTCTTGCTCGTCATATCGTCCTTGAAGGTCGAATACGACCACTGCTTTCCTATGCTTTCAGCGGCAAGCTTGGCTGCTTCTTGGTTAGCCGTTTCCTGCTGAGCCCTTATCTGCTCAATGAGCTGCTTAGCCTCCGCTGCCTCCGTAGTGGCAGGGTACTTTTCGATCAAGTATTCAGCACGGACCGCCCTAGTGGCGAGAGGTATCGATGGGTCTTTCACGTCTCGGAGCAGGTTCTCCTGCTCGCTCTTCAGCGCGCGGCTCGTTGAATCTCCGTCGGTGCTTGCCTTACCTCCGTGGCCTCTTGGCAGGTTAGATAGCACCAGCAGCACAATCACAAGGCCAACGACTACAAGCACAGCTGCTAAGCAGCCGCTGCGGACTGATTTGCCCTTCACTTCTGCTGGCGATTGGTAGCTGGGGATCGATGGGGAATCAAGTGAAGTCTGCGGGAACCCGCAATGAGGGCAAGCGGGTGCGGCATCGCTAACCTTTCCACCGCACTCTCGGCAAACGACCAGTGCCATAAAGTCTTCCTTAAGTAATGAACAAGGGTTCAGTCAGCCCAACCACCTATCCAATGAACACGACCAACTACGGTGATTGGCTCCCTCTTTGAATCCATCGGCCTAGGCTTTTGCCAGTTATGGTCGCCTCGAGGGTTGTCGCTCGCAAAGTAAACGCCTGCTTCCAGCACCATAGCGCGCTTGACGTAGTACTCAGGGTTGGCGGCGCCGTGAACCTGGACAAGGTAGAGCGCTCCGTCCACCACCCTTGTATCTGAGGTGTCAAACAAGATCGCGTCTCCGTCCTCGATGGTCGGTTCCATCGAGTCGCCCTTGCCGTAGTAGACAGCCAGATTGCGTCCATAGATGCCCCTGCGCCTTAGGCTGGTCTTCTTGAACTTGAGGCTGTGGGTCTCCGCATACTCTTCAGCTTCGGCACCTGCCGCACCCAGTCCCACCGCCTGGGAGTAACCGGTGACGTCAGTGTAGTCAGAGTCATCAGGTCCAGCTTCGGCGACCTCCATCGCCCCCTTTCCGGTCTGAAGCCACTTGGCGGAGACCCTGAGAGCCTCTGCAATCTGAGGTAGCTGGGTTGTACCCGCCTGGTCGTTGTTCTCAATGCCAGCAAGCGTCGGGTACTTGATCTTGGCTGCCTCAGCCAATTGAGGCCGAGACAGGCCACGTATCCGGCGAGCTTCCTTAATTCGTTCACCAATCGTGTTCATGACTGCGAGCATTACGGAAACCCATTATGGGATGCCGTTGACATGAAGCTATGGCATCCCATAGTCTTGGGCGACCCAACAGGAACGCGCACATGGAAATCACCTGGGCAGACCGAATTAAAGCGCTCGAACAGCGCGGCTGGTCCCTGACCGAAATTGGCCGTGCCATCGGCAAATCGCCTCAGACCGTGAGCGACATCAAACAGGGCAGGACTAAAGAGCCGGGCGGCATGGCTGCCGTCCAGCTCCATCACCTCTATGCAACCGGCGCTAAACCCGCCGGAGCCGCAGCCTGAGATGGCCGTCGGAGTAGCTACTGCAGGTTGCCCACGGCTCGGGCGAGGGAGGCCAGTTCCTTCTTCGCTACGGACGGGCCTGCGTATGCAGCTGCGTCTCGCAGTTGCGCCTGGACCGCGGCGGCTGCGGGGGATCCGGGGATGAGTCCCTTGCTCACGATCACCAGCATTTCCTCTAGGGCTTCGGTCCTCGCCTCGGTATGCCGCAGGCGCAGTTCCAGCTTCTTGATCTCGTACATGGGTAGTTCCTTGATCGGTTGGGTGGGTGTTGCACCTCGACCGTACCGAGAGCAGGGGAGGCGTCAACGGACGGCCCTCTTGGCACGGAAGGGGAGCACCGCCCCCAGCGCCATCCCTGGCGCTCGGCGGGGCTGGCGCAGGCATCGCACCACATCCCGGCCTTTGACCCTCCTGATCGCGTACGACCTCCCCGCCATGTGCACCAGCCTGACGACATTCGGTGCCCACAGCAGCCTTGCTTCCTTTTTCGCTCGCTTCTCCATGCCGCGCATCTTGCGCCGGCGTCGTAACGCAAACCACGTTCACCGAGACCGCCCATGAACATCACAGACGCCGCACACAAGACCGTGAAGGACTACCCCGGTGGTAGTGAAGCGCTGGCCGTCCGCATCGGCATGTCCGCTGCGGTGCTGCGCAACAAGGTCAACCCGAACAACAACACGCATCACCTGACCTTGGCCGAGGCCAGCGAGATCATGGGCGTGACCGGTGACGACCGCATCCTGCATGCGATGGCCGCTGAGCACGGCTACACCCTCCAGAAGATGCAGGCGGACGGCATGGCGTCGGTTATGGGCGCGATGCTGGAGAACGCTGCCAAGCAGGGCGCGTTCGCCCAGGCGCTGCAGGAGGCTCTGTCTGACGGCCTGATCAGCGAGAACGAGATGAAGGTCATCAGCGGCGCCGGCACTGCGCAGGTGGAGGCCATGATCAATCTGCTGGCACGCCTGCGGGCCGTGACCGGCCAGCGTGGAGTAGGGGCATGAACCGCGCAGCCAATCCTCTCGCCCACGCTATGTGGCTGGTCCGGCAGCGCTGGCACATCGCCGGTTGCCTGCAACTCCTGCGGGGTGCGTGATGAGCACCGATGCGCGCCTGAGCGTCGGCCTTCCTGGCCACCCCAAGACGAAAAAGCTGATCCGCCGTCTGGACGCCTCGGCGGGCTGGTCCCTGGTGTGCCTGATCCTGTGGGCCCGCGCAAACCGGCCCGATGGCGACCTGTCCGGCATGTCAGCCGAGGACATTGAGCTGGCCGCTGATTGGACCGGCGAGAACGATGCGTTCGTCCGTGAACTGGCGTCCGTTGGCTTCCTGGATGGTGTGGAAGGGGCCTACCAGTTGCACGACTGGGCTGATCACCAACCGTGGTCGGCAGGGTCGGACCTGCGTTCACTGAAGGCGAAATGGAACGCGGTGAAGCGTCATCACGGCGAAGCTGAGGCTGATCGACAAGTGCCCGAGTATGCGCGGATTCGTGCTGCAAGCTCCGATTCGGATGCTAGTAGCAAGAAAATTGATGCTACTAGCAATGCTGGTAGCAGTGATGCAGCAATGCGCCCAGCAGCTTCTAGCAATGCTCCGTCTCCGTATCCGTCTCCGTATCCAAAAGAAGAAAAGCCCCCCCATACCCCCCCGGCTGACGCCGAGGGGGCAAAGCCCGGACGACGGAAGCGGGAGAAGATCACCTTCGCCGCGTTCCTCGACCTGTGCCAGGAGGCGGGCGAGTCGGCCATCCCGCGGACCGATCCGATCTTCACGTTCGCCACGGACACCGGGATACCGAGGGACTTCCTGCACCTGGCTTGGCGCGAGTTCGCCTCCCGGCACCGCGACAGCGGCCGGATGCAGAAGGACTGGCGGGCCCATTTCCGCGACGCCGTTCGCCGCAACTGGTTCAAGCTCTGGTGGTTCCCGGCGACCGGGCCCTGTGAGCTGACGACCGCCGGCGTGCAGCTGGCCCGTGAGCGCGATGCCGAGCGTGCCCGGGAGCAGGATCAGGAGCAGGCCGCATGAGTGCTCAGCCTGCCTACCGCGACGACTACGGCCATCTGCCGGTGCCCCCGCATTCGATCGACGCTGAGCAGTCCGTCCTGGGCGGCTTGATGCTGGCGCCGGAAGCCCTGCGCGAGGTCCGCGACTTGCTGACCGAACGGGACTTCTATCGCAGGGATCACCAGCTGATCTGGCATGCCATCTGCGATCTGGCCGACCGCGAACAGCCATTCGACACGGTGCTGCTGATCAACTGGTTCGAGAACCAGCGGCAGCTGGAGCTGGTTGGCGACGGCGCGTACTTGGTCGAGCTGGCCAGCACCACGCCGTCAGCGGCCAATATCCGCGGCTATGCCGAGGTCGTCCGCAACAAGGCACTGCTGCGGGGCGTGATCGAGCGTGCGACCGAGATCACCAACGACGCCTACGGGACTGCCGACGAGGACGCCGATGCACTGGTGGCCAGCGCCACAGCGAAGTTCGCCAATCTGAGCGTGCAGTCGGGCGGCAACGGTGGCCTGGTGATGGTGCGCAGCGATCTGCAGGGAATGTGGGAGGAAATGGAGGCCCGGTTCGAGGGCACTGCCGACCTGGGGCTGGTTCCGCCGTGGCAGAACGTGGCCAGGAAGCTGCCCGGTCTGGAAGCCACCGACCTGATGATCCTCGCGGCTCGGCCGTCGATGGGTAAGACGGCGAACATGCTGGAGTGGGTCTACAGCGTGGCGGCGCAGGGCAAGCACGCTGCGGTGTTCAGCCTGGAGATGGCGCGCAGGCAGCTGCTCGCGCGGCTGATGAGCATGCACTCGGGCGTGCCGCTGTCGCGCATGCGGGTGAAGGGCGAGCTGACCGACGACGATTGGCACAAGCTGAGCATCGCCCGCAATTTCCTTCATGGCCTGCCGCTGGCGATCGATGATTGCGGCTCGTTGCCGGTGGATTCGCTGGTGGCGCGCGCGTCCCGCATGCACGCCAAGGTGAAGGGCGGGTTGGGCGTGGTCGCGGTCGACTACCTGCAACTGCTGTCCGGGCCGGCCAAGGCCGGTAACCGGACCGAGGAAGTCTCCTACATCTCTCGCACGTTGAAGAAGCTGGCCAAGACGCTGGGCTGCCCGGTGATCGCGCTGTCGCAGCTCAATCGGTCGCTGGAAACGCGTACCGACAAGCGTCCGGTGATGGCTGACCTGCGCGAGTCGGGCGGCATTGAGCAGGACGCCGACGTGATCGCCTTCATCTACCGCGACGACTACTACACGAAGGATGCCTGCGGCGCTCCCGGCATCTCGGAATTCATCCTGGCCAAGAATCGCCAGGGCGAGACCGGTACCGCCTACCTGCGCCACCACCTCGAATGCAGCCGTTTCGAGAACTACCACGGCGAGAAGCCGAACTACACCCTGAAGACCTTGGCGCGGGCTACCGCTGGCGACGATGACGGTGGGTTCGACGCGCCGGCAGGCCATCACAGGAGCGGCAAGGACCGCGCCGCAGGAGATCGTGCATGACCATGACCGCAGCAGCGAAGAAGATCCGTGCCAAGCGCGCGCGCCGTCCGATCTACATGGTCGTGACTAAGCTGATCGATCCGGGCACCGGTGAGCTTGTTGGGGCGCTTGTGCCGGCGCATGAGGTCGACCAGCGCCTGATGCGTGAGCGCAAGTTCAAGGTGGGCCGCGAGGTCCGCGCTGAACTGAAGCAGCCGCGCGAGGGTTGGCAGCACCGCCTGGTGCACAAGATTGGCCAGCTCATGGTCGACAACGTGGAGGGCTGGGAGCAGCTCGGCAGCCACGACGCGGTGAAGCGCCTACAGCGCGAGTCCGGCACTTGCTGCGAGGAAATGGAGATCGACGTTCCAGGAGTCGGCCGCCTGATGGTCAAGCAGGCGGAGAGCCTGTCGTTCGACGAAATGGAACAGGACCGATTCCAGGTCCTGTTCGATGGGATCACCGAGCATATCGGCCAGCGCTACACCCACGTGATGCTCGACGACGTGCGCGCCGAGTTCTGGAACATGGCCGGGCAGAACCGGAGGGTGGCGTGATGGAGCTAAGCCGTTGCCTTGAGAAGGAACGCCTCGATGAGGTTAACCGCCCTAATCCTGCGCTGCTCTGCGTACTCCAGAAGTTCGATGAAGCGATCGGCGTGTCCCGGCATCAGGAGTCGGTCCTTCAGCAGGTCCTGAGCTTCTTCAAAGAAGTTGATGGTGGTGAGTATTTCTCCACCAGCATCAGGCATGAGGTGGCATTCCCGCTCGATTTCCCTCATTTCTCTGGAAATTGGTGCAGCCGGCATCGGCACGATGACGCTTCCGTCGCGTTGGACCTTCGCATGATCGAGCTGGGCGGAAATGCCCTTCTGGAACCGCCTAACGGCCCTATGGGCTCTGGTGTAGCGCATGTTGGCTTCAGCCATTTCCCGCTTGTCCGCCTCCCTCTTGGCGGCAGATCGTTCGTTAGAGGCGATTACGACTGCCGCAACAATGGCGGCGATGCTGCCAACCGCTTGCACCCAAGCGGGTGCGTCCTTGCCGAACTGAATCTGTCCGGTGAAAGCGAGAAGCACGAAGGCAAAGGTGCAGCCAGTGGCTACAAGCGCTGCGTTGAGGCAGATCCTCGTCCAGTTGAATCTCTTCATCAATTCCATGTTGATTGCCCCGGTATCCGTGCCGGAAGCATACCCACTCCCGAATTCACGCGGGAGTGCTGCTGATGCGGTCGAAGAATTCCAAGCCGTTCACCTCGGCTGAGAGGCGGCACGTGGACGCTGTGAAGCTGCTTCCCTGCAGCGTCTGCAGCCGGCCAGGGCCGAGCGACGCCCACCACATCAACCAGGGCCAGCACTTCACGACCGTGGCTCTGTGCAAGGACTGCCACCAAGGCAGTTTCAACGGCATCCACGGGCAGCGCCGCATGTGGCTCGTCATGAAGATGGACGAGCTGGCCGCCCTGAACGTCACCCTTTCCCGGCTGCAGCTGCAGGAGGCCGCACGATGATCCACCTCACCCTCCCGTATCCGATCTCGAGCAATCGCTACTGGGCCACGCGCGTGATCCCGAAGAAGCCGAAGCCGCTGGCGATCACCTACGTCACCGAGGACGCGAAGGCCTACAAGGCGGCGGTAGGACACTTGGCCAAGGCGGCTGGCATCCGCGCTCCTTCGACCGGCCGCGTGGGCCTGTACATCAAGCTGTTCCCGCACCGGCCGCAGGACTGGGCGAAGCGTGCACGGAAGGATCCGCACACTTGGGATGACACGGTGCAGTGCATCGACCTCGGCAACTGCGAAAAGGTGCTGTCCGACGCCCTGAACGGCATCGCTTGGGTGGACGACAAACAGATCCGGCGGACCCTGCTGGAACGCATGGAGCCGGACGAGAAGGGCGCGCGCCTGGAGGTGGCCATCGAGTACCTGGCTGCAGCGCCGTCCCTGTTTGGGGAGGCCGCAGCGTGACCACAGCCGAGGCCCGCACGCGGAAACGCTACAACGCCTACCTCCGCCGGCATGGCGTCTGCTCGGTCTGCACCATGCGCGAGCGCGGCAGCAGCCCGGCGCACTGCCGGCGCCGGCCGGACAGGAGGGGGAACTGCGACACCGACGGCCTGCTGCCGGTGTTTCGCTTCGATGAGAACGTGTTGAAGGGGATGCGCGATGAATCCTGAGGTGACCCATGGATAAGAAGCAGCTCGAAGCGCGCCTGATCCAGTGGGCGGAAGAGTACGGCGGTGGCCGGTACGAGCACATCGGCTACTCCAGCCGGAACCTGCTTCAGTCCCTGATTGAGCATCAAGGGTTTGTGCCGGGTACCGGTGGCTACCGCGGCATTCTCATCAACACGCCTGGGGACGAAGTCCAATCCGCAGTGCTTGCCATGGAGGCGTATGGCTACATCCGACCAGGTCGGACGCTGCGATGCGAGTACTTCCTGAAGTCGGCGCCACTGGAACTGAAGCTGCAGAACCTGCGGCGCGCGGGTATCGACATTAAGCGGCCGACCTACTACGACTATCTCGCCATTGCAAAGGCATTCGTGATGGGTCAACTTTCGAAGGAGAACGCAGCATGAAGATGCGCGTATACATGATGATCGCCGACGCTTGCTGTGGTGAGAGCTTCTGCAAGATCGGGGTGACCACCGATCTGGCTGCGCGGGTCAGCGCCGTGCAAACCGGCTGCCCGATGCCGATCACCGATGTTGCCTACCTGGACCTACCCCGTGGTGCTCGGTCAGCTGAGGCCATGTTCCATGACCAGCTCCGCGCCTATCACACGCAGGGTGAGTGGTTCCGCATGAACCTGTCTGACCCCATCCACAAGCAAGCGATGAAGGATGCAACGGCCTTGGTCGTGAAGCATTTCGGCGTGAGCGAAACCCGGTGGAAGCACATGAGCCTCGATGCGATCCGGTCGTTGTGCAAGGTATTGCGTCTAGACAATGTGGCCTAGAAACTTGGCACCATTCGAGAAGTCCCCCCTGAAGCCCTGGCCAACGCCGGGGCTTCTGCATTTCGGGGCATCGTCTCCTGCGGGCGTGGGCCAGTGGTCTAAGCCGCCGGGCTCATAACCCGGAAGTCCCCGGTTCGAATCCGGGCCCCGCAACCACCTACGCCCGTCCACCCTCACCGGACCCATTCGCCGAGCCTGCCGGGCTGCGGTGACGGGCACCCTATCGCCGGAGATCCACCCATGTCACAGCAACCGCTGCCGATGACGGCGGCGCAGTGCCTGCAACACGTGGTCGTCCCGGCCTTGGCACTGCTGGGAGCCGCCCGCTACGACTCGCCCGAGGCGCGAGTGATGCTGCTGGCCATCTCCGGGCAGGAATCTGGCCTGGCCCATCGCCGACAGGTGAAGGGTCCGGCTCGTGGCCTGTGGCAGTTCGAACAGGGCGGCGGAGTGCGCGGGGTGCTGAACCACCCGTCGACACGGGCAGCGGCCGCGCTGCTGTGCGGCGCGCGCGGGGTCACTGCTACGCCGGCCGCCGTGTATGCCCAGCTGGAGCAGGACGACATCCTGGCCGCTGGGTTCGCCCGCCTGCTGCTGTTCACGCTGCCCAAGCGCCTGCCGCCGATCGGCAACGTCTCGGTGGCTTGGGGGCAGTACCTGGACGCCTGGCGTCCCGGCAAGCCGCACATCGACCGTTGGCCGAGGAACTACCGCGCCGCGGTTGAGGCGGTGAGGGCGTGACGATGGAAGCCCAGCCGAGCCAGGACGGCCGAACCAAGATCTCCCTCGGCCCGGTGGAGCGTTGGATTGCCCTGGTCATCGCCTGCGCCATCGTCAGCATCGGCTACTGGCTGGTGGGTTCCATGCAATCGGTTCTGACCCAGCAGCAGGTAACGAACCAACAGATCACCGGCCTGCAGCAACAGCTGCAGATCATGAACACCCAGCTGGCAGACGTCCCGGCGCTGAAGCTCGAACTGGCCAAGCAGGCCGTGCAGGTCGAGCAGAACAAGTCCGACATCCGCGAGCTGAAGCAGCTAAGGGGGCTGAAGTGAAGAACGTGAAACTCACCAGCGACCGGCGCCACTTCTGGCGGTTCTGGTCGGTGCGCCTGTCGCTGCTGGCCGGTATCATCAGTGCCACTGCGCTTGGGATCATCGGCGCATACATGGTGCTGCCGGCGGACTGGTTGCCGGTGGTGCACGACGGGTTCAAGCAGACCGTGGCCTACAGCGCCCTGGCATCGGCTGGCGTCACGTCGTTCCTTGCTGCGGTGTCCCGCATCTTCGTGCAGCCCAAGTTGAGCAGCGGCGATGCTGATCCCTGACCCCCTGCGGCCCTACGTGGGCATGATCCGCGTGGGGCTGTGGGTTGCCGCAGTGGGAGCTGTCCTGCTGATAGGGGCCCGGCTGGGGTCGGATTACCGCGGCAAGAAGGACCAGGCCCTGATCGCCGCAGCCGAGAAGCAGCGCGATCAGGCCAAGGCCAACTCCGACGAGAACCTGCGCGCGGCCAACGCCTGCGGCCAGCTGCTGCAGGAGGTGAACCGGCAGACCCAAGCGGCGATCGACGAGTCGGCCCGTCAGAAGGCGGCAGCGAACGAAGCTGCGCGCCGGGCTGAAGCGGCAGCAGCTCAGAGCCAGCGCCGCGCTACCCAGGCCGAGCAGGCCCTGCAGGCGGCCAAGACCCAGCCGGGATGCCGGCAGCAGTTGGAGCAGAACCTATGCGACGCCATTCCGTTGCTGTGATCCTAGCAGCGGCCCTGCCGCTGTGCGGGTTCGGCAGCTGCAGCAAGGCCGAGAAGCCTGACCTGCCCAAGGTGGTGTATGTCCCGGTGGAGCGCACGGTTGCTGTGCCGGCGGCGCTGACCTCCCGTTGCCCCGTGAAGCGGGCCAGTCAGCGGACCATCGAGAGCGTGGTGTCGGCCTACAACGCCAACGTCCTGAGCCTGGAGCAGTGCAACAGCCAGCTGGACGCCATCGAGAAGCTGGCCCCGGCCGGCGACCAGAAGCAGGTGAAGCCGTGAGCCTTTCCGACCGCCTTCGCCGCATCGAGCTGCAGCAGGAAGAGCAGCGCCAGGCCACCGCCCGGCTCGAAGAGAAGGTCGATGCCCTCTTGGCGGCACTGGCAGCTGAGGGAGAGGAAGGGCAGGAAGAGCCAGCCCGCAGCCTGGACGGTGAGCTGGTGCCCGGCGAGCGCGACCAGTCGCAGAGCCTCGCCTGATGGCGAGGGTCACCACCCTTGCTCCGCGCATCGCCAGCGCGCCCAGCAGGCTGAGGCCGACCGCACCGGTGGCACCCAGCTACGGCAAGGGTAGGGGCGGCAGGCCATGGCGTAGGAAGCGCGACGCAGTCATGCAGCGAGACCAGTACCTATGTCAGCCCTGCAAGCAGCAGGGACGCGTCACCGAAGCCACTGAGGTGGATCACATCGTCAACGTGGCCGAGGGCGGCAGCGATGACGAGACGAACCTGCAGGCGATCTGCACCGAATGCCATGGGGTGAAGACCCAGGCAGAGGCAAGGCGAGGTGCGGCACGCCGTTGAACGGATCGCGTGGAACCAAACGCGACGCGACGGCTGTTTCACATCGGTGGGAATAGGCCCGGGGGGGAGGGAGAAAACTTCATGCCCTTTGCCACGGACACCCGCCGCCCACTCATTCAGAGGTTTTTTTCTCGCCCCGGAGATTTCACCGGAGCACTTTCCAGAGCAAATAACGGCTGATCCGACATGGCACGACCCGCACACAAGCCGACCAAGGCCACGCAGCTGAAGGTTGCCGTCGCTGCCGGTGGCGGCATGCGGCACGAAGAGATCGCCAACGCGCTGGGCATCACCATCCCAACCCTGCGCAAGCACTACGCCACCGAGCTTTCCTCGGGCGCGTCCCTGAAGCGAATGGAGGTGCTCGCGGTGGCCTTCCGGTCGGCAACCAAGAAGGGCAATACGTCGGCGGCCAGGCTGTACCTGCAGCACTCGCCGGAGTTCGAAGTGGCGCCGGCAGCACCTGAGCAACAGGCGCCGGAAGCTCCGAAGCCGGAAGGGAAGAAGGCCCAGGCAAACGCGAAGGCGGTGGGTGCCGAGGTCGGTACCGGGTGGGAAGGGCTGCTGGGCGAGAACGTCACACCCATCCATCGGGCAGCGGGTAAGTGAGCTGGGATCTCTCCTGCCGGGACTGGTGGGAGCGTCTACAGGCTGGGCAGGTCCCGGTCGGCAACCTGCCGCTGTGGACCGATCAGGCCGAGCGTGCCGCAGCGATCTTCGGACGTCTGCGGCTGGCCGATGTGCCGGGCACGCCGACGGTGGCGGAAGCAGGTGGTGAGTGGTTCCAGGAAGTGGTCCGCTGCATGTTCGGTGCGGTGGACCCGGCGACCGGACAGCGCGAGATTCGCGACCTGTTCGCCCTGGTGCCAAAGAAGAACGCGAAGACCACGTTCGGCGCGCTGGGCATGGTCACTGCGGTGCTGCTCAACAAGCGCCCGCGCGCGACGTTCCTGATGACGGCACCGGTGCAGGACACGGCGCAGCTGGCGTTCGACGCCGCCGCCGGCGCGATCGAGCTGGACCCGGTGTTGGATGCCAAGTTCCACATCCGCCACCACCTGAAGACGATCATCCACCGCGAGACGAAGGCCTCACTGGAGATCATGACGTTTGACCCCGGTGTGCTGACCGGAATCAAGGTGTCGGGCGGGGCGCTGATCGATGAGCTGCACGTCTGCGCGAAGAAGTCGAAGGCGCCGCAGGCGCTGCGGCAGATCCGCGGCGGCATGGTGCCGTACCCGGAAGCGTTCCTGTGGTTCATCACCACGCAGAGCGATGAACAGCCTGTAGGGGTGTTCGCCGATGAGCTGCAGAAGGCCCGCGACATCCGTGACGGCAAGCGGGTCGGCAAGATGCTGCCGGTGCTGTTCGAGTTCCCGCAGGAGTTGCAGGAGTCAAAGGATCAGCGGTGGAAGGACCCGCAGCTGTGGCCGCTGCTGAACCCGAACATCGGCCGGGCCATCACGCTGGAGCGGATGGTGGAGGAGTTCGACGACGCGGTGGGGACCAGCGAGGCCGAGCTGCGCAGCTGGGCCTCTCAGCACCTCAACGTGCAGATCGGTGTGGCACTGCACCAAGGGAGCTGGGCCGGCGCCGAGTTCTGGGAGGTGCAGGCGGACAAGCGGATCACCCTGGACGGGATGATCAGCCGTTGCGATGCGATCACGGTCGGCATCGATGGCGGCGGACTGGATGACCTGCTCGGCCTGTCGTTCTGCGGCAGGGACAAGCACACCAAGCGGAAGCTGCTGCTGAGCCGGGCATTCGCCCATCCCAAGGCGCTGAAGCGCCGGAAGAGCGAAGAGGCCCGCTACGAGGATTTCAAGGCTGACGGGCACCTGATGGTCGGCGTCGAGGAAGAAGAAGGCGCGACGGACCTGCGCGAGATGGCGGCGATGGTGAAGCGGGTGGCCAAGGCCCGGCTGCTGGCCGGGATCGGTGTCGACCCTTCCGGCCTGGGCACGGTGCTGGACGCGCTGGCCGCCGAGAAGATCGATGCCGATCTGATCGTGGGCATCCGGCAGGGCTGGCAGCTGACCGGCACCTGCAAGGTATTCGAGCGTTGGCTGGCCGATGGCCTGCTTACGCATGACGGCTCGCGGCTGATGGATTGGTGCGTGGGCAATGCCAAGGTCGAGGCGTCGAAGAACGCCCTGTATGTGACCAAGGCAGCCAGCGGGGTAGGGAAGATCGACCCGCTGATGGCGGCGATGAATGCCGTGGAGCTGATGTCTCGGAACCCCGAGCCGAAGAACAAGAAACTCGTCCTCATGACCGTGGGTGGAAGCCGATGAAGAATGAAAACCGCGCCTACAGCTTGCTGGAGGTGAAGGACTACGACGACGACCAGCAGATCATCACCGGCTGGGCGACCACGCCGGAGCCGGATCGCTACGGCGATGTCGTCGAGCCACTGGGCGCAAAGTTCGCGGCCGAGCTTCCGCTGCTGTGGCAGCACCGCCACGACAGCCCGGTGGGCATCGTGAAGTTCGGCAAGCCGACGGCGAAGGGCATCCCGTTCACGGCGAGCGTGGCGAAGATCGCCACTGCTGGCGCCTTGAAGGACCTCTGTGATCTGGCCTGGCAGTCGGTGAAGGAGAAGCTGGTGCGCGGCGTGTCGATCGGCTTCCGCGCGCTGGAGTACAGCTACATGGAAGGCGGCGGTATCCGGTTTACCGAGACCGAGATCTACGAGCTTTCCCTGGTCACCATCCCAGCCAACGCCGCGGCGACCATCCAGACGATCAAGGCCATGGACACGACCGGCGGCCGCCGCTCTGCGAACTACGGCGTTCCCCTCATCCAGCGCCAGGCGGCAAGGGTCGAACGACCGGCCGACGGCGCGGTGAAGTTGCTGCACTGAAGCACCGGGCCTGACGGCCCTGCGGGGTGGAACCCGCTTCCCATCATCTGCAGGCACCGCCCGGCGTGGAACCCGGGCCGAACGGCTGCGCCCACAAAAGAGATCCCGAAAATGAACATCGCAGAACAGCTGGAAAAGCTCCGCGCTACCCGTGCTGAGCTGGAAAAGCAGCTCTCCGCCGTCATGAAGAAGCCGGCTGACGAGCAGCGCTCACTGAACACCGGCGAACAGGAGGAGTTCGACTCGCTGAAAAGCCAGATCACCTCGCTGGATGGCGACATCGAGCGCTACGAGCACCTGCAGGCGATCCAGGCCAAGTCGGCCACCACCGTTGCGACCATCGTCAAGGCGCAGGGCTCGGCTACCGTCGGCGCCGAAGGCCGTGCCCTGGAACCGGCACAGCTGAAGACGGTCGACAAGACCGACGCAGGCATCGGCTTCGCGCGTATGGCCCGCTGCCTGGCCGTGTCGCATGTCCACCACCAGAATCCGCTGGACGTGGCGCGCGCCATCTACCCGAACGATGAGCGCCTGCACGGCATCATCCAGGAGAAGGCCGCGGTGCAGGCTGCCAGTACCGGCAACGCGACCTGGGCCGGAAACCTGATCACCGATGGCGGCGTGGCCTTCGCCGACTTCGTCGAGTGGCTGCGTCCGCGTTCGCTGCTGGGCCAGGTCTCCCAACGCCTGCGCAACCTGCCGTTCGATACCCCGGTGCTGGTGCAGGGGTCGGCTGGCACGGCCAAGTGGGTCAAGGAAGGCGCTGCAAAGCCTCTGACCAAGTGGTCGTACACCCGTGCGAAGCTGACCCCGCTGAAGGTGGCCGCGATCGCTGCCGCGACCAAGGAAACCATGATGCGCGCCACGCCGGCGGCCGATGCGCTGCTGCGCGACGAGCTGGGCCGGGCGGTCAATCAGACCATCGACACGCAGTTCATCGATCCGGATGCAGCGGCCGTCGCCGACGAGGCACCGGCTTCGATCCTGAATGGTGTACCGGCGACCACGGTGCCGGCCGGCAGCGATCCGGACTCGATCCGCGCTGGCGCTGCGGCGCTCATGAATGCCATCGCTGGCTCGAACCTGTCGCTGGCGGGCTCGTTCTGGGCGATGTCGGAGCGCACCGCGATCGCGCTGTCGCTGATGGTCAACCCGCTGGGTGCTTCGGAGTTCCCGGGCATCAACTTCACCGGTGGCACCTTCCTGGGCCTGCCTGCGTTCGTCTCGGCGTATGTGCCGGACGATGAAGACGGTGCGGTCATCGCGCTGATCAAGGGCGACGAGATCTTCCTGGGCGACGAAGGTGGCCTGCAGGTTTCGATGTCGGACCAGGCATCGCTGGTGATGGATGACGCCCCGACCATGAACAGCACCACGCCGACCGCGCAGCAGGTTGTCTCGCTGTGGCAGACCAACAGCGTGGCCTTCTTGGTCGAGCGCTTCATCAACTGGCAGCGTCGCCGCGCGCAGGCTGTCGCCTGGGCCCGCGTGAACTGGGGCAGCGGCTCGGTTCCGTCCAGCTCGTAACCGACACGTGGCGGGGCCTTCGGGCCCCGCCACCTCCCCCCGAACTGCGAGGTTCCCATGAGCAAGGTCGATATCGTCGGACGCGGCGGCCGAATGATCAGCGTGCATCATCGTGTTGCTGCGGCGCTGGAGCAGCGCGGTGGCTACCTGCGGCGTGACATGGTTGCGCAATCGGCCGTCGCGCCGAATTCGAGCGCCAAGGCGCCTGCGCCTGGAAAGGCGAAGAAGAAGGCCAAGAAGGCGGCAGCCAAGGCTGGCCAGCCGAACAAGGACGCATCCGTATGACCGGTTTCTCGCCCCGGGAGTTGGCCATAGCCGCTGGCGTGCGCCGGCATGGCGTCGACTACCTCAAATCGTTGTCGCCGGTAGTTGCCGCGCCGGGGCGGGACAGCTGGCATACCCTGACCGTGCAAGAGCCATTCACGGGTGCGTGGCAGCGCAACATGGAAGAGCGAGCGACGACGGTCCTGACCTATCCGACGTTGTATGCCTGTCTCAACCGCATCGCCTCGGACATCGGCAAGCTGCCGTTCGTGCTGAAGACGGAGGACGAGAACGGGATCTGGCGGATCGAGAAGAGCAACACCGCCTATTGGCCGGTCCTGCGCAAGCCCAACAACTACCAGACAGCGCAGCAGTTCCGTGCAGCCTGGATGCTGTCCAAGCTGATCCAGGGCAACACGTACATCCTGAAGGGACGCGACAATCGCCAGGTAGTCAACCGGCTCTGGGTGCTCGATCCCTGCAGCGTGCAGCCGATGGTTTCCCACAGCGGAGAGGTCTTCTACCAGCTCAATTACAGCACGGGTACGAACCTGCTTCCGGAGGCTTACCCGGGCAGCCAGCTGATCGTGCCGGCCAGCGAGATCATCCACGACCGGATGAACTGCTTCCACCACCAGCTGATCGGTGTGCCGCCGCTGTGTGCGGCGCACTGGCCAGCGGTGAAGAACCTGAAGATCCTGAAGGACTCGACCACCTTCTTCTCCAACGGCGCCAATCCAGGCGGCATCCTGACCGCACCGGCAGGCATGTCCGACGAGGACGCGCAGGCTGTGAAGGATTACTGGAACACCAGCTTCCAGGGTTCGAACGCGGGCAAGGTGGCCGTGGTTGGCGCGGACATGAAGTTCACGCCGTTCGCGTTCAAGGCAGCCGATTCGCAGCTGGTCGAGCAGATGCGCTACTCCGACGAGCAGGTGTGCCAGCCGTTCGGCATCCCACCCTTCAAGATCGGCATCGGCTCTATCCCTGCGGGCATGAAGGTCGACGACATCAATCAGCTGTACTACTCGGATGCGCTGCAGGCGCACATCGAGGGCATCGAAGAGCTTTTGGACGAAGGTCTGGGCACCACCCGCCCGATGGGTATCGAGCTGGATCTAGGGCCACTCCTCCGCATGGACGTCGGTAAGCAGGCCGAGGTGGAGACGAAGCTGGTCAGCGGGAACGTCAAGACACCGAACGAAGCGCGGCTGGCCTTCAACCTGGCGCCGCTGGAGGGTGGCGACACCGTCTACATGCAGCAGCAGGACTTCCCGCTCGACCAGGTCCGGCAGAACAAGATCACGGCTGAGCCCGAGGCCGCACCGGTGGCGCCGTCCGCCGAGGCCGACGACACGCCGCCTGACGACAGCGACGAACTGCGCGCGCTGCAGCAGGAGAATTTCATGATGAAGGCCCTCCACGCCGCGCGAGCTGAGGTATTCCGCAATGACTGACCCCATCGACTTCGGCAAGGAGATCGGCGGCCTGATCCGTGAGGCGATTGCGCCGGTGAAGCGGGAGCTGGAGGAGCTGCGCGAGCGGGCTCCGGAGAAGGGCGACCCCGGCCTGGACGCCGAGCCCGTGGACGTCGATGCGTTGGCCGACCTGGTCGTGGCGAAGCTGCTGGAGTCGCCGCGTCTGCTGACGCTGGTCGACGTGGCCACGGCCGATGCCGTCTCGAAGCACTTCGAAGCCAACCCGGTGCAGAACGGCCGCGACGCAGATCCCGCGGTGATTGAGGCAACGGTGAAGGCCGCTGTCGACGCGCTTCCGGTGCCGAAGGACGGTAGGGACGCGGATCCGGTCACCGAGCAGCAGCTGGCTGCGGCGGTGGCCAAGCACCTGACCGAGAACCCGCCGCAGGCCGGCGCCGACGGTGTCGGCCTGGCCGGCGCCATAATCGATCGCGCCGGCGAGCTGGTGATCACCACCACGAAGGGCGAGGCGATCAGGCTGGGCAAGGTCGTTGGTGAGGATGGCCAAGACGGCCTCAGCTTCGAGACAGCCACCGGCGGCTACGACGCCGAGCGTGGCTTCGTCATCACGCTGGGTGCCGGCGACCGCCGAAAGGAGTTCGTGCTGCCCTACATGGTGCACCGCGGCTTCTGGCGCGAAGGCCTGGGCGTGAAAGCGGGCGAATCGATCACCCACGACGGCGCGCTGTGGATCGCCAAGCGGAGCAATGCGTCGAAGCCCTGCCTGGAGAACGATCAGGACTGGGCGCTGGGCGCACGCAAGGGGCGCGACGGCAAGGACGGCAAGAGCGTGCGCGTTCCGGCCGAGCCCGTGCAGCTGGGTGGCAGCCATGCGTGAGTTCGTCACCCCGGCGGACGCCCGCGAGCAGATGCGCATCGACAGTGACGCTGATGACCGCTGGCTGGCCATCTGGATTCCGGCCGTGTCCGAGTCTGTGGCAGCGTGGCTGAAGCAGGAGTGGCGCCTGTACGTGCTGCAGCGCGACTCTGATGGGGAACTGGTCCGTGACAGCGCAGGCCGGCCTGTGCCGGCCGAGGACAGCAGTGGCGAGCCGATCCTGCACCCTTCGGTGATCGCCGCGACGCTGCTGGAGCTGGCCTCGCAGTACCGCTTCCGCGAAGGCGAGGGTGACAACGTGGTGCCGGCCGACGCTGGCCACGGCTACGTTCTGTCGAAGGCCGCCACCGCACAGCTGGCGCCGCTGCGGCGCACGACGGTGGCCTGATGAGCAACGTTGCCAGCGGAACCATGCGGCACCGGGTGCTGATCCAGCAGCAGGTGACGAGCAGGGACAGCGATGGTATCGAGCAGACGGCGTGGGTCGACGTGGCCACCGTATGGGCGTCTGTCGAGCCGCTGTCCGCCCGAGAGTTCATCCAGTCCGGGCAGACACAATCGGCGGTCACGGCACGCATCACGATGCGCTACCGCGACGGTCTGCTGGCGTCGATGCGCCTGATCCATCGCGGCGAGATCTTCAACATTGCCGGCCTGCTGCCGGACAAGGCTTCGGGGCTGGAGTACATCACCATTCCCGTCTCGGCCGGGGTCAACGACGGCCAATGATCGAGATCGACCTTCTTGGACCAGGCCCGAGCGCATCGGCAAGCTTGGCCGAGCGCCTGCGCGGGCGCCGCGTTGGCGTGGTCAGCAATGCCTTCGAGCTGGCGCCGTGGGCGGAGTTCCTGGCGGCCAGCGATCGGCAGTGGTGGGACAAGTACCCGGAGGCGCGGCAGTTCGCTGGAGCGCGTTACAGCAGCCACAGGATCGGCGGCGTTATCCAGCTGCCCGCGGCACTGACCAACTGGAACAGCGGCGTGCTGGCGCTGGCGGTTGCCGCCCACCTGGGCGCGACGCTAGTTCGCCTGCACGGCTTTGATATGCACGGCAGCCACTTTTTCGGGCCGTACTCCAACGGCCTGACCAACACGGCGCCGCACCGTCGTGAGATTCACAAGCAACAGTTCGCCCTATGGGCGAGCCAGAACCCCCACGTCCGCGTCGTGAACTGCACGGCCGGCTCAGCGCTCAGGTGCTTCGATTTCGATGAACAGACTGCCGCTTAACTCGGTGCGCGGGCGCATCCGCGCGTACATCGAGCGCCATGCCGGCGCCCTGGGAGATGACGTGCTGGAGGTCGGCAGCCGCATCCATGACCCGGCAGCTTGGTGGTGCACCAACCGTGACCTGGCCAATGGGCAGTGGACCGGCATCGACATGCAGGCGGGCGAGGGCGTCGACCAGGTGGCCGACATCCACGACCTGCCGGCGGAATGGTCCAGGCGCTTCAGCGGCATCGTGTGCTCCGAGGTGCTGGAGCACGTGGCCCGGCCTTGGCTGGCACTGCCGGAGCTTCGCCGAGTGCTGCAGCCCGGTGGCCTGCTGGTGATCACCACGCTGTTCGCGTTCCCGGAGCACGGTTACCCAGACGACTACTACCGCTACAGCCAGAGCGGCCTGCGGCTGCTGCTGGCCGATGCCGGCTTTAGCGACATCGTGACCGAGTACGCCGGCGAGGTGCCAATCGAACTGAACGACCACGGTGAGCGCGGTGTGGCCCGCCGGCGGCTGCCGATGCACACCTTCGCGGTGGCGCGATGCTGACGCTGCTCACGGCCACCGGCGCCCGGCCGGCTGCCTGGGCGCTGTGCGAGCGCTGGATGGCCAGGCAGGACTACTCCGGCCCCGTCCGCTGGATCATCGTGGACGACGGCGCGGATCCGCAGCCGGTAACCTTCCGGCGCGATGGTTGGCAGTTGGTCCTGGTGCGCCCTTCGCCACACTGGGCGCCCGGGCAGAACACGCAGGCTCGAAACCTGCTGAAGGGGCTGGCTGCGGTTGGTCCGGAAGAGCGGCTGGTGATCATCGAGGACGATGACTGGTATGCGCCTGACTGGCTGACCACGATCGCCGCAGAGTTGGAGCATGCCGAGCTGGTGGGCGAGCACCGCGCTCGTTACTACAACGTGGAGCAGCGGCGCGGCCGGCAGTTGGCCAACACCGGTCACGCCAGCCTGTGCAGCACCGCGATGCGCGGTGCTGCGCTCCGCGATTTCGCCGACGCCTGCCGATCACGGCCGAAGTTCATCGACCTGGAGCTGTGGCGCCGGCCGCGTGGCCGCCGGCTGTTCGGTGGCCACCGTGTCGTGGGCATCAAGGGTCTGCCGGGTCGCGGTGGCATAGGGATGGGGCATGACCCGGATTTCAATGGTGAAGCTGATCCCTGTGGTGCCTTGCTTCGGAATTGGGTCGGTGAGGACGCAGAGGTGTACCTGTGAAAGTCGAGTTCAACATCACCGGAATCCCTGGGATCATCCGTACCCTCAGCAGCCTTCCGGCCGAGGTCGTGAGCAAGAAGGGCGGCCCGGTGAAGTTGGCGCTGGCCAAAGGCGCGCGGTTCCTGCGGGACAAGGAGCGCCAGAACCTGCAGGCGGTGCTCGAACCTGGCGACGACTCCACCGGCCTGCTGGCGCAGAACATCATCGCCACGCGCGGTAAGGCGCCCAGCGACGGCAACGGCGAGCGCTACCTAGTCCGGATCAAGCGGAGGATGTATCCGGGCCGCAAGGGTGAGCAGGTCAGCACTCTGAAGTCGGCACAGCTGAAGGAGTACGGATCGGTGCACCAGCCTGCCCGCTCATTCATCCGTCGAACGGTGAACGAGCGCGGAGAGGAAACGATCAACCTGGTGGTCGGCGACCTGACCGTGAGGATTGATCGCCTGGTGGCGAAGCTGGCTCAACAGAACCGGGGAGGCCGCTGATGTTCCCCAAGGTCTACCGTACCGTCCGGACGCCGGCAGTTGCCGCGATCGTTGATACACGCATTGGCCGGCATGGCGAGGTATCCCAGACCGAGACCCGCCCTTACATCACTTGGCAGATCATCAGCGGGCAGCCTTTCGACAATCTGAGCAGTGCGCCTGGTGGCGACTTCACCACGGTGCAGCTGGACTGCTACCACGCTACCGATGCCGGCGCAGAGCAACTGGCGCTGGCTGTTCGCGGGGCACTGGACGCCGGCCTGATCTGCAACCGGGTAGTGATCAACAGCCGCGACCCTGACACGAAGCTTTACCGGGTCGGCATTGAGGCCGACTTCATCGACCAGCGCTGAGCCGCTGGCATCACCCCAACGGCCGCCGCGAGGCGGTTTTTCTTTGACCAGAGGACTTTGCAATGACCGAGGGCGTCATCAAAACCCAGGGGTCCGAGCTCTTCACCGTGGACAAGCTGAGTTCCAGCGTCGCCTCGGTCCTGAAGTTCGAGTGCCCGACTGGCATCAACGGCCTGGGCGGCGCTGCCGACCAGATCGAATCCACCTGCCTGAGCACCGTCGGTGACAAGGAGTTCGAGGGCGGGCTGGGCAATCCGGGGCAGGTCAGCGTCCCGTTCAACTTCATCCCCCGCAGTCAGTCGCACCAGATCCTGTTCGAACTGAAGGAGTCGCGGGAGGTCGTGGACTGGTTGATCGGCCTGAGCGACGGAGTGGCGGTTCCTTCGCTCGACTCCAACGACGACCTGGTCGCGCCTGCGTCGCCCCTCCGGACCTCGATCGGCTTCCGCGGCTACGTCGCTGATCTGAACATCGACATCGCCACCAACGAGATCGTGCGCGGCACGCTGACGATCCAGCGCAGCGGCAGCGTCGTCCCCCACTGGAACGGGCCGTACTCGGCCTGACGGCTCACGCATAGACCTTCGGGGTGTCCGGCTCTGCGCGCCCAGCCGTCGCGTATCCGGCCCCCACCTACTGAGAACGGCTGATGGACAAGAGCAAGATCCTGACGAGCAACGCCCCCGTCGCGCGCGAGGTGAAATTCAGCGACGGAACCACCGAGACCGTGCACTTCCGCCAGGTCAGCGCCGGCCAGATGCGCCGCTGGCGCGCGGCGGAAGCTTCCGGCAACGAAGACGAAACCTGCTTTGCAATGCAGCGCCTAGTGGCGGCCAGCCTGTGCGACGCCGACGGGAAGCTGGTGCTGAGCGAGGCCGAGTCGCAGAACCTGACGGCAAACGGTCTTACTGACCTGTTCCCCCACGTGATGGCTGTGGCCGGCATCGGTGAAGACGCAAAAAAGTCATCGCCGAGCGTGGACGCGAGTACTTCAGCTGCATCCTAGGCCTCGCGCTCGGCAAAACGCTGGGGGAGATCGACGATCTGCCCGAGCCTGAATTCCAGCGATGGCTGGCGTTCTACCAGCTGTACCCCTTCGACGATCTGCATCGCTACCACCGCCCAGCAGCCCTTATCGGCGCCAGTTTCGGCGGGTCGATCCAGAAGAATCTCGACTTCCTGCAGCCGACTCCGGTTGCCCATGAGTTCCCCGACGCCGACCTGCGAACCCTCGCGGCGTTCGGCCTGAAACCCCCGAGAGGCTGATCGCATGGCAACTGCCGGCTCAATCGTCATCGACCTGTTGATGAAAACCGGGTCGTTCGTGACGGACACCCAGCGGGCCGAGAAGTCCATGAAGTCGATGGAGCGGACCGCGGCCGGTGTAAGCAAGGGAATCGTGGCCGGATTCACTGCCATCGGCAGCGTGATCGGCGGTGCCATCGCTGCATTCGCGAGTGTGGACGCAGCGATCACCGGCCTGAGCAATGCGATCAACGCTGCCGATCGCATCGACGAACTGTCCGCCAGGTTCAGTATCTCGACGGAGACGCTGTCGGGGTGGGGCTACGCCGCCAAGATGACTGGATCGGACCTGGAAGGTCTGGTCGGCATCATTCCCAAGTTCAGCAAGAACATCGCGGATGCCTCGAAGGCTGGCAGCGACGCGGACAAGACGTTCAAGGCGCTTGGGATCTCGGTCAAGGACCAGGCCGGGAACCTTCGGAGCTTCGAGGACCTTCTGCCCGAGGTGCAGAATCGGTTCGCTGGCATCAGCAACGAGACCACGAAGACCGCGCTGGCGATGCAGCTTTTCGGCAAGTCGGGCGCGGAATTCCTGGAGTTCCTCAGTCTAGGCGCCGATGGCATGCGGACCATGGAGGAACGGGCGCGTTCGCTTGGCATCGTCATCGACTCGGACACCGCAGGGGCTGCGGCCGAGTTCAACGACCGCCTGGACGACCTGCGCGCTGCAACGCAGGGCTGGTTCACGCAGCTGGCCAGCGAGCTGTTGCCCACGCTGACTGACTTGACCACGCAGCTGGTGGACGTTGCCAAGGAGGGCGGCGGCGTCCGGGATGTCGCTCACGGGATCGCCTCGGCGTTCCGCGAGATCGGCAAGGCGGCTGAGATCTTCGGGGTGGTCGAGGACTGGCTGGATCGCCTGCGCGGCGGTCTGGTGGCGGTGGAGAAGCAGGGCAACGCAGTCATCAAGCTGGCCACCGGCCAGTACAGCGGCCTGTTCGGATCGCAGGGAGGCGGATGGGACGCCTTCGCCAAGGACTACATGGCCGGCACCGCCTATGCCGACAAGGGCTGGGCTGCCATGCAGGGTGGCGGAGCCGGCATCCCAGAGGGGGCAAGGAGCGGCCCTCGGGGTCGACGCACCCAAGCCACGGCGGAAGAGATCCAAGCCACCAAGGACCAGACCGAGCAACTGCGTCGGGCAGCGGAGTGGGAAGCAAAGCTCCAGGCCACCTGGGCGGAGGGCGAGAAGAAGAAGTCGGCGGCTGCAACGCAGCAGGACAAGCAGGCCAAGAAGCTGCAGGACTCCTATCGGTCCACCAATGAGCAGCTGGAGCGGCAGATCGCCCTGTTCGGCGATAGCTCGGAGCTGAGCCGGGTCAACTACGAGATCCAGTCGGGCGGCCTGAAGGGCATCGACGCGGCCGCGCAGTCCGCGCTCCGCTCCAGCGCCTCGCTGCTGGACATGCTCGGCAACATCGACGAGGCCGAATCGATCATGGGCGAGAGCGCCCAGAAGTTCGCCGACGCCTTCGACGGAATGTTCGGTATCGACGACGACACCAGCTCGTCGGTGGAGCAGACCTTCGGGCAGTGGAGCACCTACGCCGACCAGGCCGCCCGAAACATGCAGGATGCCTTCGCCGACTTCCTGTTCGATCCCTTCTCCGAAGGCTTGGGCGGGATGGTTCAGAGCTTCGCGAAGACGCTTCAGAAGATGGCGGCTCAGGCGGCCGCTTCGCAGATCTTCCAGATGATCGGCAGCTGGGCCAGCAGCTACAGCGGGACCGGTTCGAGCTGGATCAACGCGGTCGGCAGCGCAATCGGTGGGATGGCTGGCGGCCGCGCCGGTGGCGGGCCGGTTGCCGCCGGCAGCATGTATCGGGTGGGCGAGGGCGGTCGGCCTGAACTGTTCGACCAGGGCGGGAAGACCTACCTGATCCCCGGTGACGCCGGTTCGGTTCGTCCGATTACCGCAGGCATGCCCGCATCCGCCATTGGAGGCGGTGGCGGGATCACCAACAACTTCAACACCACGATGAACATCTTGTCCGATGGCACCAGCACCACCCAACAGGGCGATGGCAGCGAGGACGCTCGCCGGCTCAATCAGTTCTTTACTTCCAAGATGAATGAGTGGGCCACCCAACAGTCGCGGCCCGGCGGCCTCTTCCATCAGATGAGGGTGAGCAATGGCTGAGGTCTTCACCTGGTGCGTGCGCACCGAGATCACAGGCACTGGCGACTTCCTCACCCGTGAGGCCAGGTTCGGGGACGGCTACCGACAGACGGCTGCCGATGGCCTGAACAACGAGACCCAGCAGTGGCCGATTTCCATAGTGGGTAAGGGAACGAAGGTTGGTCCAGCGCTGGCTTTCCTGCGCGCTCGACAGGGGGCGGTTTCGTTCCTGTGGACGCCGCCCCTCGGCGTGCAGGGCCTGTACCTGTGCAAGACGTACAGCCTCATTCCCCATGGCAATGACGTGTTCACGCTGAATGCCACCTTCGAACAGACGTTCCAGCCGTAAGGAGTAACCATGGCCCGCCAGATTATCGACACGACCACTGACCATGGAACCTACAAGGGCGACCCGGCAAAGACCGCCTTCGAAAAGACCAACGATAATTTCGGTCAATTGTTCGGTCCGGACAGTCCATCGCTTCCCAAGTCCGGTGGCACTCTTAATGGGGACATGGTGATCTATGGGGGCACCCTTCGCGTTACCCCAAACACCTCTGGTGACCAACTGTTCTTCAGAACCGAGGGTGCATCAGGCGTGACTCTGGACGCCGTAAACAACGCGAACAGTAGTTACTCCCCTTTGTCCATTCGTGGCTCTGCCATCAATCTCAATGGGCCGGTGTCGGTAAGTGGTGGAATATCTGCAAATCTCACATTTGCCAGCACAACGTCGAACGTCGTGCTGGCGACAGGTGCCAGTGGTAGCGCTGTATTTCTGAGGCCGAATGGAGCGACCAACAGCTCTGGTCAGCTCTTGTTGGCGCCAGACGGATCCTGCAGTGCGGTGTCCTTCAATCCAACTTCTTCGGCCGATGTGAAGGACTTCATAGAGGGCTACAGTGGTGATGCTGACACGGACCTCAATCGTCTCGTCGTGATCACCCACAAGTACCGGCCGGAGTTCTTGGAGAGCGAGAAGAGCTACCTGAGCCTACTTGCGGAGAATGTCCACAGCGTCGTTCCTATTGCGACAGATGGTGACTATGACGTGGCAGAGAAAGAGCCCTACGAGCGGCCGGTGAAGGTCACGGTGCAGGTCCCCAACGAGAGCGGCGACGGCACCAATTCCGTCGAGATGGATGCCATTGAAACAGCGTGGCGCGAGGTAACTCGCCATGTGCCAATGAACATCAACTTGATGGCTATAGTGGCGTTGTGTGTACGTGGCCACCAGACGAAGGACAAGCGCATCCGCGAGCTGGAGGTGGCGGTTGCGGGCCTTAAGCAAGCGATGGCTGATTTGCAGGCCGGCGCGTCATGATCACCGCCGATGCCCAGCAGCTCGAACCAGGTGGCCGCATCACCCTGTTCGAACTGGACGCCAGTAGCTTCGGAGCCGACCAGCTGTTCTTCCACGCGCACCTGCAGTCGGGGGTGATTTGGTGGCAGGGCCAGGAGTACGGACCGTGGCCGATCGAGGCCACCGGTTTCTCCCGCACCAGCGATCAGCCGCCGAATCCTCGCCTGAAGGTCAGCAACATCGACGGCCGGATCACGGCCCTGTGCCTGCTGTTCGACGACTTGGTGGGCGCACGGGTGATCCGCCGGCAGACGCTGGCCAAGTACCTCGACGCGGTGAACTTCCCCGACGGAAATCCGACCGCCGACCCGGGCGAGCACTTCCAGGACGATATCTGGTTCATTGAGCGCAAGGTCTCCGAGACGAAGGAAACGGTCGAGTTCGAGCTGACCACAGCGATCGACCTCAACGGCGAGCAGCTGCCCGGCCGCCAGGTCATCGCCGGGGTCTGTGGCTGGCTGATCCGGGGTGGCTACCGCGGCCCCTACTGCGGCTACAACGGCCCGGCCGTGGCCGATGCCAACGACGTGCCCACCACCGACCCCGCGCGTGACCAGTGCGGCGGCAGGGTAAACAGCTGCAAGCTGCGCTTCGGTGCCGACAAGCCGCTGCCCTACGGCGGGTTCCCGGCCGCCGGTCTACTGAGGACCTGATTGATGTCGATTTTCATGGTTAAGCGGTTGTATCGGCAGGGTCACGGTGATTTCATCGCTGCCCAAGCGAATGTCTACGTACGGATGAGTTGCGGTCGGCTGCACTTGGTCCGCAATCTGCACGGAAAAGTCGGCCATGAGCATGAAAGCAACTACACCTTCAGCGCCGACGCACCTTCCGGCGAAGTTGTGGTTGATGCCGCGCCTGATGTCAGGGTTGACGTGGTCAGGTTGAGCTGACGAATCCCCGCGATTCAAACCCGAGTTCATTACCCAGGCCCGCCCAGTGCGGGCCTTTTCTATGGGCGACACCCATGCAACAGACGACCCTGCAGGCCATCCAGGCGCACGCCGTGGCCGAGTACCCGCGCGAGTGCTGCGGCCTGATCGTGGCCGGCGACGATGGCGAGGCCTATGTCCCCTGCCGCAACGTGGCCACCACGCCCAGCGAGCACTTCCGACTTCCGGCAGAGGACTATGCCGATGCTGAGGATGTGGGCGAGGTGCTGGCCGTTGTGCATAGCCACCCGAACGCCCCTGCCTCGGCTTCGGATGCTGACCGCGTCATGTGCGAGGCCAGCGGCCTGCCGTGGCACATCGTCAGCGTGGGCCAGGTCATCGGTGCCGATCCCGAGTGCGGCGACCTGCAGACCATCGAGCCGTGCGGCTACGAGGCGCCGCTGGTGGGCCGGCAGTTCGCCCACGGCCAGTTGGACTGCTACAGCCTGGTGCGCGACTTCTACGACCGAGAGCTGGGCATCAGCCTCAGCCAGTACGAGCGCGACGACGACTGGTGGGAGAAGGGCCAGGACCTGTACAGCCTTGACCGGCTCCGCGCCGAGGGCTTCGACCTGATCGACGGCGAGCCGCAGCGCGGCGACATGGTGCTGATGCAGATCCGTTCGCCCGTCCCGAACCACGCCGGTGTGTACCTCGGCGACGGCCAGCTGCTCCATCACATGCACGGCCGCCTTTCGGAGGTCATCACCTACGGCGGCATGTGGGCCGAGCGTACCCGTTACATCGTCCGCCACAAGGAGGCAGCCCGTGTCTGAGCGACTGCGCACCGTCCGCCTCTACGGCCAGCTGGGCAGCCGCTTCGGCCGCTCTTTCCGGTTGGCCGTGAACAGTCCTGCCGAGGCTGTGCGCGCCCTGTGCGCGGTCCTGCCGGGCTTCCAGCAGTACCTGGCCCGTGCGAAGGAGAACGGCATGGCCTTCGCAGTCTTCGTCGGCAAGCAGAACCTGACGAAGGATCAGCTGCAGGACCCGCCCGGGAACGAGGACATCCGCATTGCACCGGTTCTACTCGGAAGTAAGCGCGGAGGAGTGCTCCAGACCATCATCGGCGTGGTGCTGATCGTCATTTCGTACGTGTTCCCGGTTACGGCGCCGTACCTGCTGCAGCCAGGTATTGCCATGGTCATCGGCGGCGTGGTGCAGATGCTTGGGCCGCAGCCGAAGGGCTTGGGATCGCAGGATAGTCCCGAGAACCGTCCGAACTACAGCATGAACGGGACCGTCAACACCCAGGCGCAAGGCAATCCGGTGCCGGTGGCGTATGGCGGCCATGACACGAAGGGCATGCTGACGGGTTCCGCAGTCATCAGTGGCGGCATCATGGCGGAGGACCAGCTTTGAACCTTCCTGTCCCAACTTCTATCGCGCAGGCGGTGCAGCTGGCCGGCGCCGGTGGCAAGAGCGGCAGCAACGGCCGCACGCCTGTGGAGACCCCGGACAGCCTGCACTCGATGGCCGTGGCCAGGATCATCGACCTGGTCAGCGAGGGCGAAATACGTGGCCTGGTCGCCGGCAATCAGTCGATCTACCTCAATCAGGTTCCGATCCAGAACCCGGATGGTGGGCTTAACTTCGCTGGCGTCACCGTCGATACCCGATCCGGAACGCAGGACCAGGAGTACATCCCCGGCTTCCCTTCGGTTGAGAACGAGATCGGGGTGAATGTCGAGCTGCGCAGCGACCAGCCGATCGTGCGCACGGTGAGCGGCTCCGACCTGTCAGCAGTTCGCATCCGGCTGGCTGTGCCTGCGCTGCAGAAGGTCGATGAGGAGAATGGCAACCGCAACGGGTATTCCATCAGCTACGCGGTGGACCTTTCCGTCGATGGCGGCGCTTACACGACTGTGCTCAACGATGCGATCACGGGCAAGACGACCACTCAGTACGAGCGCAGCCGCCGCATTGACCTGCCGACCGGCTCGCAGTGGCAGATCCGCATTCGCCGACTGACCCCGAACCAGAACAACTCTCTGATCTCGGACACGGTGAACGTGCTGTCGATGACCGAGATCATCGATGTGAAGCTGCGCTACCCGAACTGCGCTCTGGCCGCAGTGCAGGTCGACGCAAGCGCCTTCCAGAGCGTGCCGTCACGCTCTTATCGGATATGGGGCCGCATCGTCCGAGTGCCCAGCAATTACGACCCCATCGGGCGGACGTACAGCGGCGTGTGGGACGGGACCTTCAAGTCGGCATGGACGAACAACCCCGCATGGGCGTTCTTCGACATCGTCACGAACGACCGCTTCGGTCTCGGCAATCGCATCCCCCTGGACTGGGTTGATAAGTGGCGGCTGTACCAGATCGCCCAGTACTGCGATCAACTCGTCAGCGACGGGCAGGGCGGCCAGGAGCCCCGGTTCACCTGCAGCTTGTATCTCCAGACGCGAGCGGACGCGTACAAAGTGGTGCAGGACATGGCCAGCATGTTCCGCGGCATCAGCTTCTATGCGGCGGGGCAGGTCATGGCCTCGGCGGACATGCCCAAGGATCCAGGCGCCACCTACAGCCCGGCAAACGTGGTCGATGGTCAGTTTCGCTACGAGGGCAGCGGCAGGAAGGCGCGGCATACCGTAGCACTGGTGTCCTGGACCGACCCCGACGACTTCGGCCGGCAAAAGGTCGAGCCGGTGCAGCACCTGGATGGCATCGCACGCTACGGTGTGAACCAGACCGAGGTTACTGCCATAGGCTGCCATTCTCGCGGCCAGGCGCAGCGCATCGGCAACCACATTCTCTTCACCGAGAACCTTGAAACGGAGACGATCCGGTTCGCCGTCGGCCTCGATTCTTTGAACTGCATGCCTGGTGACGTGATCCAGGTGTCCGATCCGAACCGGGCAGGCCGTCGCAACTCTGGTCGCGTCCGCGCCGCCAGTGCCAACAGCCTGACGCTGGACCTCGTTCCGGAAGCCATGGAGATCGGCGACACGCTGCTGGCCACGCTCCCCAGCGGTAGGACGGAGGCGCGGACGATCAATAGCGTCAACGCATCGACTGGCGTAGTCACGGTGTCGGCCCCATGGAGCGCCGTGCCTGTTACGCAGTCGGTATGGGCCACAGAGTCCAGCGATCTGGTGCTGCAACTGTTCCGTGTGATCGGCATCGAGGAGGGCGAGGGGCTGACCTTCAACGTGACGGCGCTGAAGCACGTCCCAGGGAAGTACGCCGCGATCGACGATGGCACCCGGCTGGAGCTGCCGCCGATCAGCATCATCCCGCCCAGTGTGCAGCCGCCGCCGACCAATGTGGCCCTGTCTTCGCACGTGGTGATCGAGCAGGGCATCGCCACTCCGACGCTGACCATCCAATGGGAGCCAGCCGACAAGGCCATTGCTTACGACGTCGAGTGGCGCCGCGACGACCTCAACTGGGTGCGCCAGGGGCGGGTGGCCACCACCAGCATCGAGGTGCCCGGGATCTATGCCGGCCAGTATCTTGCGCGCGTGAGGGCGGTGAACGCGCTCAATGCCGTCTCGCTCCCGGCTATGAGCCCGCTCACGACGATTGCCGGCAAGACCGAGCCGCCGCCGGCGGTGACCTCTCTGACTGCCACGTCCATCGTGTTCGGGATCCGACTGGCGTGGGCGTTCCCGCCTGGGGCGACCGACACCCAGCGCACTGAGATCTGGCGCAGCACCGGCCCGGATCGCGAGACGGCCACGAAGCTCGGCGACTATGCCTACCCGCAGAACCGTCTCGAACTGGACGGCTTGGCCGCCGGTGCGCGGTTCTACTTCTGGGCAAGGCTGGTTGACCGCAGTGGCAACATCGGACCGTGGTATCCGACGGGCGCTGGAGTGATGGGAGAGGCCAGCACAAACCAGTCGGACTATGACGCCTACTTCTCGGGACGGATAACGGAGAGCGCGCTTGGTCAGGATTTGCTGACCAAGATCGAGAGCATCGACCAGATCGTGCCACTGATCTGGGAGGCCGGCGCCACCTATCAGCCTGGCGATACCGTCGTGTACAACGGCAAGATCTGGCTGTGGAACGACAGCACGGCAGGCAATGAGGAGCCACCGGGCACGAAATGGAAAGATGTGGGCGACGCGGTCGCTCAGGCGGGTGCTGTCGTTGGGCGGGTCAACACGCTCGAGCTGCAGGTCAACGATCCGGAGACCGGCCTGCAGGCGGTCGGGCAGAAGACGGATGGCCTTTTCGCGCAGCTGGACGTCCAGGCTGCAGGCGACAGTGACTGGGGCGCTGGCGATGAGAGTGTGTTCGCCGGCACCATCACCATCCAGACCGTCATCGCCCAAGGCGACTATGCGCTGTCGCAGCGCCAGGACACGGTGGAGGCCAAGGTTGGCGACACGCAGGCGATGGTGCAGGCGACCTCCCAGGCCATCGTTGATGTGGACGGGCGGATTAGTGCCACCTACACGCTGCGGGCGCAGGTCACTGCTGATGGGCGAATCTACGGCGCCGGTATGGGGCTGGGTGTCGAGCAGCAGCCGGACGGTAGCTACCAGAGCCAGGTTCTCTTCGACGTTGGTCGTTTCGCGGTGATCAACTTGGTGAACGGGAATGTCACGTCACCCTTCGTGATCCAGGGTGGGCAGACGTTCATCAGCCAGGCGATGATCGGCACCGGCTGGATCCAGAACGCGATGATCGGGGACGTCATTCAGTCCAACGCAACCGGAGTCGGCGGTCAGCCCAGGTGGAAGTTGGACAAGAACGGAACGCTCACGATGACCGGTGCGAACAGCGGTGGCTACCTGACGATTAATGATCGCGTGATTCAGGTCTACGACGGCAATGGAACCTTGCGCGTGCGCCTTGGAATCTGGTCATGACTCAGGGCCTTCAGGTGTGGGACCAGAATGGAGCTTTGGTGCTTGATGTTACGGATCGCCTTACCCGTCATGTGGTTTCAGGCTCGTATGTGGCTCCGGCTGGGTCATGGCCAGTCATCGCTTTCATCAGTGTTCCAGGCATGGTCAACGACGGAACCTGGCTGGCCGTGGCATCCTCGGGCCCAGGCGCTGGGAACCCCGTGACTATCGTCAATGGCGGTTTCAACGTTCTGTGTAACGACGCTTTCGGCGGAATCCGCAACACAAACTATTACTCGGTGTTCCGCATATGAATGCAGGACTACAGGTATTCAATGACGATCAGATTCTGCAGATCGACAGTGACTATCGAAACCCACGGTTTGCTTTTGGCGGCTACTGCAACACCAAGGCTGTGGCAAGCAATAGCTACTTCGTCGATATAGCGATGGACGCCACGACGAGTGTCGCAACTGAATGCCCTATGGTGATCATCAGGCCGGAGTCTGCTGATCAGTATGTCGGAGGATGCTTTGTCAACTCACCCTATCCGCCGTTTGGAAGCAACCCAGGCCGACCAAACGGTGGAGTCCAGTTGTGGGGGCAGTGCCCATTCGATTGGGCTGTGCTCTCAACTCGCGTTGCGATCGGGTCGGGCGGGTCGCCCTACGGACTAGACATTTTTGACGCGGGCGGCAACTTGGTTTTTGCGTCTGCTTACCGACAGCTGAGGATTACGCAAACGTTCGATGACCTAGACAGCCAAGGATGGCCTAGGACGTTTTCGCTCACGAAGGGGCAGACCAACCCATGGATATGGGCAAACCCAATGATTGGAGCAACGCTAGGCGAGACTGACGAGCAGGTTCCAGGGATAGTTGGAAGATTGAACGCTGCCCGCAACCAGCTCACGATCGCGGCCGTGGACGTACTGACGATGCAGCCACTTCTTCCCGGGTCAAATCCATTTCCTGGCGTGCGTCGTCTGTTCGGAACAGCCACCTACTAGTTTGCGTGAGCAGGCGCTGTTCTGCGATTTTCAAGCACTGAACCCGGAATGGAAACCTCTTCAGGCAATTTCATGGTCAATTGGATCACCATGTGGTTGCCACTCTTCCATCGGAAGCGGCGGGCGCGAACTTGAAAGGGCAGCTGTTCACCGCCCACATCGAGATCGACGAGATCGCCTGCGCTAGGCGTGAGGCCGTCCACTGGCAACAGACCAGGCAGCGACACTGAGATGCCCTGCAAGCGATCAATAGTGTCTTGTGTGAAAAGTAGATCGAAGGTTACGTTGAGTACTTCGCTCATGGCTCCATTCCGTGGTTGCGCGGCTCGCGAAGTCTAAGCCATGCGGGCCAAATTCCCCTAAGCCACCTGCGACAGCAGATCCTCCCGGTTGTTTCTCGGCGTGTTCACTGCACGGCTGACGCGATAGGCCTCCATCGCCGGCGGCTCGCTGGCCAGCAGCATTGCCATGGCGTCGTCAGGGCTGGCTGCCATCCACTCATCGATCTGGCCGACCTGCAGCCACACCGGCATGCGGTCGTGGATGTCTGCCGAGACGCCGCTGCTGTCGCCGGTGATGATAGTGAAGGTGCCCAGGTTGCCGTCGGGCAGCAGCGGGCTGGTGTCCTCCCACAGGCCGGCGGCCAGCAGTGGCCCGGTGGCGTGGATGAACCACGGATCCTTCTTGCCGTCCTCGGGGTTCACCGACCACTCGTAGTAGCCGGCCATCGGGATCACACAGCGGCGCTTCTTGAACGCCGACCGGAAGGCGGGCTTGGTGGCCACGGTCTCGATGCGCGCATTGATGGTTGATCCCTGCAGGCCCTTGGCTTTGGCCCAGAACGGCAGGAGGCCCCACGCCAAGCGGGTGACCTGCCGACCTTCGCCTCGGTCCAGAATCACCGAGGCGCGCTGCGTCGGCGCCAGGTTGTAGCTGGGCTGGATCTCGGCCAGGCCGGGGGCAAGGTCAGCCAGCCCCGGCTGGCCGAAGTCGACAACGGGGAGCTGGACGAATCGGCCGCACATGGCCGAAGGGTAGTCCGGCCGGCCGTGGCCGGGGCGTGATCCCGAACGGTTCAGCCGGTGAACGATCCCTTGTCGCAGCCTTTGCGACCGCCGGCCGTATCCTTCCGGCCATGCGCTCTTCCAACGGCTTCCGCACCGCCCCGATCCCATCTGGCTGGGTCCAGACCGGTGAGCGCTGGGCGCTCTGGTACAACGGCCGGGAAACGGCGAACGTCACGCTCGATGGCGGTCCTGGCGTCCGGCTGTGGATGGAGGGCCAGAAGATGTGGCACACCAAGGAAGCGCGCGCCGCCAACGTCCGACAGGCGAAGCGCTACGCCGAGCGCTGGTGCGCAGCGCGGCTGTATCCCGAGCTGCCTCTGCGTGAGGCCGTCGCCCGGCTGACCGATAGCACGCCGATCCAGTTGCCCCCGCCACTGCCCGGTCTGCCGCCGACGCGCGAGCAGCAGCAACAGGCTCGGCGCCTGGCTGAGGCCGGAGCGAAGGAGATCGAGCGGATCAAGGCGGCGCTGGAACCGCGCAAGCCGCCTGCAGAAACGAAGCCCCGAGCGAGGGACGTCCGCAGCAAGGCGTGGCTGAGTGCAGGGCTGCGGCAGCTACGGCGCGGCGTTTGAGGCATCCGCGACATTGCGTCGCAGACATCATCTTCTGCTCGCTTGGCATCATTCGTTGGAGAAGATTGCGGAGCGTCGAGAAAATTGCGGAGCGAAAACGCGATCGATGATCGTCGCAAAAGCCTTGGTGCCCGGAGCCGGAATCGAACCGGCATGGGGTTGCCCCCGGCGGATTTTAAGTCCGATGCGTCTACCAGTTTCGCCATCCGGGCCTGCAGCGCGGCGCCGATTGTAGCCTACCCGTGTCGCTGCAGCCGGATTGCGCGGGAGCAACGTGCTTAACTGTTATCCCTGTTCATGTCATAGTCCCAGCCACCGTTCCCAGGGGGGGAGCCACCCGATGTCGCTGCACGCGATTGCCTATGCCAGTGAGGCCCGCGCCGATCTGCGGACAACCGATCTTGATCGCCTGCTGGCCGACGCCACGGCATTCAATCGTGTAGCCGGTGTCACCGGTGTCCTGATGTTCGACGGCAGCCGCTTCCTGCAGTATCTGGAAGGCCCCGAAGATGGCATCGATTCGGTGTTCCAGCGCATCTTCAATGCACGCAGCCACGCGCAGATGAGGCTGTTGTGCCGCGCGCCGGTGGTGCAGCGTGCGTTCCCGCGCTGGTCGATGGGGACGCGGCGGATCGATGCGGACCTGCTGACCCAGATCGTTGACGCGGCGTGGCCGGGTTTCCTGCTGGGCAGTGGTGGTTTCGAGCGCCTGCTGCAGGCCTGGACCGGTGCCGACGGCGAGCTGGAACCCGCCGCGGTCGCGCTGGGTTCCTGAGCCCGCCTTGGCGGCGGGGTACCGGGGCCGGTAGGCTGTAGCCTTTCTGGTGCGGGTTTTCCGGAGTGGTACAGCGAATGAGTGGGTTGGCCCAAGCCATGGCGGCACGCATCCGGTTTCGCCCGGTGCACGGGACATGCCGATGAGCGTGCCCGTTGCGGCGGCGGTGACGCCGCGTTTCGCCGTGATCGGCCTGGGTTACGTCGGCCTGCCATTGGCGGTGGCGTTTGGCCGGCACTGGCCGACACTGGGCTTTGACATCGATGCCGGCCGCATCGCAGAGCTGCGCGGTGGCCGCGATCACACGCTGGAGATGGAGGCCGACGAGCTGGCCGAAGCCACGCATCTGCAGTACGGCAGCGATCCTTCGCTGCTCGATGCCTGCAACGTCTATATCGTCACCGTGCCGACCCCGATCGATGCATACGAGCAGCCCGACCTGGAGCCCCTGCGTTCGGCGACACGGCTGATTGCCAGTCATCTTCGCGCCGGCGATCTGGTGATCTACGAGTCCACGGTGTACCCCGGCACCACCGAGGAAGTGTGCGTGCCGCTGCTGGAACAGGGTTCGGGCCTGGGCTTCAACGAAGACTTCTATTGCGGCTACAGCCCGGAGCGGGTCAGTCCCGGTGACCGCCAGCGGCGCCTGGCCGACATCCGCAAGATCACGTCTGGTTCGACCCCGGAAGTCGCTGCGGTGATTGATGGTCTCTACCAGCGCATCATCGATGCCGGTACGTTCCCGGCGCCGTCGATGCGCGTGGCCGAAGCAGCCAAGGTGGTCGAGAACATCCAGCGCGACGTCAACATCGCGCTGGTCAACGAGCTGGCGCTGATCTTCGACCGGCTCGGCATCGATACCCAGGACGTACTGGACGCCGCTGGCAGCAAGTGGAATTTCCTGCCGTTCCGACCAGGCCTGGTTGGCGGTCACTGCATCGGCGTCGATCCGTACTATCTGCTGCACAAGTCCGAAAGCGTGGGCTACCACCCGGACCTGATCCACACCGCGCGGCAGGTCAACAACCGCGTCGGCGAGCACGTGGCGGCGCGCGTGCTGGCGATGCTGGCCGAGCGTGGCCGTGCACCGGCGGAGGCACGCATCCTGGTGCTGGGCGTGACCTTCAAGGAGGATTGCCCCGACCTGCGCAACAGCCGCGCGCTGGAACTGGCCCAGCGCCTGCGCGATGCGGGTGCGCAGGTGGAGGTGAGCGACCCGTGGGTCGGCCCGGCGGCATTGACCGGCGAGGGCCTGGATTGGCTGGCCGAACCCGGGGCAGGGCGCTATGACGCGGTGGTGCTGGCGGTGGCCCACGCCCGTTTCAAGGCAATGGATGAAGACGCAATCCGGGCGCTGCTGGCGCCAGGCGGCCTGGTCTACGACGTCAAATCGGCCTGGCCGCGCAACGTGGTTGACGATCGTTTGTAAGCCTTGGCAGCGAGCGGCGCGGTAGACTCGGGAACAGTTGCAACCGAGGAAAGCCATGCACCGGTACATCGTCTACCTGCTCGCCATCCTGATGTTCCCGATATGCCTGTGGCTGGCCACGATCTGGCCGGCCTGGTACTGGGGCGTCGGCCTGACTGCCGCGATGGTGGCATTGGGGACCTGGGACCTGCTGCAGAAACGCAGCACGCTGCGCCGCAACTATCCGGTGATGGCGCACTTCCGCTACGGGCTGGAATCGATCGGCCCGGAGATCCGCCAGTACTTCGTGCAGAGTGACCTGGAGGATGTGCCGTTCTCGCGCCAGCAACGTGCACTGATCTACCAGCGCGCCAAGAACGAGATGGACACGGTGCCGTTCGGTACCCTGCGCAGCACCTATGCGGTGGACTACGAGTGGATCAACCATTCGCTGGCGCCAACCGCCATCGCCAAGCATGACTTCCGCGTGCTGATCGGTCCGAACTGTGCCAAGCCCTATTCGGCCAGCGTGTTCAACATCTCGGCGATGAGCTTCGGTTCACTGTCGGCCAATGCCATCCGCGCACTGAACGAAGGCGCGCGGCGTGGTGGTTTCTACCACGACACCGGCGAAGGCTCGATCTCGCCCTATCACCGTGAGATGGGCGGCGATCTGGTCTGGGAGATCGGCTCGGGCTACTTCGGTTGCCGCGACGAGAAGGGTGGTTTCAGCGAGGAACGCTTCGTTGCCAATGCCACCCATGACCAGGTCAGGATGATCGAGATCAAGCTGTCGCAGGGTGCCAAGCCGGGTCATGGCGGCGTGCTGCCAGCGCCGAAGGTGACTGCCGAGATCTCGGTGACCCGTGGCGTGCCGATGGGCGTGGACTGCGTGTCGCCGTCGCGTCACTCGGCGTTCTCGACACCGGTCGAGCTGCTGCAGTTCGTCGCCCGCCTGCGCGAGCTGTCCGGTGGCAAGCCGGTCGGTTTCAAGCTGGCGATCGGCCACCCGTGGGAGTGGTTCGGCATTGCCAAGGCGATGCAGGAAACCGGGTTGCTGCCGGATTTCATCGTGGTGGACGGTGCCGAAGGGGGCACCGGCGCGGCGCCGGCCGAGTTCGTCGATCATGTCGGCGTGCCGATGCACGAAGCGCTGCTGCTGGTGCACAACACCCTGGTCGGCCTCGATCTGCGCGAGCGCATCCGCATCGGTGCAGCCGGCAAGATCACCAGTGCGTTCGACATCGCGCGCACCATCGCGCTGGGTGCCGACTGGTGCAATGCCGGCCGCGGCTTCATGTTCGCGCTGGGCTGCATCCAGTCGTTGAGCTGCCATACCGACAAGTGCCCCACCGGCATCGCGACCCAGGACCCGGCGCGCTGGAAGCATCTGGATGCACCGGACAAGGCCACCCGTGTGTACAGCTACCACGAGCACACGCTGCATGCCTTGAAGGAACTGCTGTGTGCCGCGGGCCTGAACGACCCGGCGGAACTGGGTCCGGAGCATATCCTGCGTCGGGTTTCGCCTGTTGAGATCCGTTCGCTGGCCTCGCTGTACCGCTACCTGGAACCGGGCGAGCTGCTGCACAAGGTGCCGGACCACGCCGTGTTCCATGCGTTCTGGGCCGATGCGCGCAGCGATTCCTTCCAGCCGCCGCCGAAGATCCAGGCGCTGCGGGCCAGCAAGTCGCGATAACGTGTTGCTGTAGAACCGAGCCCATGCTCGGCTGCTTCTCTCATCGCGATGTTGGAACGAAGAACCGTCGAGCATGGCTCGACGCTGCAAGGAGATGCCATGCGGTTCCGGATCGGCACCACGGATGACGTGGCCACGCTGTGGGCGTTGCGCACGCGTTGCGTGCGCGAGACCTGCAGCAGCCATTATCCGCCCGAAGTGATTGCGCCCTGGTCGGCCTCGCCGCCGCCGTCGCAGTACGCGCGGTTGCTGGGGCAGGGCGGCTGCGTGGTGGCCGAGGATGGGCAGGGCGGCCTTCTTGGCTTCGGTGTGTTCGATGCCGATGCCAATGAAGTCGACGCGTTGTTCGTTGATCCTGATCGTGGCGGCCAGGGAATCGGCCAGGCGCTGATGCAGCGCCTGCTGGCAATGGCCGATCGTGAGCGTGAGGTGGTGCTGTCGGCCTCGCTCAACGCGGTGCCGTTCTACCAACGGCAGGGATTCATCAGCGTGCGCGAAGAGGTCTATCCGCATCCCAGCGGCGTGGCGCTGGCTTCGGTGAGCATGCGCAGGCCATGGTGAGCGCCCGGGGACTGTAAGGCAGTCGAGGATGGCTCGACTCTACAATGCAGGCGTCACCGCCCGGCCAGCCACCCGATCACGCCCTCGGCGGCGCGCAGGCCACTGGCGTAGCACGCGGTCAACAGGTAGCCACCTGTCGGCGCCTCCCAGTCCAGCATCTCGCCGGCGCAGAACACGCCGGGCACGGCCCGCAGCATCAGGCCATCATCCAGCGCATCCAGGCGCACGCCGCCGGCGGTGCTGATCACCTCGGCCATCGGCCGGGGACGCAGCAGGCGCAGCGGCAGGCGCTTGAGCGTAGCCGCCACGGCAGGCAGGTCGTTGCCGGCTTCCTTACCCAGAATCTCGAACACCAGTGCGGCCTTCACCGCATCAAGGCCCGCCTGGCGACGCAGGTGCTCGCCGAAGCTGCGGCCCTTGCGCGGGCGTGACAGATCGGCCAGCAGGCGCGCCTCGTCGCGGCCCGGCACCAGATCCAGCCACAGCATCGCGTGGCCATCGCGGTTGATGGTCTCGCGCAGGTCCGCCGCCAACGCATAGATCAGGCTGCCTTCGATGCCGTACTCGCTGGCCACGCATTCGCCCTGCAGCGACTGTGGCTGTCCGGCCAGGTCGATCCAGTGCGCGACCACCGGCTTCAGCGGTGCACCGGCATTGCGCTGGGCGAAGAACGGGGTCCAGTCCACGTCGAAGCCGCAGTTGGCTGACTGCAGTGGCGTGATGTCCACGCCACGGGCCTGCAGCGGGGCAACCCAGGCGCCGTCGCTGCCCAGCTGCGGCCAGCTGCCGCCGCCCATCGCCAACACGGTGGCATCGGCGTGGACATCGATCTCGCCGGCTTCGGTGGCGAAGCGCAGCGCGCCGTCGTTGCTCCAGCCGATCCAACGGTGGTTGGCATGCAGGCGCACGCCCTGTTCCTTCAGCCGGCGCACCCAGCCACGCAGCAGCGGCGCGGCCTTGCGGTCGACCGGGAACACGCGGCCGGAGCTGCCCACATAGGTCTCCACGCCAAAACCGCCGGCCCAGTCGCGCAATGCCTGCGCATCGAAGCCATCCAGCCAGCGGCCCACGGTCGTGGACTGCTCGCGGTAGCGGCTGTCGAACAGCGGACGCGGATCGGAATGGGTAAGGTTGAGCCCGCCCTTGCCGGCGATCAGGAACTTGCGGCCGGGCGAACCTTTGGCCTCGTACAGGTCCACCTCCAGACCGGCGGCGCGCAGGCGCTCGGCGGCGAACAGGCCGGCCGGGCCGCCGCCGATGACGGCGACCCGCGGAAGCGGTGCGGCATTACGGTTTGACATCGAGCAGCTCGACATCGAACACCAGCGACGAGCCGGCCGGAATCGGGCCAACCCGGCGGTCGCCGTAGCCGTAATCCGGCGGGATCATCAGGGTGCGCTTGCCGCCGACCTTCATGCCGGCCACGCCCTCATCCCAGCCGCGGATGACCTGGCCGGCGCCGAGTGCGAAGGTGAACGGTTCGCCGTGCTTGAAGGAGCTGTCGAAGGTCTTGCCGTGCTTGGTTTCGGTGCGGTTGTCGTAGATCCAGCCGGTGTAGTGCACGGTGACCTTGCTGCCGGCAACGGCTTCGGTGCCGGTGCCGGGCACGGTATCGATGCGCTCGAAGGTGGTCAGGGTGCCGCCGGGCGGTGGGCCGGACGGTTCGGTTGTGCAGCCAGCGGCGGCGAGGGACAGCAGCAGGGGAAGCAGCAGGCGGCGCATCGGGCGTCTCCGGAAGGGCGCAGGGCGAGGGCGGCAAGGGTAGCGCATCGGCGCCGGGTATCATGGGGGCATGGCAAAACTCCTGCTCAATCTGCGCAATGTCGGCGACGACGAATATGCCGATGTCTGCACGCTGCTCGACCAGCACGGCATCGCCTGGTATCGCACCGAACCCAGCCCCTGGGGCATCTCCAATGGTGGCCTGTGGCTGCGCGAGGACGCTGATCATCCACGAGCGAAGGCGCTGATGGCGGAATACCAGGCCGAACGCGGGCCGCGCATCCGTGCCGAGCGTGAGCAGGCATTGCGTGATGGCACGGCGGAGACCTTCGGCAGCCTGTTCCGGCGGCGGCCGGTCTACGTGGTGCTGGTGCTGCTGGGGATGGCCGGTGCGGCGGCGCTGGTGCTGCTGCCGTTCGTGCTGTTGCGGGGGTAATGGGGCTTCTGGCCGGGTTGCACCCGGCACCCGCAGACGCAACGGCAACAGCAACGTCAAAAGCCGGGCTTCAGTGGGAGGGCGGGGCGGTGTGGACAGGCGGGGGACGGCAAAAGCTGCTCCTGCGTGCCTCGTAGAGCGCCATCCATGGCGCTCTGCGCCCCCGCCTGCCCACACCGCCCCACCCATGACAGATTCCGGTTGTTTGCCGGGCTTGGGGTCGGGTCCCTCTGCTGCGCAGAGGGCTCTGACCCCTGAATCTGCCCGGAGGGGCGGGAGGCGCTAAAATGCCAGGATGATCGCCAATACCGCTGCCTATCATTTCGCCGTCATCGACGCTCCCCAGGCCCTGTGCGACCAGTTGCTGGCGCGTGCCGAGGCGGCGCAGTTGCGGGGCACGATCCTGGTGGCGGGCGAGGGGCTGAACCTGTTCCTGGCGGGTGCGCCGGAGGCGGTCGAGGGTTTCTACGCGGCGCTGCGTTCTGACGTGCGGTTTGCCGATATGCGGGTCAAGACCAGCTTCAGTGAACATCAGCCGTTCGCGCGGCTGAAGGCCAAGGTGAAGGACGAGATCATCAGCTTCCGCCGTGACGACGGTCAGCCGCTGGACTATCCGCGCGCGCCGGCGGTCGATCCGGCCACGGTGCAACGCTGGTTGCGGCAGGGGCATGACGACGCCGGCAAGCCGGTGGTGATGCTCGATACCCGCAACCTGCAGGAAGTGGAGTACGGCACCTTCAAGGATGCGCTGGTGCTGCCGATTCACAAGTTCACCGACCTGCCCGAGGCGCTGGCGCCGCACCGCGAGGCGCTGAAAGACAGCACCGTGGTCAGTTTCTGCACCGGCGGCATCCGCTGCGAGAAGGCGGCGCTGTGGATGGTCAACGACGGCATGGACAACGTGCTGCAGCTGGACGGTGGCATCCTCGGCTACTTCGAGGAGGTGGGCGGCGAAGGCTACGAAGGCCGCTGCTTCGTGTTCGATGAGCGCGTGGCGCTGGATGCCGAGCTGAAGCCGATGGTCGACCAGCCGCTGCCGGAGCCGCGCCCCAGCGCGTTCTGACGCTTCCGCGGTAGAGCCGGCCGCTGGCCGGCTGCGAAGCCATCTACCTGTATGCCGGCCAGCGGCCGGCACTACCAATCGCGCTTGGCGCGCATCAGGGCACCCCGGATCGGCCCGGTCAGCCCTGAACCCGCCACACGGGAATCAGCATCCCGCCACCGTCACTGGCCGCGGCGCCTGGCCGACCCCATGCATGGGGGATCCTGTGACGGAAAAACGCCTGATGATCCCGTTGTCGATCCTTGACCTGGCCCCGGTCTGCGAGGGCAGTGACACCACCGCCGCTTTCGCCAACATGCTGGAACTGGCCCAGCACGCCGATGCGCTGGGCTACCGCCGCTACTGGTTGGCCGAACACCACAACATGCCGGGCATCGCCAGTGCGGCCACCGCCGTGCTGATCGGCCACGTCGCCGGTGGCACAAAGCGCATCCGCGTCGGTGCCGGCGGCATCATGCTGCCCAACCATGCCCCGCTGCAGGTGGCCGAGCAGTTCGGCACGCTGGCTTCGCTGTATCCGGACCGCATCGACCTCGGCCTGGGCCGTGCACCCGGTACCGACCAGCCGACCGCGCGTGCGCTGCGCCGCTACTTCGACAGCGCCGACCAGTTCCCGCAGGACGTGCGCGAGCTGCTGCATTACTTCGAGCCGGTACAACCCGGGCAGGCGGTGCAGGCGGTTCCGGGTGGCGGCCTGCGGGTGCCGACCTGGATCCTCGGTTCGAGCCTGTTCGGTGCGCGCATGGCCGCCTCGATGGGCCTGCCGTATGCGTTCGCCTCGCACTTCGCACCCGACGCGATGGATGAAGCCGTTGCTTTGTACCGCCGCGAGTTCCGCCCCTCGGCCACGCTGAAGCAGCCGCACGCGATGCTGGCCCTGAACGTCGTTGCCAGCGACAGCGAAACCGAATCGCGGCGCCTGTTCACCAGCCAGCAGCAGAGTTTCGTGAACCTGCGTCGCGGCCGACCGGGCAAGATTCCGGCACCGATCGACGACATCGAGTCCTTCTGGGAGCCGCACGAAAAACTGGGCGTGGAGCGGGCGCTGGCCTGCACCGTGCTGGGCGATCCGCAGCAGGTGGCGGAGGGCATTGCCGCGTTCGTCGAACGGCACAAGCCCGACGAGCTGATGCTCACCGCCAACCTGTACGACCACCGCGCGCGCCTGCGCTCGTTCGAACTCACCATGCAGGCCTGGCACGCCCGCCACGCGGGCTGAACAATTGCGTCACGGCCCATTGCGGCCGAACCGCGTCTGATGGGGGCTCATATCGAAGGAGCCCCCACATGGCCGACACCCGTGCCGAACACATCGCCCAGCTGGCCGAACTGATCAAGGACGTGGAGGTGGCGATGTTCACCACCACCGGCGTCGACGGCCGCCTCTACAGCCGGCCGTTGGCCACCCAGCAGGTCGCCTTCGACGGTGACCTGTGGTTCGTGATCACCGGCGACAGCCCCAAGGTGGCCGAGATCGCGCTCGACCCGCGGGTCAACGTGGCGTATGCCTCGCCCTCGAAGAACACCTATGTGTCGGTGGCGGGGCGGGCACGCGTGGTCGACGATCGCGCGAAGATCGAGGCGCTGTGGTCACCGGCGATGAAGCTGTTCTTCCCCGGTGGCAAAGATGACCCCAACCTTCGCCTGATCCATGTGCGCGCCGACAGTGCCGAGTACTGGGACGGTCCGGGCACGCTGCTGGGCAAGGCGTTGACGTTCGTGCTGTCGGCGGTGCAGGACGAACCGGCGGCGTTGGCCGACAACGGGTTCATCGACCTTCGGTGATGACCGATGTCCGGTATGGGTAGTGCCGGCCGCTGGCCGGCAAACCTGGAAACGTGGCAGCCGGCCAGCGGCCGGCTCTACCGGATTCCGGCTCAGAACCAGCGCTGGAACAGTTCCACCGTATAGCCCACCAGCTGCCCCGAGCTGAAACCGAAGAAGGCGATTGCCGCCAGCGCCGCGATCCAGTTGAACAGCATCAGCGCGCCATCGCGCTCCAGCAGCGCCAGCGCGAACAGCAGCAACTGGAAGCCGAACAGGAAGTTGGTGAAGGGAATCGGCAGCGACAGCAGCAGGCCCAGCAGCACCAGCAGCAGGCCACTGAAGGCGTGGGCGGGCAGCGGTGTCAGCAGCTGCGGCAGGCGCGGTTTCAGCATCTTGTCCAACCGCCGCAGCGGGCGGTCGATGCGGTCCAGGAAACGGTGCATGGTGCCGCGCTTCGGCCCGCGCCGGGCAATGAAGCCGGGCAGCCAGGGACGGCGCAGGCAGCACAGCATCTGCAGGCCGATCAGGATCACCAGCGGCCCGCTGACCGCACCGCCCATGCCCGGAATCGGAATGAACGACGGCAGGATCGCCACGAACAGGAACACGCCGAACGCGCTCTGCTGCAGGTTGCACAGGATCCGGCCAAGCGGCATGTGCTCGGCCGGATCACCGGAGGCAAACATCTCCAGCAGGGTGCGGATGCCCTCGTTGCGGTAGGTCGGGCGCTCGGCGCCCGGACCCTGGCCGGCCTCAGGCGGTGAGCTCATCGGCCTGCTCGTCGGACAACGTGCGCAGCAGCAGCTTGTCCACGCGCGCACCGTCGAGGTCGACCACTTCGAAGCGCCAGCCCGCCCAGTCGAAGTACTCGCCCGCGTGCGGAATGCGGCCGAAGTAATGGATGCACATGCCGGCCAGCGTGTAGTAGTCGCCGTCCTCGGCGTCGGGCAGGTCGTTGCTGCCGATCAGTTCGCGCACGTCTTCGATCGGCAGCGATCCGTCCACCAGCAGCGAGCCGTCTTCGCGGGTCACCACCAGCGCGTCCTCGTCGGCGTTCTCCACCGCCTGCAGGCGGCCAACCACTGCGCCCATCAGGTCGCTGATGGTCACCAGGCCCTGGATCTCGCCGTACTCGTCCACCACCAGTGCCATCGACTGCTGTTCCTCGCGGAAGATTTCCAGCAGCTTCATCGCGTGGGTCGATTCGGAGACGTACAGGGGTTCGCGCAGGGTCTGGAACAGCGCGTTGTCACCGCGCGCCATGCGCGTGGCCAGCGATTTCAGTTCGAGCACGCCGACCACGTCCATGTCGTTGTCGCGGTACACCGGGTACCGGGAGAACTCGTGTTCGGCCATGATTTCCAGGTTGCGCTCCAGCCCGGCCTGGGTATCCAGCCACGCGATGCGGTTGCGTGGGGTCATCAGGCTGTCGGCGGTGCGGTCGCCCAGGCGCATGACGCGGTTCATCATGTCGCGCTCGTGGGTATCGATCACGCCGGCCTCGTGGCTTTCGGCGACCAGCATGCGGATCTCTTCTTCGGTCACCGAGGCGACTTCATCCTTGCCCAGGCCGAACAGGCGCAGCACCAGCTGGGTGGTCCTGGACAGCAGCCAGACGAAGGGCAGGGCGAGCTTGGCCAGCCAGCTCATCGGCATCGCGACCAGGCCGGCAATGGCCTCCGAACGGGTCAGCGCCAGGCGCTTGGGCACCAGTTCGCCGAAGATCAGCGTAATGAAGGTGATCAGACTGACCGCCAGCGCGGTACCGATGTTGCCGGCATAGGCGAAGCCCGGCATCAGGCCCTGGATCCAGCCGGCGAAGGCTTCGCCCAGCGCTTCACCGCCGAGGTAGCCGGTCAGCACGCCGATCACGGTGATGCCGATCTGCACGGTGGACAGGAAGCTCTCCGGCTTCTCGGACAGCTCCAGCGCCTTGGCCGCGCGCTTGGAGGTGGCGGCCATCTGCTTCAGGCGGCTCTTGCGCGAGGTCATGACCGACATCTCGGACATGGCGAAGAAGCCGTTCAGCAGAACAAGCGCGAAGACAATCAGGATCATTTCAAACACGGGCGTCGTCCCCGGTTGGTGGCAGGGAGGGCGGGTGCTTGCGATGGCGGCAGGCGCTCAGGAACGGGGTCCGGCGCGGCGCTGGGGGATAAGGGTCGTCGTCCATAGGATGCGCCCGAAGGCGCGCTGGCATCTTAGCAAAGGGGCATGGCAGGGTGGCAACCGCCTGTTCAGGTTCAGGGTTCCGAGCCCCGGAAAGGGGGCGGGGATACCCGTGATGGTCATCTAGCCGTCATAATTCCGTCTGGTGCCGTCCTTCCCGCGACGGCTGACAGGTTTCTCAATGTTCTCTCTGCAGACCATTTTCGGTTCCGGCAAACAGTTCTACACCCTGCTCGATGAGGCCGCCGTCGCGGCCTCCGACGCCGCCAAGGCGCTGCATTCCATGCTGCGCGAGGCCGACCGCCAGCCCGCGCTGGACGCCTTCAAGCTGGCCCGCCTGCGCGAGCGCGCGGCCTCCGACAAGATCAGCCAGGCGCTGGTGGACAGCTTCATGACCCCGATCGAGCGCGAAGACATCGAAGCGTTGGGCTCGGCCCTGTACAAGATCCCCAAGCAGATCGAGAAGTTCGCCGATCGCTATTCGCTGGCCACGACCCACCTGGAGCACATCGACTTCGCGCCGCGCGCGGCGATGCTGGAACAGGCCGCCGGCGTGGTGGTGGAGATGGTGGCCGACCTGCGCCACATGAACCTGGACCGGATGACCGCGCTGAACGAGAAGCTGCGCTCGCTGGAAAACGAGGCCGACCGCCTGATGCTCGAGCTGTACCGCGACATCTATTCCGGCCGCCTGGACAACCTGCAGATGTTCCTGCTGAAGGAATTCTTCGAGATCCTGGAAAAGGCCATCGACCGTTGCCGCGAGGCCGGCGTGGTTGCGTACCAGATCGTGTTGAAGAACAGCTGACGGACGCCGCCGCATGTTGACCCTTGTCCTGGTGGTGATCCTGGCCGCACTCGTCTTCGAGTTCATCAACGGCTTCCACGACACCGCCAATTCCATTGCCACCGTGGTCGCGACCAAGGTGCTCTCGCCTGGCTGGGCGGTGATGCTGGCCGCCTTCATGAATCTCATCGGTGCGCTGACCGGCACCGCGGTGGCGCTGACCATCGCTTCGGGCCTGCTCAACACCAACGTGGTCGAGGTCACCCCGCAGGTGATCCTGTGCGCGCTGCTGGGCGGCATCATCTGGAACCTGATCACCTGGTGGAAGGGCCTGCCGTCCTCGTCCTCGCATGCGCTGATCGGTGGCCTCTGCGGCGCCGGCCTGGCGGCCGCCCACAACAACTGGGACGCGCTGATCTGGTCCGAGCGCCTGGGCAGCTGGGCGCAGAACAAGGGCCTGCTGTGGAAGGTGTTCGTGCCGATGATCACCTCGCCGATCGCCGGCTTCCTGCTCGGCATCGTGGTGATGGTGCTGCTGTGGGCGCTGATCGCCGGCCTGGCCAAGGTCGGTGGCGCCATCGGCCGCCTGGCCCGCCCGCGCATCGTCAATGCCTTCTTCGGCAAGGCGCAGATCGCCTCGGCGGCCTACATGGGCTTCGCCCACGGCCACAACGACGCGCAGAAGACCATGGGCATCATCGCGATGACCCTGATTGGTGCCGAAGCCACCGGCGCACTGAACGATCTGCCGTCCTGGCTGGCCTTCATGCACCCGGACGCGCACGCCGGTGACGGCATCGCCATGTGGATCGTGCTGACCTGCGCGGTGGTGATGGCGGCCGGTACCGCTTCGGGTGGCTGGAAAATCATCAAGACCCTGGGCCACAAGATGGTCAAGCTGCACCCGATCCACGGCTTCGCCGCGGAGACCAGCTCGGCCACCATCCTGACCCTGGCGGCCCACTTCGGCATGCCGGTCTCGACCACGCACAGCATCTCCACCGCGATCATGGGTGTCGGCTTCGCCAAGAACCCGCGTTCGCTGAAGTTCGGCGTGATCGAGCGCATCGTCTGGGCCTGGATCCTGACCATCCCGGCGGCCGGCGGCTGTGCGTACCTGATCCTGAAGCTGTTCGAGCTGTTCGGCTGGACCTGATCGCCACGCCAGGGTTGCAAACGAAAAAGCCCGCCGGTATCCGGCGGGCTTTTTCATGGGCAGAGAATTCTTCCGCACACATCGTGTCGACCAAGGTCGACACCTACCAGAGCAGAAACAGGGATCCGGTCCCGTGCCGACCAACGGTCGGCACCCACCAACAGCAGCGGGAACCTGTCAGCGGCGGGGTGGGGTGGATATGCAGGACCGTTGGCGCCATGGATGGCGCCATCGAGCCCCCATGGACGGGTTTACGGCGTGTCCTGCATATCCACCCCACCTCGCCAGCCCACGGAAATCCGGCTTTCGACGTTGCCGTTGCCGTTGATCCGGCGGGTGCCGGGCCGCAGGCCCGGCCGAACCCCTCAATTACGCTGGAACAGCGCCTGCACATCCTTCCGGAACGCCGCCTGGCTGTCCGCCCGGCTGTAGAACATGTGCCCGCCCGGATAGCTCCGCACCTGCACCCGGTCCGGGTTGCTGCCCATCGCCGGCATCTGGTCCACCGTCAGGATCGAGCCCATGAACGGGCACGACAGGTCGTTCCAGCCATGCGCGATCAGCACCTGCAGATGCGGATCGATCGCCACCGCCTGGCGCAGCTGGGTCACCGCACCCTGGCGCAGCTCGCCGTTGCGGTCCCACAACCGATTCACGTCGTAGTTCAGCGCCTGGTAGCGTGCATCCACCTTCCAGCCGACCACGCGCGTCACGAAGTCGACCATCGCCGTGGTGGTCGGCGCAATGATGCTGTCCAGCAGCGGATCATTGGCGCGCTGCTCCGGGTCATTCGGGAATGGATCGAACGCGGTCACATTGGAGTCGTAGCGGCTGCCCAGCGTGCCCTTGTCGCGGAACACTTCGCGCAGGTAGGCCTGGGTTTCCAGGCGGCCACCGGCACGGCGCACGAACTGCGGGTCAAGCCCGGTCAGCTCGGTCACCCGGCGCAGCATCGCCTCGGTCGCCTGCGGATCGCTGCGGCCCTTCATCAACGCGGTGGCGTAATCGCCACGGGTGTACTCCACCACCTCGCGCATTGCTGCGTCGGTGAGCCTGCCCTGGCGCTCCAGGTGCGCCGCGGCGATCGACGGCAGCGTCTGCATCCATGCCATCGGCGAGACGTCGGCGTTGTCTTCTAGCGTCGGGCTCAGGTACGGCGAGACCAGCACCAGGCCGTTCATCGCCACGCCCAGCCGGGTCTGCAGGAAATGGGTGATGCGCGGGCCGCGATAGCCGCCGTAGCTCTCGCCGGTCAGGTACTTGCGTGACGCCATGCGCTGGTTGCGCAGCAGCCAGTCGTAGATCGAGCGCGACAGGTACTCGATGTCGGCGCCGGGGTTGTACAGCTGCTTCTTCGCCTCGTCATCGCCGATGCGCGCGCGGCTGAAACCGGTGCCGACCGGGTCGATGAATACCAGGTCGGTGAAATCCAGCCAGGTGCCCGGGTTGTCATGCAGGGTGGCGGGCGCCGAGGCGCTGTCGCCTTCCGAACCGAAGGTGACCACCTTGGGCCCGATCGCGCCCATGTTGAGGTACACCGACGAGGCACCGGGCCCGCCATTGAGCGCGAACGTCACCGGCCGGTCCTTGCCCGGCATCGTGTACGCAGTGAACACCACATCGGCGATGACCTTGCCCTTCTCATCGCGCACCGGCAGGGTGCCGACGGTGGCGGTGTAGTCCAGGGTGCGGCCGGCCAGGCGCATGCTCTGGCGCGCCGACGCATCGGCAGGCAGCGCAGGCGCGTCGGTCCTGTCGTCTTTCGAATCGGGCTTGGTGTCAGCGGCGGGCGCGGCCAGCACGCTGGTGGGGGCGATGAGCAGGCCGACGCAGAGCGCGGCAGTGTGCAGCAGGGACTTCATGGCACCGGATCGGCAGCGGAAGGGGGTTCCGATGCTAGGCCGGTGGAGTGCCATGCCGTATGTGTCCAAAGGCATGGCCACGTTCTGCAGCGGCTTGCGGCCAGATTGGATCAAACGGGCAGGGCGGCTGCCGCTTCGTCGTTGGCCAGCAGGCCATAGACGGCCGAGTCCGAAAGCTCGCCCTGGATGCGCCAGCGCTGGCGCAGCACCCCCTCGCGGTGGAAGCCGAGGCGGTCAAGCACATGTGCCGAGGGTACGTTGCGTGGATCGATCTCGGCTTCGATGCGGTGCAGGTGCAGGGTGTGGAACAGATAGCCCAGCATCTGCTGCAGAGCCTCATGCATGTAGCCCTGGCCCTGGCGGTCGGGCGCCAGCAGATAGCCGATCTCGGCCCGCATGGCCGCACGATCAATGGCGAATGCGACGCAGACGCCCAGCAGTGGGCCGTTGGGTGATTCGCGCAGGGCCAGCTTCAACTGGGTGCCGATCGCGTGCGCGGCAAGGTCGTCGTCGATCTGTTCGCGGGCTTCGGCCGGTCGCGTCCAGGCCGGGTGGTTCCACCAGCGCATCACGTCCGGATTGGATTGCAGCGCGAACAGCGCGGGCGCGTCGTCACGGCGGATCGGGCTCAGCACCAACCGCGCGCTGTGCAGCGGCAGGGCGGGGAACAGCAACGAGTGGCTGGCCAATACGATGGTCCACACGGGTGGACGCGCATTATGGCTCCGCCGGGTTTGCCGATGGCGGCGTAATGCCAAGGGCGCATGAGCCGGTAGTGCCGGCCGCTGGCCGGCACTACCGGGCAGCCGGGTCAGAGCCCTTTGCCAGGCAAAGGGATCCGACCCCGTGCCGGGATCAGACCTCCAGCGAGGCCAGATCGCCCTTGGACTCCAGCCAGCCCTTGCGGTCGGAGGCGCGCTTCTTGGCCAGCAGCATGTCCATCAGCGAGCTCGTCTGCTCGCGATCGTCCACGGTCAGCTGCACCAGGCGGCGCGTATCCGGGTGGATGGTCGATTCGCGCAGCTGCGGCGGATTCATCTCGCCCAGGCCCTTGAAGCGGGTGACGTTGATCGCGCCCTTGATCTTCTCGCGTTCGATCTTGTCCAGCATCGAGCGCTTTTCTTCCTCGTCCAGGGCGTAGAACACCTGCTTGCCCACGTCGATGCGGAACAGCGGCGGCATCGCCACGAACACGTGGCCGGCATCGACCAGCGCCGGGAAGTGCTTCAGGAACAGCGCGGTCAGCAGGGTTGCGATGTGCAGGCCGTCGGAGTCCGCATCGGCCAGGATGATGACCTTGCCGTAACGCAGGCCGCTGATGTCGTCCTTGCCGGGGTCGCAGCCGATGGCGATGGCCAGGTTGTGTACTTCCTCCGAGGCCAGCACGCTGTTGGACGAGACTTCCCAGGTGTTCAGGATCTTGCCGCGCAACGGCATGATGGCCTGGAAGTCCTTGTCGCGGGCCTGCTTGGCACTGCCCCCTGCCGAGTCGCCTTCCACCAGGAACAGCTCGGTACGCGACAGGTCCTGGCTGATGCAGTCGGCCAGCTTGCCGGGCAGGGCCGGGCCCTGGGTGACCTTCTTGCGGACGACCAGCTTCTCGGTCTTCAGGCGTGCGCTGGCGCGCTCGATGGCGATCTGCGCGATTTTCTCGCCCAGCTCGACGTTCTGGTTCAACAGCAGGCTGAAGGCATCGTGGGCGGCGCCTTCAACGAAGCCGGCGGCCTGGCGCGAGGACAGGCGTTCCTTGGTCTGGCCACTGAACTGCGGGTCGGTCATCTTCAGCGACAGCACGAACGACACGCGGTCCCACACGTCTTCCGGGGCCAGCTTGACGCCGCGCGGCAGCAGGTTGCGGAAGTCGCAGAACTCGCGCAGCGCCTCGGTCAGGCCGGTACGCAGGCCGTTGACGTGGGTGCCGTGCTGGGCGGTGGGAATCAGGTTGACGTAGCTTTCCTGCACCAGCTCGCCTTCCGGCAGCCAGGCCACGGCCCAGTCCACCACCTCGGTGTCCTTCTTCAGGTTGCCGACGAACAGGTCGGCCGGCAGCGATTCGCGTTCGCCCAGTTCCAGCTTCAGGTAATCGCGCAGGCCGTCTTCGTAGTACCAGGTGTCGACTTCACCGGTGGCCTCATCGGTCAGCTTGACCGTCAGGCCCGGGCACAGCACGGCCTTGGCGCGCAGCAGGTGCTTCAGCGCGCGCACCGCGAACTTGGGCGTGTCGAAGTATTTCGGGTCAGGCCAGAAGCGCACGCGGGTGCCGGTGTTCTTCTTGCCGACGCTGCCGACCACTTCCAGCGGCGTGGCGCGGTCGCCGTTGCGGAAGGTGATGCGGTGCTCGGCACCTTCGCGCTTGATGTGCACTTCCACCAGGGTCGACAGCGCATTGACCACGCTGACGCCGACGCCGTGCAGACCGCCAGAGAAGGTGTAGTTGTTGTTGCTGAACTTGCCGCCCGCATGCAGGCGGGTGAGGATCAGCTCGACACCCGGGATCTTCTCTTCCGGGTGGATGTCCACCGGCATGCCGCGGCCGTCATCGCTGACCTCCACGCTGCCGTCCTTGTACAGGGTGATCTCGATCGAGCGGGCGTGGCCGGCGAGGGCCTCGTCCACCGAGTTGTCGATCACTTCCTGCGCCAGGTGGTTCGGGCGCGCGGTGTCGGTATACATGCCGGGACGGCGCTTGACCGGGTCAAGGCCGGACAGGACTTCAATATCGGCGGCGTTATAGCGGGCGTTCATCTGTCTTCGAAAGCTTGGAGCGACGGGCAAGTGTGGGGTCTGGCACGGGATTTTGCACGCCTGCGGTTCAGTCTCGGCGACGCAGAGGGGGTAAAATGGCAGCCGCTGGAATCTGAATGCCGGCGACCCCCGTTGGGTCGAAACATCCAAGCCATACCGCGAGGAGGACCTCATGAAGAAGTTGCTGACCATTGCGATCCTGGCCGCTGCCGCCGTTGCAGTGCCGCTGGTGGTGGCGCAGAACGCCGGCCAGCCGGCCCCGCAGCAGGGTGGCCAGGCCGACAAGGCGCAGGCCGAAGCCGATGCCAAGGCCAAGCGCCGCGCCCAGGCCAATGCCGAAATGAAGGCGCAGGGCCAGCCGGCCCCGCAGCAGGAAGAGGAAGAAGAGGCGCGGAAGAAGAAGTAGTTCTTCCGCCCTCCGAAGCCCTTGCCGCAAGGGATTCGCCCCCCGACGCCCCGCCCAGCGGGGCGTTTCTTTTGGGCGATGGCCGCAACTGCCCCTTGGGTTGGCGGCCATCAATCTGTAAACTATGGCTTTCCGGGAGTAAGTGCGTGTCCACCCTTTGCGAATGGGCTGGCACGGCCATGCGTGGTCGCCAGCAATGCGGGTCGCAGGTGACGGTCGATTTGACCGGCACGGCCGCCCCGACCTCGCAGGGTGGTCCCCGTCCGGCGCCTGCCGCCGCACGGCCCAGCACCTCCCTCGCTGCCCCAGCGAACCGGAAAACCCCCTTCAAGCTCCATGCCCGCCCTCCGGGTGCGCGTGGTGCTGCCGTTTTCCATTTCCAGACAGGATGCTTGCAGCCATGACTCCCTTGATTTTCGTAACCGGCGGCGTGGTGTCCTCGCTCGGCAAAGGCATTGCCGCTGCGTCACTGGCCGCCATTCTCGAAGCCCGTGGCCTGAAGGTCACGATGATGAAGCTCGACCCGTACATCAACGTCGACCCGGGCACCATGAGCCCGTTCCAGCACGGTGAGGTCTACGTCACCGACGACGGCGCCGAGACCGACCTCGACCTGGGCCACTACGAGCGCTTCGTGCGCACCCGCCTGAGCCGCAAGAACTCGGTCACCACCGGCCGCATCTACGAGAACGTGATCCGCAAGGAGCGCCGTGGCGACTATCTGGGCGCGACGGTGCAGGTCATCCCGCACATCACCGACGAGATCCGCCGATGCATCGATGAAGCCACCGAAGGCTACGACGTGGCGCTGGTCGAGATCGGCGGTACTGTCGGCGACATCGAGTCGCTGCCGTTCCTGGAAGCGATCCGCCAGGTGCGCACCGAGCGTGGCCCGGAGAAGGCGCTGTTCATGCACCTTACCCTGGTGCCGTACATCGGCGCCGCCGGCGAGCTGAAGACCAAGCCGACCCAGCATTCGGTGAAGGAGCTGCGCTCGATCGGCATCCAGCCGGACGTGCTGCTGTGCCGCTCCGAGCAGGCGGTGCCGGATTCGGAGCGCCGCAAGATCGCCCAGTTCACCAATGTCTCCGAACGCGCGGTGATCAGCGTGCCGGACGTGGACGTGCTGTACCGCATTCCGTCGGGCCTGCACGCGCAGGGCCTGGACGAGATCGTGGTCAACCAGCTGAAGCTGGCCGACAAGGCCGGCCCGGTCGACCTGTCGATGTGGGAAGACGCGGTCGACGCGACCCTGCATCCGCTGGACGAAGTGACCATCGCCGTGGTTGGCAAGTACGTCGATCACCAGGATGCCTACAAGTCGGTCGGCGAAGCCCTCAAGCACGGTGGCCTGCGCCAGCGCACCAAGGTCAACCTGAAGTGGCTGGAAGCACAGGACCTGGAAGGCACCGACATGGCCGCACTGGCCGATGTCGACGGCATCCTGGTGCCGGGTGGTTTCGGTGACCGTGGTTTCGAAGGCAAGGTGCTGACCTCGAAGTTCGCCCGCGAGCAGCAGGTGCCGTACTTCGGCATCTGCTACGGCATGCAGGCGGCCGTGGTCGACTACGCGCGCAACGTGGTCGGCCTGGAAGGTGCCAACAGCACCGAGAACGACCGCCAGTCGCCGAACCCGGTGATCGGCCTGATCACCGAATGGCGCACCGCGACCGGTGACGTGGAAAAGCGCGACGACAAGAGCGACCTCGGCGGCACCATGCGCCTGGGCCTGCAGGAACAGCGCCTGAAGCCGGGCACGCTGGCCCGCGAGCTGTATGGCAAGGACGTCGTCGCCGAGCGTCACCGCCACCGTTACGAGTTCAACAACCGTTACCGCACCCAGCTGGAAGATGCCGGCCTGGTGATCGCCGGCAAGTCGATGGACGACACCCTGGTGGAAGTGGTCGAACTGCCGCGCGACGCGCACCCGTGGTTCCTGGCCTGCCAGGCGCACCCGGAATTCCTGTCCACGCCGCGTGACGGCCATCCGCTGTTCATCGGTTTCATCCGCGCCGCACGCGAGCGCAAGGCCGGCGGCAAGCTGCTTTCCGAAGCGCGCGCCTGACTTGTGAATGGGGGCTTCGGCCCCCATCCTGCATGCTTCAACCCCCAGCGCACCGGCCCGGCCGGTGCTGCGGACAACAAGGAAACGCCATGAAACTGTGTGGATTCGAGGTCGGGCTGGACCAGCCCCTGTTCCTGATCGCCGGCCCCTGCGTGATCGAGTCGATGCAGCTGCAGCTCGATACCGCCGGCAAGTTGAAGGAAGTCACCGACAGGCTCGGCGTCAACTTCATCTTCAAGTCCAGCTTCGACAAGGCCAACCGTACTTCGGGCACCGCGTTCCGTGGCCCGGGCATGGAAGAGGGCCTGAAGGTCCTGGCCGAGGTCAGGAAGCAGATCGGCGTGCCGGTGCTGACCGACGTCCACGAATACACCCCGATGGACGAAGTGGCCTCGGTGGTGGACGTGCTGCAGACCCCGGCGTTCCTGGTCCGCCAGACCGACTTCATCCGCAAGGTGTGCTCGGCCGGCAAGCCGGTCAACATCAAGAAGGGCCAGTTCCTGGCGCCGTGGGACATGAAGCCGGTCGTGGAGAAGGCCAAGGCCACCGGCAACGAGCAGATCATGGTCTGCGAACGTGGTGCCAGCTTCGGCTACAACAACCTGGTCAGCGACATGCGCTCGCTGGCGGTGATGCGCGACACCGGTTGCCCGGTGGTGTTCGACGCCACCCATTCGGTGCAGCTGCCGGGCGGGCAGGGCACCAGTTCCGGTGGCCAGCGTGAGCACGTGCCGGTACTGGCCCGTGCCGCCGTGGCGGTGGGCATCTCCGGCCTGTTCGCCGAGACCCATCCGGATCCGTCCAAGGCGCTGTCCGATGGCCCCAATGCGTGGCCGCTGGACCAGATGGAAGCATTGCTTGAGACCTTGATGGAACTCGATGCAGTGACCAAGAAGCACGGCTTCTCGCGCTTTGCGTGAGTCGTGACCCGTGGCTGGCGCTGGAAACCCAGCGCCGCCGCCGGCACTGGAAACAGTGGCCGTGGGGCCTGATCGCACTGGGCCTGGCCGTGCTGTTCACTGCGGGCATGTTCGGGCTGGTGCTGATCGGTGCCGCGTCCGTGCGGCCGCCGGGTGATGGCAGCAGCGCACTCGATCTGCGCGCGTACTACATCGCGCTTATGGTGGCAGAGCTGCTCGGTGCAGTGGGATGCGTCGCTGCTGCTGTGCAGGCCTGGAGGCTGAATCGCGGCAAGGTGGCCGCCGGCCTGGCGATCATCCTGCTCTCTCTGTGGCTCGGCGCCCTGTTCTACGGAGTGCTTTGATGAATGCGACCACATCGGCGCGAGGCTGGCCCTGGGGCCTGATCGCCTTGGGGCTGTCCGTGTTGACCTGGATCGCCCTGGTGGTGGGCGTACTGGCCTTCACCGCCGGTTTCCGGCCGCCGGGGGACGGAAACAACGGCGTGCAGGCCACGCAGTGGTGGCTGCTGGGCGCATTGGTCACGATGGTGCTGTGCTTCCTGGGCAGTCCGGTGGCGATGGTGCTGGCCTGGCGACGGCGGCGTGGCCCCATCCTGGCGGCGCTTGCTGGTGCATTGCTGGTGATGCTGGTGTCGATGGTCCTGGTCGTGATCGGGTCCAGCTGGGGCTGAAGCCGCCCACGCCATTTGGCAAGTGGCGGGCAGCCGGGGATAATCACGCGGCATTCGTTTTGTCGCCCCCTCTCCAGACAGGTAACCGGTCCGACCATGAGCACGATCCGCAGCATCCACGCCCGTGAAATCCTCGACAGTCGTGGCAACCCCACGCTGGAAGCCGAAGTCATCCTGGAGGACGGTTCGTTCGGTCGCGCCGCGGTTCCCTCCGGTGCCTCGACCGGCACCAAGGAAGCGGTCGAGCTGCGTGACGGCGACAAGACCCGTTACCTGGGCAAGGGCGTGCGCAAGGCCGTCGACAACGTCAACACCACGATTGCCGCCGCGCTGAAGGGTTTTGAAGCCACCGACCAGGCCGGCCTCGACCGTCGCCTGATCGACCTCGACGGCACCGAGAACAAGGGCCGCCTGGGCGCCAACGCACTGTTGGGTGTTTCGATGGCCGCTGCGCACGCCGCCGCCGCATCGAACAAGCAGGCGCTGTGGCAGTACCTGGCCGCCAGGACCGGCGTGACCCCGTCGCTGCCGGTGCCGATGATGAACATCATCAACGGCGGCGCGCACGCCGACAACAACGTCGACTTCCAGGAATTCATGGTGCTGCCGGTCGGCTTCACCTCGTTCTCCGAAGCGCTGCGTGCCGGTACCGAAATCTTCCATTCGCTGAAGTCGGTGCTGAAGGGCCACGGCCTGAGCACGGCGGTCGGCGACGAAGGCGGCTTTGCTCCGGACTTCCGCAGCAACGTCGAAGCGCTGGACACCATCCTTGAAGCGATCGGCAAGGCCGGCTACACCGCCGGTGAAGACGTGCTGCTGGGCCTGGACGTGGCGTCCAGCGAATTCTTCGAGAACGGCAAGTACAACCTGGTGGGCGAGAACAAGCGCCTGACCTCCGAGCAGTTCGTCGACTTCCTCGCCGACTGGGCCGCGCAGTACCCGATCATCACGATCGAAGACGGCCTGGCCGAGAACGACTGGGCCGGCTGGAAGCTGCTGACCGACCGCATCGGCAAGAGGGTGCAGCTGGTCGGTGACGACCTGTTCGTGACCAACCCGAAGATCTTCCAGGAAGGCATCGACTCGGGCACCGCCAACGCGATCCTGATCAAGGTCAACCAGATCGGCACCCTGAGCGAAACCCTGGAAGCGATCGCCATGGCCGACCGCGCCGGTTATGCCGCCGTGGTCTCGCACCGTTCGGGCGAAACCGAAGACACCACCATCGCCGATATCGCAGTGGCTACCACCGCCACCCAGATCAAGACCGGTTCGCTGTGCCGCAGCGATCGCGTGGCCAAGTACAACCAGCTGCTGCGCATCGAGGAAGCCCTCGGCGCCGGCGCGCGTTACGCCGGTCGTGACGCGTTCGTTTCGCTGAAGCGCTGAGCCGATGCGCGACTGGCGCTGGATGCTGCTGGTGCTGGCCCTGCTGCTGGGCTGGCTGCAGTACCGCTTCTGGTTCGGTCCGGGCAATTCGGGCGAAGTGATGATGCTCGAAGCCCAGGTCGCCAACCAGGAGCGGGACAATGAGGGTCTGCAGCAGCGCAACGACGCGCTCGCTGCCGAAGTGAAGGACCTCAAGGAAGGCCAGTCCGCCATCGAGGAGCGCGCACGCAGCGAGCTGGGCATGATCAAGCCCGGCGAGAAGTTCTATCGTGTGGTCGAGGATGCGCCGGTCCATCCGGCGCAGCCTGCGGCAGGTGTCAGTGCGCAGGTTGGCGACCACCCGGCGGACGTGCCATGAGTGCGGCCATCTGGGTCGTGGTTCCGGCTGCGGGTCGTGGCACCCGCTTCGGCGCGCCGTTGCCCAAGCAATACCTGCAGGCAGGGGGACAGATCCTGCTTGCCCATACCCTGGACGCCCTGCTGGCGCACCCGGCCGTGGCCGGGGCGATGGTGGTGATCGGCCAGGACGACGCCGACTGGCCCGGCTGGAACGAGTGGGCGGGCAAGCCGGTGCTGACCTGCATCGGTGGCGCGACCCGTGCCGCTTCGGTGCTGGCTGGCCTGCAGGCGCTGCCGGAGACGGTGCGCGCTGATGAGTTCGTACTGGTCCACGATGCCGCGCGACCGAACCTGTCGCCGGCCGATCTCGGTCGCCTGCTTGAAGTCGGTCGTACCGACCCGGTGGGGGCGATCCTGGCCGCACCGGTACGTGACACGCTCAAGCGTGCAGGCGACGACGGTGGCATCGATGGCACCGAGCCGCGTGAGCGCCTGTGGCGTGCACTGACCCCGCAGCTGTTCCGCCGCCACCAGCTCAGCCGCGCGCTGTCCGACGCCGCTGCCGCCGGTGTTGAAGTCACCGACGAGGCGATGGCCATGGAGCGCCAGGGCCAGCGCCCGCTGCTGGTGGAAGGCAGCGAGGACAACTTCAAGGTCACCACCCCGGCCGATCTGGACCGGTTCGAATTCGTACTTTCCCGCCGCGCCGGCTGACCGTCCGCGTGGTCCTGCTGCAAGGGTTGCATCCATGAGCACCGCACCGTTCCCGCCCGTCCGCATCGGCCAGGGCTACGACGTCCATGCCTTCGGCGAAGGCGATCACATCATGCTTGGCGGCGTGAACGTTCCACACAGCTGTGGCGTGCTTGCGCACAGCGATGGCGACGTGATCCTGCACGCCTTGTGCGATGCGATGCTCGGTGCGCTGGCGCTGGGCGACATCGGCCAGCATTTCCCACCCAGTGACAACCGCTGGAAGGGCGCCGACAGCAGCGACTTCGTGCGTCATTGCGACAGCCTGCTGCGCGAGCGCGGCTGGCGCGTCGGCAACACCGACATCACCGTGATCTGCGAGCGGCCGAAGGTTGGCCCGCATGCGCTGGCGATGCGTGAGCGCATCGGCGGCCTGCTGCAGTTGCCGCTGGATGCAGTCAGCGTCAAGGCCACCACCTCGGAAAAACTGGGCTTCACCGGCCGTGGTGAAGGCATTGCCGCACAGGCGGTCGTGTTGCTGGTGGCGGCATGATTCCGCTGCCGTTGGCATTTGGTGCGCCGTTGTTGACGGCGCGCATCCGCACCACGCCAGACGATTTCCAGGTTGACGAGCTGCCGGCCTTCGAGGCCACCGGCGAAGGCGAGCACCTGCTGCTGCACATCCGAAAGCGCGGTGCCAACACCGTGCATGTGGCCAAGGTGCTGGCCAAGTGGGCGGGCCTGCCGGAAATGGCGGTGAGTTACGCCGGCATGAAAGACCGCCACGCGGTCACCACCCAGCGTTTCAGCGTGCACCTGCCCAAGCGCATTGCGCCGGACCTGGCCGAGCTGGCCAGTGACGAGATCGAAGTGCTCGAAGCGACCTGGCATAACCGCAAGCTGCAGCGTGGCGCACTGGCCGGCAACCGCTTCAAGCTGGTCCTGCGCGAGGTGCAGGGCGATGCCGCAGCGATCAGCGAACGCCTGCAGCAGATTGCCGGGCGCGGCCTGCCGAACTGGTTTGGCGAGCAGCGCTTTGGCCGCGACGGCGGCAACGTGCCCGCGGCACTGGCGATGTTCGGTGGCCGCCGCATGCGCAAGGACCAGCGTTCACTGCTGCTGTCTGCCGCCCGATCGGCGCTGTTCAACCGCGTGCTGGCTGCGCGCGTGGAGCAGGGCAACTGGGATCAGCCACTGGACGGCGAGGTGTGGATGCTGGACGGCAGCCGCAGCGTGTTCGGCCCGGAGCCGTACACCGACGTGCTGGCCGAGCGCCTCGCGCGGTTCGACATCCATCCCAGCGCACCGCTGTGGGGTGAAGGCGAGCTGCGCAGCACCGAAGCGGCACGCGAGCTGGAGCTGGCCGCGCTCGACGACGAGGAAGCGAAGGCACTGCGGGCCGGCCTGGAAGACGCGCGCCTGAAGCAGGAGCGCCGCGCGCTGCGCCTGCGCCCCGCGTTGTTGCAGCACCAGTGGCTTGGCGATGACGTGCTGGAGCTATCGTTCGCGCTGCCGCCGGGCTGCTACGCCACCGCCGTGCTGCACGAGCTCGGCCCGGTCGAAGACGCCTCGCAGGCCTGAGCAGGGCGCGCGGCAGAGTCGACTGTCAGTCGACTTGCGCGCGCAGCGCGGGGTATTCGCTTGCCGCTGGAAGAGCAGTCGACTGACAGTCGACTCTACCTGGACTCATGGCGTCCCCCTTTTTCAGCGCCGCGCCAGCAGCACCAGCACCGCGCCGGTGCCGCCTTGCCCGGTCGGCGCCGAATGGAATGCCAGTACGTCGTTGCGCAGCCGCAGCAGGCGGTCGACCAGGTTCTTCAGTACCGGCGCGCCGCCGTCGGACTGCAATCCCTTGCCGTGGATGATGCGCACGCAGCCATACTCGTGTGCATGCGCTTCCAGCAGGAACTGGCGCAGCAGCGTCTCGGCCTGCGCGGCGGTGGCGCCATGCAGGTCCAGTTCGTCCTGCACCGAATACTGGCCACGCTTGAGGCGCTGGAACAGGCGAGGTGGCAGGTTGTCGCGGCGATAGCTGGCCACGTCGCCGGCTTCCAGTGGCGTGCTGTCGCGCAGCAGCCGGGCGAACTCGCCGGCGGCTTCGGCCTCGTCACGTTCGGCCATGCGCGCGCGCGGCTTCGGCCGGGGCGCAGCCGGTGCCGGCTCGGCATCCTTGCGCAGCGGCGTCACTTCGCCGATGGCCGCGCGGAACAACGCGGCCGGATCTTCGTCTTCAGGGTGCGACATGCGCACAGGGTAAACCGCTGGCGCAGGTCTGCCTATGACGGTTCGATGTCGGCCGTGACCGCCGGCAGGGTAGGACCGGCGGCTCGCATGCGGCACAATAGACGATGCCCTTGCACGGTCGACGGCTTCCGCAGGGGAGTACGACGGTCCCGCCCACACTGCACGGTGATGGAATCGAATTCTTGGAAAATCAAGCGGTTAAATCGAAGATGCGAATCCTGGTCAGTAACGACGATGGCGTCGACGCCGCAGGCATCCGGATGCTTGCTTCGGTGCTGCGTGAGGCCGGTCACGAAGTCACGGTGGTCGCGCCCGACCGCGATCGCTCCGGCGCCAGCAATTCGCTGACCCTGGACCTGCCGATCCGCCTCAAGCGCATCGACCATTACACCGTCTCGGTGGCCGGTACCCCGACCGACTGCGTGCACCTGGCGCTGACCGGGCTGCTCGAGTTCGAACCCGACATTGTCGTGTCCGGCATCAACAACGCCGCCAACCTCGGCGATGACGTGATCTATTCCGGCACCGTCTCGGCGGCGATGGAAGGTCGCTTCCTCGGCCTGCCGGCGGTGGCGGTCTCGCTGGTCACCCGCAACCACGATCCGAAACACTTCGAGACCGCCGCGCGCGCTGCGGTGGAGATCGTCGCCCGGCTCAAGGCCGATCCGTTGCCGGCTGACACCATCCTCAACGTCAACGTGCCGGACCTGCCGTGGAACGAGGTCAAGGGCTTCGAGGTCACCCGCCTGGGCAACCGCCATCGTGCAGAAGGCTGCATCGCGCAGAAGGACCCGCGCGGCAACGAGGTGTACTGGATCGGCCCGGCCGGTCGTGAGCAGGACTCCGGCCCCGGCACCGATTTCCACGCGGTACGCACCGGCCACATCTCGATTACCCCGATCCAGGTCGACCTGACCCGCTACCAGGCACTGGAGAAAGTGGCCAGCTGGGTCGGCGGCCTCAGCGCCGCGCTGGACCAGCCGGCATGAGCCCACGCCTGCGCCTGCAACCGGAAGCCGTCGGCATCGGCATGACCTCGCAGCGTGTGCGCGACCGCCTGGTCGATCGCCTGCGCGAGGCTGGCATCGTCGACGAGTCGACCTTGAATGCGATCCGGGTAGTGCCGCGCCATCTGTTCATCGACGAAGCGCTGGCGTCACGCGCCTACGAAGACACCGCCCTGCCGATCGGCCACGGCCAGACCATCTCCCAGCCGTGGGTGGTGGCGCGCATGACCGAAGCCGTGCTGCAGGTCTCGCCAAAGAAAGTGCTGGAAGTCGGTACCGGCTCCGGCTACCAGGCCGCCGTGCTCGGCGCGCTTGGCCTGGAGATCTACACCGTCGAACGCATCGGCGACCTGCTGCGACAGGCGCGCAAGCGCTTCCGTGCGCTGGGCATGAACATCCGCACCAAGCATGATGATGGTCGCGCCGGCTGGGTCGAGCACGGCCCGTTCGATGCCATCGTCGTCACCGCCGCGGCGCCTGCACTGGTCGATGAACTGGTCGAGCAGCTGGCCGAGGGCGGCCGCCTGGTGGCGCCGGTCGGCGGGCCGGCTGGGCAGTCGCTGGTGCAGCTGGACCGCAGGGCTGACGGCAGCATCGAACAACGCGTGCTGGCGCCGGTCACCTTCGTGCCGCTGCTGTCCGGCATGCTCGACTAATCCACGGAGCAGGGTTGCATGAAGATTTTCGGGCCGCTGTACGAGCGGGCGATGAAGTGGGCGGCGCACGAACGCGCGCCGACCTACCTGACGGTGTTGAGCTTCTTCGAGGCGATCATCTTTCCGGTGATGCCGGAAGTGATGCTGGCGCCGATGTGCGTGGCCCAGCCGAAACGCGGCTGGTGGTTCGCCACCCTCAGCCTGGCCGGCTCGATGGTCGGCGCACTGCTTGGGTATGCACTGGGCCATTACGCCTTCGAGGCGATCAAGCCGCTGTTCGAAGCGCTGGGCATGCTGCCGGCAATCGAGCAGGGCATCACCACCGTGCAGGCGAAGATGGCCGAGTCGCCGTGGGCGGTGTTCACCTTCCTGGTGCTGGGCGGCTTCATGCCCATCCCGATGAAGGTCTTCACGTGGGCATCGGGTATCGTCGGCGTGCCGATGCCGCAGTACCTGTTGAGCATGCTGATCGGTCGCGGCAAGCGCGTGTTCGTGCTGGCTGCGGTCATCCGTATCGGTGGTGCGCGTGCTGAAGCGGCACTGCGTCGCTGGATTGAACCGCTGGGCTGGATCGCCACCGCGTTGGTGGTGGTGCTGATCGCCTGGCTTGTATGGAGGTCGAAGTTCGCATGAATCCTGATCGTCTGAGCAAGGGAGTGCGCATCGGCGCGCTGGCGTTGCTGGTTTCCACCCTGGCCGCCTGCGGCACCGCAACCGTGGTTCGTCCTGGTGGTGGCAGCACCGGCGGTGGTGTGACCACGCCGAAGACCTCGGTGCCCAAGCCCGGGCAGACTGTGGTGGTGCGCAAGGGCGATACCATCTATGCGCTGGCCCGCATCCATGACATCACCCCGGCCGACCTGATTGCCTGGAACAGTCTGGACAACCCCTCGACCATCCATCCGGGGCAGGTGATCCGACTGTATCCGGCCGGTGCCAGCGGCGGCCGCGCGCCGACCACGGTGGTCACCCCGCCGCGCTCGGGTGGCAGCAGCGGCGGCAGCACCACATCGGTCCCGGCCCCGGCGCCGGTGGGTCCGGTGAAGAGCAACATCGCCTGGCGCTGGCCGGCCGATGGCGCGATCGTCGGCCGCTACGTGGCCGGTGACGCGACCAAGCAGGGCGTGGACATCGCCGGTACCAGCGGCCAGCCGGTCAAGGCCACCGCCAACGGTGTGGTGGTGTACTCCGGCGCCGGCCTGGTCGGCTACGGCGAGCTGATCATCATCAAGCACAGCGACCAGTGGCTGTCGGCCTATGGCCACAACCGCAAGCGCCTGGTGAATGAAGGGCAGAGTGTGAAGGCCGGTGAGCAGATCGCCGAGATGGGCCGCACCGGTGCGAACCGCGACATGGTCCACTTCGAGATCCGTTACAACGGCAAGCCGGTGGATCCGCAGCAGTACCTGCCGGCACGCTGATCGTCGTTGGATCGGGGGGCGCCGGGCCACGCCCGGCGTTCCCGACCTGCAGCGCCGAGCCATGCTCGACTCGCTGTACGCTGGCCGCCGTGGGTGGCCATTTGCGACCATGAGAGGCGCATCTCAAGCTTCCCGGCGAGCCAGGGAAGCGGCATGCTTCAACGGCCCCCCAATCCGGTGCCGCATGTCTCGCCCAACAGCCCTTTTCGTGCTGCTCATCGTCGCGCCATTGGCGGCCGCCGCCAGCAGCGATCCACGTGACGTGGTCACCCGGCTCTACGACGCCATCCAGGCACCGACGTCGAACGAAACGACCGTTTCCCCACTGCTGGGTGAGGCCCTCCGCTCAGCCATCGCTGGGCAGCGTGCATATGAACAGGCCTGCACCGTACTGGCGGCGCCTGATGAAAAGCCGCACATGCTGGACCGGAGCCCGTATCTGCTGGCGCCGGATCGACCGGAAACGATATCCGTGGGAATGCCCGGATCGAGCGGTGACGCCACTTGGATCCATGTCGACATGGCCGTGGGCGACTACCGCTGGACCGACCGGGTCCTGCTGCAGCGGCAGGACCGGGACTGGAAGGTCATGGATATCCGCTGGGGGCAGGGCGGCAACCTGATTGGCCGGCTCAAGGCGTTCTCGGCATTCCGCTGCACACCTTCGGGCAGCTGGCCAGGAGCCACCCGGTGACTCGACCTCAGCCTTCCAGAATGAAGGCGGCGGCGACCTTGCGGCCTTCGCTGGCCAGGATGTTGAAGGTGCGCGCGGCGGCTGGATTGTTCATCACTTCCAGGCCGATGCCGCGTGACAGGCAGGCGGCCATCACCACCGCCGGCGGGAACACCTGACGGTCACCCGTGCCGAGCACGATCAGCGCCGGATTCAGCGCCAGGATCGGCTCCAGGTCAGCCACCTGCAGCGCAGTGGCGCTCACCACCGGCCATTGCGTGACCAGCTGGTCCGGGGTCAGGAAGAAACTGCTGCCCAGAGCCTGGTCATTCACCTTGGCCGAGCGGCCATCGGCGGCACGGAGGCTATAGGCGTAATCCGGCGGTTCGTGGTTCAGCTGCATGGCAGTAGGGCGATCAGCCGCGCGGCAGCACGATCTGGCGCTGTTCCTTGCTCGGGCGGTACAACACGGCGACGTGGCCGATGCGCTGCACCAGCGCGCTTTCGGTGGCTTCGACGATCTCGCCGATCATCACGTCACGGGCGTCGCGGTCTTCGGCAGCGACCTTCACCTTGACCAGCTCGTGGCGCTCCAGCACTTCGTTCAGCTCAGCGATGAAGGCCGGGGTCACACCCTTGCCGCCGGTCTGCAGCAGGGCCTTCAGGTCGTGGGCTTGGCCGCGCAGGAAACGGGTCTGGGAGGCGGTCAGGGCGATGGACATGCAGGAAAACACGGTTGAATGGGGCGATCAGGGTATCATGAGGACCCCATCAGCCCCTATTTTCAATGGCTACCCGCAGCAAAAGCAGCCAGCGCTGGCTCAAGGAACACTTCTCCGACCCCTTCGTGAAGAAGGCCCAGGCCGAAGGCATGCGCTCGCGCGCCGCCTACAAGCTCGAAGAGCTGCTGGAACGTGACCGGTTGCTGAAGCCGCACATGGTGGTGGTCGACCTCGGTGCCGCCCCGGGCGGCTGGTCTCAGCAGGTGCGGAGACAGATCGGCGACACCGGTCGCGTGCTGGCGCTGGACATCCTGGACATGCCGCCGCTGGCCGGCGTGGAGTTCCTTCATGGTGACTTCAGGGAAGAAGCCGTTCTATCGCAGTTTGAAGCCATGCTCGGGGATCAGCCGGTAGACCTTGTGCTGTCGGACATGGCCCCCAATAAGAGTGGTGTAGGCGCGGTCGACCAGCCGCGGATGATGCACCTGGCGGAGCTGGCCCTGGATTTTGCCGACAACCACCTGAAGACCGGTGGGGCGTTCCTGATCAAGCTGTTCCAGGGTGAAGGCTTTGACGACTACGTGCGCGACATGCGTCGCCGGTACGACAAGGTCTCCATCCGCAAGCCGGAAGCTTCGCGCAAGCGCTCTCCCGAGGTGTATGCCTTGGGTCAGGGAAAACGCGCCCACATGAAGTAAGCTCGCAACGTACGCAAGTTCGACCCCAACGCAACGCCAGCACTGAGAGGAACACCGGAGCCAATGAGGATGAACGACTTGACCAAGAACCTCCTGCTATGGGTGGTCGTCGCCGTCGTGCTGATGGTGGTCTTCCAGAGCTTCTCGCCGAAGTCCTCCGGGGCCGGCGCGCAGGGCGCGTCTTACTCGCAGTTCCTGGACCAGGTGGACAGCGGCAACGTGCAGAAGGTCGCCTTTGGCGGCGACATGCGCGGCGGTACCAGCCAGCTGACCTACACCACCCGCGGTGGGCAGTCGTCCACCATCACCGCGCCGTTCGATCGTGACCTGATCAACGTGCTGCGTACCAAGAACGTGGAGATCGTGCAGGAGGAGCCGTCCAGCGGCATTTCCCTCGGCGCGATCCTGATGAATTTCCTTCCGGTCATCCTGATCATCGGCTTCTGGTTGTTCATCATGCGCCAGATGCAGGGCGGTGGCGGCGGTGCCAAGGGCGCGATGTCCTTCGGCAAGTCGCGCGCCAAGCTGCAGGGCGAAGACCAGATCAAGGTCACCTTCGCCGACGTCGCCGGCTGTGACGAGGCCAAGGAAGAAGTGGGCGAACTGGTCGACTTCCTGCGCGACCCGTCCAAGTTCACCAAGCTGGGTGGCAAGATTCCGCGCGGCGTGCTGATGGTGGGCCCGCCGGGTACCGGCAAGACGCTGCTGGCCAAGGCCATCGCCGGCGAAGCCAAGGTGCCGTTCTTCTCGATCTCCGGTTCGGACTTCGTGGAAATGTTCGTCGGCGTCGGCGCCAGCCGCGTGCGTGACATGTTCGAGCAGGCCAAGAAGCACGCGCCGTGCATCATCTTCATCGACGAAATCGACGCCGTCGGCCGCCACCGTGGCGCCGGCCTGGGCGGCGGTCACGACGAGCGCGAGCAGACCCTGAACCAGCTGCTGGTCGAGATGGACGGTTTTGAAGGCGGCGAAGGCGTGATCGTGATCGCTGCGACCAACCGTCCGGACGTGCTGGACCCGGCGCTGCTGCGCCCGGGCCGTTTCGACCGCCAGGTCGTGGTCGGCCTGCCGGACGTGAAGGGCCGCGAGCACATCCTCAAGGTCCACATGCGCAAGCTGCCGCTGGCTGACGACGTCGAGCCGATGGTGATCGCGCGTGGTACCCCGGGCTTCTCCGGTGCGGACCTGGCCAACCTCTGCAACGAGGCGGCCCTGTTTGCCGCGCGTGGCAACGAGAAGGAAGTCCGCATGGACCACTTCGACCGTGCCCGCGACAAGATCCTGATGGGTGCCGAGCGCCGCTCGATGGCCATGAGCGAGGACGAGAAGACCCTGACCGCGTACCACGAGGCCGGCCACGCCATCGTCGGCCGCCTGGTGCCCGAGCACGACCCGGTCTACAAGGTGACCATCATTCCGCGCGGCCGTGCGCTGGGTGTGACCATGTACCTGCCGGAAGGCGACAAGTACTCGATGAACCGCGTGGCGATCCAGTCGCAGCTGTGCTCGCTGTACGGCGGCCGCGTCGCTGAAGAACTGATCTTCGGCGAGGACAAGGTCACCACCGGCGCCTCCAACGACATCGAGCGTGCCACAAAGATGGCCCGCAACATGGTCACCAAGTGGGGCCTGTCCGAGCAGCTCGGCCCGATCGCCTATGGCGAAGAGGACGACGAGGTGTTCCTGGGCCGTTCGGTCACCCAGCACAAGAGCGTGTCCAACGACACGGCGCGCCGGATCGACGAGGAAGTGCGCAACATCCTCGATAAGGCCTACGCCCGCACGACCCAGCTGCTGACCGAGAACATCGACAAGCTGCACGCGATGTCGCAGCTGCTGCTGCAGTACGAGACCATCGACGCGCCGCAGATCGACGCGATCATGGAAGGCCGCGATCCGCCGCCGCCGGCGGGCTGGAGCAAGTCGAACAAGGATGGCGGCAACGACAAGGGCGGCGACGCCCGTCCGCTGCCGCCGATCGCAGGCCCGGCCGAATCGCACTGACGGCCCGCTGCAGGTGACACCAGACGAGGCCGGGGCAACCCGGCTTCGTCGTTTCCGGGCCACTGGCCCATCCCGAAGAACCGATCTGACGCTGGAGCCCGCATGTCCGCCCCGAAGCCCGAACCGATTTCCCACACCGCCGAGATGGTGATCGCCACCGTGGTCGGCGTCGGTGTGGGCTTGGGGGCCGACAACCTGCTGCTGGGCTGCGTGGTGGGTATCGCCGTTGGCATCGTGCTGAGCATCGCCAGGACCCTGTACGTGGACCGCAAGCGCCGCCGCCGTTGAGGGGTTGTCGGCAGGGCTGCGCCCTGCACCCGCGGTAGTGCCGGCCGCTGGCCGACAACCTCAACAGCAACAGCAACAGCGGGCTTTCCGTAGGATGGCGGGGCGGTGTCGGAGGGCGGGGACGCTGCAAGTACGTCCCTGTAAGCTTGGCAGCCGCATCCATGCGGCTGACACCCCGCACTCCGACACCGCCCCACCTCTGACAGATTCCTGCTGCTGTTGGTAGGTGTCGACCTTGGTCGACACGTAGATCCACGCCATGCGTGGATGAATCTCCATCGAACTCGAGTATCTCGAGAATTGAACGAAGAGCATCCACGCATGGCGTGGATCTACCGGTCCCCATCCAACCGTCACCGGGAATCTGTCGGAGGTGGGGCGGTGTGGGGCTGCAGGACCGTTGGCGCCATGGATGGCGCCATCGAGCCCCCAAGGACGGGTTTACGGCGTGTCCTGCAGCCCCACACCGTCCCGCCAGACCATCAGCAATCCAGAGCCGCATTAGCTTTGGCCGTTGCCTCTGCGGGTGCAGGGCGCCGCCCTGCCGAACTAAACTACCCGCCGTTGTCCCTGCAGGATTGCCCATGTTCGATACCTCGCCCCAGCTCGATTGCGCCGGCCGCATCCTGCGCCTCGATCGTGCCCAGGTCATGGGCATCGTCAACGTCACCCCGGACTCGTTCTCCGATGGCGGCGCGCACGACACCACCGAGGCTGCGGTCGGCCATGGCCTGAAGCTGGTCGAGGAGGGCGCGGACCTGCTGGACATCGGCGGCGAATCGACCCGGCCGGGCGCTGCGCCGGTATCGGTGGAGGAGGAACTGCGCCGGGTGATTCCGGTGATCGAGCAGCTGGCCGCGCGCACCCGGGTGCCGATCAGCATCGACACCTTCAAGCCGGAAGTGATGCGCGCGGCGGTGGCGGCTGGCGCCGGCATGATCAATGACATCTACGGCCTGCGTCAGGAAGGGGCGCTGGACGCCGCCGCTGCAACCGGCGTGCCGGTGGTGCTGATGCACATGCAGGGCGAGCCAGGCCACATGCAGGCCGATCCACATTACGACGACGTGGTCGCCGAGGTGCACGGCTTCCTGGTCCAGCGCCTGTTCGCTGCCGAGATGGCGGGCATTGCGAAGAAGAACCTGCTGATCGATCTCGGTTTCGGTTTCGGCAAGACCACTGCCCACAACATGACCCTGCTGGCACGCTCCGAGCGGTTCCTGGAGTTGGGCCTGCCGATGCTGGCTGGCCTGTCGCGCAAGCGCAGCCTGGGCGAACTGACCGGTCGCGACACGCCGTCCGAGCGCGTGGCCGCCTCGGTGGCCGCGCACCTGATCGCGGTGCAGCGCGGCGCACGCATCGTGCGCGTGCATGACGTGGCCGCCACCATCGATGCGCTGAAGATCTGGCAGGCAGTCGAGGCCGTGCCAACGCCGCGCGCCGACGCCACGCCGACGATCCGCTGGCCGGACGAAGACTGATGGGCATCGACCGGCGGCCACTGGCAATCGCCGTGATGGGGCCGACCGCCAGTGGCAAGACCGCCACCGCGATCGCCCTGGCGAAGCAGCTGGATGGCGAGATCGTCAGCGTCGATTCGGCGCTGGTCTACCGGCATCTGGATATCGGCTCGGCCAAGCCGGATGCGGCCGAGCGGGCGCAGGCGCCGCACCATCTGCTGGACCTGCGCGATCCGTGGCAGACCTATTCGGCGGCCGAGTTCGCCGCCGATGCCGGCCGCGTCGTGGCCGACATCGTGGCACGCGGCAAAACGCCGATCCTGGCAGGTGGCACGGGGCTGTACTTCCGGGCCCTGCTGCAGGGCCTGTCGCCGATGCCGGAGGCCGACCCGGTGATGCGCGAAGCACTCAGCACCGAGGCGGCCGAGCGGGGCTGGGCGGCACTGCACGCAGAACTGGCCATGGTCGATCCAGCCGCAGCCGCACGTATCCATGCCACCGACCCGCAACGCATCCAGCGGGCGTTGGAGGTCTATCGCCTCACCGGCACGCCGATCAGTGAATGGCAGCGCCGGCCGGGCGTCGCGCCATTGCCGGTGCGCACCCTCAAGCTGATCCTCGCCCCGCGTGACCGCGCGGTACTGCACCAGCGCATCGAGGCGCGCTTCGACGCCATGCTGGCGCAGGGCTTCCTGGACGAGGTGCGGGCACTGCGTGCAATGCCGGAAATGGCCGCCGTGACGGCGCCGCTGGACCTGCCGGCGGTGCGCGCGGTTGGCTATCGCCAGGCCTGGGAATACCTGGACGGGGAGGGTGATGCCGCCCGTTTCCGTGACAAGGCGATCTTCGCCACCCGGCAGCTGGCCAAGCGCCAGCTGACCTGGCTGCGCGGCGAGCTTGATGCGCGCTGGTTCGACCCCCATGTCGATGGGGAGCGCCTGGCCGGCGCGGTGTCGACCTTCGTCGCACGCTGAACCCCCGCCAGCCGTGTAACATCATCGGTCGGCGGGCGGCTCGGGGGCCGTGGCAACCGTCGGCAACCCAATAAGAACAATAATCAGGAGTGTGCAATGTCCAAGGGGCAATCGCTGCAGGATCCTTTCTTGAACGCACTGCGGCGCGAACGCGTGCCGGTTTCGGTGTACCTGGTGAACGGCATCAAGCTGCAGGGCACGATCGAGTCGTTCGACCAGTTCGTGGTCCTGCTGCGCAACACGGTCAGTCAGATGGTCTACAAGCACGCCATTTCCACGGTCGTTCCGGCACGCAACGTGAAGGTTGGCCCGGGCGGTGGTTACGTGCAGTCGGGTGAAGGTGGTCAGGCAGGTGATGAAGCAGACGAGTAAGACCGGAGCGGTGAATGTTTGACCGCTCGAAAAAGGGCGAACACGCCCTGTTGATCCAGCCCCATTTCGGCAAGCTGGAAGACGATGTGCTGGAAGAATTCGGTGATCTGGCCCGCTCGGCTGGGGCCAGCATCGCCGCGACGATCACTGCGCGCCTGGACCGACCGAATCCGTCGACCCTGATCGGCAGCGGCAAGCTGGACGAGATCAAGGCTGCGGCAGATGCCAGCGGTGCCGACCTGATCCTGGTCAACCATGCGTTGAGCCCGGGCCAGGAACGCAACCTGGAACGTTTCCTCGAGCGCCGGGTGATCGACCGTACCGGCCTGATCCTGGACATCTTCGCCCAGCGTGCGCACAGCCACGAAGGCAAGCTGCAGGTCGAACTGGCGCAGCTGCGTCACCTGGCCACGCGGCTGGTGCGCGGCTGGACCCATCTGGAGCGCCAGCGCGGCGGTTCGATCGGCCTGCGCGGCCCGGGTGAAACCCAGCTGGAAACCGACCGCCGCCTGCTGCAGAAGCGCGTGGAGCAGCTGCAGAAACGCCTGGAAAAGGTCGAAGTGCAGCGCACCCAGATGCGCCGTGCGCGTGTGCGCAGCGAGCTGCCGCGCGTGGCCCTGGTGGGCTACACCAACGCCGGCAAGTCGACCCTGTTCAACGCCATGACCGGCGCCGAGGCCTATGCCGCCGACCAGCTGTTTGCAACGCTGGATCCGACCGTGCGCCGCATTGCGGTTCCGGGTGGCAACGTGGTCCTGGCCGACACCGTCGGCTTCGTCCGCGACCTGCCACATGACCTGGTTGCGGCGTTCCGCTCGACCCTGTCCGAGGCGCGCGAGGCGGATTTCCTGCTGCACGTGGTCGACGCTGCCGATCCGCACCGCGAGGAGCGCATCGCACAGGTCGACGAGGTACTGACCGCGGTCGGTGCCGGTGACCTGCCGCAGCTGCTGGTGTTCAACAAGATCGACCGCATCGATGGTGCCGACGTCCGCCACGATGGCCAGGACGGTATCCCGGATGAGTCGCGTCGCGAGCGGGTGTGGATCTCCGCGCGTGACGGGCAGGGCCTGGAGCTGTTGCAGGCGGTACTGGGCAAGCGCCTGGGCCTGCAGCATGTCACCGGCGAACTGCGCCTGCCGCCGGATGCCGGCCGCCTGCGCGCGCGCCTGCACCAGCTGGAAGTGATCCGCAGCGAGCAGGCCGATGAAGACGGCTGGCTGCTGCAGGTCGACCTGCCGATAGCCGAAGCCGAAAAGCTGGCTGCCAGTGCCGACGGCGCGCCGATCCGGGCGCTGCTGCCGGAGAAGCTGCCGGAGTGGTGAGGTAGCGGCCAATCCCCGGTAGTGCCGGCCGCTGGCCGGCAACCACCGTGCTGGAGGGGCGCGACATCCGCCTGTCATCTGCGGTACAACGTGCAGGTTCTTCACCCCACCGTCATGCCGATGTCCATCCCCACCGACGCCGACCTCAACGCCCAGTCCGCCGCGCTCGGGCAGCGCCTGCAGCAGGCTTCGCTGCAGCTGGTGACCGCTGAAAGCTGCAGTGGCGGCTGGATCGCCAAGTGCATGACCGATATCGCCGGTTCCTCGGCGTTCTTCGACTGTGGCATGGTGGTCTACAGCTACGAGGCCAAGCAGCGCCTGCTGGGTGTGCGCGCGCAGACCCTGGAGCAGTTCGGTGCGGTCAGCCGCGAAACCGTACTGGAGATGGTGTCCGGCGCACTGGTCAATTCCGGTGCCGGCATCGCCGTGGCGGTGACCGGCATCGCGGGTCCTGGCGGTGGCAGCCCGGACAAGCCGGTCGGCAGTGTCTGGATCGGCTGGAAACGCCGGGGCGGCTATGCCCGCGCCGAGCTGTTCCAGTTCGATGGCGACCGCGAAGCCATCCGCCGGCAAACCGTGGCGGCGGCATTGCGCGGTATCGACGCCCAGCTGTGACATGCTGCTCCGGTAATCGTCCGGAGCACGCATGATGTGGGAAACGCTGGGCACGGTCCGTGACCTGGGCCGACTGCAGGAAATTGCCGTCGTCCTGATCCGCTATGGCTTCGGCGACGTGGTGCGGCGCATCGGCCTGGCCAGCACATTGGAGCGGGCAGGGCGCCTTCTGCACTGGAACGAGGAGCGGCAGGAACTGCTGCGGATGACCGCACCGGTGCGCGTGCGCAGCGCGATGCAGGATCTCGGTCCCACTTTCGTCAAGCTCGGGCAGGTGCTGGCGACGCGCGTTGACCTGCTGCCGCCGGAATGGATCGCTGAGCTGTCCGAACTGCAGAACGCGGTACCTGCGCTGCCGTACGCGGACATCCGTGAGCAGCTCGAGGCCGACCTTGGCGCACCGCCTGCAGAGGTGTTCGCGTTCCTCGATGAAACCCCGATGGCTGCCGCCTCGCTGGCGCAGGCCCATCGCGCACGCCTGCATGATGGTCGCGAGGTGGTGCTGAAGGTGCGGCGCCCCGGCATCCGCGATGTGGTCGAGGCCGACCTGCGTCTGCTGGCCCGCCTGGCCGAGATCGTTGAAGCGCGACTGCCGGACCTGCGTCGTTACCGCCCGGCCGAAGTCGTGCAGCAGTTCACCGTGTCGCTGCGCCGCGAGCTGGATTTCGCTGCCGAATGCCGCAATGCCGAGCGCATCGCGCGCAACTTCAGCGGCCGTGACGACATACTGATTCCGCAGGTGCACTGGCAGTGGACCTGCGAGAGCCTGAACGTGCAGGACTTCGTCGACGGCATTCCTGGCCGAGACCTGGCCGGCGTCGATGCGGCGGGCTTGGACCGGCGCGAGCTGGCACGGCGTGGCGCCGGCATTGTGCTGAAAATGGTGCTGGAGGACGGCAGCTTCCACGCCGATCCGCACCCGGGCAACATCATCTATCTACGTGATGGCCGCATCGGCGTGATTGATTTCGGCATGGTCGGCGCCTTGTCGGAAGTCCGGCGTTTCCAGGTGGCGCAGCTGCTGCACGGGCTGGTCGAGCAGGATCCGCAGGGCGTGGCCGACGTGCTGCTGGACTGGGCCGGCGGTGTTGAGGTGGACGAGAACCGGCTGCAGCACGACATCAGCCAGTTCGTAGATCAATACCGTGGCGTGCCGCTGAAGGACCTGCGCATCGGCCTGATGCTGGGCGACATCACCCAGCTGCTGCGCAGCTACAGCCTGACCCTGCCGGCTGACCTGGCGCTGATGATCAAGGCGTTCCTGACCCTGGAGGGCATGGGCCGGCAGCTGGACCCGGATTTCGACATGGCCAGTGCCGCGCGCCCGTTCCTGGAGCGGGTGGTGCTGCAGCGCTACGCGCCCAAGGCGCTGTTCAAGCGCGGCCGCCGCAGCCTGCTGGGCCTGGTCGACTTCGCCGGTGAGCTTCCCCGCGACCTGCGCAAGCTGGTGCAGGCGGCGCGCCGGGGACGCCTGCAGTTGAAGGTGGAAACCACGGCGCTGCAAGGCTTTGGCGAACAGGTGAACCGCGCAGCGAACCGGTTGGTGATGGGCATCGTCACTGCTGCGCTGATCATCGGTTCCTCGATCGTGATGCACAGCGTCGGCGGCGTCTCCAGCCGCTGGCTGCTGGCGCTGGGCGTCTGCGGCTTCATCGGCGCCGGCTTCTGCGGCGTGTGGATCCTGTTCTCGATATGGAGAAGCGGTAAACACACCTGAGTGTGTTTACCGCAGCGGTTCCCAGCGGGAACCGCGGAATCGCGCAACGATTCCTGTAGAGCCGACCGCTGGTCGGCTGCTTTCGCCCTTGCATTCGCCTTTGCCGCCCGGCCATTCGCCCGACTGCCGAGTATGGCTCGCACTACAGATGTTGCCGTGTCGCCCCCGGCACTTGCAGTCCCGGATATTAGTAGTAATACTACTAACCATGGACCTGACCGACACCCAGCAGGCGATCCTGCAGTTGATCGCCGAGCGTATCGAGAGCGAAGGCGCGCCGCCCTCGCAGACTGAAATCGCACGTGCGTTCGGCTTCAAGGGCGTGCGCGCGGCCCAGTACCACCTGGAAGCCCTGGAGCAGGCCGGTGCGATCCGTCGCATCCCCGGTCAGGCCCGCGGCATCCGCCTGGTACAGGCACCGCCGGTCGAGAAGCTGGCCGAGCCGGGCCTGCCCGACAGTGTGCTGCGCCTGCCGGTGCTGGGCCGGGTTGCGGCCGGCCTCCCGATCGGCGCCGACATCGGCTCGGACGATTTCGTGGTGCTGGACCGGGTGTTTTTCTCGCCAGCGCCGGACTACCTGCTGAAGGTGCAGGGCGATTCGATGATCGACGAGGGCATCTTCGACGGTGACCTGATCGGCGTGCATCGCACCCGCGACGCCCATTCCGGGCAGATCGTGGTGGCCCGCATCGATGACGAGATCACGGTCAAGCTGCTGAAGATCGCCAAGGATCGCATCCGCCTGCTGCCGCGCAATCCCGATTACAAGCCGATCGAGGTACTGCCGGATCAGGACTTCGCGATCGAGGGCCTCTATTGCGGCCTGCTGCGGCCCAACCGTTGACCCGTTCCATAGCGCATTACCCCGCGGTCTTTTGTGGCGATTCTCTGGTTCCACTGAGGTTGGTACGGATGTCCGATAATTCTTTTCAGAGCGCCGGGCAGAATCTCAGCCTGTGCGATACGTCCGACTTAAAGTGAACCCATGGCAAAGAAGACCCACAAAGACAGCACCTCCAACGACACGACCTCTGCAAGGACCAATCCGATGGACGAGAACAAGAAGCGCGCCCTCGCTGCAGCTCTGGGCCAGATCGAAAAGCAGTTCGGCAAGGGCTCGGTGATGCGCATGGGCGACCGTGTGGTCGAACCCGTCGAAGCCATCCCGACCGGTTCGCTGATGCTCGACATCGCGCTGGGCATTGGTGGTCTGCCGAAGGGCCGTGTCGTTGAGATCTACGGGCCGGAATCCTCGGGCAAGACCACCTTGACCCTGCAGGCCATCGCCGAATGCCAGAAGATGGGCGGTACCGCGGCCTTCATCGACGCCGAGCACGCGCTGGACCCGATCTACGCCGCCAAACTGGGCGTGAACGTGGACGACCTGCTGCTGTCGCAGCCGGACACCGGTGAGCAGGCGCTGGAAATCGCCGACATGCTGGTCCGTTCGGGTTCGGTCGACATCCTGGTGATCGACTCGGTTGCCGCGCTGACCCCGAAGGCCGAAATCGAAGGCGAGATGGGCGACCAGCTGCCCGGCCTGCAGGCCCGCCTGATGAGCCAGGCGCTGCGCAAGCTGACCGGCAACATCAAGCGCTCCAACACCCTGGTGATCTTCATCAACCAGCTGCGCATGAAGATCGGCGTGATGATGCCGGGCCAGAGCCCGGAAACCACCACGGGTGGCAACGCGCTGAAGTTCTACGCCTCGGTCCGCCTGGACATCCGCCGTATCGGCGCGATCAAGAAGGGTGACGAGATCATCGGTAACCAGACCAAGATCAAGGTCGTCAAGAACAAGCTGGCACCTCCGTTCAAGCAGGTCATCACCGAGATCCTGTATGGCGAAGGCATCAGCCGTGAAGGCGAGCTGATCGACATGGGTGTGGATGCCAAGCTGGTCGAGAAGGCTGGCGCCTGGTACAGCTACGGTGAAGAACGCATTGGCCAGGGCAAGGACAACGCCCGCGGCTACCTGCGCGACAACCCGACTGTCGCCGCCAAGCTCGAGGCCGAGCTGCGCGAGAAATTCCAGCCGGCCGAAGCGGCCCGCGAGGAAGGCGACGACGAAGGCGAAGACGAATAAGGCTTGCTGTGGGGCAGGGTGGCGCCGTCAGTGACGTCGCCCTGTCCCGCAGGTTCGAATCGCCCAGGGATGGGCTGGGCGCCACGGATGGCGCCACCCTTGGAGTACCCATGTCCGACGCCGAAGACATTCCGACCGGCCGCAAGCGCCGGCCGCGTGAGCAGACCCCCGTGCAACGGGCACTGGGCCTGCTGGTCCGCCGCGAGCACTCGCGCAAGGAACTCACCCGCAAGCTGACCGCCCGTGGCATCGAAGACGAAGCCGCGCAGGCCGCTGTCGCCAAGTTGACCGAGGCCGGCTGGCAGGACGACACCCGTTTTGCCGAGAACCTGGTGAGGATGCGCGCCAACACCGGTTATGGGCCGATCCATGTCCGCGCCGAGCTGGGGACCCACGGCCTGGACAGTGCCGCGATTGCCGCAGCGATGGACAGCTACGAAGGCGACTGGCAGGAAAACGCCCGTGATCTGGTCCGCCGGCGCTTTGGCGAGGCCGGTCCGCAGGACCTGACACAGCGGCGCAAGGCTGCCGATCTGCTGGCCCGACGGGGCTTCGACGGCGACAGCATCCGCCGCGCGACCCGCTACGACCCGGATGACTGAGACTGGCGGCGCCGGGCCTGATACCCTTTAGGTTTTCGGCGGTCCCTCGCGACCCTGGCCAACGCGGCCGGTGGTCCGGGTCCGCCGGCCCGCAGACTGCCAGCCCCCAATGAACGCATCCGCCAAATTCACGACTTCCCAGATCCGCAGCGACTTCCTTGAATTCTTCAAGGGCAAAGGCCACACCATCGTGCCGTCGGCGCCGCTGGTGCCGGGCAATGATCCGACCCTGCTGTTCACCAACTCCGGCATGGTGCAGTTCAAGGACGTGTTCCTTGGCGCGGAAAAGCGCAGCTACGTGCGCGCGGCCGACGTCCAGCGCTGCCTGCGCGCGGGCGGCAAGCACAACGACCTCGACCAGGTCGGCTACACCGCGCGCCACCACACTTTCTTCGAAATGCTGGGCAACTGGTCGTTCGGCGACTACTTCAAGAAGGACGCGATCGCCTGGGCCTGGGAACTGCTGACCCAGGTCTGGAAGCTGCCGGCCGAACGCCTGCTGGTCACCGTCTACCAGACCGATGACGAAGCCTACGCGCTGTGGCGCGACATGGTCGGCGTGCCGGAAGAGCGCATCGTGCGCATCGGCGACAACAAGGGCGCACCGTTCGCTTCGGACAACTTCTGGCAGATGGCCGACACCGGCCCGTGCGGCCCGTGCACCGAAATCTTCTACGACCACGGTGACCATATCGCCGGTGGCCCCCCGGGTTCCCCGGATGAAGACGGCGACCGCTTCATCGAAATCTGGAACCTGGTGTTCATGCAGTTCGACCGCCAGCCCGACGGCACCCTGGTGCCACTGCCGGCGCCGTGCGTGGATACCGGCATGGGCCTGGAGCGCCTGGCGGCGATCCTGCAGCACGTGCACACCAACTATGAGATCGACCTGTTCCAGGCCCTGATCCGCAAGGCCTCCGAGCTGACCGGCACCGCCGACCTGGAAAACAAGTCGCTGCGCGTGATCGCCGACCACATCCGTGCCTGTTCGTTCCTGATCGTCGATGGCGTGCTGCCGTCCAACGAAGGCCGCGGTTACGTGCTGCGCCGTATCATCCGCCGCGCACTGCGCCACGGCTGGATGCTGGGCGTGCGCCAGCCGTTCTTCAGCAAGCTGGTGCCGACCCTGGTCGAGCAGATGGGCGAAGCCTATCCGGAACTGCCGGCTGCGGTGGACACCGTCACCCGTGCGCTGCAGGCCGAAGAAGAGCGTTTCGCCGAAACCCTCGACGCCGGCATGAAGATCTTCGAGGACGTCGCGGGGAAGGCCAGCAATGGCGTGATCCCGGGCGTTGACGCCTTCCGCCTGTACGACACCTATGGTTTCCCGCTCGACCTGACCCAGGACATCGCCCGCGAGCGCGACCTGACCGTCGACATTGCCGGCTTCGATGCCGCGATGGAGCAGCAGCGCGAGACCGCGCGCGCGGCCGGCAAGTTCGGTGGTGGCGTGACCCTGCCCGCCGAGCTGGTGGCGACCCTGAGCCCGACCCTGTTCCTGGGCTACGACCGCCTGCAGGCTGACGGCCTGACCGTGCTGGCCCTGCTCAAGGACGGCCGTCCGGTGCAGTCGGCCGATGCCGGTGACGCAGTCATCGTCATCACCAACCAGACCCCGTTCTACGCCGAGTCCGGCGGCCAGGTCGGTGACACCGGCGTACTGACCGGCAACGGCGTGCGCCTGGCGGTGGACGACACCCAGAAGTTCGCCGGCCAGTTCCATGGCCATGTCGGCACCCTGTCCGAAGGCGGCCTGAAGGTCGGCGACGTGCTCTCCGGCCAGGTCGATGGCGAGCGCCGTGGCGCCACCATCCTCAACCACTCGGCCACCCACCTGCTGCACGCCGCCCTGCGCGAAGTGCTGGGCACCCACGTGCAGCAGAAGGGCTCGCTGGTCGCTCCGGACCGCCTGCGTTTCGACTTCTCGCACTTCCAGCCGATCAGCGCGGAAGAGCTTGCCGTGATCGAGCGCAAGGTCAACCAGCAGGTGCGCGCCAACAACGCCGCTGAAGTACACAACATGGGCATGCAGGAAGCGCTGGACTTCGGCGCGATGGCCCTGTTCGGCGAGAAGTACGGCGAGCACGTGCGCGTGTTGAAGATGGGTGACTACTCCACCGAGCTGTGCGGTGGTACCCACGTCAACCGTACCGGCGACATCGGCCTGTTCAAGATCACCTCCGAGGGCGGCGTCTCCGCGGGCGTGCGCCGCATCGAGGCTGTTACCGGCCAGGGTGCGCTGGATTACGTGGACGCCGAAGAGGCCCGCCTGGCCGAGGCCGCTGAACTGCTCGGTGGCAGCGCTGCCGACGTGGTCGAGAAGATCCGTGCCCTCGGTCAGCGCCAGAAGCAGCTGGAGCGCGAACTGGAGGCCGTGAAGGCCAAGGTCGCCGCCGGTGCCACGGCCGATCTGTCCGGCCAGGCCGTCGAGGTTGCTGGCGTGAAGGTACTGGCTGCCCGCCTGGAGGGCTTCGACGCCAAGGCCCTGCGTGACGCCATGGACCGCCTCAAGCAGCAGCTGGGCGACGCGGTGATCGTGCTGGCCGGCGCCCAGGACGGCAAGGCCGCCCTGGTCGCGGGTGTGAACGGCAGTGCAATGGGCAAGGTCAAGGCCGGGGAACTGTTGTCCCATATCGCCAGTCAGATCGGGGGCAAGGGCGGCGGACGCCCGGACCTCGCCCAGGGTGGTGGCGAGGACGGGCCCGCCCTTGCCACTGCGCTGGCTGCAGTCGTCGAATGGGTCAGCCCCCGCCTGTGATGAACCTGGCCGTCCCCCTCCTTGTAGGAGCGGGACGGCTGACGGTACCATTGCGAATCTTTTCCCTTTGTCGTGGTAGCGCTTCTTGACGGAGCGTCAAGCCGGTGGGGGATACCCTTCCACACGGTTCCATGGAGACTTACAAAAATGTTGATCCTGACTCGCCGCGTCGGCGAAACCCTGATGATCGGAGACTCGGTGAGCGTCACCGTGCTTGGCGTCAAGGGTAACCAGGTGCGTATCGGCATCACCGCGCCGAAGGACGTTGCTGTGCATCGCGAAGAGATCTATCAGCGCATCCAGCGCGGTGACGAAGCCGGTGGCACCGGTAGCGAAAATTCTGCCGAATAACGCTTTACCTTCGCACTCGATTAACGTTATGATTCACGCCCCGCTGAGGTGCAACGCACCAGACGCGGAGAAAACCCCGGAGTGATGCCCGAGTGGCCGAAGGGGCTCCCCTGCTAAGGGAGTATAGGGTCAAAAGCTCTATCGAGGGTTCGAATCCCTCTCACTCCGCCAGATACAAAGAAGCGCCTGCAGATCCTCGATCTGCAGGCGTTTTTCTTTATCCGACACTCGCAGCGTGGAGCTGACTATCCTGGCAGATCGGTGCGGGAGGCAGGCGTTGGCATGGGCGTGGGTGTCATCGCTGGTGCCGCAGCGGGTGTACGCGGCAGCTGTGGCGGTTCAATGTGGCGAGGTGGAATTTCCCGCCACAGCAACGCAAGCGTGCAGTCGTTGGCACGTTCCCTGCACATTCTTTCGGCCTTCCGCTGCGCGGCGTCCGCGGTCTTCTCACCCAGTGCAAAGCCCAACGCGATCGTGCCGGTAGCTATGGCCGAATAGCCTTCGCTGGTGGTGCTGGCGGACTGACCGCAATTGCGCGATCGCGCTGCGCAGTAGTGCAGCGACTGCTGCATCGCAGTGGTGAGGGAAGACTGGTTCATCGAATAGCCGTAGCGGCCATCCTTGTCGTAGGTGATCGCAGACGCAGCACTTGCGGCTGATGAAACGGACAACAACAGCGCCAGTGAAACCGCATGCTTCCAGTTCATCACGCTCTCCTCTTTTGCCGATGGTGAATCAACCGGCGCGTGTGGCGCAACCACGCAGGGGGGGCGGGGCAGAACGCCTGCAGGCCATTTGCCCGCAGGCGCGTACCGATGCGTTCGATCCTCAGAGCTTCACCGTCACGCCCACCTGGAAACCGCGCCCGGGCAGCGGCGCGATGTACTTCAGCGGCGAGTTGTGCGGCCGTGCTTCTTGATTGAGCAGGTTGCTGCCGTTGACGAACACCTCCATGCCGGCGATGTAGCTGTTGCGTACCGGCAGCTCACGGCTGACCTGCAGGTCGACCAGGTTGAATGCATCCAGCGGCACTTCCTCGCTCACGTTGCGGCCGAGGTACTTCTGCGTGTCGTAGTAGGTGCTGGACAGCCGCGCCTTCCAGCCCTCGCGCTGCCACTGCAGGGTGGCGCCGTAGCGGTTGGTCGGCATGTTCGGCAGGTACTCGCCGTCATTGTGGGCACGCAGCGAATCGGGGCGGTCGGCCTTGTTCTTCACCAGGTCGGCGAAGGCGGACACGTTCAACGTGCCGTAGCGGCCCAGGTCCAATGCCTGCGAGGCATCGATCTCGAAGCCCTTCACCGTGGTGTCGGTCTGCTTCCAGTACTTCAGCGGCAGGCGGTTGGCGGTCTGCATGCCCGAGTAACCCAGGTACAGGTAGTTCTCGTACTTCATCCGGTACGCGGTGGCCAACAGTTCGAAACCACCGAGGTGGAACAGGCCGGTCAGTTCCAGGTTCTTCGCGCGTTCCGGCTTGAGGTTCTGGTTGCCTTCTTCCTGGGTCATCACCGAATAGTGAGCATTGCTCGCGTACAACTCGTTGATCTCAGGTGCGCGCTGCGAGGACGAGTAGCGCACCTTGGCGGCGAACAACGGACCGAGCTCGACATACGATCCCAGGCTGTAGCTGTTGAGCCGGTAGTCGCGGTCCTGCAGTTTCGCGTTGGCGGCATTGCGCGCGGTCTTGAAGCGGCTTGGTTGCAGGTCATGGTCAACCCGCTCGTGGCGCACGCCAGCGTCGAAACTGGCCCAGCCGAAGTCCAGCGTCTCCTTCAGGAACACCGCGTTGCTGCGGGTGTCGACGTCAGGCAGGTAGCGCAGCGAGCCACTGCCGGTGACATCACGCGACTGGTGGCTGAAACCCAGCATGCCGCTGAGCGGACCGACGCGCTGATGGCTGAGCAGCAGCTCGGCCTGGGTGCTCTCGAAATCGTAGTCGTTGGCACGGGTGGCACCCAGCCGCTCGCCCGAGGTGTTGTCCAGCTTGGAAACGCGCAGTTCGGCGCGCTCGAACCACGGCAGCGGATCGCGCAGCAGGGCTTCCAGTGCATAGCGTTCCTGCTTGATCACCACCCCCACCGGCAGCCCGTTGGCATAGTTGGAACCGAACGACAGGTTCTGCATCGAGAACCCCGGCACGCCGTACTCGCTGTCCTTGGCATCGATGCTGATACCCACGTAACCACGGTCGAAGAACAGGGTCGACCCGAGCGCCACCTGCGAATTTCTCGCGTAGCTGTTGCCCAACCGGTGATGGTAATCGGGCGTCACGTCGTTGTTGATCTGCTTCTGCACGTACGAAGGCGTGCCGGGTACGTAGGCCGGGTTGACCGGATTGATGTAGGTGCGGCGCTGCCAGACCGAAGTCGGGTTGTTGGTGTAGAACGAGAAATCACCGTCGGCCCAGTCCGGGTTCTCGGTCATGAACTGGTCGATGTAAGGCTGCGAGGCCTTGTTGTAGATCTGCTGCACGCGCGCTTCCTTCTGGCAGCTGTCGGCGAGGGCCGAGTTGACACCACCGGAGGCCGGGAACAGGTGGGTGTTGCAGACGGCGGCCTTGCTGTTGCCGGGGATGTCGAAGTGCGAGATGCGCTGGCGCGAAACCTGCAGGTTTGTCGAGAGGTTGCGCTGGTTGTTGAAGTTCATCCGGAAGCCCTGCGCGTCGGCTGCATTGAAGCCCTTGCGCAGGACCAGCTCCATCGACTGGTCCTTGTCTTCCATGCGGCGCGAGATCAGGCCCGAATCGATCTCCACGCTGCCACCGATCGCATTGCCGCCGTAGCGCACGGTGTCGGAAGACTTGTTGACGGTGACACTGCGTACGAACAGCGGATCGAACGGGATGTTGATGTCGCCGCTGATCGCGTTCATCCCGAGGATGGACTGGCCGTCCTGCAGGATCTGCACGCGGTTGCCACTGAGGCTGCGGATGACCGGGGCACCCGCGTTCGGCCCGAAAGCACTGTTCTGCACGCCGGAGACGTGTTCGAGCAGGCCGCCCAGGGTGCGGTTCTGCGCCTGTGGGTTGTCGACGGTGACCCGGCTGTCGATACGGGAGGGCTGGCTGGCCTGGACCTGGAGGGTGGGGAGGGTGGGTTCGTCCGCGGCCTGGGCGCTGTGGACGACGAACAGAATGGCGGTAGCAAGGAGATGGCGACGCATGGCACGGTCCGTGAAATTGACGTGAAATGTTATAACGTAACTCTTCGGGTCAACAAGAGCGGAAACCGCCTCGATTCAATGGGGCAGGGTGCTTTGGCTTCTCGGAATGGGACGGAGTCTCCCTCGTTCAGCGCACCGCCTTGCGCGTGCTGCTGGCGACCGGCACGATCTGGGCACTGCCCCGCAACGCCCCACGCAGAGCTTCCTCATTCAAACGGAGCCCCGTATGAAGCTGTTGTCCGCTGTGTTGTTGTCTGCGCTTTCGCTCTCCGCCGTTCCGGCGCTGGCGGTGGAAGCTTCGCCCTCACCGCTGCTGGGGCGCTGGTCGCTGGATATCGCCACGTCTGCGTTACCCGAAGCACAGCGCCCGAAGCAGGTGGTGCTGGAGTTCAAGGACGCCGGTGCGGGTCGGTGGAGTTCACACGTTGACATCGTCCTGCACGACGGCAAGACCATGAAATCCGACGGCACGTTGGCGCTCGACGGTACGCCGGGGCCCTTGTCCGGCACCTACGGCGCGGACAAAGCCAACCTGAAACTGCCGGCGCCGAATACCCTGGTGATGCAGCTGGTGGACCATGGTACGCCGGCCTCCACCCGCATCTATACCGTGGCGGCCGACCGTACGACGATGACCGAGACCAAGGCGTTCTACGGCCACGACGGCACGCCGATCCTGCAGACCAACCTGTTCAAGCGGATACCGTAGCGGCGCCGCCTGCGCCATGCCCACGGGGAGGGATTCCGCGGGCATGGCACCGGCAGCCTCACAACGCGGCCGGGTCGCGCTTGGCGGTGTCGATGCCGTACTTGTCGATGGCCTCCTGCATCCGCGAGCGCTCGATGCGGCCTTCGTCGGCCAGCGACTTCAGGGCGGCCAGCACGATGAAGTGGCGATCCACTTCGAAGAACGTGCGCAGCGACTCACGCGTGTCGGAACGGCCGAAGCCATCGGTACCGAGTGCGATGAAGCGGCGGTCGTTGATGAAGGGACGGATCTGGTCGCCGACGATCTTCATGTAGTCGGTGGCCACCACCACCGGGCCGTCATGGCCCTGCAGGCACTCCTGCACGTAGGGTACGCGCGGTTCCTCAGCCGGGTGCAGCAGGTTCCAGCGTTCGGTGGCCAGGCCATCGCGGCGCAGTTCGGTCAGGCTGGTCGCGCTCCACACATCGCTGGCGATGCCGAAGTCCTGCTGCAGCAGTTCTGCCGCAGCTTCCACCTCGCGCAGGATCGAGCCTGCGCCCATCAGCTGCACGCGTGGCTGCGAGGCGGCATCGGCGGCTGCCGGACGCAGCAGGTGGAGGCCCTTCAGGATGCCGGCCTCGGCGCCTTCGGGCAGTGCCGGCTGCGGGTAGTTCTCGTTGAGTACGGTGATGTAGTAGTAGATGTCTTCCTGGTCGACATACATGCGGCGCAGGCCGTCATGGATGATCACCGCCAGCTCGTAGTTGTAGGTCGGGTCGTAGGACACGCAGCTGGGAATCACCGACGACAGCACGTGGCTGTGGCCGTCATCGTGCTGCAGGCCTTCGCCCATCAGCGTGGTGCGGCCCGACGTGGCACCGAGCAGGAAGCCGCGGGTACGCGCATCGGCAGCGGCCCAGGCCAGGTCACCGACGCGCTGCAGGCCGAACATCGAATAGAAGATGTAGAAGGGGATCGTGGCCAGGCCGTGGTTGCTGTAGGCGGTACCGGCGGCGATCCACGAACAGATCGCACCGGATTCATTGATGCCTTCCTGCAGGATCTGGCCGTCCTTGGCTTCCTTGTAATAGCTCAGCTGGCCGGCGTCCTGCGGGGTGTACAGCTGGCCCAGGTAGGAGTGGATGCCGATCTGGCGGAACAGGCCTTCCATGCCGAAGGTGCGCGATTCATCGGGCACGATCGGAATCACCAGCTTGCCCAGCACCGGGTCCTTCAGCAGGCTGGTGAGGATGCGCACGAAGCCCATGGTGGTGGATTGGCCGCGATCGCCGCTGCCCTGCAGCTGGGTGTTGAAGATCGACAGCGGCGGCAGCGGTAGCGGATCGACCTTGGCCAGGCGCGCCGGCAGCTGCCCACCCTGGATGCGGCGGCGCTCGGCGAAGTAGGCCGCTTCGGCGCTGCCCGGTTCCGGGCGCAGATAGGGCATCTCCTCCAGCTGGTCGTCGCTGACCGGCAGGTTGAAGCGGTCGCGGAAAGCGCGCACCGCGTCGGCGCTCATCTTCTTCAGCTGGTGGTTGATGTTCTGGCCTTCGCCGGCTTCGCCCATGCCGAAACCCTTGACCGTCTTGGCCAGGATCACCGTCGGCCGGCCGCTGGTGTTCACCGCCTGCTGGTAGGCGGCGTACACCTTCTGCGGATCGTGGCCACCACGTGCCAGCGCCCAGATGTCGTCGTCGCTCATGTGCGCGACCAGCTCCAGCAGCTCCGGGTAGCGGCCGAAGAAATGCTCGCGCACGTAGGCGCCGCTCTGCGACTTGAAGGTCTGGTAGTCGCCGTCCACGCATTCCATCATGCGCTGGCGCAGCAGGCCGCTGTGGTCGCGGGCCAGCAGGTCGTCCCAGCCACTGCCCCAGATCAGCTTGATCACGTTCCATCCGGCCGCGCGGAAGGTGCCTTCCAGTTCCTGGATGACCTTGGCGTTGCCGCGTACCGGACCGTCCAGGCGCTGCAGGTTGCAGTTGACCACGAACACGATGTTGTCCAGCCGCTCGCGGCCGGCCAGGGAAATTGCCGCCAGCGATTCGGGCTGGTCCATCTCGCCGTCGCCGAGGAAGGCCCAGACCTTGCGGCCCTGGTGTTCTTTCAGGCCGCGGTATTCCAGGTAGCGCATGTAGCGCGCCTGGTAGGCGGCGGTCAGCGGGCCCAGTCCCATCGACACGGTGGGGAACTGCCAGAACTCCGGCATCAGGCGCGGGTGCGGATACGAGGACAGGCCTTCGCGGCCGGCTTCGCGGCGGAAGTTGTCCATCCGTGCCGGATCGATGCGGCCTTCCACGTACGCGCGGCCGTAGATCCCCGGCGCGGAGTGGCCCTGGATGTAGATCATGTCGCCGTCGAAGGTGTCGGTACGGCCACGGAAGAAATGATCGAAGCCCACGTCGTACAGCACTGCCGCTGACTGGTAGGTGGCGATGTGGCCGCCGACGTTGGAGTGCTTGCCGGCACGCAGCACCATCACCATCGCGTTCCAGCGGATCATCGCGTTCAGGCGGTGCTCGATGGCCAGGTCACCCGGGTAGGCCGGCTGGCGCTCGGGTGGGATGGTGTTGACGTAGGCGGTCCAGGCACGGGTATGCAGGTCGCCGTGCTGCCGGGCGTCCAGATCGCTCAGCTGGTCGATCAGGTAGTGCGCGCGCGGCCGGCCGCCGGCCTGCATCACCGCCTCCAGCGATTCACGCCACTCCTGGGTTTCCAGTGGATCGGTATCGAAGGGAATGAGGGCTTGGTTCATGGCTGTCTCCAGAGGGCGCCGGTCGGACGTCTGCCTGGGCGACAACACCGGCAGGGCGCACAGCACTGGAGCGGGGTCGCAACGGCGGGCGCCGTGACGCGAAGGGCGACCGTGGCGGCCACCGAGAAGACAAGCGTAGGCCTGCCCCCCACGCTTCGGTAGGCGGGCGGGGCTTGGGTCTCTGGCAAGCAAGGGTTGGTGCCGCGCGCCGTATCATGGGCCGATGCGCTGGGCGCGGCCGCTGATCAGGCCGGGGACAGCCCCGGCAGGAACACCGGGATGATCGCCACGCCGACGCCCAGCAGGCACCAGGCGACGATGGGCAACCAGCGCGCCAGGCGTTGGGCGGGTTCCGGTGCACGACGACCGCCGATCCACAACAGCAGCGTGAGCACAGCCAGCGCATAGGCGAGGACGACGATCACCGGATGCACATGGATGACCCGGCTGGGCGGCCACATCTGCTGCTGGTAGGCGGTGGTGTGGGCGACCAGCAGCAGGAACAGCAGGCTGCTGAGGGTGTTGATGGCGGTGCGTGCGTTGATGGGAGCACTCCTTGTGCGGGCTGCCGGGACATTGCAGGGGCCGCATTCTAGCGGCTGCCTGCCGGTCGTTGAAACGCCACTGTCATCGATGGCGGTCACCCTGCGGGGCTTTCCAGCCTCGGGGTGGTTGGCCGGCCGTGAACAGCGTGAGGATCTGGGAGAAGAGCTACGCGCTGCGGCGCCGGCTGCTGCGTGGCTTCTTCCTGCGTCGCGGTTCGGCCAGCGAGGATGCCGAAGACCTGGCGCAGGAGGTCTACCTGCGCCTGCTGCGCAGCACCGGCGAGGATGCCGATGCGGTCGAGAACCCGGAAGCCTACCTGTTCACCGTGGCGGCCAACCTGGCGCGCGAGCATGCGCGCGCGCGGTCGTCGCTGCCGCCGCTGGAAGACGTCGACCTGCTGGCCGAAGTGCTGAAAAGCGAAGAAGACATCGAAGGTGAATTCGAGCGCGCGCAGCGCTGGAACGATATCCGCAGCACCATCGCACGACTGCCGGCGACCACGCGGCGGGTGATGGAGCTGCACTACCGCGACGGGCTGGACTGCCCGGCAATCAGCCAGCAGCTGCAGGTGTCGGTGCATATGGTGCGCAAGCACATCGGCAAGGGGCTGGAGGCCTGCAGGAAGGCGCTGGGCGCCAGGGAGCTCACATGAACCGGACCTCATCGCCCGTGGCCGACGACACGATAGCCTGCGAGGCCATGGACTGGTTCCTGCGCAATCGCGAGGGGCCGCTGGATGAGGCCGGGCGCCTCGCGTTCCTGGACTGGATGAAGCGCTCGCCGGAGCACGTGCGCGCCTACATGCACGCCCTCGCGTTGCATCGGCAGGTGGGCGAGGCGCTGCAGTCGCCGTTGCCTGACGACGCGGCGGTTCCACCGCGGCAGGTCGCCGCCAAGGTGGTGCCGCTGTTTGGTAGCGTGCACGCGCCGCCGCGCGCTGTGCCGCGTCGCGGTCGTGCGCGCTGGTGGGTGGCGGCTGCCGCAGCCTGTATCACCCTGCTCGGCGTGGGCCTGGTTCCGCAGGTGATGCCCACCGAGCAGCTTTACAGTGCCGGACAGGGTGAACTTCGCGACCTGGTGCTGCCTGACCAGACCCAGGTGCGGCTCAATGCGGACAGCCGCCTGCGGGTACGCATGGGCTGGTTCAGCCGCAAGGTGGAGCTGCTGCAGGGTGAGGCGACATTCGACATCGCCCGCGACCGCCGTCCGTTCGAGGTGGCGGTGAACGGCCTGGAGATCCGCGACATCGGCACGGTGTTCGATGTATCGCGACGGCTGCAGAGCACGCGCATCGGCGTGGTCTCCGGCGAGGTGGAGGTATGGAGCCGGGGTGCGGACGCCCGGCGTCTTGCGCAACTGGGCGAAGGCCGGGTGGTGCAGGTCGACGCGCGCAGCCATGTGGTCGAGTCATTGGACCTGCCATTGTCGATGCTGCTGGATTGGCAGCAGCGCAAGGTGTCCTTCCTGGATGAGCGGCTGGACGAGGTGGCCGCTGCCTTCAACCGGCACAACCAGGTGCAGGTGCGCGTGCTGGACGAAGGCGCGGCATCGGCACGGTTGTCGGGCAGTCTCGATGCGCATCGCATCGGTGCGCTGCAGGCCTTCCTCGAACGCGACCCGCGTTTCGTGGTGAGGCGCGAAGGCGACACCGTGCGGGTTGGCAGTCGCTGAGGCCGACGTGGTCGTGGACTGTCAGAAAAAATTCATCGAATCCGCGTTCTCCACTTCGGCGGATGCGGGCTCTTACTTGGGAGAAGCCGCTGCCGAGCCACGCAGCGGCGCCTGCTGCCTTCTCTCTTCCAAGGACCCGTGATGCGCAACACGCTCTACCTGTCGATCATCCTCGCCCTGTCTCCCTGCAGCGTGCCGCTGGCCTTCGCCGCCGGTGCCGATGGCCTGGAGGCGCGTGTATCCACGCCGATCGCGGCGCAGCCGTTGGCGCGTGCGCTGGAGCAGCTGTCGCGCGGTTCCGGGGTGCAGTTCCTGTACTCGGCCGGCGGTGATGCCCGCATGGCCGGTGCGGTGCCGCGCGGTGCCACCGTCAGGCAGGCGCTGGAGGCGCTGCTGGCCGGTACCGGCCTGGGGTACACCGTGGTGGATGGCAATGTCATCGCCATCGATCCGGCGCCAGCTCGCAACCAACCGAAGCCGGCCGCGCCGAAGCTGCGCGAGGCCGAGGCAATGGTGGCGCCGACCCTGGACACGGTGAAGGTGATTGCCGCACATGAGGTCATCGACCAGAAGAAGTCGTCGCCGGTGATCAAGGATTCGGTGGTGTATGACGAGATGGACAGCTACGGCGACGAGACCCTGGCCGAGAGCCTGATGGCCGCTCCAGGGCTGAGTGCGGTGGAGGATGCCGGCGAGCCACGTTACGTGACCGTGCGCGGCGTACAGGCCAACCTCAACTACACCACCATCGATGGCATTGCGATTGCCAGCGTGGGGGGCAGTGGCTCCGGCGAGCGCATGAACAACCTGCAGCTGATTCCCAGCGACATCGGCACCCGTACCGACATCTACAAGAGCTTCAGTGCCGAGCAGGCACCGGATGCGATCGGCGGCGTGATCGACATCATCAGCCGCAGTGCCTTCGACCGGTCCGGCAAGTACGTGTTTGCCGATGTGGCAGGCATCTATTCCACCGCCGAGACCAACGTCGAGCGCAGCGCTGGTGGCAACCACGAGACCCTGGGCCACTTCGGCAAGAGCGCCAAGATGGTGTTCTCCAACCAGTTTGGTGTCGACCAGCAGTTCGGCATCGTTGCGGTGGCACGCTACGAGCAGCGTTCGCGCAACAGCGTCAAGCGCTGGGTGGAGTCGAACTACTACTACAACGACGCTGGCAAATACCTCACCGACGGTACCACGGGCCCGGACCAGGCCAAGGGCTGGAACGGGCTGCGTGCGCCTGGCAACTTCAGCACTGGCACCTATACCAACTTCATCACCAACTTCGGTGGCTCCGCCAAGCTTGAGTGGAAGCCCTCGGATGATCCGTTCTACGCATCGCTGCTGCTGTATTCGTACCGGTTCTACGAGAACTCGACGATGAACAAGACGGATCTGTACGGCAACGCCAAGTTTCCGGTCCGCAACCAGACCGAAGACAGCGGCACCACCCAGATCAACAGCATCTACATCAAGAACCGCCACGACCGCTGGGACCGCAGCAACCGTGGCGCCATCGCCAGCTTCAACTGGGACATGGGTGACCGTTCGCGGCTGACCCTGCGCGGTGGCCATACCGAAGAGACCTTCCACAACAGCCAGGTCTACTGGGGGGTACGCGCCTACCCGAGCAACCTGTTCGTCGACTACGAGAACGACAGCCACGGATTCCCCAACGCGGTGGCCGTTTCCGATTCCAGTCTGCTGACCAGTTCCGCATTCAAGCTCAATCCGGCGCAAGCCTACGTCTCCCCGCGCGATGCCAAGGAGAGCATCGACAACCTGCGCGCCGACTTCAGCTACAACATCGACGCCGATGCGAGAGGTTTCGGACTGGCCGCCGGCGCCGAGTACCGCCACCTGAAGATCTGGCAGGACATCGACTTCGACTATTTCAAGAGCAGTGCCACGCTCAACGACTACCTGTATCCGGGTTCGACGCTGCTGGGCAGCGTGCCGGGCTTCCCGCTGATCGACAACCGCAAGTGGAACGAGCAACTGCTGCCGAAACTGGGCAACAACAATGCGGCGTATCCGAATGCCAACTTCACCAGTGACTACAAGTACGTGGAGGACATCACCAATGCCTATGTGTCCGCGCACTACGCCTGGGACCGGCTGCTGCTGATCGGCGGCCTGCGCTACGACCACACCCGCTTCGATGCCTATAGTCCGTTCAGCGATGATGGCGGCACTACCTATACCTCTGCGTTCCGCAACACGAGCGGTGGCTACAACAATCTGCTGCCCTCGTTGAACGCAACCTTCAAGCTCACCGAGGACCAGCGCCTGCGCTTCTCCGCCAGCCGCACGCTGGGCCGGCCGACGCCGAGCAACATCGCCCAGGCCACCAGCACCAGCTGTGGCGATGACGAGGAGGGCAGGGGCTTCTGCAGCATCAAGCAGGGCAATGCCGATCTGCAGCCGCGACGTTCCACCAACATCGACCTGGCGTGGGACCTGTACTTCAACGGAAACAACGGCCTGGTCTCGGTGGCGCTGTTCGACAAGGTGATCAAGGACGACATCTACACCCTGACCACCTTCGAGAACGTGGGTGATGCCCGCTACCGGGTCACCCAGCCGATGAACACCGATGAGTCCACGCTGCGCGGTGTCGAGTTCGCGGTGGCCAACCGCAACCTGCAGTGGGGACGCCAGCGCTTCGACATGTACTTCAACGCTACACGGCTGGAAGGCCAGACCAACTACCGCATCAGCGATGGCACCGAGCGCCGCCTGGATCGCCTGCTGTACCAGCCGGACTGGTCGCTCAACGGTTCGGTGATCTGGCGCATGCCCTGGAAAAGCGCGCAGCTGCGCCTGTCCGGCACCTACCGCAGCCAGATGCTGGTCGACTTCGGTGACACCGAATGGCTGGATTCGTACTACGACCCGTACATGACCTTCAACATGGCCTTCAGCCACAAGGTCAGCAGGCACGTGACGCTGAAGTACGAAGCCAAGAACCTGTTCAACACCCAGCCGACCTACAGCACCGGCCCGAACGGGCGCTTCCGTACCGAGATCGACGACTACGGCCGCTTCTTCTACTTCCACATCATCTACAACTGAGGGCACAGCCGTGGAGACGATCAATCGCAGGCGATTCCTGGCCATGGCCGGCCTGTCCGCTGCCGGTGCCTGGATGGGCACGGCACACGCGCTGGCCGCGCAGGCCGATGCCACCGCGCTGAACCCGCGCAACCTGCTGGCCAAGCCGCGCTTTGCCAGCACACCCTTCACCCTGGGCGTGGCCTCGGGTGATCCCTCGGCCGATGGCATGGTGCTGTGGACGCGCCTGGCGACCGAACCGCTGGTGTTCGGCGGCGGCATGCCGACCCGGCCGATGCTGGTCGAGTGGCAACTGGCCGCAGACGAAGGCATGCGCAGGGTGGTACGCCAGGGGGCGGCGATGGCGCATCCCGAACTCGGCCACGCCGTGCACGTGGAGCTGGACGGGTTGGCGCCCGGACGGCCCTACTGGTACCGCTTCAGCGTCGGTAGCCACGCCAGTGCGGTCGGTTGCACCCGCACGCTGCCCGCAGCCACGGCCGCGGTGGATCGCGTGCGCTTTGCGGTGGCCGGTTGCCAGCACTACGAAGAAGGCCACTACACTGCGTGGCGGCGCATTGCCGAGGAACCGCTTGATTTCGTCTTCCACTATGGTGACTACATCTACGAAGGCGAAAGCCAGCCGGGTCTGCGGAAGATGAACGGCCAGCCGTTCACCAACCTGCGCAACCACGTCGGCCCGCAGATCTACACGCTGGATGATTACCGCCGCCGCTACGCCCAGTACAAGAGCGATGCCGACCTGCAGGCCGCGCATGCGGCGGCACCGTGGTTCGTCACCTTTGACGACCATGAAGTGGACAACAACTGGGCCGGTGCCGAGGACCAGGATGACACGCCCAGCGAAGTGTTCCTGCTGCGTCGCGCACAGGCGTTCCAGGCCTACTACGAGAACATGCCACTGCGCCGCTCTGCATTCCCGCGCGATGGCCACATGCAGATGTACCGGCGCGCACGCTACGGCACGCTGATGGACCTGCACCTGCTCGATACCCGCCAGTACCGCAGCAAGCAGGTGAACATGGCGTTGCGTGAGGAGGTGGAATCGCCGGAGCGCAGCATTGTGGGGGCGAAGCAGGAGCGCTGGCTGTTCGACGGCCTGGCCGATGCCGCACCGCGCTGGCACACCATCGCCCACCAGGTGGCGCTGGGCAACTACATGCGCGAGAAGGATGGGGTGGTGCAGTCGTCCGACGACCAGTGGTCGGGCTATCTGGACAGCCGCCGGCGCCTGCTTGACCACATCCAGAAGGTGGGCTTCGGCAACGTAGTGACTGCCTGCGGCGACGCGCATCGCCACTATGCGAGTGATCTGGTGCAGGACCACCGTGACTCGGGCGTGATCTCCAGCGAGTTCCTCGCCACGTCGATCACTTCCGGCGCCGATGGCCAGGGTGTGGACGCGTATGCCAGCAACCAGATTGCGCACAGCCCCTATCTGAAAGCGACCACCGACAAGCGTGGCTACGTGCTGTGCGATGTCACCCGCGATGCGTGGATCGGCGATATGAAGACGCTGGATACCGTGATGCAGCCGAATGGCGCGGTGCAGAGCTGGAAGCGCTATGCGGTGGAGCACGGCCGGCCGGGGCTGCAGGAGGCCTGAATCTACCGCTCTACAGAGATCCTTCAATCCTGCTCGAACCGCAATGGCTCGCTGCCCATCGCCGGGTCACTTGTGCCGGGGCGCCCATCCTCGGCACGACCGGCCAGGCGCAGCATGCTCTCGCCCGCGCCGATCTGCAGGTCATACCAGCCCGCCGTGGGCGTTGCGTCCCACGCCAACGCGGTTTCTGCGTGTGCGGGTAGTACCAGCGCCTGATCGGGCATGTGCCCGGCATAGGCACCAGGCTGCACACGCACCTGCTGCGCGCCGTCACCCAGGTTGCGCAGCCGCAGCCGCAGTTGGCCATCCGTGCGATCAATTGAAGCCTGCAGCGCAGGATCCTTGGCCGCCCCCTGGAAGTGGCGGTGGAAGCCGTTCGGGCCCAGCAGCCACAGGTCATAGCGGCCCTGGGCATCAAGCGGCCAGCGCTCGCGCAGCGGCATGCCCGGCAGCAGCGTGTAGCGGCGTGGCACCGCATCCAGCCGCAGCCGGTCGTAAACATGCAGCACTGCTGCTGCGCCTTCGCAGGACAGCGCCAGATCCACACCCGAGGCGTCGACAGCGGCAATCGATGCCTGCGGCCGGTAGGGCAGGGCACGCGCCGGGCGCACGCCGCTTTCCTGTTTCGCCGGCTTCAGTCCCTCGGGCAACGCGGGCACGGTGCGTCCCGGCAGGGCGGCGGCGCGCGCGGCCACCGCGCTCACGTCCGGCAGGCCGCGTACGAACGGGCGGGTATCGCGCTGGGCGAAGTCGAACGCGTTGCTGAGGTCGCCGCAGACCGCCCGGCGCCACGGCGTGATGTCCGGTGCGGCCACACCGAAGCGACGTTCGATCAACCGAATGACCGAGGTGTGGTCGTACACCTGCGAATCGACCCAGCCACCGCGGCTCCACGGCGAGATCACATACAGCGGCACGCGCGGACCCAGCCCATATGGGCGGCCACGCAGTTCGGCGAGGTCGTACTTCTCGTCGCCCGGTGCCGGATGGCGGTGGTACTCACCCTCGGTACTGACCGAAGACGCACCGGCCCAGCCGGTGCCCAGCGGTGAAGGCGGTGCCGGTGGCGGCATGTGGTCGAAGAAGCCGTCGTTCTCGTCGAACATCAGCAACAGCGCGGTGCGGCTCCACACCTCTGGATCGGCGGTCAGCGCGTCCAGCACGCGCGCGGTATAGGCCGCGCCCTGGGCGGGGCTGGAGGGGCCGGGATGCTCGCTGCCGGCCGCGTCGGCAATGATGAAGCTGACCTGCGGCAGGCGCCCACCGATCACGTCCTGGCGCAGCTGCGCCAGGCCACGGGTGCTGACGCCGCGTGCGCGCAACTGCGGGTCATGCCCCGGCGCGGCGCGATGGGCCTGGCGGAATACCTCGAAACCGGCCAGCGGGTTGTCGGTGAAGTTGTCGGCCATGTCCTGGTAGATCTGCCAGGACACGCCGGCCTTCTGCAGGCGCTCGACATGGCTGGTCCATCGGTACGACGCCGGATGCCCGCCCTGTTCCGGGAAGTTGTCGTGCGAGTTGGCGATCACAGGGCCACCTGCACGCGCGTGTGCATCATTGTGGCCAGTCCACAGGAACACCCGGTTCGGGTTGGTGCCGGCCTGCATCGCGCAGTGGTAGGCGTCGCAGATCGTGAACGCATCGGCCAGCGCGAACTGGAACGGCATGTCGCTGCGCTGGAAGTAGCCCATGGAGTGGTTCTGCTTGGCCTTCGGCCAGTGCCCCATGCGCCCGTGGTCCCAGGCACGCTGTGCGTCCGGCCAGGTGTGCGGTGTGCCTTCCACCCGCATGTAGCCGAAGTGCGCGGCGGTATCCAGCGGGAACGGCGCGATCGCGCGCGCGCCGCTCGCGTCGGGCTGCAGCCACAGGCTGCGGGTGCGGCCACCGGCCTGCAGGGCCGCGGCAGGGGCCACGAAGCGATCACCGAAACCACGTACCCCAGGCAGCGTGCCGAAGTAGTGGTCGAACGAACGGTTCTCCTGCATGAACACCACGATGTGCTGCAGGTCTTCGAGGCTGCGCGTCTGCGCCGCAGGCGCGATCGCTGCGGCCCGGGCGATGCTGGGCAGCAGCGGGGAAAGGCCGGCGGCAACGCCGGCCTGCAACAACCGGCGTCGGCCGATATCGGTCACGGGCTCACTCACAGGTCCACACGGAAGGAGATGCCGACGGTGCGCGGGGCGCCGATGAAGGCGTTGTCGCGGCCGTCCACCCCCGCAAGATACCGCTTATCGGTGAGGTTGCTCACCACCAGGTTGGCACCCATGCCCTTCAGGCGCGGCGACAGCCCCTGCAGGTCGAAGCCGATGTTGGCGTTGAACACGGTGGCCGAGGGCAGCTTGTTGACGTTGGCGGCGTCGAGATAGCGCGTGCCCAGGTAACGGCCGGACAGGCCGAAGTTCCAGTTCTCGCCCTGCCAGTCCGCCGACAGCACCAGGGTCTGTTCGGGCTGGCCGATCACCTTGGCGCCATCGACGATGCCCAGCTGGGTGTCGCGCGCGGCATCGCCGCTGCCCAGGTACTTGGAGCGGTTGTAGGTATAGGCGGCGTTGAGGCGCCAGCCGTTGTCCCAACCGTAGCCGAACGCCGCTTCCAGGCCGTTGCTTTCCACGCCGCCGAAGTTCTCGTAGACACCGTCGGTCTCGCCCAGGTAGTCGATGCCACTGACGAAACCTGCCGGAAGGTAGACGATGCGGTTGTCGAACTTGATGTTGTACAGGGTCACCGAGGCGGTCAGCGGCCAGCGGCTGATGCGCATGCCCACTTCGATGTTGTCGGCGGTCTCCGGTTCGACGTTGCGGAAGCGCTGCGGGTCGGTCTCGCCGAGCACGCCGGAGGGAATGGCGGCGAAGTTCTGCGAGAAGCCGGCGAACAGCTCCATGCCTTCCACGCCCGGTGCCCAGGTGAAGCCGGTCGACAGCAGCGGATCGGACCTGGAATCGGATTTCACCTGCTCGCTGGCACCGATCACGCGGCGGCGCGACTGGTCGACGAAGAACTGCTTCACGCCCAGGCGGGCACTGAACGGGCCGAAGCGGGCCACGTCCTCGACGTAGTACATCTGCTCGTCAACCTTGTACTTGTCCTCGAACTGCACCCAGTACGGCTGATGGTCGAAGGCGATGTCCTGGCCGACGTTGAGCAGGCGGTGCCAGTCACGGCGTGCCGAACGGTCCAGCTTCTCCACCCACAGGCCGCCACGGATCGTGTTGTCGATCGCACCGAAGGTCTGCCGCCATTCGACGTCGGCGGTCACGCCCATGCGGTCGTTGTCGTAGTGGGTGTGGCGGTAGGACTGCGCGCCCAGCACGTTGCCCGCGTAGCAGTTCGGATCGTACTCGGCGGTGAAGCCCAACCGTGGCGTGCAGCTGGCCAGCCGCTGTGCCGCGCTGCCATCAGGATTGACGAAGAAGATCTGGCCGCGGTTGCTGCCGCCGTACACGGTCTCGCCACCGAGGTACTCCGACTCGGGGCGGCCCGCGCCATCGTCGCTGACCTGCGCCAGGTACGGCGGCAGCCAGTCACCGCGGCCCTGCATGCGATGCCCATAGGCGGCCACCGACGCTTTGAAACCATTGCCGCCGTCAAAGGCTGCGCGCAGGTAGCCGAAGGTGTTCTCGCGCAGCGCACGCGAGCCGGAACGGTAGTTCTGGTCCAGATACGGAATGCCGGTGAGGGTGCCGACCAGGTTGTCGCGATCCGGATTGGTGGCAAAGCCCGTCGGCGAAACGCTGGTGTATTCGGGCTCGTCGGCGTCGTTGTAGGACAGGTAGCCGGTCAGCGTCCAGCGATCCAGTTCGGTGATGAACTTGCCGGCGATGTGGTCGTTGCTGGCGTGGCCGGTGCCGTCGATCCAGTCGTGCACCTTCGACGAGGAGGCGCTGATCCACGCGCGGGTGTGGCCGCCGAGCAGGCCGGTGTCGTAGCGCACGTAGTACTTGCGCGCCTCGTTGTCACCGGCACCGACCACGAAGCGCAGGCGGCTGTCCTGCATCGGGTCGCTGGTGAGGAAGTTGAGCGTGCCGCCGAGGGCTTCGTTCGAGCGCGAGGAGATGTCAGCGGTGCCCTGGCTGACTTCCACCGTTTCCAGGTCCAGGGTGTCGATGTAGCGGTTGGCCAGCGAGCCGCCGCCGTAGCCGGAGCCGCCGTTGGGCAGACCGTCGATGGTGGTGCCGATCTGCTGGGTATCACGATTGGTGACGAACCCGCGCATGCTGATCTGCGTGCCCCACACCGACGAGCCGGTGGCGTCGGCCTCGCTGACCACCACGCCGGGTACTTCGTTCAGCGCGTCGTTGACGCTGCTCATCACCGTCTGCCGGTTCAGTGTTTCTGCGCGCACCGACGTCTTGGCGTAGCTGGTGGCCTGGCCGATCACCTGCACCTGGTCGAGGGTGCGGGCATCGCTGCTGCGCGCTTCGCCCGTATCGCCCTGCGGTGCTTCTGCGAGGGCGTCCAGCGCGGGGGCGATCAGCAGGGCAAGCAGCGAAACACGGGGAAAGCGCGCAATCGTTCGCATCGATACCGGACCTTGGGGGGAGAGAAGCCCCCGAGTGTCGACAGCACCAATGACATCGACATGACGTAGAGATGCAGGAACCGTGTTGTGACGGCCGACGCCCCCGGCCGCCTGCCTGTCAGTACCGCGCGTCCTTGGGTTTCGGGTCGCGCGGCCAGTCCTTGGCCTTGTTGGCGAAGTCCGGCCGGGGCTGGTTGATGAAGTAGCTGGCGATGTCCACCGCATCCTGGTCGGGCATCGCCTGCTGGCCCAGTGGCGGCTCGCGGGTCACCGCCGGTGGCATGTTGTGCTTGACGAAGCCGGCGGCCTTGTACAGGCGCGCCATGCCGGCGCCGATGTTGAAGCTGTGGTCGCCCCATAGCGGCGGGAAGGCGATGTCACCGCCGGCGTCGCGCCGTCCTTCGCCGTTGTCGCCATGGCAGGCGGCGCACTGCACGGCGTACAGCGCCTGGCCGCGGACCGGGTCCGGGGTCAGCGTGCTGTCGATCGGCCCCTCACTGGGGGCGGCCACCTTTGCACCCTCTGGCACCGGACTGCTCAGCCACGCCATGTAATCGAGCATCGCGCGCATCTGCGGCGAGTCCTCCGGCAGCGGCTTGCCGTTCATCGAACGCTGCAGGCAGCCGTTGATGCGCTCGGTCAGCCCGATCACCTTGCCCGGACGCGGCATGTAGCGCGGATAGGCGCCGCCGCCGGTATTGAAGTAGTGATTGCCGAAAGGCCGCTTGCCCTCGGCCATGTGGCACGAGTTGCAGTTCAGATCGTTGCCGACATTGTCCGGCAGCAGCCGTGCGGTCTCGTTTAGGATACGGCGGCCGAGCATCACCGATTCGGCATTGCCGAGCCCGGCGATTTCTTCGGCGCTGGGCGCATGGTAGTGCCCGACCACCTTGCCCTTCGCATCGAGGATATCGATCGTGCTGGCCACGGCGGCATCCAGGTCCGGATACAGATGACGGTAAGCGAGGGTACCGGCCCCGGCGAGCATCACGAGGGTGATCGCACTGCCGATCAGCAGGCGGGAGCGTTTGCGCGAACGTTTCATCGTGCGGCCTCCTGCGGAACGTAGTGCACCGGCTTGTCGGGCACCACCTGGCGCATGCGCGCCACGTCGACCTCGCTCACGGCACTGGCCTGGTTGCCCCAGCTGCTGCGGATGAAGGTCAGGATCTGTGCCAGCTGCGCGTTTGGCAGCTGCTCGAAGCCGGGCATGGTGAAGGCCATGCGGTCATGCGGGGTATGCGGCGTGCGGCCGCCGATCAGGGTCACCTGCACCAGCGAGCTGGGGTCATCGGCGAACACGATCGAGTTGCCGGCCAGGGCTGGATAGACGCGCGGCATGCCGCGCCCGTCGGCGCGGTGGCAGGCCTGGCAGTGCTCGGCATAGGCCAGCGAACCTGCCACGCGGTAGTCGCCGCTGCGCAGTGCGGCGGTGGTGGTGTCGGTACCGGGCGACCACTGTGCGCTGCGTCCTTCGCGGGCGGGCAGCTGCTTCAGGTAGCGGGCCATCGCCAGCAGGTCGGTGTCGGACAGGTACTGCGTGCTGTGCTCGACCACGTCGGCCATGCCGCCGAAGGCCGCCGATCGATCGGTGCGGCCGGTACGCAGGAAATCGACGATCTCGCCCTCGCTCCAGCTGGCCAGGCCGGTCGATTCATTGCGCAGGTTCTTCGCGTACCAGCCTTCCAGCACCGAGCCGGACAGGAACTGGCGGCTGCCATCATCGGCCATCGCCTTTTCCTGGAACGCCAGGCCACGTGGTGTGTGGCAGGCGCCGCAGTGGGCCAGGCCTTCCACCAGTTCGGCACCGCGCTGCTGGCTGGCATCCAGCGACGGATCCGGGTTGAACGTGCGCGGGCGTGCGAACAGCAGCTGCCACCAGGCCAGTGGCCAGCGCATGTTGGCCGGCCACGGGATCGTGCTGTCGGCGTTGTTCTGCTCCACCGGTTGCACCGAGCCCATGAAGTAGGCGTACAGCGCCTTGATCTCGGCGTCGCTGGCGATCACGTACGAGGCGTACGGCATGGCCGGATACAACGGCTGCCCATCATGGCGGATGCCGCGACGCACCGCGCGCTCGAAGTCGGCGTAGTCGTAGGCGCCAATGCCGGTGTCCGGATCGGGCGTGATGTTGGTCGAGTAGATCGTGCCCATCGGCGTCTGCATGCCGAGGCCACCGGCGAACGGCTTGCCGCCGGGCGCGGTGTGGCAGGCCGCGCAGTCGGCCGCGCGCGACAGGTATTGTCCCTGCGCGATCAATGCCGGATCGTGGATGTCGACCTGCGCGGCCTGTCGCGGTGCGAACCAGTAGGGCGTGGTGCGGGCGACGCCGTAGGCGGCGGCCAGCGTGGCGGCCAGGGCAATGGCGAGCTTGAACGAGGTGCGCATGGCGGCACTGTGGGCAATCCCGCGCGCGCGTTCATTGATCCGGATCAATGACTGAACAGATACAGCTTGTACACCAAGCTGAATCGTTCCTGCGTTGTCATCAAGCCGTCATCCATGCGCGATAGATGGCCCACGCGCGCGTCGCTAACCTGCCACGCTGTCGCACCTTTTCCCCGATTGCCCATGAAGCGCCTGCTGCTGTTGTTGCTGGCGTGCGCCGGCCTGTGGCTGGCTGCATGCTCGTCCTCGATCAATGCCTCGTCCACCTCGCTCGCCGATCGGCTGATCGCGCCGGGTGGCGTATCGACCCTGCTCGATCGTCCGCGCATTGCTGCGGCCATCGCCGAACTGCCCAATCGCCACGGCTTCGCGCCGGGCCGCGATGGCGTGCCGATCTTCTGGCGTGTGTTCGATCCTGGCGATTACGGCGCGCGTTACCACTACCTGCCGCAGCGCCACGAGAACGGCCTGCCGCTGGATACCGGCCTGAGCCTGGCAGTACCGCAGCCGTTCCGCGCGCAGGCACCGCGCGGTACCGTGGTGCTGCTGCACGGCTGGATGATGAACGGTGATTCGATGCTGCCGTGGTCGTTGCAGTTGGCCGAATCCGGCTACCGCGTGGTCACGCTCGACCTGCGTAATCATGGACAGTCCGGTACCGGGCCGTCGGGTTATGGCACCTATGAATCCGACGATGTGGTGGATGTGATCGGCGAGCTGCGCGCCCGTGGTGAAGTAACCGGCCCGCTGTACCTGTTCGGCGTGTCCTATGGCGCCGCCACAGCGGTATTCACCGCCGACAAACTCGGCGACCAGGTGGAAGGGGTGGTGGCGATGGAATCGTTCGCCAATGCCGGTGTGGCGATCCGCACGATGATTCCGCACCTGATGGGACTGCAGCCGGAAGGCCTGAAGGCGCAGGCGATGGCGTCGTACGCGCGCTGGCGCTACGGCGGCCAGGACATCAACCAGGTGATCGCCGCCGCCAGCCGCCGTATCGACGTCGATCTGGACCGCGTGGATGTAGCGCGCGCGCTGGCCGATACCCGCGCCTGCGTGCTGCTGCTGCACGGCCAGGGCGACCAGCACATTCCGGTCAGCCAGGGCCGCGAACTGGCCCAGGCCAACCCGCGCGCGCATTACATCGAGATGCGCGGCGAGGACCACATTACACTGCCGCTGCGGCTGGACCTGCTGGCCGGAGTGGTCGATGACTGGATGGCGCGCGATGAGCACCACCCGAAGAGCGCCTGTCCGGCCCCACAGCTGCCGGCCCAGGCCGAGTGGCTGGCCCACCGCTGAAAAAAAGGGGACGGAGGGGATTAAGTCGTTTCCCGCACAGCTGGGCCATAAACGACTTGATCCCCTCCGTCCCCTTTTTCTGTCAGGCCACCCGTCGTGCCAGCGAGCGGGCAGACGCCGCGACGCCCAGCAGCAGCGCGGCCACGCACAGGAAGGCGAAGCCGAGGCTGGTGCCGTGTGCCAGTGCACCGATCGCTGCCGGGCCGGCGAGGATGCCGGCGTAACCCAGCGTGGTGACTGCGGTGATGGCGATGCTCTCCGGCATCACCCGCTGCTGGCCGGCCATCGAGAACAGTGCCGGCACGATGTTGGCGCAGCCCAGCCCGACCAGTACATACCCCGCCAGCGCCACCGGGAACGAGGGCACCAGCGTGGACAGGGTGAAGCCTGCTGCGGCGGTGATGCCGCCGAAGACCAGGGTGCGGGTGCGGCCGAGGCGCTCGACGATGCCGTCGCCGAACAGGCGCATCGCGGTCATCGCCAGGGTGAACAGCGCGAAGCCGGCGCCGGCCTGGTCACGCGGCACCTGCCGCACTTCGGCCAGGAACACCGCGCTCCAGTCCAGCATCGAGCCCTCGGCGAGGAACACCACGAAGGCCAGCACGCCGATGAACAGCACCACGCCGTGCGGCAGCGCCAGCAGTGGGCCGTCGTGCAGGATCCGTTGCGGGCGCCAGTGCGGCGCCGACAGCACCGCGACCAGCAGCAGTGCCGTCACCGAAACCAGCGCGGCCAGCCACAGCGGTGTACCCAGGATCAGCAGGCCGGTCATGCAGCCGGCGCCGACGAAGCCACCGATGCTGTAGAAGGCGTGGAAGCCGGACATCATCGCGCGCCCGGCGTCGCGCTCGACCGCGACCGCCTGCATGTTCATCGCACAATCCAGCGCACCGACGCCGGCGCCGAACACGAACAGCGCCGCACCCAGCGCCACCGGCGAGGGCGCCAGCACCAGCAAGGGCAGGGCGCACAGCATCATCGCGCAGGTGATCACCATCACCCGGCGGCAGCCCAGCCGCCCGGTCAGCGCGCCCGCCAACGGCATCGCCAGCAGCGAGCCGAGTCCAAGGCACAGCAGCACGGCGCCGAGGCTGGCGTCGGACAGCCCGGCCTTGGCCTTGGCGTAGGGCACCATCGGCGCCCATGCGGCGGTGGCGAATCCGGGAATGAAGAAGGCGGCGCGGGTGGCGTGCTGCTGGGCACGGGGGGATGAAGGCGTCATGCGCGATGCGAAGCTCCAGGGAACAGCCATGAAAACGATTTCAGACTGACTCGGCAAGTGCCATGCGTGACATCGGGCGACGCATACGATTGCAGTGACCCGATTGCGTCACCAGCGATTAACGCGACGCACGGACAGTGGCTGCACGGTCTGCATTCCGCCGGCCGCTGCCGGAGACCTCTACATGAGCACGACACCGACCATCCTCCTCGTCCATGGCTTCTGGGGCGGGGCCGCACACTGGGCCAAGGTGATCCTGGAACTGCATCGCAACGGCCACGACCGTGTGCAGGCGGTGGAACTGCCGCTGACCTCGCTGGCCGACGACGCAGGGCGCACCCGGAAAATGATCCGGCAGATCGACGGGCCGGTGCTGCTGGTCGGCCACTCCTATGGCGGCGCGGTGATCAGCCAGGCCGGTAACGAGCCCAACGTGAAGGGCCTGGTCTACATCGCCGCGTTCGCGCCTGATGCCGGCGAGAGTCCCGGTGGGATCACCCAGCAGCACCTGCCGGAGGCGGCGCCGAACCTGGCACCTGACAGTGATGGCTACCTGTGGCTGCGTGCGGACAAGTTCCATGAGAGCTTCTGCCAGGATCTGAGCGAGGACGAAGGCCGGGTGATGGCCGTTACCCAGAAGGCACCGCTGGCCAGCACCTTCGGTGATGCGGTCAGCGACCCGGCGTGGAAGCACATGCCGAGCTGGTACCAGCTGTCCCGCCACGACCACATGATCGCGCCGGAAAACCAGAAGGCCATGGCCGCAAGGATGCAGCCCAGGCGCCTGCTGGAGCTGGATGCCAGCCATGCCTCGCTGGCTTCGCAGCCGAAGGAAGTGACCGCGCTGATCCTGGAGGCCTGCGCCGCCATCGGCGGCTGATCCCGCGCCAGCACTCCGCACGACAGCCGCGGCGCAGGGGAGTACACTCCTGCGCCGCGGCTGTCCGGCCGCGTCCCTCTCTTCCCTCCAGCCGCCGCCAGAGGATCCCACCCTATCGTGGAGGTCCCGTCGTGCTGCCTGTGCCTGTTGTCCATACGCCGTCCCCCTTGCCGCGTCGCCGCGCGTTGCCGCAGGCGCTGGCCCGTGGGGTGCTGATCGCTGCTCTGGGCAGCAGCGGTATTGCTGTTGCGCAGTCCAGTACGGATCCAGCCAAGGATTCGCAGGCGCCTGCATCACAGACCCTGCAGACCGTACAGGTCACCGCCAACCTGCTCGGTACCATCACCGAGGGCAGCGACGCCTATACGCCCGGCACCATTGCCACCGCGACCCGCCTGGTGCTGACGCCACGGCAGACCCCGCAGACCATCAGCGTGATCACCCGCGCACAGATGGATGACTTCGGCCTGCACGGCATCGACGACGTGATGCGGGTGACCCCCGGCATCAGCATCGTCACCTACGACAGCGAACGCACCGAGTACTACGCGCGCGGTTTCGCGATCCAGAACTTCCAGTACGACGGCATTCCGATGTCGCGCAACTCGGCGTACTCCGCCGGCAACACGCTCAGCGATACCGCCATCTACGACCGCATCGAGGTGCTCAAGGGCGCGACCGGCCTGCTGACCGGCATGGGCGATCCGGGTGCGACCATCAACCTGGTGCGCAAGAAGCCGGGCAAGGACTTCGCCGGCAGTGCCTCGCTGGGTGTCGGCCGCTGGGACGACTACCGCGCCGAGCTCGATGTGGGTGGCCCGCTGACTGCCGATGGCCGCGTGCGTGGCCGTGCCGTGGGTGCCTGGGAAGACAAGCGCTCCAACCTGGACAACTACCAGCGCACTAGCAAGGTCGGCTATGCCGTGCTGGAAGCCGATCTGGGCGAACGCACGCTGTTGTCGATCGGTGGCGACGTGATGGACAGCGACCCGAAAGGCTCCACGTGGGGCGGCATTCCGCTGCTGGACAGCGCCGGCAACTTCAACCGCATGCCGCGCTCGTTCAACAATGGTGCGCAATGGGCCGGCTGGCGCCAGTACGTGCGTACCGGTTTCGCCACGTTGGAGCACACGTTCGCCAACGATTGGATTGCCAAGCTGCAGCTCAATCATCAGGTCAACGGCTATGACGCCGCACTGGCCGGTGCCGCCGCCGGCAATCCCGATCCGTTGACCGGCGAGGGCGTCAGCCTGTGGCTCGGCAAGTACGTCGGCAAGACCGTCAGCAATGCCGCCGACTTCTATGTGAGTGGGCATTTCGGCCTGTTCGGCCGCGAGCATGAGCTGGTGGTTGGTGGCAGTGCCTCGCGCAAGCGCTGGACCAATACCGGCTACGGCCCTCAGGCGGGTTTCCCGGATACCGTGCCGGACTACCGCAGCTGGAATGGCGACATTGCCGAACCGCAGTGGCAGCGCACCTATGACAACAATGAAATGACCCGTGAGAACGGGCTGTACGTGGTTGGCCGCTTCGACGTGGCCGATCCGTTGAAGCTGATCGTCGGCAGCCGCCTGGCCAGCTACCGCTCGCCGGACACGCGCGAGACCGGCGTCCATGTGCCCTATGCCGGCGTGGTCTACGACCTCGGCGAGCATTACTCGGTGTATGCCAGCTACAGCACCATCTTCAAGCCGCAGGGCGAGCGTGACGAGCAGGGCAAGGCGCTGGATCCGCTCGAAGGCCGCAGCTACGAGATGGGGCTGAAGGCCGAGTTCTTCGATGGACGCCTCAATGCCAGTGCGGCGCTGTTCCAGCTTGATCAGGACAACTTCGCTCAGCCCACCGGCGGCAAGACACCGGATGGCCAGGATGCCTACCGCACCTTGATGGGCGTGCGCACCAAGGGTTTCGAGCTTGAAATGTCGGGTCAGCTGGCCGAGGGCTGGCAGGTGCAGGGTGGGTTCTCCCACAAGATCGCCCGCCAGGCGGGCACCAAGGTGACCACGCTGGAACCGGAGAACCAGTTCAGCCTGCACACCCGCTACCGCCTGCGTGGCGCCTGGCAGGGGCTGACGCTGGGTGGTGGCGCACGCTGGCAGGATTCGACTTTCGGCGAGATTACCAACCCGGCCACGCGGGCCAAGGTGGTGCATCGCACGCAGCCGTACTGGTTGCTCGATGCGATGGCGCGCTACCAGTTCAACGATCGCCTGTCGGCCACGGTCAACGTCAACAACCTGCTCGACAAGCGTTACTACACGATCTTCAACTGGTACAGCACCTACGCCTGGGGCGAGCCGCGCAACGTGCGGTTGAGCTTGAATTACAGGTTCTGACGCAGATGCGCCCGCGATGCTCTGCAGCATCGCGGGCGATGTGGTTACAGCGGCAGGTCGAACACCAGCACTTCGGCATCGTTGCCGTTTTCCAGCGTCAGCTGGGCTTCGTCGCTGACCTGCAGCGCATCACCGGCTTCCAGGGTGATGCCGTTGACCTGCAGCTGCCCACGGGCCACCTGCACATAGGCGCCACGACCGTTGCCAAGGGCATGGTGCAGCTTCTGGCCGCCGTCGAGGATGGTGGCGAAGATGCGGGCATCCTGGTGGATGCGCAGCGAACCGTCGGCGCCGTCCGGCGAAGCGATCAGGCGCAGCTGGCCGCGCTTGGTCTCCGGTGCGAAGTGGGTCTCCTCGTAGGACGGCGTGATGTTCTCGGTGTCCGGGAAGATCCAGATCTGCAGGAAGTGCACGGTCTCGTCGGCCGAGTGGTTGAACTCGCTGTGGGTGACGCCGCTGCCGGCGCTCATGCGCTGCACGTCGCCGTAGCGCAGCACTGAGCCGGTGCCCATCGAGTCCTTGTGTTCCAGCGCACCGCCCAGCACGTAGGAGATGATTTCCATGTTGCTGTGGCCGTGGGTGCCGAAGCCCTGGCCGCCGATCACCTTGTCTTCGTTGATCACCCGCAGCGGGCCGAAGCTGACGTAGCGCGGGTCGTAGTAGTTGGCGAAGGAGAAGGTATGGCGCGAGGACAGCCAGCCATGCTCGGCCAGGCCACGGGTAGCGCTCTTGCGGATCTGCAGCATGATGGAATCTCCTTGTTCGATGGTTTCGATGGGGCGGGGTGGGCTGGCAGCCGCTTTGTTTCCCCGTTGGAGAGAAGTATCCGCTTGCGCCTTGGGTTTGAAAAACGGATAGTTTTGACAGCCATCATCGAAAAATTCGAATGCTCAAGCTCAGCCTCGATGCCCTGCAGATCCTGGATGCCATCGACCGCCGCGGCTCCTTTGCCGGCGCCGGCAAAGCCCTGCACAAGGTGCCCTCGACCATCTCCTACACCGTGGCCAAGCTGGAGGAGGACCTGGGCGTTCAGCTGTTCGACCGGGTCGGTCCGCGCGCCGAGCCGACCGATGCTGGCCGCGCGCTGCTGGACGAAGGCCGGCACCTGCTGCGCGCCGCCCGCGAGCTGGAACTGCGGGTGCGCCGGGTGGCGTCGGGCTGGGAGACCGAACTGACGCTGGCGGTGGATTCGGTGTTCCCGACCTGGCTGCTCGGGCCGGACATCGCCGCGTTTCGCGAGGCCGAGGCACCGACCCGGCTGCGATTGATCGGCGAGGCCCTGTCCGGCACCTGGGAGGCCCTGCTGGACCGCCGTGCCGACCTGCTGGTCGGCGCGCCGGGCGAGGGCCCCAGTGGCGGTGGTTACGTGGTCGAGCCGCTGGGCACGGTGGAGTTCGTGTTCGCGGTCGCGCCCGGTCATCCGTTGGCCGCAGTGCCGGGTGTGCTGGGTCGCGAGCAGCTGGTCGAGCACTGCGCGATCGCGGTCTCTGATTCCGCGCGCAGGCTGCTGCCGCGCACGGTCGGCTTGTTGATGGGGCAGGAGATGCTGACGGTGCCGGACATGGCCAGCAAATTGAAGTTGCAGTGCGAAGGCGTGGGATTCGGCTTCCTGCCCGAGCCGTGCGCACGCGCTGCGGTGGCGCGTGGCCAGCTGGTGATCCGCGAGGTGGAGGAACACAAGCCGGAAGAGACCTTCTGGCTGGCCTGGCGCACCGGAGAGGATGGCGCCGCACTGCGCTGGTGGCGCGAGCGCCTGCGCAGGCCGGAGCTGCTGTCGCAGTGGTGGCAGGCAATGGCCAGGGGGTAGGTGTACGGCAGGGCTGCGCCCTGCACCCGCTACGATCCAGAGCAACAGCAACAGCAACTGCAACAGCAGAAGCTGGTTTCCTGAGGGATGGCGGGGTGGGTCCGGTTGCGGGAGACGCCGTAAACCCGTCCTTGGGGGCTTGGCCGCGGCATCCATGCCGCGGACACTCCCGCAACCGGACCCACCCCGCCTTCGACAGT
>NZ_JCAFUD010000007.1:0-343507 GCF_059370935.1 Stenotrophomonas sp. YJH_SMC_12-1 | reverse complement strand
GCCAGGATCAAACTCTTCACTTAAAACTGCATGATCCGAAGATCAAAATTTAAAGCTGCAGATGATTGATTCTGGCAACGTATCGCTTGCTTTAAAACAATTAATAGTTGCTTGATCAAACGTCTGCAAGATGGACAATCACCCTTCCTGCAGGCGCCTTCACAAGATACCTGCGCATACTTTCAAAGATCGAGGGAAGTGGCCTCAGCGCCGCTCCCGTGTGCTGCGAAGTTTCCTTCGTAGCGAGCCGCCCATTATAGCCGGCTTTTCCGCTTCGTCAACACCTTTTTTTCAAGGCCGTCTCACCGGGGTGGACGTTGTTGCCGATGCTGCTTCGGCGTTGGACCCGAAGGCCTTTCGTCGTTGCGAGCCGCCTATTATGCCGGACTTTTCGAGTCCGTCAACACCTTCGTTCGATCATCTCGTTCGTCGGTGGTGGCATTGCTGTCTGCGTGCCGTTTCCGAAGAAGCGGTGCGCTGCAGCAAGGGAGCGAATTCTAGAGATCCTGCAGATTTCGTCAAGCATTTTTTTGCAGGGTGATGACAGAACCAAGGCAACGTCACGCATGGCATACGCTCGAAGATCACTGTGGCGTTGACCGCGCGTTGCGCGGTCAACGCCACAAGGGCTATCAATGCACGGATGCACAGTGGAGAGACGGCAATGAACATGCAGGTGCGGCAAGCGTGGTGGCGCGACCTTTCAGTACCGGCCCTCGTTGCCGGCTTCATTACTGTGCTGGTCGGCTTCGCCAGTTCGGCCGTCATCGTGTTCCAGGCTGCACAAGCTGTCGGTGCCAACCAGGCGCAGATCGCTTCATGGATGTGGGCACTGGGACTGGGCATGGGTGTCACCTGCATCGGGCTGTCACTGCGCTATCGGGTACCGGTGGTGACCGCATGGTCGACACCGGGCGCGGCGATGCTGGTGGTCGGTGCCGGCGGCGCATCTCTTTCCGAGGCCACCGGCGCATTCCTGCTCGCTGCGGTTCTGGGCATGCTGGCTGGCTTCTCCGGCATCTTCGCCCGGTTGATGCAACGGGTGCCGATGGCGCTGGCCGCCGGCATGCTGGCCGGGGTGCTGCTGCGCTTCGGTCTGGACGTGTTCGTGGCCATGAACACCCAGCTGGTACTGGCGCTGGCCATGTTCGCCACGTGGCTGACCGGACGCCGCCTGTTCCCGCGCTATGCGGTCATCGCCACCCTGCTGGTCGGCATCGCGGTTGCGGCCAGCCGTGGCCTGCTGCACGCACAGCAGGTGCAGCTGCAACTGGCGGTACCGCAATGGGTGACCCCATCCCTGTCCTGGACCGCGGTGGCCGGCATCGCCCTGCCCCTGTTCGTGGTCACCATGGCCTCGCAGAACATTCCGGGCGTGGCGGTGATGCGGGCATCCGGCTACGACGCCCCGGTGTCGCCGCTGATCGGCTGGATCGGTGTGGTCAATACACTACTGGCGCCGTTCGGTGCGTACGCGCTGAACCTGGCGGCAATCACCGCCGCGATCTGCATGGGCCGCGATGCCCATGAGGACCCGGCACGACGCTATACCGCCGCCATGGCGGCAGGTGCCTTCTACATCGTCATCGGACTGTTCGGTGCCACCGTGGCCGCACTGTTCGCTGCCTTCCCCAAGGAGCTGGTGGCCTGCGTGGCCGGTATCGCGCTGTTCGGCACCATCGCCAACAGCCTGGCCAGTGCGCTGGCGGTAGAGCGGGACCGCGAGGCGGCACTGGTCACCTTCCTGGTCACCGCCTCGGGCGTCTCACTGGCCGGCATCGGCTCGGCGTTCTGGGGCCTGGTGGCCGGTGCGCTGTGCCTGCTGGTGCTGCGGCCCCGTCAGGACCGCTGACCCACCCTACCCGGCCAATGCTGCGCCGACGATGCTCAGCGCCACCGCGATGACGATGGCGATCAGTGTGGCGACCACGCTGGTGCCGCCACGCGCGGTCAGCTCGCTGCGCAGCCGTGCATCATCGTCGCCGGTAACGGCACGGGCCTGGGCGATCAGGCGCTGGCAGTGCGCCAGGTACCAGCTGTTGCCAAAGATGCCGGTGGTGATGCTCAGCGCGAAGGTGATGACCAGCGACAGGCCATCCGGCACATCCAGCCAGGTCTCCACCACGCTGATCAGCAGCAGCAGGCCAGCCCACATCGCCGCCAGGCGGTACATCCTGCGGTACATCATCCAGATCAGGCCGAGCAGGAAGGCCGGCCAATGCCAGGTGCCACTGCCCGTGGCAATGCCCTGATCCAGCCGCCAGCGCTGGCGATAGATCGGGAAGTTGCCGCCGACCACGCTGGCGTACAAGGCCATCTCGCCCTCCAGCCCGGCAGCCGCAGCCCTGTCCGGTGCAGCGACCGGCGCACGATAGGGATCGGACGGGTCGCCGACATCCGGCGCGATGCCCTCAACCGCAGGGGCTGCGTCGATATCCAGGGCCGGAACCACCTCGACGGGGGTGGAAGCCTGCTCCAGTTCCGCCAACGGCCGCCATGAGGGCATGCCTTCGCACCAGAGCAGGGTGCGCGCCGTAACCGTCCCTTCCTGCTGCAGCTGGCGAAGACCGGCCAGATCCACCGGCCCACTGCTCTGCCTGCCATTGGCGTACCACCATTGTGCTTCCTGCATGTTTTCCGTCCTTGCTACCTGCATCGACAAACTGAAATCGTTGTCCGCGCCTACAGCGCGGTACTGCCCAGGGTCTGCACCAGCTGATGGCGCGCACCCGGCGCAAGCGTAATCTGCTCCGGGCCTGCGTTGGCCACTTCCAGGCATACGTAATCGCGCCAGCCCTCGCCGACATCGGCCATCCTGGCTGCCGCCTCGGCGCCCGGATTCCAGACCACCAGCGTCTGGCTGCCTTCGCTGCGGATCTCGATCCGCCGCTGCAGTACGGGATCATGCAGCACGTAATGGCCGCCGGCACCGGTGTAGATGCGATCGTTGCGACCGGGATCACGTGGATCGCGCAATGACCACGGTCCCTGTTGCAGGCGCAGCTGCGCATAGTCCTCGTACTTGTCCAGGTACTGCAGGCCGTCAAGGCCCTCGACCTCGACCCGCTTGGCATCGCCCACCCGGAAATAGCTGTGCAGGGCCTGGGTGAAGGTCACCGGCGAGGTTCCGGTGTTCTCGGTGACCAGCTGCTGGCGCAGCTGGCGGCCGATGCGCAGCTGCATCTGCAGGCGCAGGCCGTGATCGGCGCCGGGCGCAGGCGCCAACTGCAGCTCGACCTCGCCATCATCACGCTGGCTGGCCTGCAGAAGCTCCCAGCGCGCGGTACGTACCAGGCCATGCGCCGGTACATCGGCACTCTGGCCCTGGCGACCGAACCACGGCCAGCACACCGGGACGCCACCGCGGATGGGCGTGGGCAGCTCGGCGCGCGTGGGCGAAAGCCACAGCAGATCGGGCTGCCCATCGGGAATGAACGACAGCAGCTGGCCGCCGAACACGCTGACGACCGCCGTGGCGTTGGCGGTTCGCACCTGCCAGGCCTCCAGGCCGTGATACAGGCCGGTGCTGATGTCCGGATTCGACTGCATGCGATGACGCTCCTTGAAGACCGCGGCGATGATGTCGCGGTCAACGTGCCGCCGGCAAGGCTTTCTGCCCAGCGGGTGCGATGGCGGTCGCCTCTTCCTGCAGCGTGCGCAGGATGCGCTGGCCTGCGCGGCCGTCCACCTCGCTCCAGCCCAGGCGCTGCTGCTCGGCCTGGATCGCGCGGCGCGTGGCGGTACCGATCATGCCGTCGGCGGCACCGATATCGTGGCCGCGGGCCAGCAGCAGGGTCTGCAGCTGGCGGCGCTCATCGCGGCCCAGGCCCGGGTCATCGGTCGGCCAGGCGGTGGCCAACCCGTTGCCGCCACGCAATTGGTCAGCCAGCGTCGCGATCGCCAGCGCATAGCTTTCGGCGGCGTTGTAGCTGTAGATCGCGTCGTAGTTGCGGAACACCAGCAATGCCGGGCCCTTGTTGCCGGCCGGCAGCAGCAGCGCCGCGCGCGCATCCGCCGGCAGATTGGCCGGAGCCAACACGCTGCCATCCAGCGCAGTCACGCCCTGCGCACGCCAGTCGGCCAGGGCGCGACGCTGGGTGCGGCCGGCCTGGCTGGCGTGGAAGCCCGCAGGAACGCGGACTTCCACGCCCCACGGCTCGCCGCTGCGCCAGCCGGCGCGCTTGAGGTAGTTGGCGGTGGACGCCAGCGCATCGGGAATGCTGCCGACCAGATCGCGGCGGCCATCGCCGTCACCGTCCACGGCGATGCGCGCATAGGTGCTGGGCATGAACTGCGTATGCCCGAAGGCACCGGCCCAGGAGCCGGTGAGCCCCTGGGCCTGCAGGTCGCCGCGGTCGATCAGCTTGAGCAGCGCCAGCAGTTCACCGCGGAAGAAGGGTTGGCGACGGCCGGCGCAGGACAGCGTGGCCAATGACTGCAGCAGCGGGCGCTTGCCGAACACGCGGCCGTAGTCGCTCTCCACGCCCCAGACCGCGACGATGGTGGCCGGATCGACGCCGTACTGCGCCGACACGCGATCGAGCAGGTCGCGGTGCTGCTGCAGCAGGGCGCGGCCATCAGCCACGCGCGGGCGATCGACCAGCGCGGCCAGGTAGTCCCAGATCGGCGTGGTGAATTCGGGCTGTGCATCGAGCAGGTCGAGCACGCTGGGGTCCGGGGTGAGGCCGGCGGTGATCGCGTTGAAACGGTCGGGACTGATGCCTTGTGTCGCAGCGGTGGCCTGCAGGCCCGACAGGCAGCGGCTGAACGCCGGATCGATGTCGCCGGCAGGCGCGGCGGGCGCTGTCGGCGCCGAGGCAAGAGCGGCCGCCAGGCCGAGCGTGGTCAGAATGGGCATGGCGTCCTCCGTGTTGCCGTTGCACGGCCATCTTAGGGGTAGCGGTGCTGCTGAACCTGAAGCGGTACCGGCTGGCCGTCCGCCCTAGATGGCACGCAACAGGCGCAGGCCATAGGCCGGGCCTTCAGCATCCCAGCGCTGCATGACCTGCAGGCCAGCCGGCTGCAGCAACGCTTCGAAGCTCTCGTCGGTGTACTTGTGGCTGTATTCGACGCGGATCGGTTCGTCGGCCTCGAGATGGAAGGTCCGGCCATCCAGATGGACGTCCTGTGCCCGCTGGCTGACCAGATCGGTCTCGATGCGCAGCCGCGCGACGCTGTAGCGGGCACGATGACGGAAGCCCTGCAGATCGAAGTCGCTGCCGACCTCGCGGTTGAGGCGGGCCAGCAGGTTCAGGGTGAATGCGGCGGTGACGCCCTGCGCATCGTTGTAGGCCGCCTCGATCAGCGCCGGGTCCTTGTGCAGGTCGATGCCTACCAGGGCCAGGCCATCACGCCCCATGGTCTGGCGCATCGCGCGCAGCAGCGCGACCGCGTCCTCGCCTTCAAAGTTGCCCAGCGTGGAACCGGGGAAGAACAGCAGCCGTCGCGCGGGTTCGCGTTCGGGCATGGGTACGGCGACGGGACGGGTAAAGTCGGCACAGACCGGCAGCATCTCCACCTCGGGCAGCGCCGGGGCCAGGTGGTCGATGCTGGACAGCAGCGCGGCACGCGAGATTTCAATGGGCGTGTAGGCCACCGGGTCGTGCAGGGCGGCCAGCAGCAACGCGGTCTTGCGGCCACTGCCGCTGCCCAGTTCCACCACGTGCAGGTGCGGCCCGACGCTTCGGGCGATGTCCGGCAGTACCCGTGAAAGCAGGGCCAGCTCGGTGCGCGTGGGGTAGTACTCGGGGGTCTGCGTGATCTGCTCGAACAGGCGCGAGCCGCGCGCATCGTAGAAGTACTTGGACGGCAGCTGGCGCGGCGTGCGCGACAACCCGGCCACCACGTCGGTGAGGATCTGCTGGCGGCCGGGGGTGAGATCGGTCAGCGCCTGCAGTGCGTCGTGCACCGTACTCATGCGAGGTCCCTGGCCAGGCGCAGCCCGGAGAACTGCCAACGCGCCGGGGGCATGAAGAAGTTGCGGTAGCTGGCACGCACGTGGCCACGCGGCGTGGCGCAGCTGCCACCGCGCAACACCCATTGCCCGCACATGAACTTGCCGTTGTATTCACCGAGGTTGCCGGCGAAAGGGCGGAAGCCCGGGTAGGCGCCATACGCGCTGTGGGTCCATTCCCATACATCGCCGAACAGCTGACGCAGTCCACTGCCCCCTGCAGCCTGCGGGTGCAGCCGATCGTCATCGGCAAAATGACCGCGAGGCGGCAGCGTTGCGGCGGCAGCCTCCCACTCGAACTCGCTGGGCAGGCGCGCACCGGCCCAGCGGGCGCAGGCATCGGCCTCGTAGTAGCTGAGGTGGCAGACCGGCGCATGCGGATCCAGTTCGCGCCAACCGCCCAGGGTGTACTCGCGCTGCAGGGCGTCATCCCAGTACAGCGGGTGCTGCCAGCTCTCGGCTTCGCGCAGCGCCCAGCCTTCGCTGAGCCACCAGCGCGGTTCGCGGTAGCCGCCGGCGTCGATGAAGGCGCGGTACTCGGCATTGCTGACGGGACGCTCGGCCAGTGCGTGCGCGGGGAGCAGCACGCGATGCGCCGGCGATTCGTTGTCGTAGGCGAAGGCGGTGTGCTGCGGCCAGGCTGCGGCGCCGATGGTGACGATGCGCTCGGGCGACTCGATCCAGCCCTGCGCACTGGCAGCGCTGGTTGCAGGCTGCAGGTCCTCGCGGTAGGCCGGCTGCAACGGATTGCACCAGAACGCGTGCTTGATGTCGGTGAGCAGCAGTTCCTGGTGCTGCTGCTCGTGCTGCAGGCCCAACTGCAGGTGCTGCAGTGCCTGCTCATCAAGGTCGCCTGCCGCCAGCCGCGATTGCACCTGTGCATCGACCTGCTGGCGGTAGTCGCGCACCTGCTGCAGCGATGGCCGCGACAGCAGCCCACGCTGCGGCCGGGCGTGCGCCGGGCCGAGGCTCTTGTAGTAGCTGTTGAACAGGTAGTCCCAGGCAGGGTCATGCGCCGGTGCAGGTGGGAAGCCGGCCAGCACGAAGCGTTCGAAGAACCAGGTGGTGTGGGCCAGGTGCCATTTGCTCGGGCTGGCATCGGCCATGCTCTGCAGCATGGCATCTTCGGCGCTGAGGGGGGCTGCCAGGTGCATGCTGCGGTTCCGCACACATGCGTACTGGCGGGCGAGATCGCGCTGCGGGGCAGCGACGGCGGTGGCTACGCTGTCCATCCGGGCAGCATCTGCGCAACAGGGTGAGTGCGATGTCATCGTTCGACGTCAACGCGTTCACATGCGTGACCATCCCGCATTCAAGAAGCCGGTGCGAACGCCGCTAACGGCAATGCTGCGGCCGCGTCGTCACCGCGCTGGAATTCCTGCTTGCCCCTGCATCCGCTCCGCCAGCCTGCGCATTACCTGTTCGTGCTGCCCGCCGTGCTGGTTGCCGTGGTGCTGTGGGCAGCACTGGGCAACGAAGACGTTGCCAGCCCGGCCCAACGCATCCTGCCCTGGCTGCTGGCCTGCCTCGGCGCCGGCCTTGCCCTGCTCTACCACCAGGTGCGTACGCTCTGCCTGCTGCTGGTGGTGGCGGTCATGTTCGCGCTGCTGCACCAGGACGTGGGCGGCTACCTGCACAGCGGCCATGTCACGGCGCTGACACCGCTGCGCTTCCATGCCATTTCGGCCTGGTTGCCCTTGCTGTTCGCGGGCCTGGCATTGTGGCCCGAGCGCGGCCGCCGCCGTCGCGACCTGCTGCTGCGAGGTGTTGCCAGTGGCGCCGCGCTGGTGATCTTCCTGCTGCTGGCCACGCAGCAACCCCGGGGCATGCACGATCTGCTGTCCAACCGCCACTGGAGCTGGATTCCGGCCGACTGGAACGCGCTGGCACAGCTGCCAGCGCTGCTGTTCCTTCTGGCAACCGCCGCGCTGGGCTGGCAGGCCTGGCGGCATCCGCGCCCGTTGCACACGGCGATGCTGCTGGCCCTGCTGTGCCTGTGGTGGATGCTGCCACGGGTGTTCCTGCAGCCGGTGCTGCTGCCGGCACTGGCCAGTGCGGCCCTGCTGCTGATGCTGGGCGCGATGATGCAGGAGTCCTTCCATATGGCCTTCCGCGATGAGCTGACCGGCCTGCCGGGGCGCCGCGCCTTCAATGAGACCCTGCAGCGGGCGCGCGGCACCTACAGCATCGCGATGGTGGACGTGGACCACTTCAAGTCGTTCAACGACACCCACGGCCACGACACCGGCGACGATGTGCTGCGCCTGGTGGCCTCGCGCCTGGGCCGGGTGGGCGATGGTGGCCGGGCGTTCCGCTATGGCGGCGAGGAGTTCGCGGTGGTGTTCCTGGATCGTCCCGCAGCGGCCTGCGTGGATGCAGTCGAGGCGCTGCGGCAGACCATCGAGGACACCCGCATGCAGCTGCGCGACCGGAGCACACGCAGCCGCGACGATGAAACGGGGCGCCGGCAGCGCGGACGCGGCGGAAGCGGGCAGACGGTGCAGGTGACGGTGAGCATCGGGCTGGCAGACAGCCGCGTGGATGAGCGGCCAGCGGCAGTGATCAAGGCCGCCGACCAAGCGCTGTACGCAGCCAAGGACGGTGGCCGCAACCAGGTCCGCGCGCATGCCGGCCAGCGCGTGCTGGCGGCACGCGGCGGCTGAGGTTCACACTGCGTCGAGGTAGTACCAGCGGCCGTCGACGCGCAGGAAGCGGCTGTGCTCGGCCATCTTCACCGCGCTGCCGCCGCCCACGCGGTAGCGGGCGGTGAAGCGCACTTCGGCGCTGTCGGCGCCGGTGACGATGTGCTCGTGCACGGTCAGGCCCAGCCAATGCGTACGCTGGCCGGGCGCATCATCCAGCGACAACTCGGCCGGGCGGGTATCCGGATGCCAGCTCTGGCGCAGATAGTCCGCCAGCGCCCGCACATAGGCGCTGTAACGCGATCGCATCAGGCGCTCGGCATCGGGGGCGGCCTCACCGGCATGGAAACGGCCACAGCAGGCGGCGTACTCGGCGGGAAGGCCGCAGGGGCAGGGATCGGTGGGTTTTCGGCTCATGCGGACATTGTCGCCGGGTTGTGCGGATGGATCCACGCGGGGCACCGGTCAACCAGTGCATGACAGGCGTATGCTGTCGCGCCCCCATATCGATTGATCGCCGTGCTGGAACTGGTTCCCCCTGAGTTGTGGTGGCTGGTGGTCATCGCCTTCATCGCCGGGCTGGTCGATGCCGCCGTCGGTGGTGGTGGGCTGGTGCAGCTGCCTGGCCTGTTCACGGTGCTGCCGCAGCAGACGCCGGCGATGCTGTTTGGCACCAACAAGTTCAGTTCGATGTTCGGTACCGGTGCGGCCGCCTGGCGCTATGCGCGCAACGTGCGCTTCCCGTGGAAGCCGGTGTTGTTCGCGGCCGGCACGGCCTTCATCTTCTCCTTCGCCGGCGCCACCGCGGTAAGCCTGCTGCCCAAAGACGCGGTGCGCCCACTGGTGCTGGTGCTGCTGGTCGCGATGCTGGCCTACACGCTGTGGAAGAAGGACTTCGGCGCGTTGCACCGGCCACAGGAGATCGGCCGCCGTGAACTGGTGATCGCGCTGGCGATCGGTGCGGCGATCGGCTTCTACGATGGCTTCTTCGGGCCGGGCACCGGCAGCTTCCTGATCTTCCTGTTCGTGCGCTTCTTCGGGCTGGATTTCCTGCGCGCCTCGGCGGCGTCGAAGGTGGTGAACCTGGCGACGAATGTGGCGGCGATCTCGTTCTTCGTGCCGACCGGCAACATCCTGTGGCTGTTCGCGCTGCCGATGGCGGCGGCCAACATCATCGGTTCGGTGGTGGGCACGCGCCTGGCGCTGAAGGGCGGCACGCCGTTCATCCGCAAGCTGTTCGTGGGGCTGGTGGTGGTGCTGATCGCGCGGATGGCGTGGGATACGTTCCGCGCTGCGTGAACGCGGTTGCCGGCCAGCGGCCGGCACTACCGGGTCATGAACCCCGCCCATGGGTAGTGCCGGCCGCTGGCCGGCATCCCCATCCGATCGGGTCATGAACCCCGCCCATGTGGTGCCGGCCGCTGACCGGCATTCCCCTTCAATCGGCCAGGTCAGGCCTCGGCTTCTTCCGGTTCGTTGGCCTGCTGGCGGCTGCGCTCGGGCAGCTTCAGGCGCTTGCCTTCCTCGTCATACTCGATCAGCAGCACGCCGGAATCGTGGCGACCGCTGATTTCGACGAAGCAGGCGCCGCCGATGAACGGTTCCAGCGTCATCACCGACTTCAGCGGGGTGGCAACCACCATCTGGAAGCCGAAGTTGTCGAAGATGTTCATTGCCAGTGCGGTGAACTCGTTGTCGGCCTTGTCGAAGGCTTCGTCGAGCACCACTGCGGCGTAGCTGGGCAGCTGGCTGTCAGCACCGCCGAGCTGGTAGCGCAGTGCCGCGGCCAGGCAGGTGGTGGCCAGTTTCTGGCGCTGGCCACCGGACTTGCCGGCGCCGCTGCGGTAGATCTCGACCTGCTGGCGCGTTTCCGCATCCAGCTCGACTCCGATGAACTCCACGTGCATGCGCACGTCCAGCACCAGCTCCCGCCAACGCTTGTCCTCGCCCTCCTGCGAGCCCAGGCGGTTGACCAGCTGGCGCAGCACGGTGAACTGCGATTCGGCCAGCTCGCGCTGCTCGGTCTGCTGCTGCGACAGCACTTCGCGCAGCTGCAGGTGGAACTCGCCGACTTCCGGCAGGCGGCGGTCGCTCAGCTCGATGGTCAGCAGCGTACCGCGGTTGAACGGCACCTGTTCCAGGCTGGCGTTCACTTCATCCAGGCGCTGGCCGATCGACTTGCGGGCTTCGGCGCTGTGGCGCTGCAGGGCCAGCAGGTTGTTCTTGCTCTGGTTCTGCAGCAGATCGAAGAAGCGCTCTTCGTGCTGCGGCAGGCCATCGCGCTCCAGTCGTTCGAGGCGTGCGAGGAAGTCCTCGGCCGAGGCCACGGACACGGTGAAGTCGCCCGATTCCTCCGGCCATTGCTGGATGAAGCGACGGAAGCAGCCGATCAGCTGGTTCTCGATGCGGTTGAGGTCCTGTTGCGAGGACGACAGCTGCTCGTTCAGCGCGTTGCTGACCTGGCGCATGTGCGCTTCCAGCGTTTCCAGGCTGAGCGGACCCTGCTCCTGCAGGCGCTCGGCAAGGCCGGCTTCCTGCTCCTGGGCCAGGCTCGGCAGCACCAGCGCACGGCTCTGCTGGCGCGCGCGGTCCAGGCGATCGCGTTCCTTGACCAGCTGCCCGCGCTCGACGCGGACGTCTTCATAGGTGCGGCGGGCCTGCTCGATGTCGGCGCGCACGGCGTCGATCTGCCTGGCCAGCTTGGCGAGGTCGGCATTGCCTTCGCGCAGGTCGCGCAGCGTGGCCTCGATGTCGCTCAGGCGCTGCTGCGGGGCGGCGATGTCGATCTCGTTCCAGCTGATGCTGACCAGCTCGTGGCAGGCCAGGCGGCGTTCGTTGTCGCGGTCACGCTGTCCACGCAGGCGCGCGATGTCGGTCTCGCAGCTGGCGATGCGCTTGGCCAGTTCCTGAGCTTCGCGCTCGAAGGCGCCCACCTTGTCGTGGTTGTTGAAACCAAGGATCCAGCGACGGCGGTCGCCCACCGCACTGCGGTCATCCTTCTCGAAACGGTCGCCCGGATGCTTGACCTGGCCTTCGCGGGTGATGCCGCGGTCGACGTTGCGCAGCTGCTTGGCGTCCACGCACTCGTAGTCGAATCGCTTGCCGAGCTCGCGGCGCAGCCAGCTTTCGAACACGTGTTCGCGCAGTTCCAGCTTGTGCAGCAGCGACTTCGCCGACGGCTCACGGGCGAACGCATCATCGTTGCGGCGCACGCGGTAGTAGGTGAAGCGCATGCCCAGGTGGGTACGGTTCACCCACTCGGCGACGTCGTTGTAATGCTTGTCGTCGACCAGCAGCGACAGCGCGAAGCCACCCAGCACGCGCTCGATGGCACCCTGCCAGCCCTGCTCTTCCGAGCGGACCTGGATCAGTTCACCGACGAACGGCAGCGCCGCTTCAGCGATGCCGGTTTCCTCGGCCAGGCGCGCGCGCAGCTTCTGCATCGGCGCCGGGATGTTGGAGGGCGTGCGCTGCATCGCTTCGAGTTCCGCACGGACTTCGCCGAAGCGGCGCTCGTCATCGCGCTTGCCACCCAGGCGATCGCTGATCGCATCGTCCAGCGCCGAAGAGGCGCGCTGGCGGTCCTGCAGCTCGTTCTGTGCGCGCTCGACCAGTTCGGCGAAGCCGTGTGCGTCGTCCGGCAGTTCGGCCCCCAGCTGCTGCGCGGCCAGGCTTGCCTGCTCGCGCTTGGCCTGGCGGCGGTCGCGCTCGGCTTCGGCGCGGCCCTGCTCGCGTTCCAGTTCTTCGATGCGCTCACCGCCCTGCTGGCGGCGCTGCAGTTCCAGTTCGGCCAGGCGCTCGGTGTGATTGTCCAGTGCGGCACGGCGCTGGGCTTCTTCGCCGAGCAGGCCACGGTCACGCACGTCCATCTCGCGCAGGCGCGCTTCGATCAGCGCCTGGCGGCGGCTTTCACGGAAGCTGTCGACGCCGAGCTTGAGGGCTTCGTCGTCGCCGCGCCGGCGGTGCATTTCCTTCAGGTCGTTGTAGTAGGCGCGTGCCGGCAGCAGGGTCTCCACCTGGCGGCGGGCGGTGACCACCGCCTGGTGCGCGCCATCGAGCTCGGCGAAGTCGCTGACCAGGCGCTCGGCGGCGTCGAAGGTCTTCGGCGTGTCGAGCATGAAGTCGCGCAGGAAGACGTTGAGGTCGCCCAGGTTCTTCGCCGACTGCGTCTTGTGCAGCAGGCGCAGCGCCATCTCGTTGTCGATGCCGAGCAGGTCGCGGAAGCGCTCGGCGTAGCCGGAGAAGGTGTCGAAGTGGTGCAGGTCGGACAGCTTCTGCTTGAGCTTGCGCAGGTCCAGGTCGAACCCACCAAGATCCTTGGCGATGTCGAACGGGCGCTCGGCAATCATGTAGTGCTTGCGCACGTCACCGGCCGAGGTGCCGTTGCCGGAGATCCACAGCAGGCGCACCAGGCTGACCACGCGGCCATCGCCGGCGCGGTATTCCAGCACCAGTGCGGTCCAGGTGGCGCCCTTGCGCAGGTACTGGGTGGCGATTTCGCCGGTGCCGCTGTCCTGCTGGTCAGCCCACGCGCCACGCACGTAGGACACCAGGTTGCGGTCGCGGCCACTGCGCTCGGCTTCACGCGCAGCAGCGTTGAAGTCGACGATGGCCGGCGGCGTCAGCAGCGCGGACATGGCATCGAGCAGTGTCGACTTGCCCGAGCCGGAACGTCCGACGAACAGGAAGCCGCGCTCGGCGATCGGTACTTCGGTCAGGCCGTTGAAGGTGCCCCAGTTGTGCACCTGCAGGCGGCGCATGCGGAACTGCTGCAGGCGCGGGTCCGGCAGGCCTTCGTTGAACAGGGCGGGAGTGTGCTTGGAGATAGCCATGCGATGGTCGGGTCTCTCAGGCCTCGGCGGCCGGGGTTTCGCGCAGCTGGCGGTAGACCGCCGAGAGCTGGGACACGTCTTCGGCGGAGAACAGCAGCTTCAGCGCCGGCGAGACTTCGTGGCGGTCTTCCTGGCCGCTGAGGCGGGTCAGGATGTGGTTGTCCTTCATCTTCTGCACCGCCGAGGCGACGCGGCGGTTGAAGCCGGCGCGGTCGGTGGACAGGTTCTTTTCGTAGATGGCCAGTGCTTCGGCCATTTCGGCATCGGCGACCACCGCGCGGTTGCCGCGCGCATCGGCTTCGGCCAGCTGCTGGCGCAGGTACAGCAACAGCACCGAGTCGATGAAGGTCAGCGGCGAGGTGCGCAGCAGCACCGGCGCGTCGACGTCTTCGGTATCGGCCTGGCGGGTGAACGCCACGCCGCTGTCACGGTCGAGCACCAGTTCCAGGAACAGGTCCGCCAGCGACGAGCGGATGGCCGCTTCGCTGCGGATCAGTGCCGGCCACAGCTTGGCGTGGCGCAGCTGGTCGATGCTGGGGCCGATCAGCAGCTGGCACAGCGCGCGGCGCGCATCCAGCGGCAGGCGCCCGGTGTCGCCGAGGTAATAGACGTCGTTGCCACGGCGGGGCTGCGCCACGGCCGCCACCGGTTCGGCCTCGTAGGCGTCTTCCGCCACGTCGGCCTGCGCTGCGTCGATGGGATCTTCATGCCAGCTCATGGCGTCTCTCCTGGGTGAACCAAACCAGCGGGATGCGGGCGCGACGGACCTGGCCGTCGCCACCACGCCATTGCGCAAGCTCCTGCTCGCCGGCGACCACGTTGCCGAAGCGCGTGCCCAGCGACAGATAGCCGATGACGCTGCCAAGACCCTGCGGCGCCTCGCGCTGCGACAGGGCCTGGGCGATGCTGAGCCGCGGCTGTGCGTCGAGCAGGTCGTGCAGGTCGCGGCGCAGGGTGCGGAAGTCGATTTCGGACGAAGCGACCAGGTCGCCGACGCTCTCCAGGCTGATCGCGGCCGCGTCGTTGTACTCGACATTGCCGTCGACCTGGGCGCTGCGCGGATCATGCAGCTTCCACTGCGACCACGAGCGCAGGCGGCTGGTGGTCAGCTGCAGGTCGCGGCCGATGCCGCGTTGTGCGGGGAATTCGTCGCGCAGGGCCAGCGCTTCGGACTGCGCCTGCTTCAACAACTGGTTGAGGCGGCGCTGTTCCAGGTAGCCACGGCTCTGCACGAAGCCGCGCAGGCTGCGCGCGAAGTTCTGCAGGACGTCGTGTACCTGGCCACCGCGCTCGAGCATGGTGCTGGTGAAGCTGCGCAGGAAGTTGCGTTCGTTGCGGTCCAGGCGGCGGGCGAAGCCGCGCGCCAGCACCGCTTCCAGCGCGGCATCGAGCTGGGCACTCTGTTCGGCGTCGTTGAGCAGGCGCCAGAAGGCCTGGAAACTGCGCCCGGCGTCACTTTCGCCAATGACATCCACACCTTCGAACAGCTGCGACAGCACATCGCCGCGCTCGCCCTCGTCGTCGATGATGCGTTCGCGGAAATCGCGGTTGAGCTGCTCGAAGTCATCGCGCACGCGGCGGAAGTCCTCGGTCAGCTCGTCGGCCAGGCCGATGATCTGGCGGGTGCGTTCCAGCGCGCGCTTGCCGTCCAGCGCAACCACGCGGCCGGTACCGACCCGGGCGATTTCGGCATCGATGCGGTCGCGCTCGTCGTGCAGCGCGGACAGGCGCGCATCGGGATCGGCTTCGGTCTGCGCAGCCAGCGCCGAGAGCTGTTCAATGACCAGCGCCAGGCGGCTTTCGGTGGCGGCCACGCGGGCCTGCTCGAGGCCGTCGGCGAAGCGGATCGCCTGCAGTGCCGCGGTCGCCAGCTCGTACTGCTCCTGGTCGGCGCCTTCGGGCAGACGGCGTTCCAGCCAGCCCTGGGCCAGCCAGTGCGCGATGTAGGCCTGCGCGGTGCGCGGCAGCTCGCGCGAGAGTTCATCGCCGGCCAGCTGGTCCAGCGCGCGCTGCAGTCGCTCGTTCAGTACCGAGGACGGCAACGTGCGCTCGCCGTCCATCAGCAGGCCCTGCAGCAGGCCGATGATTTCCGGAGCGTGGTCGGCGGCAAGCAGCTTCCACTGGGGCTGTTCGCGCAGGTGGCGATAACGGGCAATGCGTTCGCGATGCTTCATGCAGCGAAAGAAGTCTGTAGGGCTGACAGGGACAAACCGCCATGCACAGCTGCCGCGTGGACAGCCGTGGGCATGCCGGCCTGCAGGAGCCGGCGTGGTGCGGGCAAGCGGCTCAGCGCTTGCCGCCCACTTCGATGAAGCGCAGGAACTCGGCGCGGGTGCGCGCGTCGTCGCGGAAGCTGCCCAGCATCTTGGAGGTGACCATGCTGACGCCGCGCTTGTGGATGCCGCGGGTGGTCATGCACTCGTGGGCGCCTTCGACGACCACGCCGACGCCGATCGGCTGCAGCACATCCTGGATACACTGGGCGATCTGCGCGGTCATCTTCTCCTGCACCTGGAAACGGCGGGCGTAGGCTTCGACGACACGGGCCAGCTTGCTGATGCCCACCACCTTGCCGGCCGGCAGGTAGCCGACGTGCACGCGGCCGATGATCGGGGCCATGTGGTGCTCGCAGTGGCTTTCGTACTCGATGTCGCGCAGGACGATCAGCTCGTCGTAGCCGGCCACTTCCTCGAAGGTCCGCTCCATGTAGGCGCGCGGGTCGTCGCGGTAACCGCTGAACCAGTCGCCATAGGCTTCGGCGACACGGCGGGGGGTATCCAGCAGGCCTTCACGGGACGGGTCCTCACCGGCCCAGCGCAGCAGGGTGCGCACGGCATCCTCGGCCTGGTCCTGGGTCACGTCGCCCTGCGGGGCGGCCTTTTCGTTGTTCTTGCTCATTGCGTACAGCGTCCCGAACGGGGGGCGAGCATCGTACCCGACCGGGGGGTGGGTCGTCCTGTTGGTCGGGTTCATCGGGGGTCTGGCGGCGCCTGCCTGTTACGGGTCTGGATGGGGAAGGGCGGCAGGGCAGGACACGCCGTAAACCCATCCATGGGGGCTCGGTCGGCGCATCCATGCGCCTCACGGTCCTGCCCTGCCGCCCTTCCCCATCCCTGACAGTTTCCCGCGGGCGCGGCCGGACCGCCCGAAAGCGGGGGCAAAAGCGGGGGTTCATGGCTTCGGAAGCGGCGCGCCGCTGCTGTGGTGTTTTGTGCTTTGGTGGGTGCGGACCGTTGGTCCGCACTGCTTCTGCGCTTGCTTCTAAGAGCCAACCCACCGCGCTCGCGGGGGGATGGGAAGGCAGCGGGGGCCGGGCGGGGCAGGACCGTCCGCGGCATGGATGCCGCGGCCGAGCCCCCAAGGGTGAGGGCGCTTGCTTGCGAGGCATGCCTCGCAAGCGCCCGAACGCCCAGCCGCCAGCGGCTGGGCCGGACCCCGGAGGGGGGTTCACGGCGTGTCCTGCACCGTCCGGCGCCCGCTGCCCCACCCGACACCAGGCAGGCGCAACGCTTTCCTCACTACACCCACCCATTCAGAAAAACCTATTGATAGGAATGAAATTAGTAGTATCCTATCTATCTCTTATGGACCGCCCCCTCGACGAGCGCACCGTGCTGCAGATGCAGCTCAGCTCCGGCCTGCTGTACGCAGGGCGGCAGTGGCAGCGCCTGGCCGACAGCCGGCTCGGCAGCTACGGCATCTCCACCGCCTGCACCATGCCGCTGCTGATGATCGGCCGCTCCGGCGGTGGCATCCGTCAGGTGGCGCTGGCGCAGCAGCTGGGCATGGAAGGACCCTCGCTGGTGCGCCTGCTGGACAAGTTGTGCGCCAGCGACCTGGTCCGCCGCGAGAGCGACGCCAGCGACCGCCGCGCCAACCTGCTGTGGCTGACCGATGCGGGCCATGCGCTGGTCAGCGAGCTGGAAGACCAGTTGATCGGCCTGCGCCAGGACGTGTTCGGCGAGCTTTCCATGGATGAACTGCACGCCGTGCTGAAGGCATGGCGCCTGCTGGCCGAGGCCGCCGACCGCATCACGTAAGACCGCTGCCCCCGAACACCGCCGCTGCCGTGCACACGCCAGCGGCTTTTGCCCGTTGCCGTTTTTTCGTTGTTCCTCCCCTCCCCCCACCTCGCCCCCGCCCCTACCGATGCCCGGTGAATTCAGTCTCCACGGAGTATTCGTCCCGACCCTGCTCGGGTTGATGTTGTTGGCCTACCTGGTCAACAGCGGCCTGCACGCGCTGCTGCAGCGTGCCGGCGCCTATCGCCACGTATGGCACCCGGCGCTGTTCAACCTGGCCCTGTACGGGATCGTGCTTGGCCTGCTGTTCCACCTCCTGCGTTGGATGCAATCGTGAACAAGATCGTGAAGAAGACCCTGCCGGTGCTGCTCACCAGCGCAGCCGTGATCATCGCCCTGCTGGTGCTGCGCCAGCTGTGGGTCTATTACATGGATGAGCCATGGACCCGCGATGCCCATGTCGGTGCCGACGTGGTGCAGGTGGCGCCGGACGTGTCCGGGCTGGTGGAAACGGTGCAGGTGGCCGACAACCAGGCGGTGAAGAAGGGTGACCTGCTGTTCGTGGTCGATCGCGCCCGCTACCGCATCGCGCTGGAGCAGGCCCGCGCCAACCTGGCCGAGCGCCAGGCATCGGTGGCGCAGCTGCGCCGCGAGATCGGCCGTGACCGCAGCCTGCAGGACCTGGTCGCCGCCGAGGACGCCGAAGTGCGCCGCGCCAAGTTGCAGGCCGCACAGGCGGCGCTGGCCACCGCACAGGCGGCGGTCGACCTGGCCGAGCTCAACCTGGGCCGCACCGAGGTGCGCGCGCCGGCCGATGGCCGGGTCAACGACCGCACCCTGCGCGTAGGCGACTACGTGGTGGCCGGCAAGCCGGTGCTGGCGCTGCTGGATACCGGCTCGTTCCGCATCGATGGCTACTTCGAGGAAACCCGCCTGCGCGGCGTGGCCCCGGGGCAGAGCGTGGACATCCGCCTGATGGGCGAGTCGGCCCTGCTGCGTGGCCACGTGGAAAGCATCGCCGCCGGCATCGAGGACCGCTACCGCAGCAACGGCAGCACCCTGCTGCCGAACGTGACCCCGGCCTTCGACTGGGTGCGGCTGGCACAGCGCATTCCGGTGCGCATCGCCATCGACGAAGTACCCAAGGGCGTGGAACTGATCGCCGGCCGTACCGCCACGGTGACCGTGGACACCGGCCGCCATCCGCACAACGACAAGGCCGGCACTGCGCCGACACAGGCGGGCCTGTGAACGCCGCCCTGCCCCGTCTCGGTCTGATCGTTGCGCTGGCCAGCCTGGCCGCCTGCAGGACCGTCGGCCCGGATTACGCCCTGCCGGAAGGCTCGGCGTTCAAGCGCCCGGAGGCCAATGCGGCCTTCATCGATACGCAGAACCCGCAGATTGCCGCCAACCAGGCGCTGCCCGACCGCTGGTGGTCGCTGTACAACGACCCGGTGCTGGACGGCCTGATCACCCAGGCGCTGCGTGACAACGTGGAACTGAAAGCCGCCGATGCACACCTGCGTCGTGCCGCGGCGGTGTACGAACAGGCGCTGGACGCCGGTGGCTTCGAGTACGAGGCCGAGGCCGGCGTCAGCCGCGCGCAGCTGTCGGCCGAATCGTTCCTGCAGGAGCACGAGCTGCCAGTGATCAACCTGGCCGATGGCAAGTTCGCGGTCAGCTACCAGTTCGACCTGTTCGGCAAGCTCAAGCGCGGCGCCGAGGCAGCGCGTGCCGACGAGCAGTCGGTTGCTGCGGCGCGCGACCTGGCCCAGGTCAGCGTGGTCGCGCAGGTCGCCGACAGCTACCTGGAAATCTGCCACGCCAACCACGAACTGCACGTGGCCGAGCATTCGCTGCAGCTGCAGCAGCGCAGCCGCACGGTCACCGAGCGCCTGATCGCGGCCGGCCGCGGCACGCCGCCGGAACTGGCCCGCGCCAATGCGCAGGTGGCACTGCTGGAGGCGGCACTGCCGCCGCTACGCGCGCAGCGTTCGGCGGCCGCCTATTCGCTGGCCGCGCTGCTTGGGAAAACCCCGGGCCAGCTGCCAGCCGGCGTGATCGACTGTGCGCACGCCCCCGGCCTGGCGCAGCCGCTGCCGGTCGGTGATGGCCGGGCGCTGCTGCAGCGCCGCCCGGACGTGCGCCAGGCCGAGCGCAAGCTGGCCTCGGCCACGGCGCGGATTGGGGTCGCCACCGCCGAGCTGTACCCGGACATCCGCCTGGGTGCCTCGGTGGGTGCCGCCGGCCTGCTGGAAGACTTCGGCACGCCGATGACCCAGCAGTGGTCGATCGGCCCGCTGATCTCGTGGACGCTGCCGTCGTCCGGCACGCACGCACGCATCCACGCCGCCGAGGCGGGTGCCGATGCCGCGCTGGCCGAGTTCGACCACACCGTGCTGCAGGCGCTGCGCGAGACCCAGACCGCGCTGGACCGCTATGCGCAGGACCTGCGCCGGCTGCAGTCGCTGCGCATCGCGCAGGAGCAGGCCGCACTGGCCGCCGGGCAGAACCGCCGGCTGTACCAGGGTGGCCGTACGCCGTACCTGTCCAGCCTGGATGCCGACCGCAGCCTGGCCACCAGCGACGCCACCCTGGCCGCCGCCGAAGCGCAGGTCTCGCGCGACCAGATCCATCTGTTCCTGGTGCTGGGTGGCGGCTGGCAGGCATCGGTTGCCCCGCCCGCGCCGTCCACCGCACAGGCCTCGGCGAAGTAAGCCATGAACGCGCTGACCGATCGCCAGGCCTGGCTGTTCTCGATCAAGACCTACCTGGCCGCGGTGGCCGCGCTGTACATCGCCATGGCCGGCAACCTGTCGCGCCCGTACTGGGCGATGGGCACGGTGTACATCGTCAGCCAGCCGCTGCTGGGCCCAACCCGCGCCAAGGGCGTGTACCGCATCGTTGGCACCCTGGTGGCCGGCCTGGCTACCCTGCTGGTGCTGCCGGCGCTGGTGGAAACGCCGCTGGTGCTGAGCGCGGCGATGTCGATCTGGCTGGCCGGGTGCCTGTTCATGGCCCTGCTCAATCGAGGGCCGCGCGGCTACGCGTTCCTGCTGGCCGGTTACACGACGGCCTTCATCGGCTTCCCGGCCGTGACCTCGCCGGAAACCATCTTCGACACCGTGGTGGCCCGCAGCGAGGAGATCATCCTCGGCACGGTAGTGGCGGTGCTGTTTGCTTCGCTGCTGTTCCCGGCCTCGGTACGCCCGATGCTGCGCGCCCGCATCGGCAACTGGATGGAGGATGCGGCGCAGTGGTGCCGGCAGATCCTCGAACGCGGCCGCGCACACGCGCCGCGCAACCGGCTCGCCGCCGACCTGGTGCAGTTCGAGGCGCTGATCGAGTTCCTGCGCCGCGACGACCCGCGCCATGCCGGTTCGGCAGTGTCGATGGAGCGGCTGCGCGAGCGCATGCTGCTGCTGTTGCCGGTGCTGTCCTCGATTGCCGACCGCCTGAGTGCGCTGCGCAGCGACGGCCAGGCCCTGCCGGAAGGCCTGCCGGCGCTGGTCGACGACATCCATGACTGGCTGGACGGGCCCACCAACGCCAGCGAGTACGCGCGCCTGCGCGCGCGCATCAGTGCATTGAAGCCGCAGGTGGACCGCGACCTGCAGCACCTGCAGCTGGCCAGCCTGCTGCTGCGCCTGGAGGAACTGGTGGACCTGTGGCAGGACTGCCGCACCCTGCAGCACGCGATCGACCAGGGCACTGCGCCGCTGGACCGTGCGCACTACCGCATCCGCACCGAACGCGTGGCCGCCGACAAGCACGTCGACTATGGCATGGCGCTGTTCTCCGCGCTCAGTGCCGGCGCGGCGCTGATGAGCTACTGCGTGCTGTGGATCGCGCTGGGGTGGGAAGGCGGCGGCAACGGCGCGATGATGGCCGCGGTGACCGCCGCATTTTTCGCCGCGCAGGACGATCCGGCACCGAGCATGGTGTCGTTCCTGGTGTGGGCGATGGTCGCCTCGGTGGTGGCCGGCGTGTACCTGTTCGGCGTGTTCCCGGCCGTGCACGACTTCGGCCTGCTGGCGCTGGTGCTGGCGGTGGCGTTCCTGCCGCTGGGGCTGATGCTGCACCACCCCAAGAGCGCGCTGTTCGCGCTGCCGCTGACGGTCAACCTGGCCGCGCTGCTGAGCCTGCAGAACACCTACAGCGCCAACATCCAGACCTTCCTCAACTCGTCCATCGCGATGTTCATCGGCATTGGCTTTGCGGTGGTGATGACCCGCCTGTTCCGTTCGGTGGGCGCCGAGTGGACCGCGCGCCGGCTGGTGCGGCAGGGCTGGACCACGCTGGCCGAAGCCGCCGAAGGTCGTGGCCAGCAGGACCGCCAGCGCTTCGCCGCGCGCATGCTTGACCTGCTCGGCCTGCTCGCGCCGCGCCTGGCGGCGACGCCGGAAGGCAGCGACATCGCCTCGGTGGACATGCTCAATGAAGCACGCATCGGCCTGAACATCCTGCAGCTGCGCCGCGCCCGGCTGGAACTGCCCGAGCGCAGCCGCGAGGCGGTCGAGCACATTCTGGAAGAGGTCGCCGTGCACTACCGGCGGCAGATCGCCGCGCGCAAGCCGATTGTGGCGGCCGACGCGTTGCGCGAGCGGCTGGATACTTCGCTGGGCCGGGTCGGTAGCGTGGCCGCCTGCAAGGCCCGCGATGAAGCCCTGATGGGCCTGATCGGCCTGCGCTTCGCGCTGTTCCCGGAGGCGAAGGCGCTGGCGCCGGGCTTGGCGATGAGTGCAGCCGGACAGCCGTAGCGCGATACCCTGTGCAGTCACAGGACCCATTGCCGGGGTCGGACCCTTCGCCGCGGGCGAAGGCTCTGACCCCCGCTCCGCACAGGAAGCTCCAATGAGTTACGACATGATGGTGTTCGAGGCCAGCGCCGCGCCACGCGAGGCGGCAGCCTTCATCGCCTGGTTTGAGAAGCAGACGCAGTGGAACGAGCGCCACGAGTATGACGACCCGGCGGTCAGCAGCCCGGCGCTGCAGGCGTGGTTCGCGGAGATGGCGCAGGACTTCCCGCCGATGAACGGCCCATTGAGCAACGACGATGACGACCGTGCCGAGGTGACCGAGTACAGCATCGGCCGCGAGGTGATCTACGGCGCGTTTGCCTATTCGGTGGCCGAGCGCGCGCGCGGCCGCGTGCAGGACCTGGCCGAGAAGCACGGCGTGGGCTTCTTCGATGTGAGTGCCAATGAAGCGGCGATCGTGTTCCCGGATGGGCTGGTGTTGATCGCGGAATGACGGGGGCGGAAGGGCTGCGCCCTGCACCTGCCGAGGCAACGTCAACGTCAAAAGCGGGTATTCCTTGGGATGGCGGGGTAGATCCGGTTGAGGGGGACGCCGTCAACCCATCCATGGGGGCTTGGTCGCGGCTTGCTCGTGTGCGCTGTCCTGCGCACACGGCAAGACCGGGGTTGGGCGTCCTGCCCAACCCGCCCGAGGCATGCCTCGGGCCCATGCCGCTCACACCCCCTCAACCGGACCCACCCCGCCTTCGACAGTTTCCTGCGATCTGCCGGCACGGCGTTCTGCTCTGGTGGGTGTCGACCTTGGTCGACACGGTAGATCCACGGCATGCGTGGATGAACGTCGGAATGATCGAAGTACGCTGTTGTAAAGTCGAGCCATGCTCGACTGCTTCTGCCTGGCGATCAGGTGAAGGGGTCAGAGCCCGTTCCCGATGGGAACGGGATCCGACCCCGATTCAGAACAACTGGCCCTGCACCGTGGGCTGTTCGACGCGCGGCGGTGTTTCGGCCACCTCCTCCGCACCCAGCCGCCAGGCCAGGCCACCCAACCGGCTGGCGTGGCGTTTCAATGCAGCCTGCAGCACATCAGCGCTGCCCGCCACATGCAGTACCTGGCGGGCGCGGGTCAGGCCGGTGTAGACCAGCTCGCGCGACAGCACGCGGCTGTCCTGGCGTGGCAGCTGCAACCACACTTCATCGAACTCCGAGCCCTGTGCCTTGTGCACGGTCATCGCAAAGGCGCTTTCGTGCGCGGGCAGTGCGGCCGGGTGGAAGGCGCGCGGCTGGTCGACGCTGTCGCCGGGGAACCAGGCCACCATCGCGCCACTGCCATCGCGCAGGCAGATGCCGATATCGCCGTTGAACAGGCGGTGCCGGTAGCTGTTCTCGGTCACCAGCAGCAGGCGGCCCTGGAAGTAGCCCGGGGTGTTGCCGGCCAGCAGCTGTTCGATGCGGCTGTTGAGCCCGCGCGCACCCTGCGGGCCTTCGCGCAGCGCGGTCAGCACGCGCAGGCGCCCGGCCTGCTGCAGGGCAAGCGCCGGATCGGCCGCGTCGGCCAGTGCACGCCAGCGGCCCAGCAGGTGCTCGCGCTGGCCGCGCAATGGATCGGCCTCGCCTTCGTGGAAATGCACGCCTGCCAGCGACCCACCGCGCAGCAGCTGCAATGCGGTGCTGCTGTCGCCTTCGCGCACGGCATGCGCCAGTGGTGCCAGGTCCAGCGCATCGCTTTGCCGGTAACCACGTTGCAGCTGCACGCGGCGGCCGGCGAAGGCGCGCGGCGTGGCCTGCGGCTGCAACGTGGCCGGTGCCAACAGACCCTGCAGTGCCTGCGCATCATCGGCGCGGGTGCCGATGCCATCACCGCTGGCGCGCAGGATCGCGCTGAGCACATCACCGGCTTCGACCGAGGGCAACTGATCGGGGTCGCCAAGCAGGATCAGCCGCGTGCCGCTGGCGATCGCATCGACCAGCTTGGCCATCATCGGCAGATCGATCATCGAGGCTTCGTCGACCACCACCACGTCCACCGGCAGCGGGTTGTCGGCGTGGTGGCGGAAGCGCGGCGAATCCGGGATCACGCCGAGCAGGCGATGCAGGGTGGTGCCGGTACTGGGCAGTGCCGCGCATAGCGCCGGGTCCACGCCGTTCTCCTGCAGGCGCTGCACGGCCAGACGCAGGCTCTCGGCCATGCGCTCGGCGGCGCGTCCGGTAGGCGCGGCCAGCGCCACTTCGGGCAGCGGCTGGCCGGCATGCCGCGCCTGCGCCGCCAGCAGCAGCAACAGGCGCGCGATGGTGGTGGTCTTGCCGGTGCCGGGGCCGCCAGTCACCAGCGCCAGCGGATGGCGCAGGGTCACGCCGGCGGCACGGGCCTGGTGATCTTCGCTGCCCAGTGCCTGCGGGAACAGCTGCGCGAACAACGGTGCCAGCGCGGCCATGTCCGGTGCCGGCAGCGGATGCCGGCCGATGCGCTGCAGCCCGGCGGCCAACTGCCGTTCGTACTCGCGGTAGCGGCGCAGGTAGAGCAGGCCGTTCTCCAGCACCAGCGGCGCATCCTCGGCGATGGCGTCGGCCTGCTCGGGTATAGCCACCCAAGGCGATGCGCGCAGTTGTGCCAGCCAGTCCTGCGCGGCGGGCCACTCGGGCACCCCTTCCAGCAGGCGCTGCGGCTGCGCCGGATCGAAGCCGGCGTGGCCCTGCGCCACCGCCAGCGAGGCCAGCGCCGCCGCCAGCGCCACGCTCTCCGGCGTGTCGCCGCGCAGCCGCATCAGGCTGGTCGCCAACGCGTGGTCGAGGGTGCGCAGCAGGCCCTTCTGGTGCAGTTCCTTCAGCAGGCTCATGCGCCGGCCCCACGGGCACGTGCGGCCAGTTCGGCCTGGGCCTGTTCGCCACCGGCGAACAACGCATCCAGTGCATCCACCAGCGCCAGCGGGAAACGGTCCACATGCACGCCGTTGTCGGTGCCATCGAGGCCGCGGCAGAACAGGTAGCGGATGCCGCCCATGTCACGCTCGTAGTCGTAGGCCGCGCCCAGGCGGAAGCGCAGCCAGCGATGCAGGGCCACGGTATAGATCAGCGCCTGCAGGTCGTACTCGCTGTGGCGCATGGCGATGGCCAGCAGGTCCTGGCTGTAGCCGGGCAGACGATTGGATTTGTAGTCGAGCACGTACCAGCGTCCGTCGCGCACGTAGGTCAGGTCGATCATGCCGGTCATCAGCCCTTCCAGGCGGCGGCGCTGGCCGAAGCCTCGACGACCACTGGAAACACCGTGGGCATGCAGCACCTGCAGCAGCGCCGGCACCGTGGTCGGCTCGATGGCGAAATGGAAGTCGATTTCCGCGCGCCGCTCGCCTTCGCCCAGGCTGTAAAGGGCGCCGCCTTCGGGCAGCGGCACGGTGAGCGTGTGGCCGACCAGCGGCACCAGCACGGCCACGCCATCGTCCAGGTCGACGTCGGCATAGCCTTCGTCATGCAGCGCCTTGCGTAGCACCTCGGCCTGTCCCTCGGGCGCTTCCCGGCCCGGCTGCCAGTCACCCCAGGCAGCGAAGTCGACGTTCTCCATCGCCTCGTGCAGCACGTTGCCGAAGCGGCTGCCCATGAAGCGCGGGTCGATCGGCGCGCTGTCTTCGACGACGGCGGTGGGTTCGGGCAGCGCCGGTTCCAGCGGCAGTTCCGGGCCGGCCGGTTCATCGGCGGCCGGTGCCGGCAGCTCGGTGGCGGCGGCTTCAATATCACTGCCAGCGCCCGCATCGGCATGCGCCAGCTGGGTGAAGCTGTAGACCCACCAGTCATGCGGCACGCGCCGGGTCAGTGCACGTACCGCCGGCAGGTCACCTTCCACTTCGGCCGCCAGCTGCGGCAGCGCGGCCGGTGCCTCGCTGTCATCAATATGCACATCGGCATGCGCGCGCAGCGCCTGCAGGTCACCCAACAGTGGCGCCAGACGCGTCCTGCCGAGCCCGGCCAGATCACCCACGGCGATCCACAGCGCATGCTCGGCGCGGGTCAGTCCCACATAGAGCAGGCGCGCATCCTCGGCACGCTGCTCGCGCTCACGCTGCGCGTTGGCCGCTTCCCAGGCCTCGTCCTTGTCCAGCTTCCAGTGCAGCTGGCGCTGGCCCCCAAAGTGCACGGTGCAGTGCGAGGCGGTGTTCGGCGCGCCGCCGTCGATGCCGACGAAGGGCAGGAACACCAGCGGATACTCCAGGCCCTTGCTCTTGTGCAGGGTGATGATCTGCACGCGGCGCGCATCCGACTCCAGGCGCAGGAGCTGCTGCTCGTCATCCTGGTCGGCACTGGCCATCTGCCCCTGCAGCCAGTCCAGCAGGCCATGCATGCCCAGCGCCTGCGCCGAGGCCTCCTGCAGCAGTTCACCCAGCTGCAGGTAATTGGTCAGGCGGCGCTCGCCATCGATCAGCGCCAGCAGGCGTTCACCCTGTGCGGCACAGACATCGGCAATCACTGCGAACGGTCCCCCGCGCTGCCAGCGCTCGCGCCAATGCAGCAGCTGTGCCTGGAACCCGCGTTGCAGGTCACCTTCGCGTTCCATTGCCGCGATCGCGCTGGCCCGCTGGCCAAGCAGCACGGTGGCCAGCGCTGCACGCAGGCGGCCTTCGTCGGCCGGTTGCAGCAGTGCCAGCAGCAGCGCACGAAGGTCGCGGGCTTCAGCAGTGGCGAACAGGCTCTGATTGCCGGCCGCCACCGCGGGAATGCCGACCGCGGCCAGCGCACGCTGTACCAGGGTGGCCTCGCGATGCGAGCGCACCAGCACCGCGATATCACCGGGCTGCACCGGTCGCCCACGCAACACGGCATTGCCCGCGCGCGCATCGACCAGGATCTGGTGAATCGCGGCGACGCAGGCCTGGGTCGCCGCATCGCGCGAGGCATCGGCGCCCATCGCCTTGTCACCGCCACTGCGCAGCACGCGCAGGGTGAGTGCCTTGGCGGCCTGGCCGGCGCGCAGGTAGTCCGCATCGCTGCGCACGCCACCGGGCCGCACCGGCTCGAACCGGATGTCGCGTTCGAGGAAGGCGTCTTCGCCACCGTTGTCGTACAGCGCCTGCAACGCGCGCAACACAGACGGTCGCGAGCGGAAGTTCTGGTCCAGCACCGGCGCCTGCTGCGCCACCTGCTTGGCCTTCAGGTAGGTGTGGATGTCGCCACCGCGGAAACCGTAGATCGCCTGCTTGGGGTCGCCGATCAGGAACAGCGCCGGCGTCAGGCCGAGTTCGCGCACCTCCGGCGAATCGCCGAACACGGTGTGGAAGATGCCCCACTGGCGATCGTCGGTGTCCTGGAACTCATCGACCAGCGCGATGCGGTACTGCGCACGCAGTTGCCTGACCAGCGTCAGCCGCTGCGGGCCTTCCAGGGCGAGCGCTACGCCATCAATCAGATCGTCGTAGGTCTGTACCCGGCGCGTACGCTTCAGCGCCTGCAGGCGCTGCGTGGCTTCGGCGCGAAGCGTGTGCAGGAAATCCAGCGCGGTGCCACGCAGCCAGGCATCGCGTTCGGCCAGCAGCGCAACATAGCGCGCCAACGGCGCCTGCAATGGCGACGACGGCGTGCGATCAGGGAATTTCTTGTTGGTCTTGTCGGACAGCACCTCCGGCAGCAGTGCCGGCAGGCGATCGCTGGCCAGCAGCTCGCGCGGGTCGGCGCGCTCGGCCCAGGCCAGCAGCTGCCGGCCCAGCGGGTGCAGCCAGCCCAGCTTGTATGACACGCCGTTGAGCCACTTGTTGTCGACGGCATCGCAGAGGTCGATGAAGAACTGCTCGCCATGCTCGCGCACGCTTGCGGACAGGGCTTCCGCCGCGCTCTGCAATGCCGGGCGTGGATCGGCCAGCGCCGCCGGCCGCGGCAGCGGATGCAGCGGCGGCGTGCCCAGCAGCGCGCGCAGATCGGCGGCCAGCGCGTCGGGGCTCGACCACAGCCAGGTCAGCGGCTCCAGCGTGGCCGGGTCGTTGGCATGCACGCGCCACAGATCGGCCGCGAGCTCCTCCAGCAGTTCACGGTCGCTGGCCAGCAGTTCCGGCGGATCAAAGGTGTGGCCGCTTTCCAGCGCATGCTCGCGCAGCACGCGGGTACAGAAACCATGAATGGTGAAGATGGACGCCAGGTCGATCTCGTCTGCGGCCACCTGCAGGCGGCGTTTCAGTGCGGCGGCGCTCTCGGTGCCGCCCCGCAGATGGCGCTGCAGTACGTCACGCGTCAATCGTACCTCCGGTGCTTCACCGTCGGCCGCTTCCAGGTCGACCAGGCGCGCGGCCAGCGCCAGCCGCTCGCGGATGCGCTTGCGCAGTTCCTGGGTGGCGGCATCGGTGAAGGTCACCGCCAGGATCTGGCCGATGCGCAGGCCCTGCTCCACCACCAGGCGGGTGAACAACGTGGCCAGGGTGAAGGTCTTGCCGGTGCCGGCGCTGGCTTCGATCAGCCGGATGCCCTCCAGCGGCAGCGCCAGATAGGGATCGCGGCTGGGGGATTCGAGGCCGTCTTCGGCGATGGCGGTGTTCATGCGTTGCCCTCCTGGCGTGCTTCGGTGCCGAGAGCGCGGCCTTCGCGCACCGCGCTGAAGACCAGCTGGCTGTTGCGCAGCAGGTCAGCGTAGCCGGCATCGGTAGCGAACGGGTCGGCACCCCGCAGCAGCAGCTGCCAGGCGTCGCTGCTGGATTCACCCCAGCTGCGGTCGCTGCCGTGCCACTGCTTCCAGCCTTCGCTGCGCTGCTTTTCTGCTGGCGCGTTGTACAGCACCCAGCCGGTGTACGGGGCAAAGCGCAGCGGCTCGCGCAGGCCACGCTGGCGCAGCTGCAGCAGCGCACGCAGCGCCGCACGTGCAGCGGGAACGCTCAGTGTCGGCAGTACATGCGGGCCGGGACCGGCGTCGCCGCCGTCATGGAACTGCACAAGCGGCAGCGCGTCGCCCGCCGCGTTCGCCAGCAGCCAGTCCAGGCCGTGGCGGATCACTGCATTGCCATTGAGCGTGCCGGCACGCAGGCGCACCAGCCCTTCGGGATGCCGATCGGCCACGCGGCCATGCAGGCGCACGCCATCGATGTCCACTTCGTAGCGACGGCTTTCCAGTGGTTCGCCCTGCATCCAGCCCAGCAGCGCACTGGCATATGGGCGTGTTTTCAACTGCTCCACCTCGAACTGACGCTCGCCCAATGGACCCGACGGCAGCAGGCCACGCGCGCGCAGGCGTGGGTACAACGGCTCGGTATCGCCGCTGAGCGTGGCGCGCACTACCGCCGCCTGCACGCTGCGCTTTTCCGGCCCGCGCGAGGACAGCACCAGCGGTTCCAGGTCATCCACCTCCTCGACCTCGTCGGCCAGGCGCAGGCCCAGCGACTGAGCGAGGAACTGCCCGGCCGGGTCGCACAGGAAGCGGCGCAGAGTATCGAGCGCGACCTCCCCCTCCACCGCGTCGTCGAGCGGCGGCGGCAACGGTGCATCGAACCACGGCTGCAGGCCGCCGCGCTGGCCGGTGAGGCGACCGGCGGCCGGATGCCACTGGCGGCGATAGCTGAAGCGACGCGGATCGCCATCACCGAACGCCGCCGGTGAGAACGGCTGCAGGGCGTGGCGCACGGTGAAGTCGCGGACCGCCGCAGGCGGATCGAGGTGATACGCGGCGGCGGCATCGATCAGTTCACTGACCAGCACCGACGGCTCGCGCACGCTGCCATCGCGCGGATCGGCGCCGAGATAGCTGAGATAGAACACCTCCTGCGCGGCGGCGAACAGCTGCAGGAACAGGAAGCGGTCATCCTCGCGGGTGGAGCGGTCGCCCGGACGGCGGCGCGGCGTATCCAGCTCGGCGGTGAGCTGGTTGAGACCGGCAGCGGGGTCACGGCGCGGGAAATCGCCATCATTGAGGCCGAGCACGCAGATCACCCGGAACGGCAGCAGGCGCATCGGCACCATGCGGCCGAAACTGATGCCACCGGTCAGCAGCGGTGCGCGCGTATCGGCCTCGCCCAGCGCGCCGGCGAAGTGCGCGCGCACCACCTCCGGCGGCACGCCTTCCTCGAAGCCGGCCTTGGCGGCATCTTCGGCGAACTGGTTGAGCAGCTTGCGCAGGCGCTCCAGCGCGCGCTGGCTGTTGGGGGAACTGGGCGCGGTGGGCAGCAGTGCATCCAGCAGCGACAGCAGGCGTTGCCGCCACTGCGCCGGGGTCAGCAGCTCGCCCAGTCGGCGCTGGTAGATGGCCAGCACGCGCAGCAGGCGCAGCAGCCGGTCCAGCGCGTCCAGCGCGCCGCCTTCCAGTTCGATCCACGGCGCCACGCCGGCCAGGTCGGCCTCGCTGCCGGCGGCGTGGCCGAGTACCAGGCGATCCAGCGCGAACTGCCAGGTGTAGGCGTCGTCGGCCGGTGCCTGGTGCTGGTTGCGGTGTTTCGCATCGAGGCCCCAGCGTGCACCGGCCTGTTGCAGCCAGCCATGCAGGCGGTCGAAGTCCACCGCTTCCAGCCCGGCCGCCTCGGCCAGCGGCGCGCTGGCCAGCAGGTCCAGCACTTCGTTCAAGCCAAAGCGCGAGACCGGCAGGCCCAGCAGGTGCACGAACACATCGGCCAACGGCTCGCCGGCCAGCGGACTGCTGTCGGCCAGCGCATACGGAATGTGTTCCTCCTCGCCGCCGCGACCGCCGAACACCGCTTCCAGGTACGGCACATAGGGATCGATGTCCGGCGCCAGCACCGCGATCTCGCGCGCCTGCAGCGGCGGGTCGAAGCGCGGGTCCTGCAGCAGGCTGCGCAGCTGGTCGTGCAGCACCTGCAGCTCGCGCAGGCGGGTATGGCAGGCATGCACCTGCAGGCTGGGGTCGTCGCTGCGCAGGCCGTCGCGCAGCTCGCCCGAGGGCAGCGCGCGGCGGTGGAACAGGTCACGCTGCAGGCGATGCAGCAGGCTGTCGGACAGGCCGCCTTCGTCCAGGGTCGGGCGGGTGTCCTCCTCCGGATCGGAATAGGCAGCGATTTCGCCGGCCGGATGCACCACCTCGTAACTGCCCAGCACCGCCATGAAGTCGCGCCCGGCCGCACCCCAGGCTTCCAGCAGGCGGTTCTCGCCGGCCGCTTCGCCGAAGGGGTCCGGTGCGCCGCTGCGCAGGCGTTCGGCCAGCGTCTGCAGGTCGCCCCAGTACGACTGCACCGGGGTAGGCATATAGAAATGCAGCTCGCCCACCCGCGCCTGGGTGGCCATCACCCGCAGCACGTCGGGCGAGATGTTGAGCGTTGCGAACGCAGACATGCGCGGTGGCAAGCCCTTCGGCAGCGGTTGGCCGGCCCCTTCGAAACGGTCCAGGTATTCCTGGATGCGGCGCGCGCGGTAGTCGTGGCCCTGGGTGATGGTGCGCCACAGGATCGCCTGCGGGTCGGCAGGATCGGCACCGGCTGCCCAGCGCAGCAGCCAGTCACGGCGCCACGCCTGGTACTTCTCGAATACCGAGGCCAGCTCGCCGGCCAGCGCCCAGGGTTTCAATGCGTCACCGCCGGCAAGATAGGACTGCAGCGCACGCATCGGTGGCTGCGCCAGCAATGTCGGGTCGCGCAGGGCCTGGTACAGCTTCCAATGCAGGCCGGCCGCGTCCAGATCGTCCTGCTCGCCGCTGACGTTGGCCTTCAGCGCGCGGGCCACGAACTCGCCCGGGGTGAGGAATTCGAGGTTGGCGGCGACACCGAATTCGGCGGCCAGTGTCGCTTGCAGCCAGCGGCGCATCGCCACCTGCGGGATCAACACCACTTCCGGCGCCAGCAACGGCTGGCCTGGCACCGGCGCACGCACGTTGCGCGCCAGCAGCGCGGCCAGCACGTCCAGCGAGTTGGAATGGTAGAGGCGGAAATCGCTGCCTGGGTCACTCATCATGCACAGTGTGCAGGACGGCAGGCAGTATTCAATGGTCGGCCCATCGACGGTACGGATTGTTCCGGGCTGCCGGCCGATTGTCCCGGCCTGCGCCACGCCCTGCCGTGCAACAATACTGCACCGTCCAGTCTGCTTATGTTCAGCCGGCTGGCCCGATCCTTCGATGTCTAAAAAACGTTAATGGTGCCCATGTCGGCTTCCACCTCCAGTCTGGTGCAGTTGTCCAACGTCCGCATCGACCGGAGCGGACGCACGATCCTGCGTGACGTGTCGCTGCAGGTGCCGCAGGGCAGCATCACCGCCGTGCTCGGCCCCTCCGGCAGCGGCAAGTCGACCCTGCTGGCGGCGCTGACCGGCGAACTGCGACCGGTGGCCGGCGACGTTACCCTGTTCGGCAAGCCGATCCCGCATGACAGCAGCGCGCTGCTGGAGATGCGCAAGAGCGTGGGCGTGCTGCTGCAGGGCAATGGTCTGCTGACCGACCTCACCGTGGCCGAGAACGTCGCCCTGCCGCTGCGTACGCATACCCGCCTGCCGGCCGCCGTGCTGCGCCGGCTGGTGGAGATGAAGCTGCATGCGGTGGGCCTGCTGGCCGCCGCCGACGCCTGGCCGCGCGAGCTGTCCGGCGGCATGGCGCGCCGTGTGGCGCTGGCCCGTGCGCTGGCGCTGGACCCGCCGCTGATGATCTACGACGAGCCGCTGACCGGGCTGGACCCGATCGCCTCCGGGGTGATCATGAGCCTGATCCAGCGCCTCAACCACAGCTTGGGCCTGACAAGCATCATCGTCAGCCACCACGTGCACGAGACCCTGCCGATCTGCGACCAGGTGATCGCCATCGCCAATGGCGGCGTCGTGTTCCAAGGGACGCCCGAGGCACTGCAGTCCAGCCAGGATCCGCTGCTGCGGCAGTTCCTGCATGGCCAGCCGGATGGCCCGATTCCGTTCGATGCCGCGCCACGCGCGAGGGTTGCCTGATGCCGTTCGTCCAAGCCACCCGCTCGCTGGGCCGCGCCGGGCTGTTCTCGCTGACCGTGCTGCGCGGTTCCCTGCCGACCCGTGATTTCCTGGCCGAACTGACCCGCGAGATCTACAAGATCGGCGCGCGCTCGCTGCCGATCATCGCCGTCGGTGGCGCCTTCGTCGGCCTGGTGCTGACCCTGCAGGGCTACCGCACGCTGACCACCTTCGGCGCGGCCGACGCGTTGTCGACCCTGCTTGGCCTGTCGCTGTACCGCGAACTGGCGCCGGTGCTGACCGCGCTGCTGTTCATCGGCCGCGCCGGCAGTTCGATCGCCGCCGAGCTGGGCCTGATGCGCGCCACCGACCAGATCAAGGCGCTGGAGCTGATGGCGATCGACCCGGTGGCCAAGGCCGTGGCGCCACGCTTCTGGGCGGCGGTGCTGACCGTGCCGCTGCTGACCGGCATCTTCTGCTCGCTGGCGATCAGTGCCAGCTACTTCGAGGCCGTGCACGTGCTGGGCCTGGACAATGGCGTGTTCTGGTCGGCGCTGCGCAACAGCGTCGATTTCTGGGATGACTTCGGCGTGGCGATGCTGAAGTCGGCGATCTTCGGCGGCACCGCCGCGCTGGTCGCCGCCTATGTTGGTTTCCATGCCGAGCCGACCATTGAAGGCACGTCGGTGGCGACCACCCGTGCAGTGGTCAACGCTTCGCTGCTGGTGCTGATGTTCAACTTCGTTCTGTCGGCAATGTTGTTCACCTAACCCCTCCACCGGCGGTGCGCAGGCGCGCGCGGCCACCACGACTCGATCAGGTAATCCACATGGCCATCCGCGGTCCCAGACTCGAATTCTCCGTCGGCGCTTTCCTGCTGCTGGCCCTGGCCTCGCTGATGGTGCTGGCGGTGGCCTCGACCAACCAGCGCTGGAGCTGGGGCAGCCAGGGCTACGAGCTGAAGGCGCGCTTCTCCCAGGTCGGCCAGCTGCGCAAGCAGGCGCCGGTGAAGATCGGCGGCGTCACCGTCGGCCAGGTCGCCTCCATCGACCTGGACCCGGTGAAGTTCGAATCGATCGTGACCCTGCGCATGGACAGCAAGGTCAAGGACCTGCCGGCGGACACCTCGGCCGGCATCTTCACCAGTGGTTTGCTCGGCGAGAGCTATATCGGACTGCAGCCGGGCGGTGATCCGGACGTGCTGAAGGCCGGCGACGAAATTGTCTTCACCCAGCCGGCGGTTGACCTGATCCAGCTGGTCGGCAAGTACATGTTCAGTGGCGGCGCCGGTGGCGGCGCTGCCCAGAAGCCCAACGATGGCGCGCAGGCGCCTGCAACGGAACCGCAACCATGAAGATGAAACTGATCCCGGCCCTGCTCGCCTCGGCGCTGCTGGCGGCTACTCCGTTCCTCGCCCAGGCCCAGGCCCAGGCCGCCGCCCCCGCCGCTGCCGCGGCGCAGGGCCAGGCCGGCAAGGTGGTGATCGATGCCGGCACGCGCATCCTCACCACCCTGCAGCAGCGCAGGAGCGAATTCGGCAGCAATCCCGCCAGCCTGCGCAACTACATCGACAGCGAACTGAACCGCACCTTCGACCGCGACTATGCCGCGCGCCTGGTGCTGGGCCCGCATGCCCGTGGTGCCTCGGATGCCGACATCAAGCTGTTCGCCGATGCCATGGCCGACAGCCTCATGCAGCGCTACGGTTCGACCCTGCTCAACATCCAGGGCAAGCCGAGCTTCCGCCTGAAGGGTGAAAGCCCGCTGCCGGGCAACCGCGGCGTGCGCGTGAGCACCGAGCTGGTGCGTGCCGGCAGCGAGCCGACCCCGGTCGAGTACTGGATGCGCAACGTGAACGGCCAGTGGAAGATCTTCGACGTCAACATCGAAGGCATCTCCTACGTGCAGACGTTCCGCAACCAGTTCGACACCCCGCTGCGCCAGAAGGGCATCAAGCAGGTGGCCAGCGAGCTGCACAGCGGCAGCATGCAGGCCGGGCCCGCGGGCAATGGCAAGTAACGCACTGGCACTGCTGGAAGGCGACACCCTGCGCCTGCGCGGGGTGCTCGACCGCGCTGCGGTGATCACGCTATGGCCGCAGCTGCAGGCCCTGCCTGCAAAGCTGGCACGGCTGGATCTGGCTGAGGTCGAACGCGTGGACAGCGCCGGCCTGGCCCTGCTGGCCGAGCTGGCGGCACGTGCGCGCAAGGCCGGCCATCCGCTGGTGATCACCGGCGCGCCGGCTGGCTACAACGAACTGAGCGCGGCCTACCGGCTGTCGCCCAACCTGGATTTCAACGCTACTTCTGCTGCGAGCTGACATGAACGTCGTGCGCACTCTCCCCCTGATCGTCCTGGCCACCGCCCTCACCGCCTGTGCCGGCAAGCCCGCGCGCAGCGATGCACCGGCAGCCAGCACCGTGGTCCCGGCCAGTTCTTCCACCTCGCCCGCCGCCGCGGCCACCGATGCCGGCACGGCTGACGCTGCCTTGGTCGCGCCGGTGGCCAATCCGCCGGCTGCTGCCGCATCGTCGCCGGCTGCGCCCACCGACAGCGGCGACGGCAGCGCGGCGAAGACCTCAGCCGCCACCGCGCCCGGTGGCGATGACGACTTCGATGCCCTCTATGGCGGTGCCGGCAACACCACCAACGCAGCGGCCTACGATCCGTGGGAACCATTCAACCGCAAGGTGCACAAGTTCAACAACGCGGTCGACCGCGGCGTCGCGCGTCCGCTGGCCACCGCCTATACCCACGTGGTGCCGCGCTTCGCCCGCACTGGCGTCAGCAACTTCTTCAGCAACCTGCGCGCGCCGGTGACCATCACCAACCAGCTGCTGCAGGGCCGCGGTGCCGATGCATGGGACAGCCTCGGCCGCTTCCTGATGAACAGCACGCTGGGCATCGGTGGCCTGTTCGATCCGGCCAGCAAGGCGATGGTACCGCGCCGCAATGAGGACTTCGGCCAGACCCTGGGTGCCTGGGGCTGGCGTCGTTCGCGCTACGTGGAACTGCCGTTCTTCGGCCCGCGTACCGTGCGCGACGTGTTCGGCCTGGCCGGCGACATTCCGCTGTCGCCGATCCGCCGTATCGAAGAGGACAAGGTCCGCATCGGCCTGCAGGGCCTGCAGCTGGTCGATACCCGCGCGCAGCTGCTGGCGATCGACGACCTGCGTGACACTGCCGTGGACGAGTACTCGCTGGTGCGCGATGCATGGATGCAGCGTCGCAACTACCAGATCGAGAACGATCTGCGCAGCAAGCGCGAGCGTGGCCACGACGATGCCAATTCGCCGATCCCGGTCGATGCGATGCCGATGCCGCAGTGGACGCACTGAGTCCTGTCAGCGACGCATGAAAAACCCCGCCTCGGCGGGGTTTTTCTTTGGCGCCGTGGGTGGGGTCGGAGCCCTTTCCCGTGGAAAGGGATCCGACCCCGGCCGATCAGGCAGCCAGCGCGGCTTCGATGGCTTCGCGCAGGCGCGCGTCGTCAGCCGCCACGTCCGGGGCGAAGCGGGCGATGACCTTGCCGTCGCGGCCGACCAGGAACTTCTCGAAGTTCCACAGCACCGCCGGCGCGGCGTGGATTGGAATCTCCTTGCTGGCCAGGCGCTCGCGCAGCGGGCCTTCGCCGATCGACTGCGGCTGCGCAGCGGTCAGCTGCTGGTACAGCGGGTGGGTGTCGTCACCGGCCACGCTGATCTTGGAGAACATCGGGAAACTGACATCGTAGGTGAGCTGGCAGAACTGCTGGATCTCCGCTTCGCTGCCCGGCTCCTGGCCGAGGAAGTTGTTGGCCGGGAAGCCCAGCACTTCCAGGCCCTGTGCGTGCTTTTCCGCATACAGCGCCTGCAGGCCTTCGTACTGCGGGGTCAGGCCGCACTTGGAGGCGACGTTGACCAGCAGCAGTACCTTGCCCTGGTAGTCGGCAAGCGAGGACGGCTGGCCGTCGATGGTGGTGAGGGAAATGTCCTGGATCGAAGTGCTCACGCGGGGGCTCCGGCAACAGCGGGGAATGGCCCACCAGCATAGCGCCGCGCGATGTCGGTCGTGCCGGCCGCTGGCCGGCAATCGTGCGATCGTTCGCAAGGGTTCATGAGGCTGCCGGCACTACGATCAGTCCACGCAGATCATGCCCTGCGCCTTGCCCTCATCAATGCGCTGGCGGCAGCCGAAGTTCTGGCGGGCATCGCGCTGGCAGGTGCCGGTGGCGGGGCTGCCAACCGCCACTTCGCCGCCGGCAAGGCACTGGCCCGTGCAGTCGCACTTGCGGCTGCAGGCCTTGCCGGCATCGGCGTAGGGAACCACGCACTGTTCGCGCTGCAGCCGGCCCAGCCGCTGCAGGGTGCCGCCAGCGGCCTGGCAGTCCACATCGCGCGCTTCGCGGTAGGCCTCGGCCGCTTCGGGACTGGTGGCTGCGGCGGGTGCCGCCGCCGGATTGGCAGCCGGCGGTGCGCTGCTGCAGGCGACAAGCAGCGCGGTCAGGATGAGACTGGTGCAGAGGCGCAGGCGCATGGCGTTACCTGATCCAGTAGGACAGGCCGCCAGCATACGCATCGACCATGCAGGCGGCGTGTCGACGTAGCTCAGGCTTCGTCGCCGTCGTCGCCTTCGTTGCCTTCGTCCTCGGCCGTGGCATCAGCATCGGCCAGGCCGCCCAGCAGGGATTGCGCCTGCTCTGACGCCAGCGACTCCACGCCACGCAGGCGGCGTTCGATGGTGCGGGTCTTGCGGCTGGCCTCGCCGATGCTGCGGCCAACGGTAGTGATCTGCTTCTCGGCCTTTTCCAGGATGCCGGCGAACTTCCCGAACTCGCTCTTGACCGCACCCAGCAGGCTCCACACCTCGCTGGAACGCTGCTCGATGGCCAGCGTGCGAAAGCCCATCTGCAGGCTGTTGAGCAACGCAGTGAACGTGGTCGGTCCGGCGACCACCACACGGTGCTCGCGCTGCAGCAGGTCAACCAGGCCCGGGCGCCGGATCACCTCGGCATACAGGCCTTCGGTGGGCAGGAACATCACCGCGAAGTCCGTGGTGTGCGGTGGCACGATGTACTTGTCGCAGATCGACTTGGCCTGCACGCGCACCGCGCGCTCCAGCTGGATGCCCTGCAGGCGCACGCCTTCGGCATCGCCCTGTTCCTGTGCGTCCAGCAGGCGCTCGTAGTCCTCGCGCGGGAACTTGGAGTCGATCGGCAGCCACACCGGCGTGTCGTCGCTGCTGCGGCCCGGCAGGCGCACGGCGATATCGACCATCTCGCCACTATCCGGGCGCACCCTCACCGCGCGCGCGTACTGCTCCTGGGTGAGTGTCTGCTCGAGGATGTTCTCCAGCTGCACTTCGCCCCAGCTGCCGCGGTTCTTGACGTTCGTCAGCACGCGCTTGAGGTCGCCCACGCCGGTGGCCAGCTGCTGCATCTCGCCGAGGCCACGCTGCACCTGTTCCAGGCGCTCGGAGACGAGCTTGAAGGAATTGCCCAGCCGCGTTTCCAGCGTCGACTGCAGCTTCTCGTCCACGGTGTGGCGCATCTGCTCCAGCTTCTGCGCGTTGTCGTTCTGCAGCGCGCGCAGCTGTTCCTCCAGCGTGGCACGCATCTCAGCGATGCGCTGTTCGTTGCGCTGGGTCAGTTCCTGCAGGCGCAGGCCCAGACTGTCGGTCAGGCGCTGCTGCGACAGCGCGCCCTCCTCGCGGCCCTTGCGTGCATCGTCCACCAGGGTCTGGCGCAGCGCCCCGAGCTGGGTATCGGTGCGCGCAGTGAGCTCCTGCAGCTGCTGGCCAAACGCATGGATGCGTGCCTCCTGCTGCTGGCCGAAGGTTTCCAGCTGGCCGCGCAGTTCCTGCAGGCGCTGCCCCATGAGTGCGGCGCCACGCTGCTGGCTCTCCGCCGCCTCGGCACGCGCCTTGCGGGCGTCCTCGCCCAGCGCCTCGCGCAGCAGGTCCAGGCGCTGGTCGGTGCGGGTGGACAGATCGGTCAGCGCGCGGGCAAAGCCATCGAGCTGTTCGCGCAGCTCGCTGCGCCCGGCGCGCGCCTCCTCACGCACCGCCTGTTCGAGGCGGTCGTGCGGCGGGCGGCGCAGCAGGGCGACCAGCTGCAGGATGAGCACGGCCAATAGAAGGCCGCCAATGAGCAGATATTCGGTTTGCATGGGGCAAGTGTAGGCTGGCGGAGTCTCAGCTGCTGCGCCAGAACCATGCTCGCTCTGTACGGAAAGCCCACCTCCATCAACGTGCGCAAGGTGCTGTGGCTGTGCGCGGGGCTGGATCTGCCCCTGCGCCACGAGCCTGCGCCACCCGCGGACCTGCTGGCCGCACTGAATCCGAACCGGCAGGTACCGGTGCTGCGCGATGGCGACTTCGTGCTGTGGGAGTCCAACAGCATCTGCCGCTACCTGGTCGCCCGCGCCGGCCGTGACGACCTGTTGCCCGCAGCAACGCAGGCCCGGGCCCGGGTGGAGCAGTGGATGGACTGGCAGGCCAGCGACCTCAACAGCGCCTGGCGCCATGTGTTCATGGCGCGCGTGCGCCAGCATCCGGACTACCCGGACGATGCCCGCGCCGAGGCCAGCCTGGCGCAGTGGAACCGGTTGATGGGGGTGCTTGATGCACAGCTGGCCGCTTCCGACGGCTATGTGGCGGGCGACACCTTTACCCTCGCCGATATCGTGCTGGGGCTGTCGACCCAGCGCTGGCGCAGCACGCCCGGCCACAAGCCCGCGCTGCCACACCTCGCGGCGTGGTTCGAACGCCTGCGCCAGCAGCCCGGTTTCGCCGAACACGTCGACAATGGCGTGGCCTGAGACAGGGGTCAGATCCCTTTCCCGGGGGAAAGGGACCTGACCCCAAGAGCGACCCCAAGGGCGCGGGAACGACCCGGCCTTACCAGCCTTCCAGCACGATCTTGCCCTTGGCGCGGTGACTCTCCAGCAGCGCATGCGCGCGCCGCAGGTTGGCCGCGTCGATGCGCCCGAAATGCTCGCCCAGGGTGGTCTGCAGCACGCCGGCATCGATCAGCTCGGCCACCCGGTTCAGCAGGTCGTGCTGGCGCTGCATGTCCGCGGTCTTGTACAGCGGGCGGGTGAACATCGACTCCCAGTGCAGTGACAGTGCCTTTCGCTTGAGCGCCATCACATCCACCTGGCCGGGGTCGTCGATCAGGCCGAACTGGCCCTGCGGCGCCAGCAGCTCCACGATCTGCGCGTAGTGCTGGTCGGAGTGGGTCAGGCTGGCCACGTGCTGCACCTCGCTGATGCCCAGCCGTGCCAGTCCCTCGGCCAGCGGCAGGCTGTGGTCGATCACGTGGTGCGCGCCCATCGCATACACCCAGTCCTGGGTGTCCGGGCGCGATGCGGTGCCGATCACCGTCAGTTTCGTCAGCTTCCGCGCCAGCTGCACCAGGATCGAACCGACACCGCCAGCAGCACCGATCACCAGCAGGGTCTGGCCTTCACCGCCGCCCTCGGGAATGCGCAGGCGGTCGAACAGCAGCTCCCAGGCCGTGATCGCGGTCAGCGGCAGCGCGGCGGCGGCCGCATCGCCGAGACTGGCCGGCTTGCGACCGACGCTGCGCTCGTCCACCAGCTGGTACTCGGCATTGCTGCCCGGGCGGTCGATCACGCCGGCGTAGTAGACCGCGTCGCCAGGCTGGAACAGGGTGACTTCGCTGCCCACCGCGTCGACGATGCCGACCGCATCCCAGCCCAGCACGCGCGGGCCGTCGGTGGCCACGCCGCGGCGGACTTTGGTGTCGACCGGGTTCACCGCCACCGCGCGCACCGCCACCCGCAGGTCGCGTGGGCCGGGCTGCGGCAGTTCCAGTTCGATATCGATCAGGGCCCGGATGTCGTCGATCGGCAGGCCGGCGTGGGTGTAGGCAATGGCGCGCATGGCAGCGGTCCAGTGGGGAAGGAGTGCACAGGTTGCGCCGCGCACGGTCGATCAGAAAGGCGCAGAATCGGGCAGCACTTTCACTCCGGCAATGAAGATGATCCGCTTCGACGACCTGCAGTTGTTCGTCCGCACGGCCGCACTGGGCAGCTTCTCGCAGGCGGCCCGCGAGGCCGATCTGTTACCCGGCCAGGTCGCTGCAGCCGTGGCGCGGCTGGAACGCGAACTGGACCTGCGCCTGTTCGTGCGTACCACCCGCAGCCTGCGCCTGACCGGCGAGGGCGCGCTGTACCTGCCGTATGCGCAGGAGGTACTGGCTACCCTGCGCGAGGGGCGGGCCCGCGTACAGGGCGAGGACGCCGAACTGCACGGCACGCTGCAGCTGTCGGCACCGTCGGACTTTGGTCGCAACCTGCTGCTGCCGTGGCTGACCGCGTTCCGAGCCGCGCATCCACGGCTGCGCCTGCACCTGCGGCTGTCCGATGAAGTGGCCGACGTGTTCCGCGATCCGGTCGATGTGGCGATCCGCATCGGCCACTTCGACGACGCCAGCTACGTGGCCCTGCCCCTGCTCGAAGGCAACCGTCGTGTGCTCGCGGCTTCGCCCGATTACCTGCAGCGACGGGGCACGCCGGTGCGCCTGGACGAACTGCGCGAGCACGATTGCCTGGTCTACCAGCTCAGTGGCCGTGCCTACGATCGCTGGTCGTTCGAGGTCGACGGGCGCCGCACCGTGATCCCGGTGCGCGGCCCGCTGGTCTGCGACGACGCCGACGTGGTGCGGCGCTGGGCGGTGGCCGGCGAAGGCATCACCTACAAGTCCTGGCTGGACCTGCGCGAGGACGTGCTGGCCGGGCGCCTGCAGCTGCTGCTCGACGGTGTTGGCAGCAGCATTCCGTTGCAGCTGGTATGCCCGCACCGCAAGCAGTTCTCGCCCGCGGTACGGCAACTGCACGCGCAGCTGCGCCAGCACCTGCAACCGCTGCTGTCTGGCATGCCCGATGGACTTCCCCGCCCCCTGTCGCCCACCCCGGTGCTGGCCGACAATGGCGGCCCCCCGTAAGAGAGAACACCGCCATGCCGTGGATGGGCATCCAGGACCTGTGGACGTTTCTGGTCGCCGTGCTGGTGTTTCTCGCCCTGCCCGGCCCCGGCACCTTCACCCTGCTGACCGCCACCGGCCGTGGCGGCGTGCGCGGCGGCTACACCGCACTGGCCGGACTGCTGGTCGGCGATCAGATCCTGATGTGGCTGGCGCTGGCCGGTGTGGCCGCACTGCTGAAGGCCAACCCCTTGGTCTTCCACGCTGTGCAGTACCTGGGTGCGGCCTACCTGCTATGGGTGGGCATCAGCCTGCTGCGCACGCCGAAGCACGAGGGCGGTGATGCTGGTCCGATCCGCATGCAGCCGGGCCGCTACTTCCAGCAGGCGATCCTGGTCAGCCTGCTCAACCCGAAGGCGATCCTGTTCTACATGGCCTTCCTGCCGCTGTTCATCGATCCGAAGGCGCACCAGGGCATCGCGACCTTCGCGGCCCTGGCCGGCATCATCCTGGTGGTCAGCATCGCCTACTGCTCGATGCTGATCGGCGTGGGCAACCTGGCCCGCCGCCGGTTGATCCAGCATCCGCGCATCAGCGATGCGCTGCGCCGGGTGGCCGGCCTGTTCCTGGTCGGGTTCGGCATCCGGTTGGGGCTGAACGGATGATCCGGCGCGCGCTGGTGCTGGTGTTCATCGGGCTTCTGGCCGACACCGCAGCGGCCAGCGTGCAGGACCATCGCTGCCTGACGGGCGGTCGCAACGACGGCATCCACCTGCTGTGGCGCTGGCTGGACGATGGCAGCGCCGACGTGCAGTACGCCGGGCAGCGCGGCCGCCTGCAGCTGCAACGGGTGTCGCAGGAAACGACGGTGCTGGACGAAGACCGCCCGTACCAGTTCGACAGCGTCTGGGAAGAACGCATCGATGGGCGCCTCAACGGCCGCTACCTGCTGAGCACGCAGGGCGCGCTGGTGCTGGACCTGAGCTACGAACGCGCCCGTGATGGCCGTCGCACCACCTTCCACGATAACGGCGAGGCGTGGCAGGAGGATGGCTGCCATTGGCCGGGAGGCGTAGCGGCGCGCGTGGTCGATTGAAGCATGCCAACCAAGGTTGGCATCTACCGGTCGTGCATCTCCGCGCGCAGGTGGTCGATGAACACCCGCAGCTTGGGCGCCATCTGCTCACGCGCGGGGTAGTACAGGTGGAAGCCGGGGAATGGCGGCTGCCAGTCCTGCAGCACGCTCTGCAGTCGCCCAGCGTTGATGTCGTCGGCCATCAACGAGGCGAAGCCCTGGGCCATGCCCAGACCCGCCAGCACGGCACCATGGGCGACGCCGGCATCGTTGAACACCAGCCGCCCGCTCACTTGCACGTCCAGGTCGTGGCCTTCGCGGCTGAACTCCCAGGGCATCAGCCGGCCGTTGGCCAGCCGGTGCACGATGCAGGCGTGGCCCTGCAGGTCATGCGGGGTCTGCGGCACGCCATGGCGTTCGAAATAGGCCGGCGTGGCCACCACCACCTGCCGCTCGGGTGGCCCGACCGGCACCGCGATCATGCCCTGTGCGAGTGATTCGCCGAGGCGGATGCCGGCATCGAAGCCCTCGGCCACCAGATCGGTCAGCGCCGGGTCGACGCGCAGTTCCACCTGCACCTGCGGGTAACGCGCAAGAAAATCGGGCAGCCGCGGCAGGACCATGCGATCGGCGACGATGCGCGGCAGGGTCACACGCAGTCGCCCGGCAGGCACCGAGCGCGCGCTGTCCAGTTCGGCAAAGGCCTGGTCGATCTGGTCCAGGCCGCCGCGCACGCGTTGCAGGAAACGCGCGCCGTGTTCGGTCAGGCTGACCCGCCGCGTGGTCCGCTGCAGCAGGCGCACGCCCATCCGCGCTTCCAGCGCGCGCACGCTCTGCGACAGCGCCGAGGTCGACACGCCCAGGGCATCGGCGGCGCGGGTAAAGCTGGCATGCTCGGCCACGTGGACGAAGGCGACCACAGCGGTGAGGGGGACGGAGGCATCCATTGTGAAGCCAGCCTTCAAGGTAAGTCCGGTGATCGGCAGTTTATCCACATGATGGCGTGGAGGATGCTGTGCCCCTCGCCGCTGCCCCTCCAGGCGTGGCGCCCTTGCCCTAAGGAGATCCGCATGAAGACCCGTACTCTCGGCCCTGCCGGCCCCACCGTGTCCGCCCTTGGACTGGGCTGCATGGGCATGAGCGCCTACTACGGCGGCCGTGGCAGTGACGATGACGGCATTGCCGTCATCCGGCACGCGCTGGACCGTGGCGTGAGCCTGCTCGACACCGCCGATGTGTATGGCCCGCACACCAACGAGGTGCTGGTCGGCCGCGCGATCGCCGGCCGCCGCGACCAGGTGTTCCTGGCCAGCAAGTTCGGCATCGGCCTGGACCCGGCTGACCCGAAGGCGCGGCAGGTCAACGGCCATCCGGACTATGTGCAGGCCGCCTGCGAGGCCAGCCTGCGCCGGCTGGGCGTGGACCACATCGACCTCTACTACCAGCACCGCGTCGACCCCAGCGTGCCGATCGAGGACACCGTCGGTGCGATGGCACGTCTGGTGGAACAGGGCAAGGTGCGCTGGCTGGGCCTGTCCGAGGCCTCGGCGGCCACCCTCCGCCGCGCCCATGCGGTGCACCCGATCACCGCGGTGCAGAGCGAGTACTCGCTGTGGTCGCGCGAGCCGGAACAGAACGCGGTGCTGGCCACCACGGAGGAACTGGGCATCGGCTTCGTGCCGTATTCGCCGCTGGGCCGTGGCTTCCTGACCGGCGCCATCCGCAGCCCGGATGACTTCGACACCGACGATTACCGGCGCACCTCGCCCCGCTTCGAAGGCGAAAACTTCCAGCGCAACCTGGCACTGGTGGATACCGTGCAGGCGCTGGCCGCCGAGCGCGGCATCGCCGCCTCGCAGCTGGCGCTGGCCTGGGTGCTGTCGCGCGGCGAGCACATCGTGCCCATCCCGGGCACGACGCGGCGGGCACGGCTGGACGAGAACCTCGCTGCGCTGCAGGTGGAACTGGACACGGCCACGCTGGACGCACTGGACGCGGCCTTCCCGCTGCATGCCGCGGCCGGTGACCGCTACTCGGTCAGCGGCATGGCCAACATCGAGTCGTAGCAGCGGCCGGGACGGACGCACACCGGTGGCTACCGCCGGATTGTGCCGATTCCGGCAGCCTGGCCGGGGCGCAGCGCGCGCCCGGCCATGCATGACCCCGGTCAGTGGTAATGCTGCGCTGCGTTCGGTCACACTCGGGAACTTGTCGTTCTTAGTCACCCCTTCCGAGGCCTGCATGTCCCTGTTCCGGCGCAAGTCCCTAGATTCCGTCACCGTCCACGAAGCCGGCAGGCGCCTGATCCCGACGCTCAGCTGGCCGCACCTGATTGCGCTGGGCATCGGCGCCATCGTCGGTACCGGCATCTACACGCTGATCGGCGTGGGTGCCAACCTGGCCGGCCCGGCCGTGCTGATCTCCTTCGCGATTGCCGGTGCGGTCTGCGCCTGCGCGGCACTGTCCTACGCCGAACTGTCGACGATGATGCCGGCCGCCGGCAGTGCCTACACCTACAGCTACAGTGCGCTGGGCGAGGTGTTCGCCTGGGTGGTGGGCTGGAGCCTGATCCTGGAGTACTCGCTGGTGGTGAGTACGGTGGCGGTGGGCTGGTCAGGCTACTTCGTCGGCTTCCTCGAATGGGTCCATACCCAGTTCGGCTGGAATGTGCACCTGCCGGCCTGGCTGGCCGCCGGCCCGCACGTGGAAGGCGGCATGATCAACCTGCCGGCGATCATCATCACCTGGCTGGTGGCCGGCATGCTGATGGCCGGCACCAAGGAAAGCGCCACGCTCAACGCCATCCTGGTGGTGTTCAAGCTGATCGCGCTGGCCATCTTCGTCGCCGTGGCCCTGCCCGCCTTCGACAGCGCCAACCTGCAGCCGTTCATGCCGTATGGTTTCGCCAAGTCGATGGGCCCCGACGGCGTCGAGCACGGCGTGATGGCGGCGGCAGCCATCATCTTCTTCGCCTTCTACGGCTTCGATGCGATCTCCACCGCCGCCGAGGAGACCAAGAACCCGGGCCGCGACCTGTCGATCGGCATCATCGGTTCGATGATCGGCTGCACCATCGTCTACGTGCTGGTGGCGCTGGCGGCCGTCGGTGCGATGAGCTACGCGGTGTTCGGCCACAGCGCCGAGCCGCTGGCGCTGATCATGCGCCAGCTGGGCCATCCGACCGCGGCAATGGTGATCGGCGTGATCGCGATCATCGCCCTGCCGACGGTGCTGCTGGCCTTCCTGTACGGCCAGAGCCGCATCTTCTTTGTGATGAGCCGCGATGGCCTGCTGCCGCGTGGCCTGTCCAAGGTCAACGCACGCACCGGCACGCCGGTGGCGACCACGCTGTTCACCGCAGTGGTGGTGTCGGCGCTGGCCGGTGTGGCGCGCCTGGACGAGATTGCCGCGCTGGCCAACGCCGGTACCCTGGCCGCGTTCACCGCCGTCGGCATCTGCCTGGTGGTGCTGCGCCTGCGCGAGCCGAACCGCGAGCGCACGTTCCGCACGCCGCTGGCCTTCGTGGTCGGCCCGCTGGCCGCGCTGGGCTGCATCTACCTGTTCCTCAGCCTGCCGCACACCACCCAGCTGTATTTCCTGCTGTGGAACGTGGCCGGCCTGGTGCTGTACTTCCTGTACAGCCGTCGCCACGCGCTGATCGCGAAATAACCGGATCGCCGGTAGTGCCGGCCAGCGGCCGGCACTACCGCAGGGCGGTCAACCGCCCTGCTTTGCCGCGTAGTCCTGCGCCTGGCGCATCACCCGCAGCAGGTTGCCGCCCCAGATGCCGGCAATCTGCTGCTCGGTGTAACCCTTGCGCAGCAGCCACGCGGTGATCTTCGGCAGCTGGCTGACATCGGGCAGGTCGCTCAGGCCACCGCCGCCATCCCAGTCCAGGCCGATGCCCACGTGCTCGGGGCCGACCACCTTGAGGATGTGCTCGAAGTGGGCGAAGAAGTCGTCGAGGCTGGCATGGCGCACCGGGTGCTCGTGGTCCAGCGCCTGTTCGGCCTTCAGCAGGGCAACACCCTGCTCGATGCCCATGCCTTCCCAGCCACCCAACTGCTTGCTCAGCGCTTCCTCGGCCTGCTTGCGCTCGGGTGTCTTCGCCGTGTCGATCAGGTAGCCGCCATAGGCGTTCACCTGGATCACGCCGCCGGCCTTGGCCAGCTTGCGCAGGCGCGGGTCATCAAGATTGCGCGGGTGGTCGTAGACCGCCTTGGCTGAGCTGTGCGACAGCACGAAGGGCACCGGCATCATTGCCAGCAGGTCATCGAACACCGCGTCGGACGCATGCGACTGGTCGATCACGATGCCCAGCTTCACCGCCTGCTGCACCAGGCCCTTGCCGGCCGGGCTCAGGCCTTTCCATTCCGCTCCCTTGGGGTCGGTGGCCGAATCGGCGAACTCGTTGTTGGCGAAGTGCACGGTACTGAGCAGGCGCAGGCCGGCACGGTGGTAGAACGAGAGCAGGCTGGGGTCTTCCACCAGCGGGCTGGCGTTTTCCATGCTGATGTAGACCACGCGCTTGCCGGCGGCCTTGATGCGTGCCGCGTCATCGGCGGTCAATGCCAGCGCGAAACGCTCGGGATTGGCGGCCAGCATTTCGCGGATCTCCAGCAGCCGCTGCAGGCCATGGTCACGCTCGGCGAGGTGCGCGGCTGGGCTGCGGTCGCCCTGATCGGTGTAGATCGCCCAGAAGCCGCCGTCCAGCGCGCCCTCGACCATGCGCGGGTAGTCCACTTGCGAGAGTGCGTTGCGGTCGTGGCGCTGCTCGATGTCGAAGCCGGTCCGGCCGAAATTGGCCGGCGTATCCAGGTGGCTGTCGAGCGTGACCAGGCGCTGCTGCAGGGCCTTGGCGCGGGCCAGTTCCTGTGCGCTGAACTCGATGGCATGAGCCGACAGCGGCGCACACAGCGCCAGGGCAAGCACGACGGACAGGTGGCGCAACGATGGCATGGGCTCTCACCGGCAATGGGAAGAGCCCGACCATAGCGCTGCGGCCGGCAGATTTGTAGAGTCGGGCTCACGCTCGGCTGCCAGGCACCGCGAGTCGAGCATGAATCGTATTCACGGCTCAGCGGCCAGCTTCCCGCGCATTGCGATGCGTTCGAAAAAATGGCGCCCCCAGGATCAGGTGGCTCGGCTCGCCTCTACATCGTCCCGCGGTCAGTCGACCACGCGGCAGAACACGGCCTTCAGGTAACGCGATTCCTGCACGTGGGCCATGAACGGATGGTCCGGACCCGCACCAGCGACCTTCAGGATCTGGATCGTGCGGCCGGAGAAATAGGCCGCGCGGCGCAGCATGTCGAGGAACTGGTCCTCGGCCACCAGGCCGGTGCAGGAGAACGTGGCGAACAGGCCGCCCGGCTTGACCACGCCCAGCGCCAGCTTGTTCATGTCCAGGTACTTCTTCAGCGCGGTGATGACCTGGTCGCGGTCGCGGGTCATCTTCGCCGGATCCAGGATCACCACGTCGTACTGCTCGCCGCGGTTGGCGGCGTCGCGCAGCCACGGGAAGATGTCGGACTGGATGAACTTCGGGCGCACGTTGTTCAGGCGCGAATTACCCTTGGCGATCTGGATGACGTCCTCATCGATGTCGATGCCGACCACTTCCGAAGCGCCACGCGCAGCGGCATACACGGCGAAACCGCCGGTGTTGCAGCACAGGTCCAGCACGCTCTTGCCTTCCACCTGCTGGCTCAGCCACTCGCGGTTCTCGCGCTGGTCGGCGAAGAAACCGGTCTTGTGCGCGCCGGCCGGGTCGGCGCGGAACTTGATGCCGTACTCGGTGATCACCGACGCCTCGGTGGTGGTGTTGCCGTGGAAGTCGAAGCTCTCCTGCTTCTGCACGTGTTCGTCGGCGAAGCTGTGGAAACGGCAGCCCGGGAACTGCTCGCGCAGGGCGTCGTAGATCCATTCGCGGTGGCGGAACATGCCGGCGGCGAAGAACTCGACCACCACCAGGTCGCCGTAGCGATCCACCACCAGGCCGGACAGGCCGTCGCCTTCGCTGTGCACCACGCGCCAGGCGTCGGAGACCGCGTCGAGCTTCAGCACCTCACGGCGCAGCGACACCGCCTGGGCGATCTTGCGCGAGAACCAGCCGGCATCCACCGGCACGTTCTGATCGGTTTCAAGGATGCGCACGGCAATGCGCGAGTGCCCGTTGTAGAACCCGCGGCCAATGAACTCGCCATCGATGCCGACCACGTCGACGATGGAACCGGGCTTGGGCCGGACGGTCGGCTTCTCGACCAGTTTCTGGAAGATCCACGGGTGGCTGGAACGCCACGCATTCTTGAGGCGGACAATCGGAAGGGGGGTATTCATCCACCCATTGTAAACCGGGCGCCGGGGTCGGAGCCCCTTTGGGGATCCGACCCCTGGCCTCCCCCCCATTTGACGGCGGCGGGGCCAGACGGCAGAATCGGCGCCAGAAGGGGAGTAGCTCCCAGACGTTGTCGCCGTCATTTCGAGCCCGCAGGCTCCGGTGCAACGGCAGTTCCAGCCGACTGGAACTGCGAGCGAGACCTTCGCCGTACTGGCGAAGCTCTGTCCCTGGATCCCCCTCCCGATCCTCCGTTGCAGATCCTCGCCGTCCGGCCTGGCATTCATCTTTCCAACGGACATTCCCAATGCAGACGATCGGTAACGTGTGGTTGTGGGGCGGCTTCGCAGCGGTGGTGGTCATCGCCCTGCTGGTCGACCTCGTGTTGATGCGCCATGGTGGACCGCACAAGGTCACCTTCAAGGAGGCCCTGTGGTGGTCCATCGGCTGGGTCGCGCTGGCCCTGCTGTTCAATGCGGGCCTCTGGTACTACCTGAATGAGACCGCCGGCCAGGTGGTGGCCAACAAGGTCGGCCTCGAATTCCTGACCGGCTACCTGGTCGAGAAGGCGCTGGCGGTCGACAACATCTTTGTGTTCCTGATGATCATGAGCTACTTCGCGGTGCCGGAGGAGCAGCGCCAGAAGGTGCTGATCATCGGCATCCTGGGTGCGATCGTGCTGCGTACGATCATGATCTTCGCCGGCAGCGTGCTGATCAGCCAGTTCCATTGGCTGCTCTACGTGTTCGGCGCCTTCCTGCTGTTCACGGGCTGGAAGATGTGGTTCGCCGCCGGCCAGGAGCCGGACCTGGAGACCAATCCCGCCCTGCGCTGGATGCGCAAGCACCTGCGCCTGCTGCCGGACTATGCCGGCAACGCACTGAGCGTGAAGCGCGACGGCGTGCGCTGGTTCACCCCGCTGTTCGCGGTGCTGATCCTGATCGCGGTCACCGACGTGATCTTCGCCGTGGACAGCATCCCGGCGATTTTCGCGATCACCACCGACCCGTTCATCGTGCTCACCTCCAACGTGTTCGCGGTGCTGGGCCTGCGCGCGATGTTCTTCCTGCTGGCCGGCATGGCCGACCGCTTCCACCTGCTGCCGTACGGGCTGGCACTGGTGCTGGGCTTCATCGGCATCAAGATGATGATCATCGACCTGTTCAAGATCCCGACCCCGGTCTCGCTGGGCGTGGTGGCGGTGATCATCGCCGCCACCGTGGTGCTCAGCTTGAAGTACCCGCCGAAGGAGGGCGAAGGCCAGGCCTGAGCCTGAACGGCTGAACGGCGCGGCCGGTGGGATTGTCCCGCCGGGCGTATCCACTTTCCCGCCGCGGTGGCCTTGGTTTCGCGCCAGTCACCGCCATTGCTGAGGTATGGACAACAACGCGCCCCTGCCTGCCGGCGACGTACCGGCCCCCCGCAATGACCGCTCGCGCATCCTGAGGGCGTTCAATGTCAACCTGGCCGCCGTGCTGGTGCTGGTGGCCGTGTTCGCCCTGCAGGGCACCTTCGACTGGCGGCTTTGGGCCGTGGCGCCACTGGAAGCGAAGGGACTGCTCGGCCTGATCGGCGGCCCGATGCTGCATGCCTCGGTCGAGCACATCGTCGCCAACAGCATCGCCATCCTGATCCTCGGCACCCTGGCAGGCAGCGTCTATCCGAAGGCCACCGTGCGCGCCCTGCCCCTGCTGTGGCTGGGTTCGGGCCTCGGTGCATGGATGCTGGGCAACCCCGGCAGCGTGCATTTGGGCGCCAGTGGCGTGACCCACGGCCTGATGTTCCTGCTGGCCAGCCTGGGCCTGCTGCGGCGCGACCGTGCGGCAATCGCCACCGGCCTGATCGGCATGCTGTTCTACGGCGGCATGCTGATGACCATCCTGCCACACGCCGATGGCGTGTCCTGGCAGTCGCACATGGGCGGTGCCTTCGCCGGCATCATCGCCGCGCTGCTGTTCCGCAATGCCGACCCGCTGCCGCCGCGCCCGCGTTACAGTTGGGAAGACGAAGAAGAAGACGTCGAACCGCTGCCCGACGATGAGCTTGAGCCGCCGTCACCGCAGCGCGTGCCGGTGCTGTGGCAGCCGCGCGAAGGTCAGGACTACGTGGTGATCCCGTTCCGCCGGCCAGACGAGCCGCGCGGCTGAAAATGCCCCGGTAGTGCCGGCCGCTGGCCGGCACCCTCATGAACCGGTAGTGGCCGACCTTGGTCGGCGCGGTTGTTGTGTGCCAACCAAGGTTGGCACCTACCAGAGTCCGTCAGTTCGCCGCATTCCCCGCCGCGCCCATGCCATCCACCGCCTGCCGGCCCAGTGCCGGGTCATCGGTGAAGAACGCATCGATGCCGGTGGCCAGATAGGCACGCATCTCGGCAATCGAACCCTCGGCATTGCGCGCGTTGTCGGCGCCCTTGCGCAGGTTGCTGGCCTGGAAGTGGTTCTCCGGACGGAAGGTGTACGGAATCACCATCAGGCCCACTGCATGTGCGTCCTGTACCAGCGTGGTCGGAGTGCTCAGCGCGCCCTTGGCGTCCAGCGGAATGATCGAGCGCAGTTCCGGGCCGATGCTGTCGGCGTAGCTGGCGATGTCCTTCAGTCCTGCCGGGGTCATCATCTGCGCGTAGGTCAGCTTTCCACCGGCCTTGGCGATGTCGGCCGGCTGGGTGTCGCCCTTCCACAGCAGTTGCAGCAGGCGGATGTTGCTGCCGCGCGGGATCTTGCCGCGCAGGTAGCGCAGGTTGGCGGTCTCGAACGACTGGATGGTGACCGGGCCGACGTTGGTATAGGCATTGCCACGCAGCGCGGTCAGGAGCTTGTCTTCCATCGGCAGGCCGATCGACTGGAAGTAGGTCGGGTGCTTGATCTCCGGCACCAGGCCGATGCCACGGTTGGCACGCCCGGCCTGCTGGACAAGGAATGCGAGGATCTCGTCCAGGCTGGCGATGCGGAACTGGCCGTCATAGGCGGTGCTGCGCAGTTCCGGCAGGCGCTCGCGCGCGTACAGGGTCTTCAGCTCGGCCAAGGTGAAGTCTTCGGTGAACCAGCCGTCCACCTTCTGCCCGTCGATGACCTTGCTGGTGCGGCGGCTGGCGAATTCGGGATGCGAGGCCACATCAGTGGTGCCGCTGATCTCGTTCTCGTGGCGGGCCACCATCACTCCGTCCCTGGTCATCACCAGGTCCGGCTCGATGTAGTCGGCGCCATCGGCGATCGCCTGCGCATAGGCGGCCAGGGTGTGCTCGGGCAGCAATGCGCTCGCCCCGCGATGGCCATAGACCGACACCTTGTGCGCGGCCGGGGTGGAGGATTCAGCACTCATGGCCACCGATGGTGCCACGGCCAGCGACAACAGCAACGCACAACCCCACGACTTCACTGCGACTTCCCCAAGCGGTATGTGATGGGCTTCAGTATGCGGCGGCAATGTGACAGGTGGGGGACCTGGAGTCGGATCCCCGCAGGGGCTCCGACCTGAGCGCTCCCCCCATTCTTCAAACAACTCTGATTGAAGCGCTGCACGGCCCGCGACTAGCCTCGGATGACCAACAGCGAAGTTGTCAGGGGCAGATCATGAAACAACTGATGTACATGCCGATTCTCAAATGGCGACAGGGAGAGTATCTCGCGGTGGGTCGTACCAGCGAAGGAGTCAAGGATGGGATCTATCCCCTGTTCGAGATCCCGATCGAGCAGTGGGACTTCGAGAACGATGCACCGGCCAAGTCACTCGATGACCACCTGAAGAACGTAGGCAGGCGTCTGAGCAGTAACTGGAAGGCGCGGCGCTGCCTGTTCGATTCGCCCTATCTTGCCGGTGACGACACCATGGCGGACGGCCAGCACCATCTGGAGCGGATCTTCCACCTCACTCGCACCGCAGGATGCCAGGCCATTCCCGTGACCGGCATTGACCGGCATGTCGACTACCAGCAGGCGGTGGCACGCATCGTCGCCCGCGATGATCGTGGCTGCGGATTACGGCTGGTGCCGGATGATCTTGAAGGAGGGCACCTGGCCCGGATCTCAGGGTTGCTGAAACTGTTGGGCGTGGTATCAGGTCAGGTGGACCTGATCCTCGACAGCTCGACCGATGTCGCCGACTCGCCCACGCTGCAGGCATCGACCTGGCAGGCATGGATTGCGGCCGTTCCGGATCTGGCCGACTGGAGATCGATCACCCTCGTGGGTGGTAGTTTCCCTGCCAGCCTAAGCCCCTCTTCAAGCTATCGCCCACATGGCGATGTGAACCGCCGGGAATGGCGCGCGTACACGCGGCTAGCCCGCATGCACACTGAACGAATGCCGTGGTTTGGTGACTATGGCTGCGCTTCTCCACAGACGGAATTGATGGATCCTCGCCTGTTCGACCCCAACGCCAAGATCAAGTACACGATCGATGATCAGTGGCGGATCGTTGTAGGTACCCAGATCAAGCGCAACGGCCGCGACCAGTACCGTGATCTGTGCCGGCACCTGGTCTCCGATCTGCCGGTGGTCTTCATGGGGCGCGGCTACAGCTGGGGCGATGCGTACATCGAAGACTGCGCAAACAGTGTCACCAGTACCGGGGGAAGCTCGACCTGGCCAACGGTGGCGACCAACCACCATATGACTAAGGTTGTTCGCGACCTCGCCAGTCTGACCGGCGCTTCAACTGTTCCCTGACCAGCGCACGGATTTCCGCAAGACTGTAGAGCTCCGACAGACGTTCACATAGCGCTGCGCGGTTGCCGCGCAGCGCTGATTTTTCAGGCGTCCGCCTGCCGATCAGAGCAGAAATTTCATCGCGCCAGAGCAGTGCTGCGACGGCCGTCGCGCTCACTGATGGATTGAGTTTTGCAGGCCGCACTAGTTCTAGCCTCACTGCGTTGCGCGCTCCACGTGATGCCAGCCTGACCCCCCACCAAGCAGGCAACGTATCCAGGGCATGGTCCAAATGGCGCTTGCCCACCACGATCGTCGCCTTGTCGAGGACATCGGAGTAGAACTGCTGCTGCAATGGAAGTCTCCGCAGGGTGTCTACATCACTCTTGATCTCGTAGCCGTGCAGATGGCCATTGATGACACAGACATCGACCCGGCAGGCGCCGCGCGCAAGCCCCATTTCCTCCACCACAAGCGTGTTCGGATTTGCGACATGCTCAGCAATGACCTTGCCCAGCAGAGCTGATCGCACGTCACTGTCGGTTATCGGGTTCATGGCGGGAATGATATCAAGGAGGTGTCGCGCACAGGATTGAAACCCCCAGCCGTCAGTCATGAGTAAGCGAGGCGGTCAGAGCCCCTTCGGGAATCTGACCTCGGATCTACTTCCCGATGCAGAAACTGGAGAAGATCCTTCCAAGCAGGTCATCGGCACTCATCTGCCCGGTGATCTCGCCCAGCGCGTCATGCGCCAGCCGCAGTTCCTCGGCGGCCAGTTCCAGGTGCTCATGCGCCAGCTCGCCATCGGCGCGCTGCGCGTGCTCCTGCGCACGCTCGATTGCGTCCACATGCCGCGTGCGCGCGGAGAACTCGCCATCCACCTGCTCCCCTGCCCCGGCCGAAGCAATCGAACGCAGACGCGCATGCAGATCGTCGAGCCCGGCGCCGGTGGCGGCCGAAACGAACACCCGGTCCGGATCGTCCAGCGACGGCAACGCCTCCAGCAGGTCCGACTTGTTGTGGATGTAGACCTTGTGCGGCACCGCCGCCACGGCCTCGCCCAGCGCCGCTTCGCCAGCCGCCGGATCGCGCGCATCCAGCACGATCAGCGCCAGATCGGTGCGCTCGATTTCCACATGGGCGCGGCGCATGCCTTCGCGTTCGATGGCGTCACCGCCGTCGCGCAGGCCGGCGGTGTCGACCAGGGTCAGCTCCAGACCGTCCAGGCGGATGGTCTCGCGCAGGGTGTCGCGGGTGGTACCGGCGATGTCGGTGACGATGGCGCGTTCGCTGCCGGCCAGCGCGTTGAGCAGTGAACTCTTGCCGGCGTTCGGCGGACCGATCAGCACCGCGTGCAGGCCATCGCGCAGGCGACGGCCGCGTTCGGCATCGCGGCGCAGCAGGGCCAGATCGCTGCGCGCCTGTTCCAGCCCACGCCGCACCTGCGCGCCACCGAGCGTATCCAGCGGTTCGTCGGCAAAATCGATGGCCGCTTCCACGTGGATGCGCAGCAGCACCAGCTGCTCGACCACGGCGTCGATGCGGCGCGAGAACACGCCATCCAGCGAACGGCGTGCCGCGCGCGCGGCGCGGTTGTCGCCCGCGGCGATCAGGTCGGCGATGGCCTCGGCCTGGGCCAGGTCGAGCTTGCCGTTGAGGAATGCCCGTTCACTGAACTCACCCGGCCGCGCCTGGCGCGCGCCGAGCGCGATGCAGCGCGCGACCAGCTGCTGCAGCAGCACCGGGCTGCCATGGCCCTGCAGTTCCACCACTTCCTCGCCGGTGAAGCTGTTCGGTGCCGGGAACCACAGCACGATGCCATCGTCGATGACCTCGCCGTCGGCATCACGCAGGCGCGCGTAGTGCGCGTGGCGCGGACGCAGTGCAGGTGCGCCCAGTGCATTGGCGATGGCCGCAGCACGCGGGCCGGACAGGCGCAGCAGGCCGACACCGCCGGCACCAGGGGCGCTGGCGATGGCGACGATGGTGTCGGTGCGGATCGCGTCGTTCATGGCTCAGAGCTTCTCCAGCTGTGCGCGCGCCTGGGCCGCGCTACTGCCCTGCGGCTGCAAGGCCAGGTAGGTGGTGTAGGCCTGCTTGGCCTTGGCCTTGTCGCCGGCGTTGAAGTAGGCATCACCCAGGTTGAGATAGGCCACTGCACGCGAGGGGTCGATCTTCAGCGTGTTCTCCAGCCAGCGCGCCGCTTCGGCATAGCGCTGCTGGCGGTAGTAGACGAAGCCGAGGTTGTTGGCGGCCTGGGCGAAGTCCGGACGCAGCTTCAGTGCCTCGGTGAACTGCGCCACCGCCTCGTCGTACTGCTTCTCGCGGTACAGCTGCAGGCCGCGGTCATTGGCCTGCTGCGCGCGCTGGCGATCCGACGCCGGGCCCGCAGTGGGCACCACCAGCTTGGCCTTGCCGCCCTGCAGGTCGGCCACCGTCACCGGCGCCTGGCTGCCCTTGGCTTCGCTGGCGGCTTCAACCTTGTTGTTCAGTGCGATCGCATCGGCGGTCAACTGGCGCGTATCGGCATTGAGGAACTCCTGGCTGTCCGGCACCTGGAACACGAACTCGCCGCCCTGCGAACCGGGCAGGCTGCCGAAGGCCGGGGTCTGGTGTGAAACGGCTGAGACGGCCGGCGCAACGTAGGCGGCCAGTTCGGTACCGGTGATCAGCCCATCGCCGTTGAGGTCGCCCTTGCCGGCCAATGCCTGCAGCAGCACCCAGGTGAACACCGAGTGGCCGTTCGGACCGGCGTCGGCCACCTGCTGGTCGGCACCGCCGGCGGTCAGCATCTGCCGCGCGCTGCGCCGCGCGTTCTCGCGCAGGAACGACGACGACGATGGACCGCCACGGGTCAGGCCCAGGCCGCTGTAGCAGGCATCCATCACGAACATCACGTGCTTGGCCTGCATGCTCTCGGCGATGTTCTGGATGTCGGTCATCGCGATGGCGTCGGTAGCGAATTCCTTCGGGTCCGAATCGACCGGGATGATGTAGCCGAGGTCGCGCCCGGAGGCGAGCTGGCGGGTCGCGCCATGGCCGGCGAAGAACACGAACACGCGATCGTTCTTGCCAGTGCGGTCATCGGCCAGGCGGTCGTGGAAGGCAGCCAGGATGTTGTTGCGCGTGGCCTGCTCGTTCTTCAGCACGATCACCTGCGAGGACGGGAAGCCGAACTGCCCGGTCAGGGTATCGGCCACCGCCTGCGCATCGTAGCTGGCGTACTCCAGCTTCGGCCACTTGGCGTAGTTGTCGATGCCGACCACGATCGCCCAGGACTTCTCGTAGCCGGTGGTGACGGTGGCATCGTTGGTCGCGCCCTTGCGCGCACGGGCGACCGTGAAGTCGCGGCCGTTCCAGCCAGCGAACTGGTAGCCATCGGCGATCAGCCGGTCGAGGATCTGCGGCAGCGCCTTCACCGCACGATCGTGAATGTCGTGGAACAGGATGATGCCGCGCTGTTCCTTGTTCACCTGGTCGAGTACGCGCTGCACGATCGACTCCGGCACCGGGTCGGCCCAGTCCATCGAGTCGATGTTCCACATGATCGACTTCAGCCCGGCTTCGTTGAGCAGCTGCAGGCCTTCGGCATTGCGTGCGCCATAGGGGAAGCGGAACAGCGGCGCGCGCTTGCTGTCGACATCCTTCAGCAGCGTGTCGGTGTCCAGCACCTGCTGGCGCAGCGCGTCACCGGTGGTGCGCGACAGCTGGGCGTGGGTCAGGCTGTGATTGCCGACCGCATAGCCCTCTTCCATCAGGTTGCGGCTGATCCTGGCCATCGGGCCGAGGCTGACCTTGCCGTCGGCCTCGACCTTGCCCAGGTTGCGGCCCACTTCGAAGAACACGCCCGGCACGTCGTAGCGCTTGAGGATGGCCACCACTTCATCGGTATAGGCCTTGTGCGGGCCATCGTCGAAGGTGAGCACAACGGTCTTGGCCGGCAGGTCGCGGCCGAAGATCTCGCGGTCGCTGTCCTTCATCGACATCGGGTACGGCTCGATCACGCCGTAGTCGCGCAGGATCGCTTCGCGGCTGTAGTCCTTGTGCAGGTGGGCGATGTAGTCGTCCCACTTCTCACGCTTCAGTTCGATGGCGCGGGTGCGCTCGAAGCGGCTGAAGATGCGGGTCAGTTCCTGGTTGTAGTTGCGCTCGATCTCATCAAGCGCCTCCAGGTCCTCACCGATGCGCTGGTGCAGCTTCACCGCCGGCAGCGACGAATCGGTGCCGACCCGTTCATGCAGGTCACGCAGCACTTCGCGGAAGGCCAGGCGGTCGGCGTCGAACAGTTCCGGCGCCGACTCGATGTAGTCCAGCACGGTGCCGAGGGTGGCGAAGCGCTGCGGACTGGAGCCGCGCAGCAGCGTGTCGAACTGCGCGGCGATGGCCGTGCGCTGTTCCAGGCCATCGTGGAACAGCTGCTGGCCCACGCGCGTGGAGGTACCGCGGTCGGCAGCCGACTGCTGTTCCTCGTCGGCCAGCAGCACGATGATGCGGCGGTAGCCGTCGAGCTGCTTCTGCAGCGCGGCCAGCAACGGTGCAGCGGCGGGATCGGCGGCGGCCGCGGCCTGCGCGCTGGGCTGGGTGACCGTGGTCGCCGGCGCCTTCGCGTCCTTGTCGCCACAGCCGGCAACGACCAGGGTCAACAACAGCGACGGCAGGAACAGGCGGAACGACGACGCACGCTGCATGGTGGACTCGAAGGTGGGAGGAACGGTGTGCCGGCGATTCTAACGCCGCATGCGAAAAGCCCGCCTTGCGGCGGGCTTCTCATCGACCGGGGCGGTAGTAGAGTCGACTGTTAGTCGACTGCTCTACTGCCAGTCGACCAACAGTCGACTCTACAGGTCGGGATTACTTCTTTTTGACCGGGGCCGGCGCGGTGGTGGCCGGGACCGGCTCGCCGCCATGGCGCTTGGTCATCCACCACTGCTGCAGCAGGCCCAGGCCGCCGTTGACCACCCAGTACAGGACCAGGCCGGACGGCATGAAGGCCATCATGACGCCGAACACCAGCGGCATGAACTGCATCATCTTCTGCTGCATCGGGTCCATGCCCGGTGCCGGGGTCAGCTTCTGGGTGAACCACATCACTGCCACGTTGATGACCGGCAGGATGAAGTACGGGTCGCGTGCGGTCAGGTCCTGGATCCAGCCGAACCAGGGCGCCTGGCGCAGTTCGACCGATTCCACCAGCACCCAGTACAGGGCGAAGAAGATCGGCATCTGGATGAGGATCGGCAGGCAGCCCCCCATCGGATTGATCTTTTCCTTCTTGTACAGCTCCATCATCGCGGTCTGGAACTTCTGGCGGTCATCGCCATAGCGTTCCTTCAGCTGCGCGATGCGCGGCTGGAAACGACGCATCTTGGCGCCGCTCTTGTACTGGGTCGCCGACAGCGGGTACAGCACCAGCTTCAGCAGCACCACCAGGCCGACGATCGCCCAGCCCCAGTTGCCGACCAGCTTGTGCACCTGGTTCAGCACCCAGAACAGGCCCTGGCCGATCACCGCCATCATCGAGAAGCGGCTGTAGTCGACCACGCGGTCCAGGCCCGGCACATCTTCCTTGGCGATCAGGTTGACCAGCTTCGGGCCGACCCACAGGCGGGCTTCGGTGCTGGTGGACTGGCCCGGGGCCACGGTGAAGGCCGGGCCACGCGCTTCGATCAGGTCACGACCAGCCACCTGCGACAGCACGTAGTGTGCGGTCTGGTCCTTCTGCGGGATCCAGGCGGTGAAGAAGTGGTGCTGCAGCATCGCCAGCCAGCCGCCGGTGATGTTCTGGTTCAGCGTGCCGTCTTCCAGGTAGTCCTTGAACGCACGACGCTGGTACTTCTTGTCGTTGTCGTACCAGGTGGCACCGTTGAAGCTGAAGGAATCGGGGTTGGTCATGCTCCGCGACAGGATGGTCGGGGTGCGGTCCAGGGTGCGGTAGACATAGCCGTTCCACGGCGCGGCGCCAGCGTTGCTGACTTCGTCCTTGAAGCGCACGGCGTACTCGTTGCGCGAGACGGTCAGGGTGCGCTTGATGGTCACGCCGCTGTCGGCGGTCCACACGAACGGGATCTGCAGCTCGTTCTGGCCCTTGGCCAGCACGAAGTCCTTGGTGTCCCCCACCAGCTTGAAGCCGTCAGCGCCGGGGACCGGGGTGTTCTTGTCTTCGCTGGCCCAGCCACTGATCGCGCTGTACGGGTGCGCGGGGTCTTCGGTCAGCAGGCGGACCGGCGGGCTGCCTTCGTCCTTGGTCTGCGGGAACTGCAGCAGCTCGGCATCGAGCACGCGGCCGCCGTCGAGCACCAAGCGCAGCACGTCGGTGGTGACGGTCACGCGCTGGCTGGCCGGGGTAGCGCTGGCCTGGGCCTGTGCAGCGGCCGCCTGGCCGGGGGCGCCCGGCACCTGGGCGCTGGGGATGGCGCCGGGGTTCGCGCCCGGAACACTCTGTGCGGCTGCCGGGGCCGACGTGGTGGTTGGTGCCGGGGTCGGAGCAGCCTTTTCACGGCTCCACTCCATCCACAGCAGCACGGCCACCATCAGCCAGGCAAAAACGAGGAATACGCGGGTCTGGTTCATCAGCGGACAGGCTCGGCGGGGCCGGGACGCGATGCCGGCTCGGTCAAAGAAGGAGTTGCGATGCCATCAGGCGGCGGCATTGTGCCGTCCACGCCCGGCGTGGGCAATGCACGCAGGCGACGCAGCAGGCGCAGGAAGGCCTGGCGGATCTCGTCGTTGCTGGCGGAACGCGCAGCACTACGAGCCACGACGACAAAGTCGCCTGGCTGGATGTCGGTACGTGTCTGACGCAGGATGTCGCGCAGGACGCGCTTGATCCGGTTACGCCCGACGGCGTTCGGATCAACCTTGCGGGAAACCGCCAGACCCAGCCTGGCCGGCCGGTCAGCCGGCAGCCAGTGCAGGGTCATCAGCGGATCGGACACACGGCGGGCGCCGTTGAAGACCGTTGAGTATTCGGCACGCGTGCGAACCCGCGCAGAGCGAGGGAATCGCTTGCGCGGGTCTGCAGTATTCACTGTCGAAGGGATTGCGTCTGCCGCGGGGTGCGGCATGGCAATCAGGCGCTCAGGACTTTGCGGCCCTTGGCGCGGCGACGCGACAGGATCTTGCGGCCGTCAGCGGTCTTCATACGGGCACGGAAGCCGTGGTCGCGCTTACGCTTGAGGTTGCTGGGCTGGTAGGTGCGCTTCGTGGCCATTGGGGGCCTCTCGTATGAATGGGACGGAAAGAACCGGAAATTCTAGAGAGGTACCCTGCCCCAAGTCAACCCCTGGCAGCTACGCGAATTCACCGGGCTGTGCAATAGCTGTGGATGTTTTTGTGAATAAGTAGGGGACAAGCATTCCGAAGGCGGGCGCTCGGTGGTAGTCTGAGCCATCCATTTCCCCCCCTTTCAGGCCTGTGTTTGGGCGCCTTGTCGCGTCCATGCCCCGGCCACCGGACGATTATTGCTGATGGATGCTTGGTCCCGTAGTCTCGAGCGCCTCGAAGCGGAGTTCCCGCCGGAAGACGTTCATACCTGGCTGAAGCCACTGCAGGCCGATCTGCGCGTGGACAGCCTGGTGCTGTATGCACCGAATGCCTTCATCGTCGACCAGGTCCGCGAGCTGTACCTGGCCCGGATCCGCGAACTGCTGGCGCACTTCGCCGGTTTCAGCGACGTTTTTCTTGAAATCGGCTCGCGCCCGCGCCCTGTCGAGGCGCAGAACGCGCCGGTTTCCACGCCGTCGGCGCATGTGTCCAGCGAACCGCAGGTGCCGTTCGCCGGCAACCTGGACAACCACTACACGTTCGCCAACTTCGTCGAAGGCCGCAGCAACCAGCTGGGCCTGGCCGCCGCCTTCCAGGCGGCGCAGAAGCCGGGCGACCGCGCGCACAACCCGCTGCTGCTGTACGGGGGCACCGGCCTGGGCAAGACCCACCTGATGTTCGCCGCCGGCAACGCCATGCGCCAGGCCAATCCGGGCGCGAAGGTGCTGTACCTGCGTTCGGAACAGTTCTTCAGCGCAATGATCCGGGCCCTGCAGGAAAAGACCATGGATCAGTTCAAGCGCCAGTTCCAGCAGGTGGACGCGCTGCTGATCGATGACATCCAGTTCTTCGCCGGCAAGGACCGCACCCAGGAAGAGTTCTTCCACACCTTCAACGCGTTGTTCGATGGCAAGCAGCAGATCATCCTGACCTGCGACCGCTATCCGCGCGAAGTCGAGGGCCTGGAAGCGCGCCTGAAGTCGCGGCTTGCCTGGGGCCTGTCGGTCGCGATCGAACCGCCGGACTTCGAGACCCGCGCCGCGATCGTGCTGGCCAAGGCACGCGAACGCGGTGCCGAGATTCCCGATGATGTTGCGTTCCTGATCGCCAAGAAGATGCGCTCCAACGTGCGCGACCTCGAAGGCGCGCTCAATACCCTGACCGCCCGCGCCAATTTCACCGGCCGCGCGATCACCACCGAGTTCGCCCAGGAAACCCTGCGCGACCTGCTGCGCGCCCAGCAGCAGGCGATCAGCATTCCCAACATCCAGAAAACCGTTGCCGACTACTACGGCCTGCAGATCAAGGATCTGCTGTCGAAGCGTCGGACCCGCTCGCTGGCACGCCCGCGCCAGGTCGCCATGGCCCTGACCAAGGAACTGACCGAGCACAGCCTGCCCGAGATCGGCGATGCCTTTGCCGGTCGCGATCACACCACGGTGCTGCATGCCTGCCGCCAGATCCGGACCCTGATGGAAACCGACGGCAAGCTCCGCGAGGACTGGGACAAGCTGATCCGGAAGCTGAGCGAATGATGCACGGATGCCGATGAGGCGTCATCGCACAAAACGGTGCAGAATCCGGTAGCAAGCGCGGGACACGTTGTGGATAAAAATGGCGTTTGAAATCGCGTCGGTTTTATCCACAGCTTTCCCCACCCTCTGGGGGTCGGTAATACAGAGGGTTTCGATGCCTGAAATCCTTTTATTTACAAAGACTTAGCGTTGTTTTCCAGCGATTCTGTCTCTACCAGCACCACCAAGCTTTTGATTTATTCCACATTTTTTAAAGCATAGGGGCACGGAACCACATGCGTTTCACACTGCAGCGCGAAGCCTTTCTCAAGCCGTTGGCACAGGTCGTCAACGTGGTCGAACGCCGCCAGACCCTTCCGGTTCTGGCCAATTTCCTGGTCCAGGTGCAGAACGGCCAGCTGTCGCTGACCGGTACCGACCTGGAAGTGGAGATGGTGTCGCGGATCGCGGTTGAAGATGCCCAGGACGGCGAAACCACCATTCCCGCCCGCAAGCTGTTCGAGATCATCCGCGCCCTGCCCGACGGCAGCCGGATTACCGTCTCGCAGACCGGTGACAAGATCACCGTGCAGGCCGGCCGCAGCCGCTTCACCCTTGCCACCCTGCCCTCCAACGACTTCCCGTCGGTGGACGAAGTGGAAGCTACCGAGCGCGTGGCGATCGGCGAAGCAACCCTGAAGGAACTGATCGAGCGCACTGCGTTCGCGATGGCCCAGCAGGACGTGCGCTACTACCTCAACGGCCTGCTGTTCGACCTGCGCGGCGATGCGCTGCGCACGGTCGCCACCGACGGCCATCGCCTGGCCCTGTGTGAAACCGATCTGGCCAAGCCCAGCGGTTCCAAGCGCCAGATCATCGTGCCGCGCAAGGGCGTGACCGAACTGCAGCGCCTGCTGGAGAGCGGCGATCGCGAGATCGAACTGGAAGTCGGCCGCAGCCACGTTCGCGTCAAGCGCGACGATGTCACCTTCACCTCGAAGCTGATCGACGGTCGTTTCCCGGATTACGAAGCGGTGATTCCGATCGGTGCCGACCGCGAAGTGAAGGTTGATCGTGAAGCACTGCGTGCCTCGCTGCAGCGCGCCGCGATCCTGTCCAATGAGAAGTACCGCGGCATCCGCGTGGAAGTCTCGCCGGGCAACCTGAAGATCAGCGCGCACAATCCGGAACAGGAAGAAGCCCAGGAAGAGATCGAAGCCGACACCACGGTCAGTGATCTGGCCATTGGCTTCAACGTGAACTACCTGCTGGACGCCCTCTCCGCGCTGCGCGATGAGGAGGTCATCATCCAGCTGCGCGACTCCAACTCTTCTGCGCTGGTTCGTGAATCCAGCAGCGAGAAGTCGCGCCACGTGGTGATGCCGCTGCGTCTCTGACAGCAACCTGTTCCACGTGGAACCGAAGGACGCCCGGGATCTCCCCGGGCGTTTTTTTTTGCAGGTTCCACGTGGAGCATCGGCGATCGCGGAATCTCCGGGTCTGGTCGAATGTCTTGCCCGAGATTGCTGCTTGCCGATTGTTCTTGGTTGCCCCTCCGATGCAATCGGCCCTGCGCGGTAGGAATCCAGATTGCTGACCTGGGCGCTGCCCAGCCAACTTTGATCGAGTACGCAGTTCCAGGTCTTCAGCCTGATTGCAGGTAACCCGATCTGGTCGAATGGATGAAGCGGATCGCATCCCCTATCGCAGTGGTTGCTTCATCTGCAGACGTCACTGTCCACAGGCCTGATTGGGGCCGGATCAAAGCTGGCCTAGCTTCTAAATCTGGGTATAAATCTAAAGCATGGTGGTGATGGTAGGCCCAGATTTCGTGGAAAAATGCATTATCCAATTGATTTTCAAGAGATTTATGCAGCTGAAACCCCCTGTATAGAGGCCCCTCAGGCTGGGGGGGAACCTGTGGATAGTTTCGCAGGTCGGGCAAAAGGGCTTTTTTATCCACAGTTTGCCCATACCTTGTGTATAAGTCATACAGGCCCGCTGTGGACAGCGTGAAACGAACGGGCTGAATTCTTTGAAATCTGTGGAACCCTCCACGGCATCGCATCGTAGATTTCAAGAAATCCGCGCGGTGTTCGCGCAACCCACCGTCGGGGGCACCTGGCGATGCTCGCGGAATGAGGCTGAAATCGCTGAAATCTGAAGGCCTGTACTCTGCGCCGCCGCTCAGAATTCAAGGATTCCCGGGCATATCCAGACCCAGGCGAGCGCAGGTGAGGGAGCGCCACCACGTGGAACACGCGTGGGGTTGCCAGGCGGAGGCTTCAGCACAGTGGCGATGTCTGGCGCGCCACGGCTGGCTTGACCGATGCAGTAAGCTGATGGATTCCCTGCCCCACTACCGCCTCGTGCGGATGGTCTTTCGCGCCCCATGCTTATCCGCCGCCTCGCCCTGCACCAACTGCGTCGCTTCAGCGCGGTGGACCTGTCGCCCCAGTCGGGATTGAACCTGCTGACCGGCGACAACGGTGCCGGAAAGACCAGCGTGCTCGAAGCGTTGCACCTGATGGCCTACGGGCGCAGCTTCCGTGGCCGGGTGCGCGACGGTCTGGTGCGCCAGGGTCAGGAAGCGCTGGAAATCTTCGTGGAATGGGACGAACAGCGTGCCGATCACCCGCCCCACCGCCGAAAGGCCGGGCTGCGCCACAGTGGCCAGGACTGGAAGGGTCGATTGGACGGTGAAGACGTCGCGCAGCTGGGCAATCTCTGCGCAGCGCTGGCCGTGGTGACGTTCGAGCCGGGGAGCCATGCACTGGTCAGTGGGGGGGGCGAACCCCGCCGGCGTTTCCTCGATTGGGGTTTGTTCCACGTGGAACCGGATTTTCTCTCCCTGTGGCGCCGCTATTCCCGGGCGCTGAAGCAGCGCAATGCTCTGCTCAAGCAAGGCGGGCCGTCGCGGATGCTCGATACCTGGGATCACGAGCTGGCCGAGGCCGGGGAGCCGCTGACCAGCCGCCGTCAGCACTACCTGGAGCGTCTGCAGCAGCGCACGGTGGCCCTGGCCGCCCGCCTGGCTCCGCAACTCGGCATCCAGGGGCTGGAACTGAGCCCCGGTTGGCGGCGGCATGAGCTTCCCTTGGCCGATGCCCTGCTGCTGGCCCGGGAACGTGACCGGCAGGCCGGCTATACCTCGGTCGGCCCACACCGGGCAGACTGGAGTGTGGATTTCCACAGCATTCCGGGGCGTGATGCGTTGTCCCGTGGCCAGGCCAAGCTGACGGCATTGGCCTGCCTGCTGGCGCAGGCCGAGGACTATGCGGAACAGCGCGGCGAATGGCCGGTGATCGCGCTGGACGATCTGGCCTCGGAGCTGGATCGCACCCATCAGGCGCGGGTGCTGGAGCGCCTGCTCAATGGGCCGGCACAGATTTTCATCACCGCTACCGAAGCCCCGGCGGCGCTGCTGGACCTGACCCACATCGCCCGGTTCCACGTGGAACATGCACAAATCGTGGCTGTGCCATAGTGGGCACACCAGGGCCGCTCGACCCCGGCTGGTATAATTCGGGTTGGAATCCTTTCATTCTCGGCACATCGCTCCAAGCGGTGGCCGACCTGCGGAGCCTACGGCAAGCGCAATGAGCGACGAACAGAACACCCCGGCAAACAACGGCAATTACGACGCCAACAGCATTACCGCCCTGGAAGGCCTGGAGGCTGTCCGCAAGCGTCCCGGCATGTACATCGGTGACGTGCATGACGGCACCGGTCTGCACCACATGGTGTTCGAGGTCGTCGACAACTCGATCGACGAAGCGCTGGCCGGCCACGCCGACCACGTTGCGGTGACGATCCACGCCGACGGTTCGGTCTCGGTGTCCGACAACGGCCGTGGTATCCCGACTGGCAAGCACGAGCAGATGAGTGCCAAGCTCGGTCGCGAAGTGTCTGCAGCCGAAGTCGTCATGACCGTCCTGCACGCAGGCGGCAAGTTCGACGACAACAGCTACAAGGTTTCGGGCGGCCTGCACGGCGTCGGCGTCAGCGTGGTCAACGCGCTGTCGCAGAAGCTGCTGGTGGACGTGTTCCAGAACGGCTTCCACTACCAGCAGGAATTCAGCAACGGCGCCGCAGTGACCACGCTGGCCAAGCTGGAAACCACCACCAAGCGCGGCACTACCGTGCGCTTCTGGCCGTCCACCGTCGCCTTCCACGACAACGTGGAGTTCCACTACGACATCCTGGCCCGCCGCCTGCGCGAACTGTCGTTCCTGAACTCCGGCGTCAAGATCGTCCTTGCCGACGAGCGTGGCGACGGCCGTCGCGATGACTTCCACTACGAGGGTGGCATCCGCAGCTTCGTGGAGCATCTGGCCCAGCTGAAGACGCCGCTGCACCCGAACGTCATTTCAGTCACCGGCGAGCACAACGGCATCGTCGTGGATGTGGCGCTGCAGTGGACCGACTCCTATCAGGAGACGATGTACTGCTTCACCAACAACATTCCGCAGAAGGACGGCGGTACCCACCTGGCCGGTTTCCGCGGTGCGCTGACCCGTGTGCTCAACAACTACATCGAGCAGAACGGCATCGCCAAGCAGGCCAAAATCAACCTGACCGGCGACGACATGCGAGAAGGCATGATCGCGGTGCTGTCGGTGAAGGTTCCGGACCCGAGCTTCTCCAGCCAGACCAAGGAAAAGCTGGTCAGCTCCGACGTGCGTCCGGCGGTGGAAAACGCCTTCGGTGCGCGCCTGGAAGAGTTCCTGCAGGAGAACCCGAACGAAGCCAAGGCGATCGCCGGCAAGATCGTCGACGCCGCGCGCGCACGTGAAGCGGCGCGAAAGGCCCGCGACCTGACCCGCCGCAAGGGCGCGCTGGATATCGCCGGCCTGCCGGGCAAGCTGGCAGACTGCCAGGAAAAGGATCCAGCGCTGTCCGAACTGTTCATCGTCGAGGGTGACTCGGCAGGTGGCTCGGCCAAGCAGGGCCGCAACCGCAAGAACCAAGCGGTGCTGCCGCTGCGCGGCAAGATCCTCAACGTGGAACGCGCGCGCTTCGACCGCATGCTGTCCTCCGACCAGGTCGGCACGCTGATCACGGCGCTGGGCACCGGCATCGGCCGTGACGAGTACAACCCGGACAAGCTGCGTTACCACAAGATCATCATCATGACCGACGCCGACGTCGACGGCGCCCACATCCGCACCCTGCTGCTGACGTTCTTCTACCGTCAGATGCCGGAGCTGATCGAGCGCGGTTACGTCTACATCGGCCTGCCGCCGCTGTACAAGATCAAGCAGGGCAAGCAGGAGCTGTACCTGAAGGACGACCCGGCGCTGGACAGCTACCTGGCCAGCAGCGCGGTGGAAAACGCTGCGCTGGTGCCGGCCACCGGCGAGCCCGGCATCGAAGGCCTTGCGCTGGAAAAGCTGCTGCTGGCCTACGCGGCCGCGCTGGATTCGATCGAGCGCAACGCACATCGCTACGACCGCAACCTGCTTGAAGCGCTGGTCGATTTCGTGCCGATGGACCTGGAAAGCCTGCGCGCTGCCGGCGAAGGCGAGGGCCTGGATGCACTGGCCAAGCGCCTCAACCAGGGCAGCCTGGGCAGCCCGCGTTTCACGCTGGAACTGCAGGAAGCCAACGACGAGCGCCCGGCCGCTGTGCTGGTGACCCGTCGCCACATGGGCGAACAGCACATCCAGGTGCTGCCGATGTCGGCCTTCGAAAGCGGCGAACTGCGCGCGATCCACCAGGCATCGAAGCTGCTGCACGGTCTGGTCCGCGAAGGCGCGACCATTTCCCGCGGTGCCAAGTCGATCGAAGTCGACAGCTTTGCCAAGGCACAGAACTGGCTGCTCGAGGAGGCCAAGCGAGGCCGCCAGATCCAGCGATTCAAGGGTCTGGGTGAAATGAATCCGGAGCAGCTGTGGGACACCACGGTGAACCCGGAAACCCGCCGACTGCTGCAGGTGCGTATCGAGGACGCTGTCGCAGCCGACCAGATCTTCAGCACCCTGATGGGCGATGTCGTCGAACCGCGTCGCGATTTCATCGAAGACAACGCGCTGAAGGTCGCAAACCTGGATATCTGACACAATCGGGACACGGCCGGCGCGCGGGGAGGCGCGCCGGCCTTCGACTCTTGAACACAGGTACCTGATGTCAGCATCCGCCCCGGTCTCCGCTCCGCCCCCGGTTCCGCCGGCTTCTGCCGCGCCGCGTGCCGTTTCGCCGTTGGCGGGGTTCTTCATCGACCTGGGCATCGCCGCTGTCACCCTGTTCGGCCTGAGCCTGGTCAGCGGCCTGCTGTGGGGCCTGTACCGTGGCGTGGTGGTTGGTTACGCGAACGCGCAGGCTGGCGCTGGCGCACCCGACGCCAGTTCGGTCGCGGCGTCACTGGGCCAGCCCGGCGCGCTTGCGCAGATTCTCATGGCACTGTTCGCCACCGGTGGCGCCGCGTTGCTGCTGTACTTCTGGCGACGGCCGGCCAACGCCGCCGAGCGCCACGCCTCGCGCCAGGCGCTGCGCCGCCCCTCCACCTGGGGCTGGACCCTGCTGGTGGCGACCCTGATCGTGCTCGGCAGCAACGGCATCGCCTTCCTGGCCAAGCAGTTCGGCGTCGAGCCGGTCCCCACCAATCTGGCGCTGATGCAGAGCGCGATCGCACGTTTCCCGCTGTTCCTGGTGCTGTTCGCGGTGGTCCTGGCGCCGGCCTACGAGGAACTGCTGTTCCGCCGCGTGCTGTTTGGCCGCCTGTGGCAGGCCGGGCGGCCAGGGTTGGGCGTGGTACTGAGCAGCCTCGCATTTGCCCTGATCCATGAGATCCCTGGCACCAGTGCCAATGGCCCGGCCGAAATCGCACAGCTGTGGCTGGTCTATGGTGGCATGGGGGCCGCGTTCTGCTGGCTCTACCGGCGCACCGGCACGTTGTGGGCGGCGATCACCGCCCATGCGCTGAACAATGCGGTCGCCCTTGCCGCGATGGTGTTCCTGGGGTCAACGTAACGCCGCGTCCGCTTGACGAAAGATTAAGCCGCTACGCTACACACTCCGCATATGAACACGGGGGAGTTTCCATGAAACAACTGCTGCTGGCCCTTGTCATCACTACCCTGGTCAGCGCCTGCGCGACCACCACCTCCCCTACCGGTCGCCGGCAGATGGTGGGCGGCGTCTCGCAGGCGCAGCTGGACCAGCTCGGCGCACAGGCGTTCGCCGAAACCAAGCAGAAGGAAAAGATCAGCACCGACGGCCGCCAGAACGGTTACGTGCAGTGCGTGGTCAACGCCCTGGTCGCGCAGCTGCCAGCTCAATACCGTGGCGTACGGTGGGAGACGGCGGTATTCGTCGACAAGGAGCCCAACGCCTTCGCCCTGCCCGGCGGCAAGGTCGGCGTGAACACCGGCATCTTCACCGTGGCCAAGAACCAGGATCAGCTCGCTGCCGTGATCGGCCATGAAATCGGCCATGTCATCGCCCGCCACCACGAAGAGCGCATCACCCGCCAGATGGGCGCACAGACCGGGCTGGCCGTGCTCGGCGCGCTGGCTGGCGCAGCCTACGGCGAAGGTGCTGCCAGCACCGTCAACCAGCTCGGCGGCATGGGCGCGCAGACCGCCTTCCTGCTGCCGGGCTCGCGGACGCAGGAAAGCGAGGCTGACGTGATCGGCCAGCGGCTGATGGCCCAGGCCGGATTCAATCCGGCGCAGGCGGTCGACCTGTGGCAGAACATGATGGCCGCCAGCGGCGGTCGCAGCCCGCAATGGCTGTCCACCCACCCGGATCCGGCCAACCGGATCCAGGAACTGCGACGTGATGCCCCGGGCCTGACGCCGGTCTATCAGCAGGCGCAGGCGGCCGGGCTACGGCCAAAGTGCGGATGAGTGCGCAGTTCTATGCTGTATTGCAGCACATAAAACGATTTCTCACGCCATCTGTTTCTGATACGTTTGGCGGCTCAGATTTTTCTGACAGTCCGACTTTGCCGCTAACCGGCGGTTCGATCGAGGTGAACGATGATTTTCCGTAACCACAAAGCTGTGCTTTCCGTCCTCGTCGCGACCGCCCTGACCGGCGCCGTGGTCACCGATGCCTTCGCGCAGTCCTCGCGTTCCTCCGAGCGCGGCAACCGTGGCGGCAAGCAGGCCAAGGCCGAGGCGCTGTACCCGAACGCGACCCGCCAGGAGCCGACGGTCAAGGCTTCGGCCAAGATGGGCAGCAAGCTGCAGAAAATGATCGACAGCTACAACAAGGAAAAGTTCCCGGAAACCCGCACCCAGGCCGACGCCATCCTGGCTGACAGCGCCGCGAACGAGTACGACAAGTCGCTGGCCGCGCAGCTGGCCTCGCAGGCTGCCTACCAGACCGATGACGCCCCGGCTGCCATCGCCTACCTGAAGCAGGTCCTGCAGTTCAACGGCCTGGACAACAACGGCCACTTCCAGTCGATGCTGATGCTGGGCCAGTTGCAGCTGCAGGAAGACCAGACTGCCGAAGGCCTGGCAACCCTCGACAAGTACTTCGCCGAGAGCAAGTCGACCAAGCCGGAAGAACTGATCGCCAAGGGCCAGGCGCTGTACCAGCTGGAGCGCTACCAGGAAGCGATCCCGGTGCTGAAGCAGGCCATCGCCGGTTCCGCCGAACCGAAGGACAACTGGAACCAGCTGCTGATGGCGGCCCTGTCCGAAGCCGGCCAGTCCGGCGAAGCGGTCAAGGAAGCCGAGGCGCTGGCCGCCAAGAACCCGAACGACAAGAAGGCCCAGCTGAACCTGGCCAGCATGTACATGCAGGCCGACCAGATGGACAAGGCGGCCGCGGTGATGGACAAGCTGCGCAGCAGCGGCCAGCTCACCGAAGAGCGCGAGTACAAGCAGCTGTACTCCATCTATGCCAACACCGACAAAAAGGAAAAGGACGTCATCGCGGTCATCAACGAAGGGTTGCAGAAGGGCATCCTGAAGCCGGACTACCAGGTTTACCTGGCGCTGGCCCAGTCCTACTACTACTCCGACCAGGTGCCGCAGGCGATCGATGCGTGGCAGAAGGCTGCCCCGCTGTCCAAGGACGGTGAGACCTACCTGAACCTGGCACGCGTCCTGCATGCCGAAGGTCGCATCCCGGAGGCCAAGCAGGCCGCCCAGCAGGCGCTGGCGAAGGGTGTGAAGAACCAGGCTGATGCCAAGAAAATCATCAACCTGAAGTAAGTAGGAATAACGCCTGAATGCCTGCCCAGTTGATGCGCAGGCGCTCAGGATTGGTATAAGCTTGGAGGTTCCTGCGGTGTCATGCACCGCTGATCAGGGATTCCGCCCCCGGCATCCCGGCCCCACTATTGAGCTCTTGGCGCATGACGGAACAACTAGTCGTTCACCGGTACGAACAACCCGATGACAAGGGGCTGAGCTGGCCTCGCATCGTCGGCATCGCGTTTGTAATTGCCCTGCATCTGGCCGCCTTCATGATGCTCCTCATTCCCGCCGTGGCTCCCAAGGCCGTGGCTGAGAAGGAGCGCAACGTCATGGTGACCATCGTCGATGCGCCGCCGCCGCCGCCCCCGCCGCCGCCGCCGCCGCCGCCGACCGATACTCCGCCGCCGCCGGTGAAGAATCTGTCGCCGCCGAAGCCGTCGCCGGTCCCGCCGCCGCCGCAGGCGCCGGTCGTGGACGTGCCGGAGCCGCGCCCGAGCGATATCGTCACCCCGCCGTCGCCCCCCGCGCCGCCGGCACCTGCGACCTCGATCGAGGCCAGCGTGGACATCTCGTCGAAGGCCATGAATCCGCCGCGCTACCCGCCGGCAGCCTTCCGCGCGGGTATCCAGGGCGAAGTGATCCTGATCATTGATGTCGATGCCAGCGGCAACGTCACCAATGTCACGGTGGAAAAGTCCAGCCGTAACCGCGACCTGGACCGTGCCGCGATGGAAGCGGCTCGCAAGTGGCGCTTCAACGCCGCTGAATCTGGCGGTAAGAAGACGGCAGGTCGCGTTCGCGTCCCGGTCAACTTTGCGCTGAACTGATGCGCCCGGGTGGCCGCTTGGCCACCCCTGCTCCCGGTTCGATTGTTTAGCTTAGCTACACCCTTTATCACCACACACAACAAAGGTAAGCGTCATGCTGCAGGAAATTTTCATCGCCGCTGCTGCCGGGGGCAATCCGTCCAACGCCCTGTCGCAGATGGGCTTCGAGCACCTGATCCACGAAATGACCACCAAGCCGGGTGATTTCGCGGTTTCCTGGGTCGTGCTGCTGACCCTGATCGCCATGTCGGCCATGTCCTGGTACTGGACCGTCATCAACATCTTCCGTGCGACCCGCCTGAAGAGCGCTGCTGATCGCGTCGTCAGCCTGTTCTGGGATACCCCGAACGCGCAGGACGCCATCCGTGCCATGGAAGAGCAGCCGGCTTCGGAGCCGTTCTCGAAGATCGCCCTGGACGCTGCCCAGGCTGCTGCGCACCACCAGCGCGCTGAAGGCGGCGCCACCGGCGGCGTGGGTGAGAACCTGAGCCGTTCGGAGTTCGTCGACCGCGCCCTGCGTCAGGCCGTCACCCGCGAAAGCAACAAGCTGCAGTCGGGCATGACCCTGCTGGCCACCGTCGGCGCGACCGCTCCGTTCGTCGGTCTGCTGGGTACCGTGTGGGGCATCTACGGCGCCCTGATCAAGATCGGTGCCACCGGCTCCGCTTCGATCGACGCCGTTGCCGGCCCGGTGGGTGAAGCGCTGATCATGACCGCGATCGGTCTGTTCGTCGCGATCCCGGCCGTGTTCGCCTTCAACTTCTTCAGCAAGATCAACAGCGCGACCATCAGCAAGTTCGATACCTTCGCGCACGACCTGCACGACTTCTTCGCCACCGGCTCGCGCGTCCGCTAATTGCGGCGCGCGTCACCCAGCGACGAACGTAAGTAGTCACCAAGATCTAGACGGAGCCCGTTATGGCTTTCAGTAGTGGTAACAGCGGCGGCCCCATGGCCGACATCAACGTTACGCCCCTCGTGGACGTGATGCTGGTGCTGCTGATCATCTTCATCATCACGGCGCCCCTGATGTCCCACAAGGTCAAGGTGGATCTGCCGGAAGCCAACCTGATCCAGAAGCCGGAAGACGCTGAAAAGCGTTCCGGACCGATCACCCTGGCAGTCAAGGAAGACGGCTCGATCTACTGGAACGACGAAGAAATCAACAAGCAGACTCTCGAGTCGCGCTTGGCGACCGCCGCCCAGCAGACCCCGCAGCCGCCGCTGAACCTGCGTGGTGACCGCACCACCAAGATGCGCGTCATCAACGACCTGACCAAGGTCGCGCAGGAGCAGGGCATGCTGGACGTCGGCTTCGTCGCGACCAAAGAAAAGGGGCAATAAGCCATGGCATTCAGTAGTGGTGGTGGCAAGGGCCCCATGGCAGACATCAACGTCACGCCCCTCGTGGACGTGATGCTGGTTCTGCTGATCATCTTCATCGTGACCGCGCCGATCATGACGTACCCGATCGCCGTCGACCTGCCGCAGCGCGTGCTCAACCCACCGCCGCAGCTGGTCGAACCGCCGCCGCCGATCGAACTGAAGATCGACGCCAGCAACCAGGTCTCGTGGAACAACAGCCCGATCAATACCAGCGAGCTGCAGCAGCGGATGGAGCAGGAGGTCCAGCGTGACCCGACCAACCAGCCGGAACTGCGCATCGACGCCAGCCCGGATTCCGAGTACGACGTGATGGCCAAGGTTCTGGCCGCCGCGAAGAATGCTCAGATGAAGAAGATCGGTTTTGTGCAGCAGTAATCGCTACACCGCAACACAACAGTCATGACGCGACTGCAGACGCCCCTGGAGACAGGGGCGTTTTTTTGTTCTCGTCCTGGCACATGGGATCTCGTCCTGGCACATGGGATCTCGTCCTGGCACATGGGATGGGGTCAGAACGCCTTTCCTTCGGAAAAGGGATCTGACCCCATCCGGCAGCATGCGCCGCTATGATCGGCGCATGCTTGCCCTCTTCGATTCCCTGCGCCATTGGCTCGACGGTATCGCCCACCTCGGCACGATCCTGGCGGTGGCTTACCTGCTGTACCTGTTCGCGCTGGCGGGCTGGATCATGCTGCAGAAGCGCGAGCCGGTGGCCACGCTGAGCTGGATCCTTTCGTTGGCACTGCTCCCCTATCTCGGGCTCTTCATCTACTACCTGCTGGGCCCGCAGAAGGTGAAGCGGCAACGGCTGCGCCGCGGACGCGCACGTTCGGGCATGGAGCACTACAGCGATGTCTGCCCACCGGATGCCGACTGCACCGAGCTGGCCAAGATCGCGCAGGCCACCACGGGCCTGGCGCCGAGCAGCGCGACCGAAGTGACCTGGCTGGTGGATGGTGCCGCTACCTATGCCGCTCTGTTGGAAGCGGTGGCGCAGGCTCGCGATCACGTGCACCTGGAGTACTACATCTTCAATCCGGACCATGCCGGCACCGCCCTGCGCGACGCCCTGGTCGAGCGCGCACGTGCCGGTGTGCAGGTGCGCCTGCTGCTGGATGCGGTGGGCTCATCCGCCCTGCCCCGCCGTTTCCTGCAGCCCCTGCTCGACGCCGGCGGTGAAGCGATCTGGTTCCACCCACGGCAGCTGCTGAAACCGTTCAAGCGCCCGTGGCTGAACCTGCGTACGCACCGCAAGCTGGTGATCGTCGATGGCCGGCTGGCCTTCACCGGTGGCATCAATATCACCGACGATGAAGACGAGAGCCGCAAGCCGAACGCCTACCGCGACCTGCACATGCGCATCCGCGGCCACGTCGTGCGCAGCCTGCAGCTGGTGTTCGCCGAGGACTGGCTCTACGCCAGTGGCCAGGATCCCTCGCGCATGGACATTGCCCGTCTGTGGCCGGCCGACATGCCGCTGCGCGGCGATGGTGCGATCAACGCCCAGGTGCTGGTCTCCGGCCCGGACTCGGGCTGGGAAACGATCCACCGCCTGCACGTGGCGGCCATCCAGGAAGCACACGAGCGCGTGTGGCTGGTAACGCCCTACTTCGTGCCGGGCGAAGCGGCGCGGATGGCGCTGACTTCGGCGGCACTGGGTGGACTGGACGTGCGCCTGCTGGTGCCGAAGATGAGCGACTCCTGGTTTGTCACCCAGGCCGCGCGCTCCTATTTCGACGAACTGCTGCACGCCGGGGTGAAGATCTACGAGTACGGCCCGCGCATGCTGCATACCAAGGCTTTCATCGCCGACGACGACGTCTGCATTGTCGGGAGTGCCAACTTCGACCACCGCAGCTTCCGCCTGAACTTCGAGCTGTCGATGATGATCAGCGACCGGGACCGCGTGGCGGCCCTGGCCGAGCTGCTGCAGGGTGAATTCGATCGCGCCACCCGGGTGCATGACCAGGCCGGGCGCTCGCTGTGGCTGCACCGCCTGCCCGAGGCCTTCGCCCGGCTGGCCTCGCCGCTGCTCTGACGCAGCGCTACACTGCGGCGATCATCCGGGGAGCCCGACTATGTACTGGTTGTACCTGCTGCTGGCGCTGGGCTGTTTCGCCTTCGCCCTGAAGACCCCCAGCGCCGCATTGATGACCCTGTGCCTGCTGGCCGCCCTCGCCTTCCTGCTGGCCTGGGTGCGCGGTCGCTATGTAGCCCGCTTCGGCGACCTTCAGCGGGACCCTGCCACCCTTGTCGATGCCGAGGAGCTGCGCCGCCTGCGCGAGCAGGCCCAGGCCCGCCGCAATGTCGACGCCAACGACCACGATCCGTCCCCTCTTTCCAAGTAGTTCCGTTCCATGACCCAGCTCAGCGTCAACGTCAACAAGATCGCCGTCCTGCGCAATTCGCGCGGCGGCGCCGAACCGGACGTGGTGCGTGCCGCCCAGGCCTGCCTGGATGCCGGTGCGCATGGCATCACCGTGCACCCGCGGCCGGACCGCCGCCATATCACCGCCGAGGACGTGCTGGCGCTGTCCACGCTGACCCGCGCGCGTGGCGTGGAATTCAACATCGAAGGCAATCCATTCGCGCCGCCGCGCGAGGGCTACCCAGGCCTGCTGCCGCTGTGCGCGCAGACCCGCCCGGCGCAGGCGACGCTGGTGCCGGATGGCGATGGACAGATCACCTCCGACCATGGCTTCGACTTCGAGCGGGATGCCGAGCGGCTGCGACCACTGATCGCCGAACTGAAGGCGATGGGCTGCCGGGTCAGCCTGTTCGTCGATGCTGGCAACCCACTGCTGGAGCAGGCGGCCGAAGTCGGTGCAGATCGTGTCGAGCTGTATACCGGCCCCTACGCCGAAGCACACGCGGCCGGAGACGCTGCGGCGATGCTGGAACTGTTCGCCACTGCGGCGCGGCGGGCGCAGGCGGTGGGCCTGGGCGTCAACGCCGGGCACGACCTGTCACAGGACAACCTGCGCGATTTCCTGGCCCACGTGCCGGACGTGCTGGAGGTGTCGATCGGTCACGCGCTGATCGGCGAGGCGCTGTATGACGGGCTGGATGCAACCGTGCGCGGGTACTTGGCGCTGCTTTGATGTATTGCAGCCGAGCGTAGACTCGGCTCTACAAAAGGTATCCGTATCCACTGTAGAGCCGAGCCCACGCTCGGCTCAGACTTGCCCTGAACCCTTCAGGCAGCCGTCGCAGCCATTGAGACGGCTGCGGCGTAACCTGCCGCAATGGGTATCGCGATCAAGGGCCGAGGTTCCACGTCCCACCTTGCCGGGCGCTTTGAAAGCACCGTCAGCGAGGCGGTGGACGACGGCTGGGCGGTCGATGAGAGCGAGGAATTCCTCGCCCCGCGCCTGCGCACGGAAGTACGCGCCGAGACTGCACGCAGCATCATCAGCCGCAATACTTCGCCGGACGTCGGCTTCAGCCAATCGGTGAATCCGTACCGCGGTTGTGAGCATGGCTGCTCCTACTGCTTCGCGCGCCCCTCGCATGCCTATCTGAACCTGTCGCCAGGCCTGGACTTCGAGACCAAGCTGTTCGCCAAGACCAATGCGCCGCAGCTGCTGCGCAAGGAGTTGTCGAAGCCGGGCTATGTGCCACAGCCGATCGCGCTGGGCATCAACACCGATGCGTACCAGCCGATCGAGCGCAAGTTCAAACTCACCCGCCAGCTGATCGAAGTGATGCTGGAAACCAAGCATCCGTTTTGGTTGATCACCAAGAACGCGCTGGTCGAGCGCGATATCGATCTGCTCGCACCGTTGGCGGCGGAGAACCTGGTCAGCGTGCACTTCTCGGTGACCTCGCTGGATCCGCATCTCTCCGCGAAACTGGAACCACGCGCGTCCGCACCCCATGCACGGCTGCGCGCGATGAAGCGCCTGCATGAAGCGGGCATTCCGGTGGGAGTGATGGTGGCGCCGGTGATCCCGTGGATCAACGACAGCGAACTGGAAGCCGTGCTGGAGGCTGCGCACGAAGCCGGTGCCAGCACCGCTGGTTATGTGCTGCTGCGCCTGCCGCTTGAAGTGGCGCCGTTGTTCCGCGACTGGCTGGACACCCATCATCCCGATCGCGCCGCGCATGTGATGAGTACCATCCAGCAGCTGCGCGGCGGCAAGGACTACGACAGCCAGTTCGGCACGCGCATGCGTGGCCAGGGCGTGTACGCGGAGCTGTTGAACAACCGTTTCAAGCTGGCGCGAAAGCGTCTGGGCTTCAACGCGCAGAACAGCCATTGGCCGAAGCTGGACTGCAGCCGGTTCCTGAAGCCGTTGCCGCCGAAGAAGGATTCGCCGCAGGGAAGTCTGTTCTAGAACGCTGGACCGCTGCCTGACTTACCGGCAACAATCTGCGCTTGGCCGGATGGCCTGCAAGCCAGGGAAGGATGCAGATGGATGACCTACGATCAGCGACGGTGCAATTCCGTTCGCTTGACGATGAATCAGTTCGCCCATGAAGCGGCTATCTGCTTTCAGCTGTGGTGCGTTTCTGTTTGTCTGTGGTGCCGATGCAGAGGCTGCCCGCGCGTTTGTGGTTGAAGACGCTGCCATGCGCGATCCCAGCTGCCTTACGGTCGAGCCGCGCCAGCGGCTCTTTGCCTGTCACCAGATCGTTGCCGGCAACAGCCGTGTGATAGGGCTGAGACGATTCCGTTCGTCGTGGTGGACCGACCGTTCCACTTTCAGCAAGCTCACGATCCAGCTCCCCGCTGACGCGAAAGCAGGTGACCGGTTCGCTGTCTCCGACGATCGCGTGTGGCTGTTTCATAGCAGTGGATCCAGCGCATTTGCCGGAAAGACGGGCTGCTACGCAGTGCCGATCGCAGGGCAGATTATCGTTGTTTCCGCCGGAGATTCCGGCATCGAGCTCCAGGTCGATGCAACGCTCCGCTCCGCAAGCCCACTGCAATGGCGAGATCAATGTGATGCACCGATCCAGCTATCAGAGCGCCTGAAAGCCTCGCCCCTGCAGATGCAGGACCTCGATGCATGGACGGGAGCACATGAATCCGACGCATCCCCTTTTGATCAGGCACATCCTGCCAATCGCTCGCGTGACTGAATTCGAATCAGCGGTGTCCACATGATGAAACGCCTGTGTTGCCTTCCGGCCAGCGCTCTCCTTCTAACCCTTGTGACCCTGCAGGTACAGGCCCGCGCCATTCACGAATGCGTCGCCGTTCCGCAGGCATCGACTGCCACTGATATGCCTGCCGGCCTGGATGAGTTCGAGCAACATCTGTGGACGGCAAACACAGGTCAGGTAGTGCGCAAGGGCACTGACACGCTCCTTCTGCTGCGCCTCTTCTCGGAGTCGCAGGGCGTGATCGATTCCCAGCAGTTCACCAAGATCACCGGCAGCCTGAAGGGATACACGCCTTCGTCCGAAGGAATGCCGGAGGTAGTGGATGCGTGGTTGACCAGTGGCGGCGCAGGCCTCGCGCACAAGGGAGACTACTGGCTGTCCGATTCGGCGGATGTCGAACTACACCAGCCGCACAAGGGCGATAGTCGGATCGAAGTCAAAGTGACGGCCGTTGGATGGAACAGCTATCGGAAAGAAGCCCGTTCTTTCCATCTCCAGTTCACCTGTCAACTCAAGGAAATCCCGGTCGAGAAGCTCAGTGCCTGGCAAGGCGGCGACGGCAATCTCTGGCGATCCTTTGGACCCGCCGGATAGCCGAATGGAACAGCCTGCACGCAACCACTTCCGCAACGACTGGCTATGCTGAAAATAGAAATTGATTCCCTGAGGTTCTACTCACGACTGGACGAGGATGCATTCTTCTCCAGGTTGAGTAATACATCGGGCGTGGTATCCGTTGAGGGGTTTCTCAGAACGATCAACGTCCTTGTTGATCCGTCAGCTGTGGATGAGGACGGTATGAGGGAGCTGATTTCGCTGTTCCAACGCTATGGAATAGACATGCGCCAACTGCGGGAACTGGAGACGGCAGAATTCAGCACATGGATGAGGAACAGATCGGCCTACTGGTTCAAGTCGATGTATCCGGATCAATGAGCGCATGAAATGAAGATCATCTACTGGCTTGGCATCGCGTTCTTGTGGATGCTCCCATTGAACGTCCTGCTGCTGACGGCCGGCAAGCTGATGTCGGGCGACGCGCTGGGAGAAGAGGCACTTGTTGGCTTCGGTGTGGCGGTTTTCGGCGTAGTGGCGGGCGCAATTCTTTATCGCCGCCGCCCTCGGTAGCGTCGAGACTGCCCGGCTTCGCTCCAGATTCAGTCGAGGAAGCTCGACTCCACATGGCAAGCGATAATCGGCCTGCAGACCCGACGTCACCCTCCCCCGAACAACTTCTGCGCGTTCTGGAACAGGATCCAGCTGGTGGCGATGAACTTGTCGCCGCCCTGCGGCCGGTTGCCACGATGGGTATGGGTAAACGCAGTCGGGGCGATCAACAAACTGCCGGTGCGTGGTGCGATCTTCCGCCCCTGGAACAGGAACTCGGTCTCGCCCTCTTCGAATTCCTCGTTGAGGTACAGCGTCCACAGCACGTGCCGGTGCAGGGTCTCGGCCTGCGCATCCTTCGGGTACAGCTCGCAGTGCCAGTACGGATAACCGCCCTCGCCCGCCGCATACCACTGCAGGTTGATGGCGCCCGGGCGCAGGCAGGTGCGGGCCAGGTCGGCCAGCTGCTGCTGCGGCATGTCAGGGAAGTCCTCGGCAGACAGGCGTCGCGGTTGGCCCTTGCTGTCCTGGATCTGCAACATCAGCGGCGCAATCAACGCCTGTGGATAACGGCGTAGATAAGTCAGCAGGCCGGTGAACACCGCGTGCTGCAGCTGATGGTCCACATCCTGCCAGCCATCAAGGCCGCTGATGCGCAGATCCTTGCTGTGCTTGAGTTCCGGGAACACGCCACTGCCCACGGCACCGGGCTGCAGGCCACGCGCCGCCCGCATGCGCTCGACGATCGCCGCGCAGACCTCGCTGGGGACCGCGTTGTGGATGACCTCGATGAAATCGACCGGGCCCTGCTCGTGCATGCGTGCATTCCTTAGGCGGCAACGGCTTGATGGTGCCGTTTGCCGCCCTCGGTGTCACCCCACGGTCATGTCATCGATCTGCCATGACCGTCGTCAGGCAACCGCCAATCAGCCCTGCGCGTCGTCGTGCGCGTGGTGGTAGCGCACGGCTTCGGCCACTTCCTCGCGCGAACCCAGGAACACCGGCACGCGCTGGTGCAGCTGGTCGGGCTGGATGTCGAGGATGCGCTCGCGGCCGGTCCAGGCGGCGCCGCCGGCCTGTTCGACCAGCAGGCCCATCGGGTTGGCCTCGTACATCAGGCGCAGCTTGCCGGCCTTGGACGGATCCTTCTTGTCCCACGGGTAGATGAAGATGCCGCCGCGGGTCAGGATGCGGTGCACGTCGGCGACCATGCTGGCGATCCAGCGCATGTTGAAGTTCTTGCCGCGCGTGCCTTCCTTGCCCGCCAGCAGATCACCGACATAGGCCTGCATCGGTGCTTCCCAGTGGCGCTGGTTGGACATGTTGATCGCGAACTCCTGGGTAGCCGCCGGAATCTGCATGTTCTCGGTGGTCAGCACGAACTCGCCCTTCTCACGGTCCAGGGTGAAGGCGTGGGTGCCATGGCCGACGGTCAGCACCAGCTGGGTGCTGGGCCCGTAGATGCAGTAGCCGGCGGCGATCTGCTTGCTGCCCGGCTGCAGGAAGGCGTCGTCGCCCGGCAGTTCGACATTGGTCGGGCAGCGCAGCACCGAGAAGATGGTGCCGACCGAGACGTTGACGTCGATGTTGGAGCTGCCGTCGAGGGGATCGAACAGCAGCAGGAAGTCACCGCGCGGGTAGATGTCCGGCACCGGCTGGCTGTGGTCCATTTCCTCCGAGGCGCACGCGGCGAGGTGGCCACCCCAGGCGTTCGCTTCAAGCAGGATCTCGTTGCTGATGACGTCCAGCTTCTTCTGCGCCTCGCCCTGCACGTTACCGGTACCGGCATCGCCCAGCACGCCACCGAGGGCGCCCTTGCTGACGGCGATGGAGATGCTGGTGCAGGCGCGGGCGACGACCGCGATCAGCTGGCGCAGGTCGGCGTTGATGCGGCCGGCGTGCTGTTCCTGGATCAGGAAGCGGGTCAACGAAGTACGGGACATGTGCGGGCAGGTCTCGGCAGCGGGAAAACGCCTATTGTCGCCCGTCCGGCCAGCGCGTGCGTGAGCGCGGGGAGTCGTAATCGTTTCCAGATGCGTTGCGCTCGTGGCGCCCTCTCTTCATGTAGGCGCAGCGAGAGGGGCACCGTGGCCAGGACACGCCGTAAACCCATCCCTGGGGGCTCGATCGGCGCATCCATGCGCCTCACGGTCCTGGCCACGGTGCCCCTCTCACTGCGCTTCCTGGTTCGCCGCGAGCGCGGTGGGAATGGCAAAGACAAGAGCAAGAGCAAAAAACAAAGGCGCCTTTCGGCGCCTTTGTTTTCAAGCGTGTGCGGCGTTGCTTCAGCCCTTGGCGACGGTGGCCACGGCCTTGGCGACGTATTCCAGGTTGTTCTGGTTCAGCGCGGCCACGCAGATGCGGCCGGTGCCGACGGCGTAGATGCCGAACTCGTCGCGCAGACGCTCGACCTGCTCGCGGCTCAGGCCGGAGTAGGAGAACATGCCGGCCTGCTCGTTGATGAAACCGAACTGCGGTGCACCGGCAGCGGCCAGCTTCTCGACCAGGCCCTGGCGCAGGGCGTGGATGCGCTCGCGCATCTCGGTCAGCTCCTGCTCCCACATCGCACGCAGTTCCGGGTTGGTCAGCACGCCGGCCACCAGCGCGGCACCGTGGGTGGACGGGCTGGAGTAGATGGTGCGGATCACGCGCTTGACCTGCGACTGCACCGCCTTGGCGTCAGCGGCGGTCGGTGCCACCATCGACAGCGCACCCACGCGCTCGCCGTACAGCGAGAACGACTTGGAGTACGAGTTGGCGACGATGAAGCTGTCGATGCCGGCTTCGGCGATGATGCGCACGGCGGCGCCGTCCTGCTCGATGCCCTTGTCGAAGCCCTGGTAGGCCATGTCGATGAAGGGGAACAGCTGCTTGTCCTTCAGCAGCTGCGCGACCTGCTTCCACTGGGTGACCGTGAGGTCGGCACCGGTGGGGTTGTGGCAGCAGGCGTGCAGCAGCACCACGGTGCCGGCGTCCAGCTTGCCCAGGTCGGCCAGCATGCCGTCGAAATCGACGCCATGGGTGCTCGGGTCGAAGTAGGTGTAATCCAGCACGTCGAAACCAGCGGCGCTGAACACCGCACGGTGGTTTTCCCAGCTCGGGTTGCTCAGCGCAACGGTGGCGTGCGGCAGCAGCTTCTTCAGCACGTCGGCGCCGACGCGCAGCGCACCGCTGCCACCAACGGTCTGCGCGGTGGTCACGCGGCCAGCGGCCAGCAGCGGCGAATCCTTGCCGAACACCAGCTCACGCGTCGCCTGCGTGTACGCCGGCAGGCCATCGATCGGCAGGTAGCCGCGCGGTTTGGCTTCAGCGGCGAGCTGCTGCTCGATCTGCTTGACGGCGCGCAGCAGCGGAATGCGGCCGCTCTCGTCGTAGTAGATGCCCACACCCAGGTTGACCTTGGTCGGGCGGCTGTCGGCGTTGTACGCCTCGGTCAGGCCCAGGATCGGGTCGCCTGGGACCAGTTCCACGTTTGCAAAGAAGGACACGGCGGTACTCGTTCGGTAGACGGAAAGGGGGAGGAAGTGCGCTACGCGGTCTGCGGCTTTTCAGCCGGAAACAGCCCATCGTAACAAAGCCTGCAGGGGCTGGCCGCCGCCATCGTCATCCGCGGCCCCGTACCATGGCGTGCGTTGCCGCCTGATCCATCAACCTGAATCATGAATCCCGCCGCACGACGCCGTTGCCTGCCGCTGTCCGCCCTGCTGCTGTCGCCCTGGACGGCGGTGGCCGAGCCTGCGCCCACCGCCCTGCCTGCGGTGCAGGTACAGGCCGCCCGGGTGCCGGGCATCGATCCGTTCGCGCTGCCGGCCAGCCAGGACACGGTCTGGATCGACGCCAGCCGCGCGGGCACCGGTGCGCAGCTGTCTGAGGCCTTGGCCGGGGTCCCCGGACTGCTGGCACGTGACCGGCAGAACTTCGCCCAGGACACGCAGCTGTCGATCCGTGGCTTCGGCGCGCGCTCGACCTTCGGGGTGCGCGGGGTGCGGGTGTTGATCGACGGGGTGCCCGCGACCATGCCCGATGGCCAGGGCCAGCTGTCGCATGCCAGCCTGTTGGGCGCCGAGCGCATCGAGGTGCTGCGCGGGCCGTTCTCGGCGTTGTACGGCAATTCCTCCGGCGGCGTGCTGCAGGTCTGGAGCGCGCAGGGCCAGGCCGGCGACCCGTGGCGGTTGCGCGTGAATGCCGGCGCCGACAACACGCTCAGTGTCGGTGCGCAGCTGAAGGGTGCCGGTCAAGTGCTGGACTACAACATCGCCGCCAATCACTTCCGCACCGATGGCTGGCGGGACCATAGCCGCGCGCGCCGTGAATCGCTCAACGCACGCATCGGTGGTGATCTGGGCGGTGGGCGGCTGGAGCTGCTGCTCAATGCGCTTGACGCCCCCGATGCGCAGGATCCGCTGGGCCTGACCCGTGCCCAGGTGGCGGCTGATCCGCGCCAGGCCACGGCAGTCGCGCACCAGTACAACACCCGCAAAACCGTGCGCCAGCAGCAGGCCGGCCTGCGCTGGACGCGGGAGACCGGGGCACAGCGCTGGCAATTGATGGGCTATGCCGGCCAGCGCGCGGTACGCCAGTACCTGCCGATTCCGCCGGCACCCCAGACCAACAGCCCGCTGCATGCCGGCGGCGTGATCGATCTGCAGGGCGGCTATGGCGGGCTGGACGCGCGCTGGGGCTGGCACGGTGATCTGGCCGGGCGACCGCTGGACCTGGTAGCCGGGCTCAGCGCCGACCGCCAGCGTCAGCACCGCACCGGCTTCGAGAACTTCATCGGCAGCGCCCTGGGCGTGCGTGGGCGGCTGCGTCGTGACCAGATCGACGTCGTGCAGAACGTGGATCAGTTCGCCCAGGCCTGGTGGCAATGGAGCCCGCGTTGGTCGCTGCTGGCCGGGCTGCGCCACAGCGCCGTGCGATTCGAATCGAATGACCGCTACATCGTCGGCGCCAACCCCGACGACAGTGGCCACCGCCGCTACCAGGCGATCACGCCGGTGGCAGGCGTCAGCTTCGAGGCCAGCCCGCAGTGGCGGCTGCACGCGGCCGTGGGGCGTGGTTTCGAGACCCCCACCTTCAACGAATTGGGCTATCGCGCCGACGGCCAAGCCGGGTTGGCACTGGATCTGGCCGCCGCGCGCAGCCGCTCCATCGAGGTTGGCAGCAAGTGGCACGCACAGGATGGCAACCAACTCGATATCAGCCTGTTCCGTGCAGATACCGACGACGAGCTGGCCGTTGCCAGCAATATCGGCGGACGCAGCACCTACCGCAACATTGGCCGCACCCGCCGCCAGGGGCTGGAGCTGCAGTACCGACAGCCGCTGGCCGAGCACCTGGAACTGCAGCTGGCGTGGACCTGGCTGCAGGCGCAGGTGCGCTCGCCGTACCTGACCTCGAACACCCTGGTCGCTGCAGGCAGCCGCCTGCCCGGCGTGCCGCGCCAGCAGGCCTTCGCCCGGCTGCAGTGGAGCCCTGCCGATTGGCAGTGGGCGCTGGAGGCAACGGCCAGCAGCGATACCGTGGTCAATGACGTGGCCACCGAGCGCGCGCCGGGCTACGCCCTGCTGCACCTGGAAGCCGGCCGTCGATGGACGCTGCCGGGCGGCGAGCTGCGCGCCTTCGCCCGGCTGGAGAACGTGCTGGACCAGACCTACATCGGCTCGGTGATCGTCAATGACGGCAATGGTCGCTTCTACGAGCCGGGACCGGGACGGCGAGCCAACGTCGGCCTGCAATGGTCGTGGCGCTGAAAGAGGTAGTGCCGGCCGCTGGCCGGCCTCGCGCCGTGCAGGGCGTCAGGAGGCTGCCGGCCAGCGGCCGGTACTACCGGTCAGTCGGGGGCCTTGGCTGGCACGAACGGCGAGGTCGGGTCGCTGGCCGGGAAGGTCTCCTCCAGCGCCTCGTCCTGGTTGTCGCTCGCGCGCTGCTTCCGTTCACGGCGCTTGAGCGGGCTCTCCTGGCCACCGCGATGGCGGTCGCCGCCATCCTTGCGGTCCTGGGCCGCCTGTTCAGCCTCGTGCTTCACCGGCAGGTGGTCGTGCTCGGCATCGAAGAACGGCGCGCCGGTTCCGCGGTAGTCGGCGTTGTCGGCATCGCGCTTGCCGCGCTGCTCGCCGGGAATGGGCGGGTGGTTCTCCCGCAGCGGGTCTCGCGAGGTCTCTCGGCTCATGGTCTGGTACCTGCCCTTGGGGGGATTCCACTACACCGCCCCGCAGGTAAAGCCGTTGCGAACCTGGCGTCATGAACATCTCGCTCACCCCCCGGTAACGGCACCGCGCGTATTCCTGCCCACCCGCCCCCGCTGCAGGAGCCGGCCATGCCCCGTCTTGAACGACCCGCAACGTCCGTGTTCAACGCCCTGCTCGATCCGCTCGGCCAGCGCAGCGCGCAGCGCCGTACGCGTCGCCATGAAGACCCCCAGGCGGTGGCGCAGGACTACCTGCAGTACATGCTCAGCGACTACGAGGAGCGCCGCGGGCAGAGCCACCGGAACTGGCGCGACCTGTGTCCGGTGTATGCCTTCGCGTTGACCACGCATGCCGCGGATTGGCCACGCGGTGATGCCGCCGATACCTGCGAGGAACTGGCCGAGCACTGGGAACAGATGCGCGGGCAGTCACGGTTGGGCTGGTCGCAGGCGCGGCCGGTGGTGGAGGACGCCTGGCGCGCGCTGGACCATATTCCGGCGGCGGCGGTGAGGCCGTTGCTGCAGTAGTGCCGGCCGCTGGCCGGCAACCCCAGGAAACTTCAGGCCGCGAGCTCTGCCGGCCAGCGGCCCGCACTACCGCATCTGCGTAGAACCCACGTGCACGGTATCGACACGGGTGGTTTACACCGCCCATCCGAAGCTGGATGCCCTGCCCCGCCAAAGGTACGCCCATGGCCCGCCCGATCTGGACCGGCACGCTGTCGTTTGGCCTGCTCAACGTGCCGGTGTCGCTGATGTCCGGCGAACGCAAGGTCGACCTGCAGTTCCGCATGCTCGATTCCCGCGACCGCAAGCCGATCCGTTTCGAACGGGTCAACGCCGACACTGGCGAGGAAGTGCCCTGGAAGGACATCGTCAAAGCCTATGAGTACGACAAGGGCAGTTATGTCGTGCTGGAGGAAGGTGATATCCGCTCGGCTGCGCCGGAAAGCCACGAAGCGGTGGAGGTGGAATCATTCGTGGATGCGGCGCAGATCGACCCGCGCTATTACGAGAAACCGTATCTGCTGGTGCCCGGCAAGAAGGCCGAGAAGGGCTACGTGCTGCTGCGCGAAACGTTGCGCAGCACCGGCAAGGTGGGCATCGCGCGGGTGGTGGTGCGTACGCGCGAGTACTTGTGTGCGGTGATGCCGCATGAGGACGCGCTGGTGCTGATGATCCTGCGCTATCCGCAGGAACTGGTGGATCCCGAGGACTACAAGCTGCCCACCGGCAAGCTGTCCGACTATCGCATCACCAGCAAGGAAACGGCGATGGCCGAGCAGTTGATCGAGTCGATGGCCGGCGATTGGGATCCGTCGCAGTACCACGATGAATTCCGCGAGCGCCTGCAGCAGGTGTTGAACAAGCGCATCAAGTCCAAGGGCGGCACCACGCGGGTGGACGATGAGCCGGCACCGCGCGAGGACGCCAGTACCAATGTGGTCGACTTCATGGCGCTGCTGCAGAAGAGCCTGGATGCGAACAAGCGAACGCCAGCGAAGAAGGCCGCAACGCGCAAAGCAGCCGCCAAGTCGCCAGTGAAGAAGGCCGCAAAGAAGACAACGAAGAAGGCTGCAAAGAAGACCGCACCCCGACGCAAGGCGGGGTGAGCCATGTCGTTGCACCAGTATCGGCGCAAACGCCGGCTTGGCGGTGGCGCCGGGCAGACAACGGAGCCCGACGACACGCCCGCACCGGGCGACCCGAAGCGGCGGCCGACCTTTGTCATCCAGCTGCACCATGCCAGCTCGCGTCACTATGACTTCCGCCTGGAAATGGACGGCGTACTGAAGAGCTGGGCGGTGCCCAAGGGGCCTTCCCTGCGCGTCGGTGAAAAGCGGCTGGCCGTGGAAGTGGAAGACCATCCGTTGTCCTACGCCGGTTTCGAGGGAGACATTCCTGAAGGTCACTATGGTGCGGGCCACGTGGAAGTCTTCGATCACGGCACCTGGGCCTGTGAAGGCGATCCACTGCAGGCACTGGCGGCGGGCAAGATCGACTTCGTGCTGCATGGACAACGCCTGGCCGGTGGCTGGAAGCTGGTGCGGACCGCGATGAAGGGACGCCAGGTGCAGTGGCTGTTGATCAAGCGCGGTGACGGGGAAGCGCGCGACGCGGAGGCGGATGACCTGCTGACGGCACCGATGCCGAAACGAACACCTGCGGCGAAGAAGCGTTCCGCGGACAAGACGGCGCGAGCTGCACCCGTCGCACGCACGACCACACGCAAGGCCGATGTGCGCTGGCATGCACGCGCGCTGCAACTGCACGGCGCACGTGACGCACCCTACCCGCATGCATTCAAACCGCAGTTGACCGATCATCGCGACAGTGCGCCGGACGGCGACCGCTGGCTTCACGAGATCAAGTGGGATGGCTATCGCCTGCTGGCTGATCTGCACAATGGCGAGGTCAAGCTGCGCTCCCGCAATGGTCTGGATTGGACCGGTGATTTTCCCGAAGTGGTGCAGGCCGTGCAGGCGCTGCCGGTGCGCGATGCACGCCTGGACGGCGAACTGGTGGTGCTGGACAAGGAAGGACGCAGTGACTTCGCAGCGTTGCAGCGGGTGATCGACGGCAGTTCGAAGCAACCGCTGCGCTACATCGTGTTCGATCTTCCGGGCGTGGCTGGAGCGGATATCAGTCGTGCGCCGTTGCTGGAGCGCAAAGCACTCCTGAAAGAGCTCATTGGGCCCGCGCCTGGCACCCTGGCCTTCAGCGAGCACGTGATCGACCATGGCCCGCAGGTGTTCGTTGCCAGTGGCAAGGCCGGATTCGAAGGCATCGTCAGCAAGCAGGTGGATGCCCCGTACGTCAATACCCGCGCGCGCAGCTGGGTGAAGGTGAAGCACGAAGACACCGACGAGTTCCTGATCGTCGGCTACACGGCACCCAAGGGTTCACGGGTGGGGTTCGGCTCGCTGCTGCTGGCGACGCCGGACAAGGGCGGCTTGCGCTATGTGGGCCGCGTTGGCACCGGTTTCGACGACCAAAGCCTGCGCGCGCTGCTCAAGGCACTGCAGCCATTGGCGGTGAAGACGCCCGTGCTGCAGCTGCCGGCGCATGTGCCGTTCCGCGCTGCCAGCGTACGCTGGGTGAAGCCGGTGGCGGTTGCCGAGGTGGCCTTCCGTGGCTGGGGCAAGGAAGGCCTGCTGCGCCAGGCCAGTTTCAAGCGACTGCGCAGCGACAAGCAGAAGGAGGACCTGGGAATGAGCACCGCAGATGCCGAAACCGGAGGCGAGGTCGAGATCACTCATCCGGAGCGGGTGGTGTTTCCAAGGCAGAAACTGCGCAAGTGTGACGTGGCCGACTACTACCAGCGCATGGCGCGCTGGATCCTGCCCGAAATCGCCGGACGTCCACTGTCACTGCTGCGCTGCCCGGAGGGCGTGGGCAAGGCCTGCTTCTTCCAGAAGCACCATGGCCCCGGCCTGGGGGACGCGGTACATGCGGTACCCCTGCAGCAGAAGAGCGGCCGCGAGGACTACGTCTACGTCGACGATGCGCGGGGCCTGCTGCAGCTGGTGCAGATGAACACGCTGGAGCTGCATCCGTGGGGCGCGACCGTGGCCGATCCCGAGCATCCAGACCGCCTCGTGTTCGATCTCGATCCCGGCGAAGGGGTGAACTGGGCACAGGTGAAGGCCGCTGCGCGCGATGTCCGTGACCGCCTGCAGCAGGTGGGCCTGCAGAGCTTCGTGCGGCTGTCCGGTGGCAAAGGCGTGCACGTGGTGGTGCCGCTCCAGCCCAAGGCCGGATGGGACGAGACGAAGGCGTTCTGCGAGGCGTTCGCGCAGGCAATGGCGCTGGAGCAGCCTGATCGCTACGTGGCGACGATGAGCAAGGCCAAGCGCAGCGGCGTGATCTTCATTGACTGGCTGCGCAACACACGCGGTGCGACCAGCGTGTGTTCGTGGTCGCTGCGCGCGCGCGATGCTGCCGGCGTGGCGGTGCCGCTGCGCTGGGAAGAGCTTGCACGCGTCAGTGCGGCCGACGCGTTTCCGATGGCCAAGGCACTGGCGCGCGCGAAGCGGCTGAAGGGTGACCCATGGCAGGGCATCGCGCGGTTGAAGCAGACGCTGCCGTCGCTGAAGCGGTAGTGCCGGCCGCTGGCCGGCAACTGCAGGATGGCCGAGGTTGCCGGCCAGCGCCCGGCACTACCTGCATACGTTCAGCGCGGATCCCGCGAGGGGCGGCGGCCGAACCACCAGCCCACCAGCAGCTGCAGCGGCAGCGATGCCAACAGCGAAATGACGAACCAGAGCGGGAAATCCGCGCCTGCGGTCCACATCGCGTATCCGCAGCCCAGTGCGATCAGCGACCAGATCGAGAAGCCGTGCGAACGCGGCCAGCAGGGCGCGTAGTAGGTGGCGAAGGCGATGCCTGCGATGCCGCCGAGCACGCTGAAGGCCAGATCCCAGCCCAGCTGCATGCTGTTGTTGTCCGGTGACAGGCCCAGCAGCGGCGGCAGCCAGCTGGCGACGCTGCTGACCAGGGCAAGCGACAGCACGCCGCCGATCAGGGCGACGATGGACAGGAACAGGGTCTTGAGCAGGCCAGGCATGCGCGCATTGTACGGCTGCCACGGAGTGCCCGGGTTGCCGGCCAGCGGCCGGCACTACCGATGGATCGGCATGGCCGCCGTGCCCGTGGGAGAGGGGTACGGAGCAGCGGCGGCCATGCACAGGCGGTCAGGCGGCGAAGTCGATCACCACGCGGCCTTCGATGGTGCCCGCGTGCATCCGCGCGAACACATCGTTGATGTTTTCCAGGCGGTCGGTGCTGACCGTGGCCGCGACCTTGCCTTCGGCGGCGAACTGCAGCGATTCCTGCAGATCCAGCCGGGTGCCGACGATCGAGCCGCGTACGGTGATGCCGTTGAGCACCATGCCGAAGATGTCCAGCGGGAAATTGCCCGGCGGCAGGCCGTTGAGCGACACGGTGCCGCCACGGCGGACCATGCCCAGCGCCTGCTCGAATGCCTTCGGTGAAACCGCGGTGACCAGGGCGCCGTGCGCGCCGCCGATTTCCTTCTTCAGGAACGTGGCCGGATCGGTGGTGCGTGCGTTGACGGTGACCTGCGCACCGAGCTGCCGCGCCAGCGCCAGCTTGCTGTCGTCCACGTCCACCGCGGCCACGTTCAAGCCCATCGCGCGGGCGTACTGCACCGCCATGTGGCCCAGGCCGCCGATGCCGGAGATCGCCACCCAGTCACCGGGCTTGGTGTCGGTGACCTTCAGGCCCTTGTAGACGGTCACGCCGGCGCACAGCACCGGCGCGATCTCGACGAAGCCCACTTCCTTCGGAAGCAGGCCGACATAGTTGGCATCGGCCAGTGCGTACTCGGCGAAGCCGCCGTTGACCGAGTAGCCGGTATTGCGCTGCGTTTCGCACAGCGTTTCCCAGCCGCCCAGGCAGTGTTCGCAATGGCCACACGCCGAGTACAACCAGGGGATGCCGACCCTGTCGCCTTCCTTGACGTGCCCTACCCCGCCTCCCACGGCCACGACGTGCCCCACGCCCTCGTGGCCGGGGATGAATGGCGGGTTCGGTTTCACCGGCCAGTCGCCCTCGGCGGCGTGCAGGTCGGTGTGGCAGACGCCACAGGCCTCGATCCTGACCAGCACCTCGCCCGCCCCCGGGCGCGGTACCGAGACTTCCTCGATGACCAGTGGCTTGCCGAACTCGCGTACGACGGCGGCCTTCATGGTGGATTGCATGTTCGGATCTCCGCAGTGCGCTTGCCCACAGAATGACGCCGGCTCGAGGCCGGCGCTTTGATCACGATCAAACCTTTGGAGATTCGTGCAGCGTGTTCAGCTGGCCAGCACCGATGCCTCGCGCGCCAGGCGCTCGATCGCCTCCCAGTCACGGGTCTGCAGCAGCGCCGGGGTGGTCAGCCACGAACCGCCCACGCACAGCACATTGGGCAGGTGCAGGAACTGCGGCGCGGTCTGCGCGCTGATGCCGCCGGTCGGGCAGAAGCGCACGTCGGCGAACGGGCCGTGCCAGGCCGCCAGCAGCGCGGCACCGCCGGCCTGCACGGCCGGGAAGAACTTGAAGGTGTCCTTGCCGTGTTCCAGGCCCAGGATCAGGTCCGAGGCGGTGGCGGCACCGGGCAGGTATGGCAGGTCGGCATCGCGTGCGGCGGCATACAGGGCCGGTGTAGCCCCGGGCGACACCGCGAAGCGCGCGCCGGCCTGCTTCGCCGCCTGCATCTGTGCGGCATTGAGCACGGTACCGGCGCCGATCACCGCATCCGGCACGGCCTCGACCATCGCCTTGATGGCGTCCAGCGCCTGCGGCGTGCGCAGGGTCACCTCGATCACCGGCAGGCCACCGCGGAACAGTGCCTGGGCTACCTCGACGGCTTCATTCACGTCTTCGGGGGTGTACACCGGAATCACCGGTGCCAGCTTCAACAGCGCGCGCAGGCGCGGATCAGCGCTGGACATGGTCTTGCTCCTTGCCCGATGGGGCATCGCGGATCGCCGCCGGGTCCGGCAGCGCAGCGGCGCATGATGCCATGCACGCTGCGAAGGTGCTGGTATCCTGCCCTGCGGCGGATTCAGACTGCGTCGGCCTGCAGTGCCTGGATGCGGCGCTGGTACCAGTCACCCCCAAGCGGGTCGAACACCGCCGAACGTTCCATCGGCGCTTCGTATACATGCACCGAAATGGCCAGGGCTTCATCGCTGGCATTGCGCAGGGTGTGGTATTCGTGAGGTGGAATGAGGCTGCCGGCGCTGCCGCAGCCGCCGCGCAGCGCGGCGTGGCGTCGGAAGCGCCAGCGTTCGCCGGCGCATTCCAGCAGTTCGTAACGGGTGATCTCCAGTTCCCCCAACCACACGCCCTCCACACACCACATGGCATCGTGGTCGTGCAGCGGCGTGCCCTGCCCTGGGCCCCAGCTCATGGCAATCACGCTGTAGCCGTGTTCCTGGCTGTGGTACAGCGGGCGTCGCGCGTAATGATCACTGACCGGACGGTGCACGCATTCGGGTAGCTCGATGCGGCTGTCCGCGATGGCTTCCTGCAGCGCCAGCTGCAGGTCGGCGGTGATGCGCCCGGCATCACCGGAGGTCATCGCCGCGTCGACTGCGGCGATCAACCGGTCGCGGCCACGGAACGCCGGAAACGGAGAGGTCTGCAGGTCCATGCCCCGACTGTAGCGGAGCATGGTTAAGGGAATGTTGGTGTTCGCGCGCGTCGCACCCGCATTCGTGGCAAGCACGCGTGAAAAACGGTTCAGATGCAAACGCAGTAGAGCGATCACAATGGAACCTCACGCGGTGGAACGTGTCGAACACGGTCTGTGCCGCTCCAGCTGCGACATTCCGCAACTTCGCGCCCGACGGGCGCAAGGCTAGAATTCTCCGACTTACCTGGTTCTATACATGTCAGTGCGAAATATGAGCGATGCCGCGTTACCGGCATCGAAAGGCAAGGCTGCCACGATCAACGACATCGCACGACTGTCGGGAGTTTCCAAGAAAACGGTTTCAAGAATCATCAACAACTCGCCGCTGGTGCGCAAAGACACCCGCGACAAGGTCGAGGCGTTGATGCGCGAGGTCGGTTACGTGCCCGACCCCCTGGCGCGCGGACTCGCGTTCCGCCGCTCCTTCCTGATCGGGCTGGTGTACGACGACCCCGGCGCCCAATGCATTGTCGACCTGCAGCACGGCGCGCTTGAAGCGCTGCGCGGCACCGGCTATGAGCTGGTGGTGCATCCCTGCGACAGCCAGGACCCGGAGTGCGCGCAGGGCGTGCGCCGCTTCGTGCAGCAGCAGAAGCTGCATGGGGTGATCCTCGGCCCGCGTGCATCCGAATCGGTTGCACTCGCGCAGATGCTGGACGACATCGACTGCCGCTACGTGCGGATCAACGCGCATGCGTCGGAAGAAGACGTGCAGGCGGTGGTCACCCACGATCGCGATGGCGCGGCAGCAGCAGCGGGCTACCTGCTGTCGCTCGGCCACCGCGACATCGCGGTGATCGCCGGACCGGGTGACCGGCGCGCGGCGCGTGAGCGTACCCATGGCTTCCTTGACCGGTTGGCCCAGGTGGGGCTGACCTTGCCGGGCGAGCGCGTGCTGGAAGCGGGCGACACCTTCGAATCCGGCGTGCATGCCGCCGAACGGTTGCTGCTGGGGGAACGCCGCCCCAGTGCGATCTTCGCCGGCAACGACGAGATGGCGGCCGGTGTCTACCAGGTCGCGCTGCGTGCGGGTATTGCCGTGCCACAGCAGCTGTCGGTCGTCAGCTACGACGACAGCCCGCTGGCCTCGCGGCTGTGGCCGCCGCTGACCTCGGTGCGCCGCCACGTGTCGGACATCGGCCGCATGGCCGCAGCGATGCTGGTGCAGGCCGACGTACCGGAGGCGCCGGCTGTGGCCAGCGTGCATCCGCAGCTGATGGTGCGCGGTTCCTGCCGGGCCGTGGACGCCTGACTGCCCTGCCCTCGCCTGCGCCGCTGCAATGGCGCAGGCAGACAACAACGAAAACGGCGCATCCAGGTGCGCCGTTTTCCTTTCAATGCGAAGCGCTGTACGCCGTGCGCTTACACGTCGCCGCCGTCGGCCCAGCCATCACCGGTGCCCTTCTGGAACACGCGGTCATCGCCCTGCACGTCACCGGCCGGCAGATGCGCCTGGCTGGCCAGTGCCGCGTAGATCGGGGTGAAGTCCGGCGACGTCGCCTGCATCAGCTGTTCGAAGCTGTCGATGACGAAGTAGGTCTTCTGGAAAGTGTCGATGCGGTACTTCGTGCGCATGATCCGCTGCAGGTCGAAGCCGATGCGGTTGGGCGCGGCCGATTCCAGCGAGTACAGCGACTCGCCCTTCGACGACACGATGCCGGCGCCGTAGATGCGCAGGCCTTCGGGCGTATCGATCAGGCCGAACTCCACCGTGTACCAGTACAGGCGGGTCAGGTTCTGCAGTGCATCCGGGCCGATCGCGTGGGCTTTGACGCCGCCACGGCCGTACGCCTCCATGTAGTCGGCGAACACCGGGTTCATCAGCAGCGGCACATGGCCGAACAGATCGTGGAACAGGTCCGGCTCGGCGATGTAATCAATCTGGTCCGGGCGACGGATCCACCAGGTCACCGGAAAACGGCGATTGGCCAGGTGGTCGAAGAAATCCAGTTCCGGCAGCAGGCCTTCAACGCCGACCAGGGTCCAGCCGGTGGCGGCGCCGAGTACTTCATTGAGCTGGTCGAAGCGCGGAATCATGTGCGCGCTCATGCCCATCTCGTCCTGTGCATCCAGGAACTCCTGGCAGGCGCGGCCGACCAGCAGCTCGCGCTGGCGCTGGTACAGCGTGCTCCAGGTGGCGTGGTCGTCGGCGGTATAGGTGTCCCACGGCTGCTCGACGAGCGCGGTGGTGTACACCGGCACGTAGCCCTTGTCGGTCTGCTGGTGTTCGACGCGGCGGGGCTGGGCGAGGTCCATGGGGCACTCCTTGACGGGATGCCTACGATGCTAGGGCAGAGCACGCGCAACAGGGTTGCAAAAGTTGCGCCCGTTGGCCCTGTTGGCGCAATATCCTTGCGTACTCACCATGTTGCGGGGCAACAATGGCCGGAGAAGTCCAGTTTGATCGCACGGATATACGCCTGCTGGCTGAAATCCAGCGGGATGGGCGCGCCACCAACGCCGAACTGGCGGCGCGGGTGAATCTTTCGCCTTCGGCCTGTCTGCGGCGGTTGCAGCGGCTGGAAAGCGAGGGTGTGATCGTCGGCTACGGCGCGCGGCTGGAACCGCGGCAGTTGCGCCTGGGCCTGCAGGCCTTCGTGCGCGTGCAGCTGGAAAAGCACGACCAGGCCGCCATCGGCCACTTCGTGGACAGCGTGCAGGGCTGGGATGAAGTGGTGGCCTGCCACGCGCTGACCGGCGACATGGACTACCTGCTGCACGTCTACGTGCGCGACCTGGAGCACTTCTCGCACTTCCTGCTGGACCGGCTGCTCAATGCCGGCGGCGTGGCCGATGCCAATTCCAGCTTCGTGCTGCGCACGGTGAAGGGGTTCCAGGCGTTGCCGTTGTCGCAGCTGGAGCCCTGAGCGACCACCGGGCGTGCCCGGTGGCCACGCATCAAGGAATCAGCACTTGTCCTTGCGGCCCATCAGCTTGCCGAGGCGCGAGGCTTCCTCGCACTTCGGCGCGGCCACCGGGGCCGGCGCCGCTGCAGCGGCGCGCGCGCGCTGCAGCTGCTGGATCTTCGCGCGGATCTGCGGCATGGCTGCCATCGCGGCCTTCTCGCCTTCCAGGATCGCGGTGCCACGCTGGCTGAAATCGGCGGCGCCGATGTCCAGCACCTTCGGGCGGATGACGATGTCGGCGCGCGCCAGTTCCTGCTCGCCCAGGCGCTGGCCCATGATCGAGATGGACTGGTTGACGATGCCCAGCATGTCGGTCGGCGCCTTCCCGCTGGCCTTGCTGGAAATGTCCACGGCGATCACGAAGTCGGCGCCGAGCTGGCGTGCGGCATCCACCGGCACCGGGCTGACCACACCGCCATCAATGTAGTTGCGACCGCCGATCTTCACCGGCTCGAACACACCGGGAATGCTGCTCGATGCGCGCACCGCCTGGCCGACGTTGCCGCGCACGAAGATCGCGCGCTCGCCGGTTTCCAGCTGGGTGGCGACGGCGGCGAACGGCTTCTTCAGGCGTTCGGCCGGACGGTTGGCGACCTGTTCGTTGACGTAGTCCTGCAGCTTCTGGCCCTGCACCAGGCCACCGGAGAACAGGCGCACATCGCGGATGCTGGCTTCATCCAGCGCCACCGCCTTGCTCTGCATCTGGAACGCGTCCATGCCGCTGGCATACAGCGCGCCGACCACGCTGCCGGCACTGGTGCCGGACACCACCGCGGGCTCGAAGCCATTGGCTTCCAGCATCTTGATCACACCGATGTGGGCGAAGCCCTTGGCCGCGCCACCGCCGAGCGCGATACCGATCTTCACCGGCTTGGCCTGCGGCACCACGGTGGGGGCCGGCGGCGGCGTGGGCCGGACCGGATCGCCGCCGCAGCCGGCCAGCAGGCCGATCAGGGCGACGGACAGCAGCATGCGGGGGCGGAACAGGCTCATCGGCAGTGCGCTCGCGGCGCCGGACTCGGGAAAGGGCGCCAGCATACCGAAGCCGTGGCGGGGCGGGCAGGGTGGGGGAGTTGCCTATTCAGCAAAAAACGACCCCGTAGGTGCCGACCTTGGTCGGCACACGCAGATTCCAGTGCCGACCAAGGTCGGCACCTACCAAACGAGTGGGTCAGAACCGGTTGTCGCCGTCCAGCATCCGGCCAAGACCCCCCAGTACCGAACCCTCGCCGCGGTTCTGGCCACCGCCCTGCGGCGCGGCCATCCACATGCGGCCGGCCAGGCGCGAGAACGGCAGCGACTGCAGCCAGACCTTGCCTGGGCCGGTCAGCGTGGCCAGGAACACGCCCTCGCCGCCGAACAGCATGCTCTTGATGCCCGCAACACGGCGCACGTCCATGTCCACGGTCGGGTGGTAGGCCACCACGCAGCCGGTATCCACGTCCAGGCGCTCGCCGGCAGCCAGCTCGCGTTCCACCACGCAGCCGCCGGCGTGGATGAACACCCAGCCGTCGCCTTCCAGCTTCTGCATGATGAAACCCTCACCACCGAACAGGCCGGTCATGATCTTGCGCTGGAACTGCACGCCGATCTGCACGCCGCGCGCACCGGCCAGGAAGCTGTCCTTCTGGCAGATCAGGCGGCCGCCGTGTTGGTCCAGTTTCATTGCCAGCACCGTGCCCGGGTAGGGCGCGGCGAAGGCGACCTTGCCCTTGCCGTGCCCGCTCTGCGTGTAGACGGTGGCGAACAGGCTCTCGCCGGTCAGCACGCGCTTGCCGGCGGCCATCACCTTGCCCATGAAGCCGCCGCCCTGGTCGCCGTTGGCGGCGCCGAACACCGTGTCCATCTGTACCGTGGCGTCCTTGAACATCAATGCACCGGCCTCGGCGATGGCGCTCTCGCCGGGGTCGAGCTCGATCTCCACGAACTGCATTTCATGGCCGACGATGCGGAACTCGATGTCGTCGGCGCGGCCGCTGGCGCCGACGGGGACCGGCGGTGGGGTGTTGGGCATGCCCGGGGCCACCGCCTGCAGCTCGGCCACCTCGGCGATCGGTGTCCACCCGCTCATGCCCTGGCACCAGGCCAGCGCGCGCGGATTGGCCTGCGCGTAGCGGCGCGCGGCCTCGTCATCAAGCGGGCCGATGCGCTCGGCCTGGGCGGAGGCATGGAAGTACCACTGGGTCATGGCGGCGGGTCCGTCGCGTTGGAAACCCCGAGTCTAGCGAGCGCCCGGGGGCTCCGGCGACGGGGCCATGAACGGCGGGCATTTGCGGCGTAGGTGCTGTATTGCAACAATTATCTGGTAGCGCCGTTTTACCACCCCTCCAAACACAGCCTACCGCCATGTCCCCGACCCGTACTTCCCGTGGCCGCCTTCCGGTCGCGCGCCCCCTCGTTGCCGCTCTTTCCGCCCTGCTGCCGCTGGTAGCAGCCGCTCAGGAAACCCCCGCCGCCAAGGATCCGGTTGCCCTCGATGCCCTGCAGGTGACCGCGCAGCGCCGCGTCGAGAACGCCAAGGACGTACCGGTCGCACTGAGCGCGATCCAGGGCGAGAAGCTGGATGTGCTCGGCTCGGCCGGCGATGACATCCGCTTCCTGGCCGCGCGCGTGCCCAGCCTCAACATCGAGTCGTCCTACGGCCGTGCCTTCCCGCGCTTCTACATCCGCGGCCTGGGCAACACCGATTTCGACCTCAATGCTTCGCAGCCGGTGTCGCTGGTGTATGACGACGTGGTGCAGGAAAGCCCGCTGCTGAAGGGCTTCCCGCTGTTCGACCTGGCCAACGTGGAAGTGCTGCGTGGCCCGCAGGGCACGCTGTTCGGCCGCAACACCCCGGCCGGCGTGGTCAAGTTCGATTCGGCGCGACCGTCGCAGGATGCCGACGGCTACGTGCGCGTGGGCTACGGCAGCTACAACAGCTGGAACGTGCAGGGCGCCTACGGCGGCCCGCTGACCGACCGCTGGTCGGCACGTGTCTCGGCGATCTACCAGCGCCGCGATGACTGGGTCGACAACACCCGCGCCGGTGCCCCCAACAGTGGCTTCGAAGGCTATGACGAAGCCGCCGGCCGCGTGCAGTTCCTGTACGAAGGCGACGACTTCGAAGCGCTGTTCAACCTGCACAAGCGCAAGCTCAACGGCACCGCGCGCCTGTTCCGCGCCAACATCATCCAGAAGGGCGGCAATTCGCTGGTCGAGAACTTCGACCGCGACAAGGTGGCCAACGACGGCGTCAACTTCTCCGACCTGGAAACCTGGGGCGGCAGCGCGCGCCTGCAGTGGAACCTCGGCTCGGTGACCCTGCACTCGATCACCGGCTACGAGACCGCCGAATCGCTCAACCGCGGTGACATCGACGGCGGCTACGGTGCGGCCTTCCTCGGTGCCGGCAACTACGGTCCGGGCCTGATTCCGTTCTCGTCGGAGTCGGCCGACGGCCTGCCGCACCACCGGCAGTGGACGCAGGAAGTGCGCATCGAGTCCAACGAATGGGGCCGCTTCGACTGGCAGGCCGGCGTCTTCTACTTCGATGAAGACGTGACCATCAACAACTTCAACTACGACTCGCTGACCCCGGGCAACCCGCAGACCGGCCACGTGGTGCAGAACCAGCGCAACAAGGCGTGGGCGGTGTTCGCTTCGGGCGACTTCGATGTCACCGATCGCTTCAAGCTGCGCGCCGGCGTGCGCTACACCCAGGACAAGAAGGACTTCAGCGCCAGCGTGCTGCAGGCCGTTCCGTTCGGCACCCCGGTCAGCGGCCCGTACCTGGCCAACACCGACGTCAACGACGTCAGCTGGGATGTCAGCGGCGTCTACAAGCTGACCGACGACATCAACGCCTACGCCCGCGTGGCCAAGGGCTTCCGCGCACCGTCGATCCAGGGCCGCCTGGCCTTCGCGCCGGGCCTGTCGCAGGCCGACTCGGAGAAGGTCATCTCGTATGAAGCCGGCATCAAGGCCGACCTGTTCGAGCGCCGCGCGCGCGTGGGCCTGAGCGTGTTCCGCTACAACGTCGATGGTCAGCAGCTGATCGCGGTGGGTGGCAGCAACAACACCGCCACCCTGCTCAACGCCGACAAGACCATCGGCCAGGGCGTGGAACTGGACCTGGAAGCCTACCTGGCCGACAACGTCCTGCTGACCTTTGGCAGCAGCTACAACGACACCGAGATCAAGGACAAGGATCTGGCGGTGGCGATCTGCGGCGGTGGCTGCACCATCAACGACCCGACCACGGTGATCAACGGCCAGACCTATGCGCTGGTGAACGGCAACCCGCTGCCGCAGGCACCGAAGTGGATCCACAACGCGACCCTGCGCGTGGGCTTCCCGCTCAGCGATGGCAGCGAGCTGTACGCCTACACGGACTGGGCCTACCGCAGCGCGGTGAACTTCTTCATCTACGAGTCGCCGGAATTCCGCGGCCGTAGTTCGCTGGAAGGCGGCCTGCGCCTGGGCTACAACTGGGATTACGGCCAGTACGACGTGGCCGTGTTCGGCCGCAACCTGACCAACCAGACCCGCGTGGTCGGTGCGATCGACTTCAACAACCTGACCGGCTTCCTCAACGAGCCGCGTACCTGGGGCGTGGAGTTCACCGCGAAGTTCTGATGCGGTGGCTGCGTTGATGCAATGAAGAAGGGCCGGCGCAATGCCGGCCCTTCTTCCTTACGCCCCTTGGTAGTGCCGGCCGCTGGCCGGCAACGAGTGATCCGGCGCGCGCTTACAGCGCGCTCTGCGGGCGCACCTTCAGCACCGCGTTCTCGGTAGTGCAATCGCGGCTGGAGTGCAGGCCGGCCTTGCGTGCGGCGGCGATTTCCTTGCGTGCGGCCAGCAGGTCCTTGTTGAACGCAGCGTTGTCGTGCAGGCGGGCCACCGCGGCGGCGCCCATGAAGCGGCCTTCGAGGATGTCGCTCTGCCAGTGCACGTTGCAGACCAGGCGGCTCTCGCCGTAGTTGCGGCCACGGGCCTGGATGGCATCGGCGCGGTCCGGCGCGATCTCGGACAGGATCAGTGCCCAGGCCCAACCGATCGAGGTGTGGCCGGACGGGTAGGAACCGTTCTTGCGCAGGCCTTCCTCGTCCTTCGGCGAGCAGGTCGGTTCACCGTTGACCATGAACGGGCGCGGGCGCTGGTAGTGGTTCTTGGCCGCCTTGGTCGCCGCACTGGCGTCGATCCGGCTGCGCTCCAGCAGGCGATACAGCGCCGGGGTCTTCACCGCGTCGACGTCGATGTCGGCGGCGCAGGAGAAGTGGTTGGCGCCTTCGGGGAAGCCGAGCTCCGCATCGACGCCGGCCTGGGCGAAGCGCGGGCTGCCACGCAGCGCGCGGGCTTCACGGCTGACCTGCTCGTCCAGGGCGAGCGCGGCCGAACCGGCCACCGGTGGTGCCGGTACCAGGTCGAGGCTGGCCGGAACCGCGCTCTGGTCCAGATAGCCCACCGCCTTGGTGGTGATGTTGGCTTCGACGGCGGTCGGCTTGGTGGCGGTGGCGGCACAACCGGCCAGGGCCGCGACGACGGCAAGGCCGAGCAGCGGGCGGGCAGGGTGGGAAATCAGCGACATGGACAGGCTCCGGGAGAGAAAACAACGCGCCATGATCGCAGCCCCCATACGACACTGCAGTGGCCATCGGTCATACGGCCAGACCCGGCATGGTCATTGTCGCGATATGAAAAGCGTCATCGTTTGACGTCAGTCTCCTGATTCCGGGCGCAGCGCACGGACTTTCACGCCGCTGCACCGCGAGCATCGGCACAACGGCAAGCGCCAGGGCCGTCCAGTTCCAGCCGGGTCGGGGGGATCCGAAGACAGAGGGAGAGAAGCGATGCGCAGCACCGCAACAGGAAGTACCGTCCTGGCCCTGCTCCTCGGGCTTGCAACAGCGCCGGCGCAGGCCGCCGACGTGGTCGGCGTGGCCTTCGTGCATGGCACCGGCGCGCAGACCAACGCCACCCAGGACTACTGGCAGCCGGCGATTATCGACACCGTGCGCCAGGGCCTGCCGAACAGCAGCAACTACGTCGTCATCAACTGTGACTTCACCCAGTACATGTGGAAACCGGAAGCGGCCGGTTGCCTGGCCAACCAGCTGACCGGCTTCATCGACAGCCGTGGCATCACCCAGCTGGTGGTGATCACCCATTCCAACGGCGGCAATGTGGTGCGCTGGATCCTGTCCAACCCGACCTACGACAGCCGCTATCCGAAGATCATCCGCACGGTGCGCAAGGTCACCGCGCTGGCACCTTCCTCGGCGGGTACGCCGCTGGCCGATGCGGTGCTCAACGGCAACACCTTCGAAACCTCGCTGGGCTGGCTGCTGGGCTACAAGAACGACGCGGTGCGCCAGCAGCAGGTGGCGAGCATGGCCACCTACAACGCGCAGAACCTGTATGGCACGGCCGGTCGCCCAGCGCTGCCCAAGCCGTTCCGCGCGGTGGTCGGCAGCGACGTGGAATCGGCGGTGTGGGACAGCAACAGTTACTGCGGCGGCTATGCCGCCAACGTCGGCCTGGAGTTCACCCAGAACTGGCTGTCGTCCTGCTCCGATGGCTTCCTGGAGTGCAGCAGCCAGAAGGCCGCCGGCACCACCTGGTTCACCGACAAGGCGCGTACCCAGGGCGCGGAACCGCTCAGCCACAACCAGAGCCGCCGCGAGTGCTTCGGCCTGGGCACCCTGCTGCGCAACGACCTGACCCAGTGAGGGAGACGACCATGACGATTCAATCCACCCTGCTGGCCGGCGCCGTGCTGGCAGTACTGTCCCTTTCCGCAGCGCAGGCCGCGCAGCCGCTGCAGGCCGCCCGCGCGGGCGATCAGGTGCCTGCGGCACTGGTGGCCGCGCCGTTGCCGGCCGATGACAGCGAACGCGCGCCGCTGTCCTTCGCCTGGGCCTTGGACCCGGCGCAATCGCTGCAGGCGGCTACGCCGTATGCCTCGGTCAGCCGCAGCTACTGGCAGCAGGTCGATGGCGCGCAGCTGCAACGCGGCCTGGAGTTGCCGCTGACGGCGCCCGACGCGGTGATCCAGCTGAGCCCGGCCGAAGGCGCGCGGGCAGTGCCGGCGAATGCGTTGCAAGTGCGCGACCCGGCGGGCCGCAGCAGCGTGGCCCGCAGTGTCGACGCGCGCGCGTTGCAGCAGGCCGGCATGCCGGTGAGGGATGGCAGCAGCATGCTGCGCACCGGCGCGACCAGTGCCGCCGGTGCGTACACGCTGCAGAGCGCGCAGGCACAGGGCCGCTACGTGGTGCAGGTGCTGGAGCCGAACAGCCCGCTGCGGCTGGAAGTGCAGACCAACCAGGCGCAGGTGCTGGCCGGTGGCAACGTGCAGTTGCAGGCACGCCTGCTGGAAGACGGCGCCACCAGCGCGCAGCTGGCCTCGCGTCGTGGCGGCCTGGGCGGTGAAGCCCTGCTGGTCGCGCCCGATGGCCGCAGCTGGCCGCAGCGGTTGCTGCGCACCACTGATGGTGCCCTGCGTGCGCAGGTGCGGATTCCGGCTGATGTCGGCAACGTGCAGGGGCTGTGGGAACTGCAGGTGTTCGCCCAGGCCGATGGTGTGCTGCGCGATGGCAAGGTGGCCTTCGCGGTGGCACGGCCGACCGCACGCTTCAGTGGCCAGGCGGCACCGGACCCGGCCAGCCGCCAGGTAGCGCTGCCGCTGCAGGTGGCAGCCGCCGGTCGTTACGAGGCGCGTGGCACGTTGTATGCCACTGGCCGCGATGGCCAGCTGAAGCCGGTGGCGCAGGCGCACGCGGCCGCGTGGTTCGACGGTCCGGGCGCGGGCCAGCTGGTGCTGCCGTTCGACCAGGCCGCGTTGCCGGCTGGGTTCGGTGCGCCGTACGAGCTGCGCGACCTGCAGCTGCAGGATCAGAGCCGGATGGCACCGATCGAGTCACGCGCGCTGGCGTTGAGGTTCTGAGCAAGGCGGTGGCGGGCCGGAACATCCGGCCCGCCGCACCGGCATGGCGACGGAATGGCACCGCGACGGGAATGGCGTGACGGCGGGAATGACATCACGACGGGAATGACATCACGACGGGGTAGAGTCGGTCTCCCAGGCCTGTCGGTTTCCAGGCCCCTTGTTTCCGCCGAGGGCTCCGCCTCACCCCGCGTACGCGGTCAGCCGGCCTTCCTGCTCGCACACGGTGATCGCGCCACCGAACACCGCCGACAGCGGCGCGCTGCGCAGCAGTTCGGCGCGGGTGCCATCAGCCAGCACACGGCCGTCGCGCAGCAGCACCACGCGTTCGATCTCGGGAATGATCTCTTCGATGTGGTGGGTCACCAGCACCAGGGTGATGCCCTGCTGGGCGAGCACCCGCATGGTCGCCACCAGCTGTTCGCGGGCGACCAGGTCCAGCCCGGTGGATGGCTCGTCCAGCAGCAGCGCCTGCGGCCGGTTGACCAGCGCGCGGGCGATCAGTACCCGGCGGGTTTCGCCCGCCGACAGCTCGGCATAGGCGCGTTCGCGCAGGGACAGGGCGCCGGTCATCGCCAGGGTCTCGCCGACGCGCGTGCGCATGTCGGCGGTCACTTCGCGGAAGGCCGGCACCACGTAGCTGGCGAAGAAGCCGGACAGCACCGCCTGTTCCACGGTCAGCCCGGGCATGTCGGCCAGGTTGCTGCTGAGGTCGCCGGTGACGATGCCCAGCTGCGAACGCAGCCGGTCCACCTGCCAGCGGTTCTGGCCCAGCACCTTCACCGCCACCGAGCCGTCTCCCTGTGCAAGGGGATACAGTTCGCGGGTGATCAGCTTGATGAAGGTCGACTTGCCGCAACCGTTGGGGCCGAGCAGGGCGGTGTGCTGGCCCTGCGCAATGCGCAGGCTGAGCCCGTGCAGCACCTTCACCTGGCCGCGCACCACGGTGGCGCGGTCCAGTTCGATCAAGGGGGGCAGCTCCGCCAGGGGCGGGGCGGCGGTCATGGTGCTGGCGCGTGGATCAAGGCTCGACAACTCAGGTCCCCAACTGTGAACGGTGCCACGGATGACGGTGGCAATCACCGCCGCAGGGATGCAGTTTGCAACGCAAGCGCCCATGATGTCTGCCATCCCCGCGTCGATCCGGAGAGCCGTCATGCCTGATGCCCTGATGTCCCTGTTGACCGGTGGTGTGCTCGGCCTGGGCTGGTGGGCCATGCTGGCGGTGCTGCTGGTCTTCACCCAGATCACCATCTTCTCGGTGACCCTGTACCTGCACCGGAGCCAGGCCCATCGCGGCGTCGATTTCCACCCGGCGCTGGCCCACGTGTTCCGTTTCTGGCTGTGGCTGACCACCTCGATGATCACCCGCGAGTGGGTGGCCATCCACCGCAAGCACCACGCCAAGGTGGAGACCGAGGACGACCCGCACAGCCCGGTCACCCGCGGCATCGGCAAGGTGTTCTGGCACGGCGTGGAGCTGTACCGGGAGGCACGCGGCATGCGCGCGGACATCGATCAGTACGGGCGCGGTACCCCGGATGATGTGATCGAGCGCCACCTGTATACCCCGCACGCCACGCTCGGCCCGGTGCTGCTGCTGGCGATCAACAGCGTGCTGTTCGGCCTGCCCGGCGTGGCCCTGTGGGCGATCCAGATGGCGTGGATCCCGTTCTGGGCGGCCGGCGTGGTCAATGGCCTGGGCCACTGGTGGGGCTACCGCAACTACGAATCGGCCGATACCTCCACCAATCTCACGCCGTGGGGGTTCTGGATCGGTGGCGAGGAGCTGCACAACAATCACCATGCCTTCCCCAGCTCGGCGCGCTTCGCGATGCGGCGCTGGGAATTCGACATCGGCTGGAGTGCGATCCGCCTGCTGCAGGCGCTGCGCCTGGCCAAGGTGCTTCGCGTTGCACCGGCCATGGACGTACGCCCGAACATCGCCGTGCCCGATGCCGAAACCCTGAAGGCGCTGCTCTCGCACCGCTTCCAGGCGATGACCGACTACCAGCGCAACGTGTTCATGCCGGCCCTGCGCGAGGAAGCCGCCCACGCTGGCGCCAAGCTGCGGCGCCTGCTGCCGCGCCGGCTGCGCCGTGGCCTGGTCAACGACGGTCGCTGGCTGAAGCCGGACAGTCGCGCCCAGCTCAGCGCATGGGTGGCACAGCGCCCGCGCATCCACACCCTGGTCGAGTACCGCGCGCGGTTGGCGGCGCTGCTCGAGGCCCGCGGCCACGATGCCGCCGAGCGCCTGCACCAGCTGCAGGCCTGGTGCCGCGAGGCCGAGGAAAGCGGAATCGCGGCGCTGCAGGCCTACGCTGCGCGATTGAAGGGCTACAGCCTGGTGGGCGCGTGAGGGCAGGGTATGGGCTTGTGTTGGCCGCGCTGCTGCCAGGCGCGGCGCTGGCCCAGGTCACCGATACCGCCAGCTACCTGCAGCGGATGGACAGCGATGGCGACGGCAAGGTCAGCGAAGCCGAGTACGTGCAGTGGATGCTGTATGCCTTCGACCGCATGGACCGCAATGGTGATGGCGTGCTGAGCGCTGACGAGCTGCCCGGCGGCGAGGGCAGGGCGATCCGCCGCGAGAAGCAGCGGCAGGTGATCGTGCAGCGCTTCCATAAGCAGGATGCCAACGGCGATGGCTACCTGGATGCGCGAGAGCTGGCGGCGCCGCCACGCTGAGCGGGCGTAGAATCGGTTCATGCCTGAACTGCCCGAAGTCGAAACCACCCGCCGCGGCCTGGCGCCGCACCTGCAGGGGCGCCGCGTGCATGGCGTGATCCTGCGCCGCGCCGACCTGCGCTGGCCGATTCCGCCGGAAGTGGCCGAGCTGCTGCCGGGGCAGCGCATCGAGGACATCCGCCGTCGCGCCAAGTACCTGCTGCTGGACACCGCCATCGGCAGCGCCGTGCTGCACCTGGGCATGTCCGGCAGCCTGCGTGTGCTGCCCGGCGATACCCCGCTGCGCGCGCACGACCATGTGGATATCAGCCTGGACAACGGCCGCCTGTTGCGCTTCAACGACCCGCGCCGCTTCGGCAGCCTGCTGTGGCAGCCGGCCGGCGAAGTCCACCCGCTGCTGCAGGGGCTAGGCCCGGAGCCGCTGGACGATGCCTTCGACGGGGACTACCTGTTCGCCCGCAGCCGTGGCCGCAGCGCGCCGGTGAAGACCTTCCTGATGGACCAGGCGGTGGTGGTGGGCGTGGGCAACATCTACGCCGCCGAGAGCCTGTTCAAGGCCGGCATCAGTCCGCTGCGCGAGGCCGGGAAAATCTCGCGCGAGCGCTACCAGCGGCTGGCCGATGCGGTGAAGGAGATCCTCGGCTACGCCATCACCCGTGGTGGCACCACCCTGCGTGACTTCATCAGCCCCGATGGCGCGCCGGGTTACTTCGAGCAGGAACTGCTGGTGTACGGCCGTGACGGGCTGCCCTGCCCGAACTGTGGCCGCGCGCTGAAGCACGCCACCATCGGCCAGCGCGCCAGCGTCTGGTGCAGCCACTGCCAGCGCTGAGGCGGGCGGCCAGCGGCAGCTGAACGGGCAGGGCACGTCTCCGCTGCCCGTTAACGTTTGTCTGCCTATGATGGCCGACCTTCCTTCTGTGCCTGACGCGCCTGCATGCAACGACGCGACTTCATCCGCAATGCCTCCCTCGCCCTGGCTGCATTCGGCCTGCCGTCCCTGCCCGCGTGCGCGGCCAGCAGGAGCGGCCAGATGGGCCTGCGCCGCCTCGGCCAACCGCAGCCGTTCGACTTCGCCACCCTGAAGGGCCAGGCGCGCGCGCTGGCACAGGCGCCCTACAAGAGCCACAAGCGGGTGCTGCCGGGCCGCCTGGAAGGGCTGGACTGGGACCAGTACCAGTCGATCGGTTACCGCCAGGACCATGCGCTGTGGGCCGACCAGCCGGGCAAGTTCCAGGCCAAGTTCTTCCACCTGGGCCTGTACTTCCATTCGCCGGTGCGCATGTTCGACGTGGTCGACGGCAAGGCGCAGGAGCTGGCCTATGACGGCGCGGCCTTCAACTACGGCAAGAGCGGCATCAAGGACGGCGAGCTGCCGGCCGATCTCGGCTTCGCCGGTTTCCGCCTGAACACCCGCAAGGACACCGATCGCGATTTCGCCGCCTTCCTCGGCGCCAGCTACTTCCGTGCGGTCGGCAAGGAAGGCCAGTACGGCCAGTCCGCGCGTGGCCTGGCAATCGATACCGGCATGGGCAAGCCGGAGGAATTCCCGGACTTCATCGCCTATTACCTGGAACAACCCTCGGCTGATTCGGACACGATCGTGGTCTACGGCCTGCTGGATTCGCCCAGCGTGGCCGGCGCCTATCGCTTCGCGATCACCAATGGCGACGTGCTGCTGATGGACATCGACAGCGCGCTGTACCCGCGCAAGGCGATCGAGCGGTTGGGCATCGCCCCGTGCACCAGCATGTACCAGGTGGGTGAGAACGACCGCCGCATGGCCTGGGACTGGCGCCCGGAGATCCACGACACCGACGGCCTGTCGCTGTGGACCGGTGCCGGCGAGTGGATCTGGCGGCCGCTGCTGAATCCGCGCAACCTGCGCTTCAACATGTTCGTCGACCGCAACCCGCGTGGTTTCGGCCTGCTGCAGCGCGACCGCAACTTCGACCATTACCAGGACGACGGCGTGTTCTACGAGAAGCGCCCGTGCCTGTGGGTGGAGCCGAAGGGCGAGTGGGGCGAGGGCTCGGTGCAGCTGGTGGAGATCCCCACCGTGGACGAAACCTTCGACAACATCGTGGCGTTCTGGAACCCGAAGGAAAAACCGCAGCCGGGCCAGGAACTGCTGGTTGGCTACCGCCTGTACTGGGGTGCCGAACCACCGGCACGGCCGCCGCTGGCGCACTGCGTGGCCAGCCGCACCGGCCTGGGTGGCGTGGTCGGCAAGAAGCGCGAGTACTTCAGCTGGCGCTTCGCGGTGGACTTCGAAGGTGGCGAGCTGGCCAGGCTGATCGACAAGGGCGAGGTCGAGGCGGTGGTGGAATCCAGCCGCGGCCGGGTCGAGATCGTGTCGGCGCGCCCGCTGCGCGAGATCAACGGCTACCGCGCGATGTTCGACCTGGTGCCGCCGGAGGGCAGTACCGAGCAGATCGACATCCGCCTGTTCCTGCGCAGTGGCGGCAAGACCCTGACCGAGACCTGGCTGTACCAGTACACCCCGCCGCCGGCGGGTGCGCCGGAGCGCACGCTGTACTGAGAGGGGTGTTGGGTTTGCAGGGCTTGCAGCCCTGCACCTGCCGAGGCCAAAGCAACAGCAACAGCCGAAGCAGAAGCTGGTTTTCTGTGGGTAGTCGGGGTGGGTCCGGTGGCGGGAGACGCCGTAAACCCGTCCATGGGGGCTTGGCCGCGGCATCCATGCCGCGGACACTCCCGCCACCGGACCCACCCCGCCTTCGACAGACCTCCGCGATCTGTCGGAGCACGGGGTCGGATCCCGTTGCTGCGCAACGGGCTCTGACCCCAGATGAATTTCGATAGATGAATTTCGATATCTGACAGATGTGCCGACCAACGGTCGGCACCCACCAACAGCCGCGGGGATCTGTCAGAGGTGGGGCGGTGTGGGTGGGCAGGACCGTTGGCGCCATGGATGGCGCCATCGAGCCCCCAGGGACGGGTTTACGGCGTGTCCTGCCCACCCACACCGGCCCGCCATCACACGCAATGCCAGCTCTTGCTGTTGCTGTTGCCGGCCAGCGGCCGGCACTACCGCGGGTGCAGGGCTGCAAGCCCTGCAAAAGAACACCCTTTACAGCGGCAGGGGCGCCTGCGCCGGATCGATCCGCCCTTCACCGCGGGTGATCTTCTTGAACTCGGCACGGCTGACCGACACGTAGCGGTCGTTGCCACCGATCTCCACCTGCGGGCCGTCCTGCACCGCGTGCCCATGTTCGTCCACGCGTACCGTCATCGTTGCCTTCTTGCCGCTGTGGCAGATGGTCTTGATCTCCTGCATCTCGTCGGCCCAGGCCAGCAGGTACTGGCTGCCCTCGAACAGCTCGCCGCGGAAATCGGTGCGCAGGCCGTAGCACAGCACCGGAATGCGCAGCTGGTCGACCACCTCGCTGAGCTGCCAGACCTGGGCGCGCGTGAGGAACTGCGCTTCATCCACCAGCACGCAGCCCATCGGGCCGTTGGCGGCCAGGTCCTGTTCGACCCAGTGCTGCAGGTCGGTGTCACGGTCGAAGGCCATGCCGTCCGCACGCAGGCCGATACGCGAGGCCACCACGCCAGCGCCGGCACGATCATCCAGGCGCGGGGTCAGGATCGCCACCCGCATGCCGCGTTCGCGGTAGTTGTGCGCGCTCTGCAGCAGGGTCGTGGTCTTGCCGGCGTTCATCGCCGAATAGTAGAAGTAGAGCTTGGCCATCGGCCAATTCTAGTCGTCCACCGCCTTGTCGTCGCGGACCGTGTCCGGCCGTCCTATCTCGACGCTGGGGGTCCGCGCGGGGCGCCAGTAGTTGTCCTGCAGGCACCAGTAGTCGGCGGCGCGCCAGTAGTCGTTGTCGTAGACGATGCTGCCCGGCGTCGCGATGCCCTGCTCGTTGCCGCGGCGGGGGACGACGATCAGGCCGGAGCTCACGTACCCGAGGCGGCTGCCGGTGATCTGCTGGCGACCGTCCCTGAGCGCGCGTTCCATGCGAGGCTTGGCTGCGCGGTCGCCGTAGTCGGCATAGACCTGCTGGCCGCGCTCGATCGCCCGTGCCTGCTGCAGTGCGTCCAGGCGTGCCCAGTAGTGCTCCCGCAGCACCAGGAAGTCGTGATACATGCGCTCGGCGGCCAGGTCCATCCAGATGTAGGCCATCACCGGATCGGCCCGGGTACCGACGCCCTCCTGGTACAGCCGCGCCACCATGGCCTGGGAGAACTTGTCGGCGTAGCGCGCCGAACGCTTGTAGTAGTCCAGCGCCCTGGCGGGCTGTCTGTCCCGTTCGGCCCGCTGGGCCATGCTGCGCCAGAACAGGTCCGGATGGGCATCGAAGAAGCCTCCGGTCAGGACGGTAGGCGGGATCTGCCGCGGGGCCTCCACCGGGCATTCCCTGGCGGTCACGGCAGCGGCCATCGACAGGCCCAGCAGCAGGCAGAAGCGTGGAGCGTGCTTCGCTTTCATACTTGATCGCCCTCCTGGCAATGACCATGAAATGCGAACGTCAGCGCCCCGCGCCTTCCACGGGGCTGAGTGGGCCGACCTCGACGCTGCGGCCGCCGAACTCCTGTTCCCAGATGCGGTCCTGCATGCACCAGTACGCTGCAGGGTCCCAGTACGCATCCCGATAATAGTCATCGCCGCGGGTCGGCCAGCCGGCTTCCGGGCCGTCGGACAGTTCCACCTGCAGCATCGAGCTGACCCAGCCGGTGCGGCTGCCGGTCATGCCGCTGCGGTCCACGCGCATGGCAGCCTCCATGCGCGGCTTGGCCGTGGCATCGCCGTAGGCCGCATACAGCGCCGGCCCTTCGGCGAGCACCCGTTGCCGTTGCGCGGCATCCAGGCGGTTCCAGTAGCGCTCGCGCTCCAGCAGCAGGTCGCGGTAGCCGCGTTCGGCGGCCAGGTCCATCCAGATGTAGGCCAGCACCGGATCAGGGGCGGTACCCGTGCCTTCCTGGTACATGCGCGCGACCAGCGACTGCGACAGCTTGTCGGCGTGCGCGGCCGCCCGCTTGAAACGCACCAGCGCATGATCGGGCCGGCCCTGGCGCCACGACTGCAGGCCCAGCTCGCGCCAGTGCAGGTCAGGATGAGCCTGCAGGAAGCCCGGGGTCATCAGCGCCGACCGCAACGATGCGCGAGCATCGGGCGCGCAGTCCGCACTGCGGGCAGCCAACGGCGCCAGCAGCAACAGCAGGGTGCCCAGCAGGGCGGCAGGGGCGGTCGGGCGCATGCACCTGGCTCCAGTGCTCCGGTGGCGAATCAATAGCTTAGGAACGGTGTGCATGCAAGTCAGGTCCGCCCGCTGCGGCCCCGCTACAATCCCATTCCCATGCACGGTCTCAATCCCCCCCAAGCCGCCGCGGTCCTGCACATCGAAGGTCCGTTGCTGGTGCTCGCCGGCGCGGGCAGCGGCAAGACGCGCGTGATCGTGGAAAAGATCGCCCACCTGATCGGCAGCGGTCGCTACCCGGCACGCCGCATCGCAGCGATCACCTTCACCAACAAGTCGGCCAAGGAAATGCGCGAGCGTGTGGCCAAGCGCCTGCGCGAGCAGGACGCGGACGAGGTGACCATCTGCACCTTCCATGCGCTGGGCCTGAAGTTCCTGCAGATCGAACACGCGGCCGTGGGCCTGAAGCGTGGCTTCTCGATCTTCGATGCCGATGATGCCGCTGCGCAGATCAAGGACCTGATGTACGGGGCCAAGCCCGACGACATCGAGGACATGAAGAACCTGGTGTCGCGCGCCAAGAACGCCGGCCTGTCGCCCGAGCAGGCGATGGCCGCCGCGCGCAGCAACCGCGAGAAGGAAGCGGCCAGCGTCTACGAGCGCTACCAGCTGCGCCTGACGGCGTTCAATGCGGTGGACTTCGATGACCTGATCCGTTTGCCGGTGCAGATCCTGGAGGAAAATCCGGAGATCGCGCTGGCGTGGCGCGAACGCATCGGCTACCTGCTGGTGGACGAATGCCAGGATACCAACGACGCGCAGTACCGGCTGCTCAAGCAGCTGGCCGGCGACAAGGGCAACTTCACCTGCGTGGGTGACGATGACCAGTCGATCTACGCCTGGCGCGGTGCCAACCCGGAAAACCTGCAGCAGATGGGGCGCGACTATCCCACGCTGGAGATCATCAAGCTGGAGCAGAACTACCGCTGCTCCAACCGCGTGCTGCGCGCCGCCAATGCGCTGATCGCCAACAACCCGCACGAGCACCTGAAGAAGCTGTGGAGCGACCAGGCCGACGGCGAGCGCATCCGCGTGTGGGAGTGCCGCAACAGCGAGCACGAGGCGGAAAAGGTCGCGGCCGAGATCGCCTTCGTGGCGCAGTCGCGCAACGTGCCATGGAGTGATTTCTGCATCCTGTTCCGCGGCAACTTCCAGTCGCGCCCGCTGGAAAAGGCGATGCAGCTGCTGCGCATTCCCTACCACCTGACCGGCGGCACCATGTTCCTGGAGCGCCAGGAAGTGAAGGACACGCTGGCCTGGCTGCGGTTGCTGGTGAACCCGGACGACGACACCGCGTTCATGCGTGCGGTGCAGTCGCCCAAGCGCGACGTCGGTGCCGGCACGCTGGCCAGGCTGGCCGAGCTGGCGCAGGAAAAGGACATGCCGATGGCACAGGCTGCCGAGGCGATCGGCGCCCTGCAGCAGCTACCGCCGCGCGCCGCCAACAGCCTGGCCCGCTTCACCGACATCCTGCGCGACCTGCGCGCGCAGATGCGTCAGGTCACCTCGGGCGACATGATCCGCAAGGTCGCCAAGGAATCGGGCCTGCTCAGCGAACTGCGCCAGCAGGCCAAGGAAGAGGCCAGCTACCAGCGCCGCGCCAACAACATCGAGGAACTGGCGCAGTGGTTCGAGGGCGGCCCGCGCGGCGCCACTGCCGCTGACCTGGCCGGCCAGCTGGCGCTGCTGTCACGCAGCGACAAGGACGAGGGTGGCAACCAGGTGCGCATGATGACCATGCACGCCTCCAAGGGCCTGGAATTCCCGTACGTGTTCATCGTTGGCTGCGAGGATGGCGTGCTGCCCCACCAGGTCAGCCTGGACGAGGGCAACCTGCAGGAAGAGCGGCGGCTGCTGTACGTGGGCATCACCCGCGCCAAGATCCAGCTGTGGATGAGTTACAGCAAGCTGACGCGCAAGTTCGGTGAGCATGTGCGGCTAAAGCCGAGCCGGTTCTTCGATGAGATCCCGGCCGAGGAGATCCAGCGTGATGGCGCTGATCCGGTGGCCGATGCGGCGCGCAAGAAGGAACGGGCGAGTGCGGGGTTGGCGGCGATCGAGGCGTTGTTCGACTAGGGCGCTCCAACGGCGCCGCCCCTCCGTGGTGGAGCACGCGTTGGTTCCGCAGTGTGGCCGATCGGGGTGGGTTCGCGGGGGACGCCGTGAACCCGTCCCTGGGGGCTTAGCCGCGCCATCCATGGCGCGGATACCCCCGCGAACCCACCCCGATCGGCCTCTGACAGATGCCGGGCGCTTCCTTCCACGGCAATGCAAAGAAAATCAAAAGCAGCAGCCGGGGTTGAGGCAGAATCGGGGTTTCGGCTGGAGGTCCACCTGTGCAACCGATCGAGAGTGAACGCCTGCGCCTGCGTGCGATCGAGCCTGATCGCGATGCGGCGCCGATGCTGGCGCTGTTGAATGATCCGGGCTTCGTGCGCTTCATTGGCGACCGCAATGTGCGCAGTGAGGAGCAGGCGCGGGACTACATCGCGCTGCGTGTGCTGCACAGCTATGCGTTGAATGGCTTTGGCATGTATGCCATCGAGCGGTTGTCCGATGGTGCCTGGCTGGGCAATGCCGGACTGGTACGGCGTGATGGGCTGCCGGGTCCGGACATCGGCTATGCGGTGCTGTCGGAATTCGCCGGGCAGGGCTATGCCGGTGAGGCGGCGCGGGCGGTGTTCGCGCATGCGCGCGCTGGGCTGGGCCTGCACGATCTGTATGGCATCACCGATCTGGACAACGTGGTGTCCGGGAAGATCCTGCTGGGGTTGGGCATGCAGGAGCGCGGGGTGATCCAGCTGCCGGGCGTGGACAGCCCGAGCAGGTTGTATGCCACGCCGGGTGCGGCGCAGGTCTGACCCCTGATGTTGGTAGGTGCCGACCGTTGGTCGGCACGATTCAGATGCAGTGCCGACCAACGGTCGGCACCCACCCCCTCAGCCGCGCAGTTCGGCCAGCTGCGCCTGCAGTTCGGCCACGGCCGCTTCCAGCTGGGCCACGCGCTCGGCCAGGCCCGGATCGGCCGCATCGCTGCTGCCCCCGCCACTGCTGGCGTACTTGGCCGCCAGCGCGGCACCATCCACTTCACCGCACAGCAGGTGCATGTAGCGGTCTTCGCGCTGGCCGCTGGCGCGCGGCAGCACCACCAGCAGCGCGCGCTGCTGCAGGCGCTCGATGGCGTGGCGGGCCTCGTCGGTGTCGGCGAAGCGGTGCAGGCGTTCGCTGCGCGTGACCAGCTCGCCCAGGGTCTGTGGGCCGCGCAGCAACAGCAGCGCCAGCAGCACGGTCTGCTGCCGGGTCAGGTCCAGCGCGGCCTGCAGGCGGTGCTCGTAGCGGTCCGCGCGCGAGGAGAAGTGCTGGCGGGCCAGGCCCAACGCCTCCAGCTGGCGCAGCGCGTGCTGCACGCTGCCGGCATCGACGTTCATCACCGGCTCGCGGGCAGTCTTCTGGTTGGCAGCCGACTGGGCGGCATTGACCGTCAGTGGATAGGTGTCCGGCGTGGTCGCCTCCTTTTCCACCAGGCAGCCCAGCAGGCGGGCCTGCACGGCGTCGAGCAGGGGGACGTCGGGGGTCTGGACGGAATCGGTCATGGCGGCCTCCGGAAGGGCAACGGGTCAACCGCCAAGCATAGCCGTCCCGGGGCCGCCTTTGCCGGTAAAATGCGCCGGTATATCTGATTGCCGGTGAATCCATGCGTCGTCCCGTTTCCCTGTCCCTGACCCTGCTCGCCACTGCGGCGCTGGGCCTGTCCGCCTGCAAGCGCGTGGATGCGCCTGCTGCCGAAGCCGCTGCCCCGGAGGCCCCGGCCGCCGCTGCCAAGGCTGATGGCGCGCTTGATGCGACCGCCAACGACAATCTCAACGCCGTGCTGTGGATGCAGCGCGCGCAGGAGTACAAGGCAATCACCGAGCAGACCTACCGCGCCGCCGCCGACCACCTGGACGCCGCGCTGAAGGAAGCGCACTGGGATGCGCTGGTGCCGGAGGAACGCGGCAACGAGGCCAAGGGCCTGAAGCCGGCCGTGGTGCTGGACGTGGATGAGACCGTGCTGGACAACTCGCCCTACCAGGCGCGCCTGGTGCGCGACGGCAAGGAATACGACGAGCTGAGCTGGGACCAGTGGGTGGCCGAAAAGAAGGCCAAGGCCATTCCGGGCGTGGTCGATTTCGCCAAGGCCGCCAACGCCAAGGGCGTAACCCTGCTGTACATCTCCAACCGCGCCGTGCACCTGAAGGACGCGACCCTGGCCAACCTGCGCGAGCAGGGCCTGCCGGTGGCCGATGACAGCGTGTTCCTGGGCCTGGGCACCGTGGTCGAAGGCTGCGAGCAGGCCGGCAGCGAGAAGAACTGCCGCCGCCGCCTGGCCGGGCAGAAGTACCGCGTGCTGATGCAGTTCGGCGACCAGCTGGGCGACTTCGTGGAAGTGACCGCCAACACCAACGAAGGCCGTGACGCCCTGCTGCAGCAGTACCACGACTGGTTCGGCGAGCGCTGGTGGATGCTGCCGAACCCGACCTACGGCGGTTTCGAGCCGGCGCAGTTCAACAATGACTACAGCCAGTCGCGCCAGGCCCGCCACGACGCCAAGCGCGCTGCCCTGGACTACGCGCCGTGAGCCGCGCGCCGCTGCCGCTGCGCGATGACGAGCGCCTGATCTTCGCGCTGGACGTGCCTGATCGCGCGCAGGCGCTGGAGTGGGTCGACCGCCTCGGCGACAGCGTGGCGTTCTACAAGATCGGCATGGAACTGCTGGCGTCGGGCGAGTACTTCCAGGTGCTGGACGAGCTGGCCCGCCGCGACAAGCGCGTGTTCGTCGACCTGAAGTTCTTCGATATCCCGGCCACTGCCGCGGCGGTGATCAAGCGCCTGTCGCAGTGGCCGGTCAGCTACGCCACCATCCACGGCTGGCACCCGGCGATGATGGAAGCCTGCGCCGCCGCCAACAGCAGCGACATGCGCCTGCTGGCGGTTACCGTGCTGACCTCGATGGGCCGCCCGGACCTGGCGCAGATGGGCATCGACCGTGAACCGGTGGACGTAGTGGTCGAACGCGCGCTGGCCGCGCAGGCGGCCGGTATCGATGGCGTGATCGCCTCGGGCCAGGAAGCCGGCCCGATCCGCGCCGCTACCGGCGCCGGGTTCTCGATCGTCTGCCCGGGCATCCGCCCCGGTGGCCCGGTCGGCGATGACCAGAAGCGTACCGTTGGCGTGGCCCAGGCCTTTGCCGATGGCGCCGATGCCATCGTGGTTGGTCGCCCGATCCGCCTGGCCACCGATCCGCAGGCCGCGGCGCGGGCCATCCAGCAGGAAATCGCGTCGGCGCTGGCTGCGCGCTGAGATTCCGTTGCGCAGGCTGCAGGCCCGAACGCCATCCCGACCCGCGCGGGATGGCGTTTCTGCGTCCGTCCACCGAGCGGTTGTGCCCGAATCGCCGCAAAACCTGCCGTAGATTTCATTGCTTTTACGCCCATCATCAGGTGGATCAATAAAATCAATGATTTATACGACGATAGGTGAAGTGTTGCCTTAACTTGAGCGGCAGCGTAGGATCGCCGCCATCCGGTCCTCGGACCGGACATGTGCCACAACACTGTCCACCGGCCCTGCGTCGGTTTGAAGAGCCTGTGATCCCCGTGATCCCGGCTCTTTTTTTATTCCCATCAGTGACTTGCACAAGCAACAGCGGAAACCGTGACGTCCCGGCTTGCCGCTGTCACGTCACAGGCCGCAAGATGCGGACCGGTCCGGGGAGTCCGAGTGCATGAGCGTGGCAGTGCGAGGAAGGTCTGCGCGTGGATGGGGGCTGGCAGCCATGCTGCTGCTGGCCGTGGCGGCGTGTCGTGAATCGGCCCAGGACCCGGCCAAGCCGGCGGCCGGGCCGGTCGCGGCGGTGCAGGCCATGGCGCTGCGCCTGGCCGAGGACGATCTGGTCGGCTACGCAAAGCTGTCGGTGCCGCCCAGCCAGTACCAGCGCCTGCAACAGGCCTGGACCGAAGGCCACAGCCAATGGCCGCTGACCGAACTGCCGCTGGGTGACCAGCTGCTGCCGATGCTGGCCGCACTGCGCAGGCCCAATGCCAGCGCCGAACTGCAGCGCAGCTTCGATCGCCAGCTGGCCGGACAGGCCGGCGCCGTTCGCCAGGCCGCACAATCGATGGGCAACTTCGGTGTGCAGTACCTGCGCCACCAGAAGGGCTATACGCCTGGCCAACAGGCGCATTACATCGCCCTGGTCGAAACCCTGGCCAGCTGGGCGCAGGGTGCCCCGATCAGTGACCGGGCCCGCGCACGCAGCACCATCGCCGCGCTGGTCGGCGCCGCCAACAAGGTCGGTTTCGACGACGAAGCCGGCCTGCAGGCCGCGGGCATGGAAGGCAGCCTGGCGCAGCTGGCGCCGTTCATCCACACCCTCAAGGCGGTGCTGGGCAGCTACGGGCTGGGCGTGGACGACGCGTTGCGCAGCGTGCGCGGCGAACTGCTGTCGGTGGAAGGTGACAACGCCCTGGTACGCCTGCGCTACGACCTCGCCGGTCGCGAGATGAGCCTGCAGCTGCCGCTGAGCCGCCGCGAAGGCCATTGGTACCTGACCCGCACCCTGGCCGATACCGACGCCCTGCTGCGCAAGGCCGATGCGGCCCGCGCCGCTGCGTCGCCGTCACCGGCTGAAGCCCCCGCCGAGGGTGGGGAAGCGGCAACGCCGCCGCCTAAGCCATAATGGCGCCGATGTCGAAACAGAACCCGCTGCCGTTCCCCGGCGAAGAATCCCAGTCGACGCCCGCCGATACGGTGCCGGCGTCCCCCTCGACCGGTACCGGCCCGAACCCGGTACCGCCGCCCGCGCACGCGCGTCCGGCCGGCCGACGCCCACTGTGGGCACGGTTGCTGGGCCGCCTGGTCGAGCCGTGGCTGTCGCTGAAGATCGAGCCGGAAGACCCGGGCCAGTACAACGATGGCCGCCCGGTCATGTACGTGCTGGAAGACTACGGCCTGTCCAACGCGCTGATCCTGGACAAGGCCTGCCGCCAGGCCGGCCTGCCGTCGCCGCTGGTGCCGCTGGCCGGTGACCCGACCGGCCGCAAGCGCGCCTACCTGGCGCTGTCGCGGCGCAGCTCCAGCAATTCGCTGATCCCCGAGCAGCGCGGTGCCAAGACCCATTCCGACTCGCTGGCCAAGGTCCTGCAGGCACATCGCGTGCGCGATGACCTGGACGTGCACCTGGTGCCGGTGTCGATCTTCGTCGGCCGCGCGCCGGACAAGCAGAGCGGCTGGTTCGCGGTGCTGTTCTCGGAAAACTGGGCGCTGGTCGGCCGCTTCCGCCGCCTGCTGGCGGTGCTGCTCAATGGCCGCAGCACCATCGTCCGCTTCGCGCCGCCGATCTCGCTGCGTTCCATCATCGACGAAGGCCTGGAGCCGGAACGCACGGTACGCAAGCTGCAGCGCGTGCTGCGCACCCATTTCCGCCGCATCCGTGAATCGGTGATCGGCCCCGACCTGTCGACCCGTCGCCTGCTGGTGGACCAGGTGCTGGCCGCCGAACCGGTGCGCGAAGCGATCGCCGCGCAGGCCAAGCGCGACAATTCGAAGACGGCCGATGCCTGGAAGAAGGCACACGCCTACGCCTGGGAAATCGCCGCGGACTATTCCAGCCCGGTGGTGCGCTCGGCCAGCTTCATGCTCAGCCACGTGTGGAACCGCATCTATGCGGGCGTGCTGGTGCACCATCTGGACAAGTTCAAGGCCGCCGCGCCGGGCCACGAAGTGGTCTACGTGCCCAGCCACCGCAGCCACATGGACTACCTGCTGCTGTCCTACCTGCTGTACGACCGTGGCATCGTGCCGCCGCACATCGTGGCGGGCATCAACCTGAACCTGCCGGTGGTCGGTACCCTGCTGCGGAAGGGCGGTGCGTTCTTCATCCGCCGCTCGATCCGTGGCAACGCGCTGTACTCGGCCGTGCTCAGTGAGTATGTCGCGCAGCTGGTGGCTGGCGGCTACTCGCTGGAGTACTTCGTCGAAGGCGGCCGCTCGCGTACCGGCCGACTGCTGCAGCCCAAGGGCGGCATGATCTCGATGACGCTGCGTGCGTTCCTGCGCCAGCCGCGCAAGCCGGTGCTGTTCCAGCCCATCTACATCGGCTACGAGAAGCTGATGGAAGGCGGCAGCTACCTGGACGAACTGTCCGGCCGGCCGAAGGAAAAGGAATCGATCTGGTCGCTGCTGTGGGGCATCCCGAAGGTGCTCAAGCAGAACTACGGCCAGGTGGTGGTGAACTTCGGCGAACCGATCGCACTGAACGACGTACTGGCCGAGAAGGCGCCGGAGTGGAAGGGCGAGGCGGTCTCCGAGGACGAGAAACCGGCGTGGCTGTCGACCACGGTGGACACGCTGGCCGAACGCATCCAGGTGCGCATCAACGGCGCCGCCGACGTCAATCCGATCAACCTGCTGGCGCTGGCGCTGCTGTCCACGCCGAAGCACGCGATGGGCGAGGCCGACCTGATCGCGCAGATCGAGCTGTGCAAGACGCTGCTGGTCGAGATGCCGTATTCGGACCGGGTGACGGTGACCCCGCACTCGCCGGAGCGGATCATCGCCCACGCCGAGGAAATCAACGTTCTCACCCGCATCAAGCACCCGCTGGGCGACGTGCTCAGCGTCAGCGGCGATACCGCGGTGCTGCTCAGCTACTTCCGCAACAACGTGCTGCACCTGTTCACCGCCTCGTCGTGGGTGGCCTGCTGCTTCCAGAACAACCGCCGCATGAGCCGTACCGGCCTGGTCCAGCTGGGCCGCACGGTGTACCCATTCCTGCAGGCCGAGCTGTTCCTGCCGTGGAGCGAGGACGAATTCGCACAGCGCATCGACCAGACCATCAACGTGTTCGTGCGTGAGGGCCTGCTGCAGAACGTCAATGACGACGACGGCGGCATCCTGGCGCGCAACACCGGGCAGACCGACGAGGTGTTCCGCCTGCGTGCGATCGGCCACTCGCTGCAGCAGGCGTTCGAGCGCTACTACATCGCCATTTCGGTGCTGGTGAAGAACGGCCCGGGCGTGCTGGGCGCGGCCGAGCTGGAAAGCCTGTGCCAGCAGGCGGCGCAGCGTCTGAGCCTGCTCTATGCACCGGCCGCGCCGGAGTTCTTCGACCGCACCCTGTTCCGCGGCTTCATCCAGAAGCTGCGCGAACTGCGCCTGGTGTGGCCGGACGAGAACAGCAAGCTGCTGTTCGACGAGCGCCTGGATGCCTGGGCCAAGGACGCCAAGTTCATCCTTGGCCGCGAACTGCGCCACACCATCGAACGGGTCAGCCCGGAAGCGGCACGCCCGGACGAGCCGGCGCCGCAGGATTGAAGGCAGCGCCGGGCCATGCGGTGGGTGTGGACCTTGGTCCACACCTCCCAGCCGTGCCAACCAGGGTTGGCACCCACCAGGACGGTCTTTAGGCCGGTTCGTCGGGAATCTGCAGGCTTTCCAGCCTGGCAATGCAGTCCTTCAACTGCAGCTTGCGCCGCTTCAGGCGCTTGGATTCCAGTTCATCCTCGCCGTTGGCGGCCATGCGGGTGATCTGTTCATCCAGCAGGCGGTGCTCGGCGCGCAGGGCGGCGAGGCGTTCGACAATCTCGGCGGGGTCGTAGGTATCCACGGCTTCGAGGATACACAGCGATGATGACCGCCGGGAGAGGGGAATCCCGACCCCCGGCCGTGGCCGCTCCGAGCCGTTAGAATGGAGCCCATGAGTGCCGTGATTTCCCTCCCCGATCCCCAGCCGCGCGCCGCCCGCGATCCGCGCGTGGCCGAGCGCGAGCAGCACAAGCTGGCCAAGCGCCTGCGCCGCCAGGTCGGCGAGGCGATTGCCGACTTCGGCATGATCGAGGCCGGCGACAAGGTGATGGTCTGCCTGTCCGGCGGCAAGGACAGCTACACCCTGCTGGACGTGCTGCTGCAGCTGCAGAAGAAGGCGCCGGTGCCGTTCGAGCTGGTGGCGGTGAACCTGGACCAGAAGCAGCCGGACTTCCCCGAGCACGTGCTGCCGGAGTACCTGGCCGGGCTGGGCGTGCCGTACCACATCATCGAGCAGGACACCTATTCGGTGGTCAGCCGGGTCATCCCGGAAGGCAAGACCATGTGTTCGCTGTGCTCGCGCCTGCGTCGTGGTGCGCTGTACAACTACGCTGAGACCCACGGCTTCACCAAGATCGCGCTGGGCCACCACCGCGACGACATGGTGGCCACGTTCTTCATGAACCTGTTCCACCACGCCAAGCTGTCGGGCATGCCGCCGAAGCTGCGCAGCGATGACGGCAAGCATGTGGTGATCCGGCCGTTGGCCTACGTGCGCGAGAGCGACATCGTCGACTACGCGCAGGCACGCCAGTTCCCGATCATTCCCTGCAACCTGTGCGGCAGCCAGGAGAACCTGCAGCGCCGCCAGGTCGGCCTGATGCTGAAGCAGTGGGAGAAGGACCACCCGGGCCGCATCGAGCAGATCGCGCGCGCCATGGGCGAAGTCCGGCCCTCGCAGCTGGCCGACACCACCCTGTTCGACTTCATGGCGCTGGGCCGTCGCGACGACGCGCCGCTGCCTGACGCCCATGCCTGGCTGGCCGGTTCCCCGGCCGACGCCGACGCAGATCCCGAGACGCCCACCGTTTAAGGTCGGTCGCCCTTCCTCTTTGCCATCCGGAATTCCATGTTCTTTCGCAACCTGACGTTCTTCCGTTTCCCGACCACCACCGATTTTTCCGAAGTCGACACGCTGCTGCCGCACGCCCTGCTGAAGCCGGTCGGCGCACTGGAAATGAATTCGCGCGGCTTCATCTCGCCGTTCGGCCGCGAGGAGAAGGAACTGCTCTCCCACCGCATCGCCGAACACCTGTGGCTGACCGTGGGCGGCGAGGACAAGATCCTGCCGGCGGCGGTGGTCAACGACCTGCTCGAGCGCAAGCTGGAGGAGATCGAGGAGAAGGAAGGCCGCCGCCCGGGTGGCCGCGAACGCAAGCGGATGAAGGACGACCTGCTGCATGAACTGCTGCCGCGCGCCTTCGTGAAGTCCTCGCGCAACGACGCCTTCATCGACCTGCAGCACGGTTACGTGGCGGTGGATACCTCCAGCCGCAAGACCGGCGAGTACTTCATGTCCGACATCCGCGGCCTGCTCGGCAGCTTCCCGGCGATGCCGCTGAACGCCGAAGTCGCGCCGCGTTCGATCCTGACCGGCTGGATCGCCGGCGAGCCGCTGCCGACCGGGCTGAGCCTGGGCGAAGAGTGCGAGATGAAGGACCCGGTGGAAGGCGGCGCGGTGGTCAAGTGCCAGCACCAGGAACTGCGCTGCGACGAGATCGACAAGCACCTGGACGCCGGCAAGCAGGTGACCAAGCTGGCGCTGATCTTCGAAGACAACCTGTCCTTCGTCATCGGCGACGACCTGATCGTGCGCAAGCTGAAGTTCCTCGACGGTGCCCTGGACCAGCTGGAGCATGCCGACGAAGACGGCCGCCGCGCCGAGTTCGACGCCCGCTTCGCCCTGCAGAGCGCCGAGATCCGCCGTCTGTTCCTGTTGCTGGAAGAAGCCTTCAAGCTCAGCAAGGCTGACTGAACAGGCAGCCCGACGGCCGCCGGTCATCCGGCGGCCCGAAGCGGCGCTATGCTGGGCGCATGAGCCGTCTGCTGCGCCGCCTGATCAGCCCGACCCCGCCCGCCACCGTACAGCGCGACACTGTTCGCCTGCGCCTGGAGGATGCCGAGATCGAGGTACTGCGCGTGCGTGATCCGCGTGCGCGCCGGATCAAGCTGAGCGTGGACGAACGCGGTGCACGCCTGACCCTGCCGCCGCGCGCAAGCCTGGTGATGGGCGAACGCTTCCTGGAACAGCACCGCGACTGGCTGGCACTGCAGCTGCGCCAGTACCAGGGCCAGGACCTGCCGGCACCGCTGCAGCCGGGCGAAGACGGCGTGCTGCCCCTGCGCGGCGAACTGTTGCCGCTGCGCTGGCAGGAAGGCCGCTACGCGCGCCTGGAGATCGACGCACACGGCGCCTGCGTGCAGTGGCCGACACGTGGTGGTGACGCCACCCTGCGTCGCCTGCTGCGCGAATTCTACGAAGCACAGACCCGCGCCGACGTCGGCCGCTGGCTGCCGAAGTACCTGCCCACACTGCCGCGCGCACCCAGCCGCCTGCGATTGAAGGTGATGTCCTCGCAATGGGGCTCGCTCGCCCCCGATGGCAGCATGGCCCTGGACCTGGCCCTGGTGCTCGGTCGTCCGGAAGCGTTCGAGTACGTGCTGGTGCACGAACTCTGCCACCTGATCCAGCCCAACCACTCGCCCGCGTTCTGGCACGAAGTGGAACAACGCTTCCCCGCCTGGCGCGAACAGCGCGATTACTTCCAGCTCGAAGGGCGCCGACTGAAGGCGATGCTGCGGCAACTGCTGTAGCGCCAGCGCTACAGCAGTTGCCCACGCATTCTTCCTCTACCCCCGCCTTCGGCGCGCCCCTTCAACAGAAGGGGCTTCACTCCAGAGCGTGTGCTGAGCGGTCGAGCAAGCCCGATGCTGCGCAAAGAATGGGCATTCCCCACCATGGCAACGCGCCATGGAGCGCGCGCAGCGCGCGACCCGCGCCTGCTCTTCTTTTCTTTCTTCCGTGGTGGGCACACCGGAATCGGTCCGTGGCCGGGCGGGGTGGGTTGCGCAGGGGCGTGAGCCGCATGGATGCGGCGACCGAGCTTACAGGGGTGAAGGCGCTTTGCTTGCGAAGCACTGCTTCGCAAGCGCCTGAACGCACAGCCGCCAGCGGCTGGGCCGGGCCCCGGAGGGGTACTTGCAGCGACCCCTGCGCAATCCACCCCGCCCGGCCAAGCACGGCTTTGCCTTCGGATGCCACCCACCACGAGGGACTCAGCCGTTGGCCGAAATCCTCACCTCGCCCGCAACGCCGCCGCCGCCGCCCAGCGCGCCGCCACCCGCGGCGCCGTAATGCACACCGCCTGGTCGGTCACCGTCGTCACCGCGCGCTCCAGCAGCTGGATATCCGCCTCATGCTGGCGCGCCACGTGCGGATCCTCGAAGAAGATCGCGCGCTGGCAGCGCCCTTCCAGTACCCGGTCGGCAATCTGCGCATCGCCGCCCATCGGGCCGCTCTGGTAGCGCGTCACCCAGGGCGTATCGCTGGGCCAGCCACGGCTCCACGCCAGCTCGTTCAAGCGCTGGCCGGTGGTTCCGGTTGCCACCCGCTCACCGAACCGCGCCAGCACATCGAAGTGCTCATCGGCGAAGGCCAGCATCGCCGGCTTCATCGCGTCGTGCGCGATCAGCGCCAGCGTCTGTCCTTCGAACGCATGCAGGTCGTCGGCGCCAGCATCGGCAACCAGTCCGGCATGGATGCGTTCCACCTCGATCCAGTCGCGCGCGGTGGCCACGGTGGAAATGAAAGGCTTGCCGTGGATCACGCACTGCCGCTTCAGCGCCGTGGCTTCCGGAAACACCGAGGATGGATCGACCGGATCGATCAGGTAGACCGCGCCATCCAGTGTCCGATCCGGCCCCATGCCAACCACCTCGGCCACCAGCTTCATCAAGCCACCCTCGCGACCGTAGGGGTAGCGATGCAGGCCCGCGTATCCGGTCAGGAAGCCCTGACGCTGTATCGCGTCATGGGTGCGGCCGACCGCGTGCAGCGACACGCCCAGCTCGCGCAGGCCGGGTTCGCTGACGCGCAGCCAGCGGAACAGGGCGGCGCGCGCGTCGTGGTGATGGAGACGGTTGGCAGCCAGGCCGATGCGCATCGAATGCTCCGCAGAGACGGGTGAAAGCGGCAGTGTATGTCGCCATTCACCTATCTTGGCGTTTCTACAACTTTCTTCATTGCGCCCCGTCCACGCGCCGCTAGCGTAAGAGGCAGCGGTACCGCTGCGCGGCCGTTCATTCCGCCCGCCAGAAGAGGATGCCCATCGTGAACGCCGCTGGCCTGCGTGCCGCCACCGCGGTCGTGGCCGGCCTGCTGTTGCCTGCCCTGGCCGCCGCTGCGGATTGCAGGACGCCGCTGCGCATTGCCTGGCCCGCCGACCGCGCGCCGTTGTCCTCCAGCGAGCAGGGCCAGCCGCGCGGGCTCAGCGCGCAGTACCTGAAGCTGCTGGGCGCGCAGCGACCACTGCAGATGCAGCCATTGCCAACCGCCGCCATCGCGGAGGGAACGGTGCCGCCCGACGTCCAGGCACTGCTGGGCTGGTCGCGCTCGCAGTTGCCGACGGGGTGGGTGGCCAGTGCGCCCTACGTGCAGCTGCCACAGGTCATCGTGCGGCGCCGGGATGCATCGCCGGTGCTGGGTCTGGAGGCGTTGCGCGGAGGCACCGTGGCCAGTCCCGACCCGCTGTCGCTGGTCGGGGCGCTGACCGAACAGGCATCTGGCGTGCAGCTGTTGCCCCCCGCCCCCATCGACGACGCCCTGTCACTGCTGGGCACGGGCCTGGTCGATGCCGTGGTCGCCAATCTTGGAGAGGTCGAGGCCGCGTTGCGCCACTATCGGGGCGAGCCGCTGGTAATCGCTGCGCCGGCCGGAATCGACGACGCGCCGGTGCTGGCCACCGTGCCCGCCTGCGCCGACGTCATCCCGGTGTTCGAGCGGGCCGTGTCGCAGCTGACCGCGAACGAACGCGAGGCGATCCGCACGGCCTGGCTGCCGAACCAGCCGCGACACCCGCCCCCTACGTCCCCCCTGCGCTGGCTGGTGCCGGCCTCGCTGACCCTGCTGGCGCTCATGCTGGTGTACGCCTTCGGCTATTGGCGCGTGCATCGCGAGAGCGAGCGTCGCCGCGTGGCTGCGCAACGCCTGCAGGAGGTGACCTCGAACCTGCCAGCGGTGGTCTATCAGGCGCGTCGCTCTGCCACCGGCCACTACAGCTTTTCCCAGATCGCAGGCGACGTGCAGGCGTTGTTCGGAATCAGCGTGGAAACCGCCCTGATCGATCATCAGCGCCTGCTGGCAGCGGTTCATCCCGATGATCGCTCGCGGCTGATGGACACCGTCGACGCCGCTGCCCTGGCGCGGGGCCCGATCGATGTCACCTTCCGCACGCGCTCGCCACTAGGCTGGCGCTGGGTCCACTCGCATGGACGGCCGCTGTCCCTGGACAGCGGCGACGTCGAGTGGAGTGGCTACTGGATCGACGTAAGCGGAGTGCAGGCGCGCACCCATGCGCTGGCCGAGGCGCGCCGTGCGGCCGAGCAGGCAGCGCTGGCCAAGGCCCACTTCCTGGCAACCATGAGCCACGAGATCCGTACGCCGATGAGCACCCTGCTGGGCATGCTCGAGCGGTTGGAGGACAGCGATCTGGATCATCGCCAGCAACAGGTCCTGGTGACCGTGGGTGATGCTGCCCAGATGCTGCGGCAGATCCTGGACGACGTGCTGCACAGCCAACGGCTGCAGGCACTGCCGCTGCAGCTGCGACCCACGAGCTTGGCGGCACTGGTGCGCGCGGTGCAGCAGTTGCTGATGCCGGTGGCGGCCAGCCGGGGCCTGCATCTGCGGATCCAACTTGATCCGGAATTGCAGGCCGGATCGCTGGCCGACGGCCTGCGCCTGCGCCAGATCCTGTTCAACCTTGCCGGCAACGCGCTCAAGTTCACCGAGCATGGCGGCGTGGATCTGCAGGTGCAGGTGCTGCAGCAGCACGATCGCGGCCAACGTCTTCGCCTGCAGGTCAGTGACAGCGGGGTGGGCATCAGCCCGGAACGGCAACAGGCGGTGTTCGCTGCCTACACCCAGGCCGAGGCATCGACAACGCGCCGTTTCGGCGGCAGCGGCCTGGGCCTGGCGATCTGCCGTGAACTGGCTGCATCGATGAAAGCAGAACTGTGCCTGCGCAGCGCGCCAGGCAAGGGCACCACCGTGTGGCTGGAACTGGATCTGGACGCCTGTGAGTTGCCTGCCGAGGCATTGCCGCTTCCGGCAGAGGCGGCGCGGCCACTGTCGTCGGCGCGGGTGCTGGTAGCTGAAGATCACCCCACCAACCTGCATCTGCTGGAGCAGCGCCTGCATGATCTGGGTCTGCAGGTGCACGCCTGCACCGATGGTCGCCAGGCCTTCGAGGCCTGGCAGGCGCGGGCGTTCGACCTGGTCATCACCGACTGCCACATGCCGCACATGGATGGCTTTGCCTTGGCACGGGCCATCCGCGCCGACGCCTGCGCGGTTCGCGCGCAGGTCCCGATCATCGCGCTCACGGCCAGCGCGCTGGATCGCACCCGCGAGGCCTGCCGCGAAGCGGGCATCGATCATTTCCTGGCCAAGCCGGTGGCGGCGCAGGAACTGCGGGGCTTGCTGGCCGTGCTGCTGGCGCCGGAATCAGTGCGCCAGTAGGCGGATGATGCTGGCGGCGGCGTCGCGGCCTTCGGCCACGGCGGTCACCACCAGGTCGGCGCCACGCACTGCGTCACCGCCGGCGAACAGGCGCGGGTGCGCGGTCTGGAATGGCAGGCGGTCCTTGCCGCCAGCCACGATGCGGCCGTTGGACCGGCCTTCCACGCCGTGCTCGGCCAGCCACGCCGGCACGGTTGGCGAGAAGCCGAAGGCGATGATCACCACGTCGGCCTCCAGCAGCGATTCGCTGCCGTCGATCGGCACCGCATTCTGGCGGCCATTGGCATCGGGCTCACCCAGCCGGGTTTCGACCACGGTCACGCCGATCACCTCATCGTCGGCGCCGGCTTCGATCGACAGCGGCTGGCGGTTGAACAGGAAGCGCACGCCTTCCTCGCGCGCATTGGCCACTTCGCGCGCGCTGCCGGGCATGTTGGCTTCGTCGCGGCGGTAGGCACAGGTGACCTTGGCCGCGCCCAGCCGCACCGCGCTGCGCACGCAGTCCATGCCGGTATCACCGCCGCCCAGCACCACCACGCGCTTGCCGTTGAGGTCGGGCAGGGCGATGCTGTCTTCCCAGCCGGCAATCGGCCGGCCCTTCGGATCATCGCCGCCGACGATGCGGCTGTTCTGCACCAGGAACGGCAGTGCCGGCAGCACGCCCTTCAGGTCCTGGCCGTCGAGGCCACCGTCGGTATAGCGGTAGGCACCGGTACCGACGAACACCGCATCGTGGCTGTCCAGCAGCTGCTGCACGCTGAGGTCACGGCCGATCTCCACACCGAGGCGGAACTGCACGCCCATGCCCTCGAGCACTTCGCGGCGGCGGTGGATCACATCCTTGTCCAGCTTGAAGCTGGGAATGCCGAACTGCAGCAGGCCGCCGATCTGCTCGTAGCGGTCGTAGACCACGGCGGCAATGCCGGCGCGCGCCAGACGGTCGGCACAGGCCAGCCCGGCCGGGCCGGCGCCGATCACCGCCACGCTGTGGCCGGTCGGCTGCACCGCGCCCAGGTCCGGGCGCCAGCCCGTGGCCAGCGCGGTATCAACGATGTACTTCTCGACCGCGCCGATGGTGACTGCGCCGAATTCCTCCAGTGTGCAGCTGCCTTCGCACAGCCGGTCCTGCGGGCAGACCCGGCCGCACACTTCCGGCAGCGGGTTGGTGCTGTGGCACAGCGTGGCCGCTTCGTGGATGCGGTTTTCCTGCACCAGCTGCAGCCACTGTGGAATGGCGTTGTGCACCGGGCACTTCCAGCTGCAGTAGGGGTTGCCGCAGTCCAGGCAGCGACCAGCCTGGTACTGGGCATCTTCCTTACCGAACTTGCCGTACAACTCACCCCAGTCGCCGGACGTGCGCAGTTCCACCGGAATGCGCTGCGGCATGCTGCGGGGCAGGTCGAGGAACTGGAAGGCGTGCTTGCGGCTCATGGCGGGCTCTGTGGTGTTTTGCGGTTGCCGGCCAGCGGCCGGCACTACGTGGTCCTGGGTTGCCGGCCAGCGGCCGGCACTACCGTTACGCGGCGCGTCGCAGGGTTTCGGTCAGCGACTCGATGCTGGCGGCCTTCGGTTTGACCAGCCAGAACTTGCCGATGTAATCGCGGAACTCGTCCAGGATCTGCTGCGCCCAGATGCTGCCGGTCAGCTCGCGGTGGCGGCCGATCAGGCGGTGCAGGTGCTGGCGGTAGTTCTCGAAGCCCTCGGCGGAGACGCGATGGATGTCGATCAGCTCGTGGTTGTAGCGGTCGACGAAATCGCGGTCGACGTCCAGCACGTAGGCCAGGCCACCGGTGAAGCCGGCACCGAAGTTCAGGCCGACCTTGCCCAGTACCAGCACCACGCCATCGGTCATGTACTCGCAGCAGTGGTCACCGGCACCTTCCACCACCGCCAGCGCGCCGGAATTGCGTACCGCGAAACGCTCGCCGGCGCGGCCAGCGGCGAACAGCTCGCCGCCGGTGGCGCCGTACAGGCAGGTGTTGCCGATGATCGCGGTGCTGCGCGCTTCGAAGCGCGCGCCACGCGGCGGGCGCACCACCAGACGGCCGCCGGCCATGCCCTTGCCGACGTAGTCGTTGGCTTCGCCTTCCACTTCCAGATGCAGGCCGCCCACGTTGAACGCGCCGAAGCTCTGCCCGGCGCTGCCACGGAAGCGCAGTTCCAGCGGCGCCTCGGCCATGCCCTGGTTGCCGTGCGCGCGCGCCACCGCACCGGCCAGTCGGGTGCCGATGCTGCGGTCGGTGTTGTGGATCAGGAAGCGATGCTCGCCGCCGCGCTTGTGCTCGATGGCCGGCGCCAGCAGGCCATCCATCTGCGTGGCCAGGCTGTCCGGCGATTCGTACAGGCGCTGGGCGGCGCAGTGGCTGCCCTCGTAACGGGCATCGGCCAGCAGGCGCGACAGGTCCACGCGCACGCCGTCACGCGGCGCAGCCTCGATCTGCCGCAACAGGTCGGTACGGCCGACGATCTCTTCCAGCGAACGTGCACCCAGGTACGCCAGCCAGCCGCGCACTTCCTCGGCCAGCAGGCGGAAGAAGTTCTCCACGCGTTCGGGCTGGCCGGTGAAGTGGTTCTCGCGCAGGCGCTCGTCCTGGGTGGCCACGCCGGTGGCGCAGTTGTTGAGGTGGCAGATGCGCAGGTACTTGCAGCCCAGCACGATCATCGGCGCGGTGCCGAAGCCGAAGCTGTCCGCGCCCAGCAGCGCGGCCTTGACCACGTCCAGGCCGGTCTTCAGGCCACCATCGGTCTGCAGCAGGGTGCGCCCGCGCAGGTCGTTGGCCAGCAGCGCCTGGTGCGCTTCGGCCACGCCCAGCTCCCACGGCACGCCGGCATAGCGGATCGAGCTGACCGGCGAGGCTCCGGTGCCACCGTCATGGCCGGAGATGGTGATCAGGTCGGCACCGGCCTTCACCACGCCGGCGGCGATCGTACCCACGCCGGCATGGCTGACCAGCTTCACCGACACCAGCGCGGTCGGGTTGACCTGCTTGAGATCGTAGATCAGCTGCGCCAGGTCCTCGATCGAATAGATGTCGTGGTGTGGCGGCGGCGAGATCAGGCCGATCCCGGGCCGGGCATAGCGCAGGCGCGCGATCAGTTCGTTCACCTTGTGGCCCGGCAGCTGGCCGCCCTCGCCGGGCTTGGCGCCCTGCGCGACCTTGATCTGCAGCACTTCGGCGTTGACCAGGTATTCGGCGGTGACGCCGAAGCGGCCCGAGGCGACCTGCTTGATCTTGCTGCGCTTTGCGGTGCCATAGCGGGCGGGATCCTCGCCGCCTTCGCCGGAATTGCTGCGGCCGCCGAGGCGGTTCATGGCAATGGCCAATGCTTCATGTGCTTCCGGCGACAGTGCGCCCAGGCTGATCGCCGCAGTATCGAAGCGCGGGAACAGGGTACTGGCCGGAGCCACCTCTTCCAGCGCTACCGGCGTGGCCGCCGGCACCAGTTCCAGCAGGTCGCGCAGCGCCGACGGCGGCCGTGCGTGCACGGCATCGCAGTACTGCTGCCAGGCACGCGGGTCACCGCTGCGCGCCGCGCGCTGCAGGGTGGTGACCACGTCCGGGTTGTACATGTGGTACTCGCCGCCGTGCACGTACTTCAGCAGGCCGCCCACGTCCACGTCCTGCTGCGCGTCCCAGGCCTGCACGCACAGCTCGCGTGCGTCGGCATCCAGGCGCGCGAAGCCAGCACCACCGATGCGCGAGGCGGTATCCGGGAAGCACAGGTCCACCACTTCCGGTTCCAGGCCGATGATCTCGAACAGCTGCGCGCCGCGGTAGCTGGCCACGGTACAGATGCCCATCTTCGAGATGATCTTCGACAGGCCCTTGTAGACACCCTTGCGGTAGCGGCGGCCGATCTGCGACTGCTCACCGCCCTTGCTCAGCTTGAGGATGCCGCGGCGGCCCAGGTCGAACAGGGTCTGGTAGGCCAGGTACGGGTATACCGCGGTGGCACCGAAGCCGAGCAGGCAGGCCATGTGGTGCGGGTCGCGCGCGGTGCCGGTCTCGACGATGAGATTCACGTCGCAGCGCAGGCCCAGCCGCGACAGGTGGTGATGGATGGCACTGGTGGCCAGCAGCGCATGCACCATCGGCCGACCGGCCACCGGGTAGCGGTCGGACAGCAGCAGCATCACCATGCCATCGCGCGCGGCCTGTTCGGCCTCGGCACAGATGCGCTCGATGCCGGCGCGCAGGCCCTCGTCCTCGCTGTAGGACAGGTCGAGTAGGCGGTTGGCCTGCACGTACTGCTCCATCTTCAGCAGCTGGCGCAGCTTGCGCTGGCTCAGCACCGGCGAGTTGAGGATGACGTGGTTCACCGTCTCCGGGCCGGCATGGAAGATGTTGGTCTCCTTGCCGAGCTGGGTGGACAGGGACATCGCGCAGTCTTCGCGCAGCGGATCGATCGGCGGGTTGGTGACCTGCGCGAAGGCCTGGCGGAAATAGTCGTACAGCGGGCGGCTGCGCTGGCTCAGCACGGCTATCGGCGTGTCGTCGCCCATCGAGCCGGTGGCTTCCTGCTCGGTCTCGGCCAGCGGCCGCAGCACCTGCTCCACTTCCTCGCTGCTGAGCTGGTAGAGCTTGTGGTAGCTGCGCAGGGTGGCTTCGTCGAAGGGTTCCTCCACCAGCGAGGGATCGATCAGCTCGGTCTGCAGGTAGGTGACGCCCTGCTGCAGCCACTGCTTGTACGGCGCACGGCCACGGTTGATGCGGTCCACCGCGTCGGAGTCGAGCAGGTCGCCGCGCTTGAGGTCGATGGCGACCATCTCGCCGGGGCCGAGCTTGCCCTTGCGCACCACGCGCTCGGTTGGCACTTCCCAGACGCCGGCCTCGGAGGCGACCAGGAAGTGGCGGTCGGCGGTCAGCATCCAGCGCGCCGGGCGCAGGCCGTTGCGGTCCAGCGTACACACCGCATAGCGGCTGTCGCAGGCGACGATGCCGGCCGGGCCATCCCACGGCTCGCTGTTCAGGCCGTGGAACTCGTAGAACGCGGCCAGGTCCGGGTCCTTGAACTCCAGCGACTGGGTGGCCGGCGGCACCAGGATGCGCAGCGCCTGGATCAGCTCCATGCCACCGGCGACCATCAGCTCCAGCATGTTGTCCAGGCTCTGCGAGTCCGAGCCGTGCATGGAGATCACCGGGTCGAATTCGGCGATGTCAAAGCGCGGCGTCTTCCACACCTTGCTGCGCGCCTGCGCCCAGCGGCGATTGCCTTCGATGGTGTTGATCTCGCCGTTGTGGGCGAGCATGCGGAACGGGTGGGCGAGCGGCCAGCGCGGCAGCGTGTTGGTCGAGAAGCGCTGGTGGAACACGATCGCGCTGGAGGCCAGCTCGCGGCGCTGCAGGTCCGGGAAGAAGCGGCTGAGCTTGTCCGGCAGCACCATGCCCTTGTAGCTGATCGCATCCGGGGTGAGGGTGGCGACGTAGAAGTCGGCGTGTTCGCGCAGTTGCTGTTCGCTGCGGCGACGGGCCAGGAACAGCGCCAGTGCGAAGCCGGCATCATCCTGGCCAACCCCGGCATCGACGAACACCTGCTCGATGCGCGGCAGCGTGTCGCGCGCCAGTTGGCCGCAGACGCTGTCGTCGGTCGGTACCTCGCGCCAGCCGGCGACCTTGCAGCCCACCGCTTCCACCTGCGCCTGCAGCTGCGCGCGGCAGGCCTGCGCCGCGTCGGCGTCGTGCGGCAGGAACACCAGGCCGGCGGCGAAGCGCGCGGCGACGGCAATGCCGGCCTCACTCGCCAGCAGTTTCAGGAACGCATCGGGGCGGCGCAGCAGCAGGCCGCAGCCATCACCGGTCAGGCCATCGGCGGCGACACCGCCACGGTGGGTCATGCGCGAAAGCGCGGCGATGGCGGTATCAACCAACAGGCGCGATGGTTGATCGTCGAGCTGGGCGACCATGCCAAAGCCACAGGCATCGCGCTCGGAGCGCGGGTCGTAAAGCCCTTGGCGGTTGCGGGGGGCCATCTCTACCTCGATGCGTATAGGGTTGGCGGCGACACTCGTCCCCGCTCATTCCCTGGAGCGCATCGTGAGGCCACCGGATGCCTCGACTAGATCACAGGTTGCTGCAACGCCGCAATACACGGTTGCAGGTGCAACGGAACGCGCCGGCAACCCAGTGCCGGCGCGGGGCGGGACTCAGCCGCAACGCACGCCGCTGACGGCGCCCTTGTCGTCCACTTCGATGTTCAGGCGGTCGCCGAGGAACTCCATCGTGGCCACATCATTGGGCTTGAGCACGCGCACCTGGCTGGCACCTGCATCTTCCTGTGCCTGCTTGCCGAGGGCATCGGTGTAGGCCTGGCCGACCAGGCTCTGTACCTGGCTGGCATCGCAGGTGCCGACCGGCGGAGCCTCGGTAGCCTTGCCGGCGTCGTCGGCCGGCGCCTTGGCTGCTTCGGCGGCCTGCTGGGCGTGGGCGGTGGCCGAATCCTGTTCATCCAGCGCCGGTGCCTGGCAGGCGGTCAGGGCCAGCACGGCCGGCAGCAACAGGGCGGAGAGCGAACGGGCGCGAATCGGGAACGACATCATGACTCCGGAAGGGGTTGTGAAGACCCGAGCATAGCGGCGAACCGGCCCTCACGTGTTTGTCTTGTGTTATCGACAGGATCGCGGCATGGCGACGGCGACACTGGAGACATGCCAACTCCCTCCACCCCCGAACGACAGGCAGCGCGCGCGGCCGGCCTGCGCTATGTCGACGACACCCAGCCGGGCATCAGCCGGCGCCGCGCCGGCAAGGGCTTCAGCTACCGCGATGCTGATGGCCACGCGATACGCGACGCCACCACCCTGCAACGCATCCGCGCACTGGCGATCCCACCGGCCTACACCGCGGTGTGGATCTGCGCCCATGCCAACGGCCACCTGCAGGCCACCGGTCGTGATGCGCGCGGTCGCAAGCAGTACCGTTACCACCCCGATTGGGCCCGGGAGCGCGATGCCGGCAAGTTCGACCGCATCATCGCCTTTGGCGAGGCGTTGCCTACGCTGCGGCGGCGGCTGTCGCGGGATCTCAAGCGCCCCGGTTTCCCGAAGGAGAAGGTGCTGGCCATGGTGGTCGCACTGTTGGCGGACACGCTGGTGCGGGTCGGCAATGAGACCTATGCGCAGCAGAACCGTTCGTTCGGACTGACCACACTGCGAAACCGGCATCTGGAGCTGCTGCGCGGTGGCCGCGTGCGCATGCGCTTCCGTGGCAAGTCCGGGCAGCTGCAGGAGGTCACCGTGGGCGACCGCAGGCTGGGGCTGCTGGTGCGGCGCCTGCAGCAGCTGCCGGGGCAGGCCCTGTTCCAGTACCGCGATGACGACGGTGCGCTGCAGCCGGTCGACTCCGGCGCGGTGAACGACTACCTGCGCGAGGTGATGGGCGAGGACTTCACTGCCAAGGATTTCCGCACCTGGGGCGGGACGGTTGCGGCGGTGCAGGCGTTCGCCGCCACCGAACTGCCGGAACCGGCCAGCCAGCGCGCACTGTCGCAGGCGCAGCGCGCGGTGGTGTGCGAAGTGGCGTCGCTGTTGGGCAATACCCCGGCGGTATGCCGCAAGGCCTATATCGACCCCTGCGTGTTCGCCGGCTGGGAGCGCGGCGAACTGGCCACGCTGGCCGGCCTGCGTGGGCCGCGCCAGTGGGAACAGGCGACCCTGCGCGTGCTGCGCAGGGCGCGCCGGCTCAGCCGCAGTAGATCGCGGTGATGTTGTTGGTACGGCCCTTTTCGATGGTCAGGCGGTCGCCGCCTTCGCTGGCCGGCGGCACCCGCGGGCCGTCGTGGCGCAGCACCCGTACGTGCAGGCTGTCGCTGTCCACCCGTGCGCGTGCGACGGTGGCGTCCGACGCGGCCAGGCCAAGTGCGCCGCGCACCCTGTCGCTGTGGCACTGGCCGGAAATCACACCGTCGATCGGCTGTACCTGGGCCACCGGTGTGCTGCTGCAGGCGGCGAGGGCAAAGCAGACGGCGGCGGTGGCGATGGCGTGTTTCATGAAGGCGTTCCTTGTGTGATTGCGTGCAGGGTGCGACGGCGCACGTGGTGGCGGAATGAATGCCGTGCACATCATGGACACGGCGCACTCACTGCCGCCAACAGCAGGGGTGGAGACACTGCAGGAGCGGCGGATGCCGCCCCCGGTACTGCGGCGCATGCGCCCGGTAGTGCCGGCCGCTGGCCGGCAATCCCATTCCCCCCCCCGAGGAGACCTGCATGGCCACCACCAGGAAAACCCCCGCCCGCCGCAAAGCCTCACCCAAGGTGCGCAAAGGCAGCACTGCAACCAGGACCATCGCCGACCCCGATCGCCCGCGCGTGGTGAAGACTGCAACCCGCAAGGCAGCCGCCAGCGATCCCCGCGCCGCCCGCGTTGCGGCACGGCAGCGGCGCCTGCAGGACCAGGAGAAGGCCAGGGACGCCCGTGCGGCCAAGAAGGCAACCAAGAAGGCAACAAAGAAGACCGCGACCCAGGCCGGAGCACGACGCCAGCCGGAGGCGATGCCGGCGCAGCAGCTGGCCAAGCCCGGGCACGAACACGAACTGGAGCTGGCGCCGCGTTTCCTTGCACCCGACTACACCGGCAGCGGCAAACTGCAGGGCATGCGTGCGATCGTCACCGGTGGCGATTCCGGCATCGGCCGCGCGGTGGCGGTGCTGTTCGCACGCGAAGGTGCCGACGTGGCCGTGCTGCACCTGGACGAGGCCGAGGACGCGGACATCACCCGCCAGCACGTGGAGCGCGAAGGCGGTCGCTGCGTGGTGATCGCCGGTGACGTGCGCGATCCGCGCTTCTGCGACGAAGCGGTGAAGCAGGTGGCCAAGGCCTTCGGCGGCATCGATATCCTGGTCAACAACGCCGCGTTCCAGCTGCACTGCGAGCGGCTGGAAGACCTGGAAGACGCGCACCTGCAGGAGACCCTGCAGACCAACATCGGCGGGTACGTCCAGATGGCGCGCGCGGTGCTGCCGCATCTGGGCGAGGGCGCCAGCATCATCAACACCGGTTCGGAAACGGGAATCTTCGGCAGCAAGGCGCTGATCGATTACTCGGCGACCAAGGGCGCGATCCACGCGTTCACCAAATCGCTGGCCAGCCAGCTGCTGCCGCGCGGCATCCGGGTCAACTGCGTGGCGCCGGGGCCGGTATGGACGCCGCTCAACCCGGCCGACAAGCCGGCGCAGGACGTGGCGGAATTTGGCAAGGACAGCGACATGGGCCGGCCTGCACAGCCCGAGGAACTGTCGCCGGCCTACGTGTTCCTGGCCTCGCCGGCCTGTGCCAGTTACATCAGCGGGGTGATCCTGCCGGTGATGGGCGGGCCACGAGGGTGAACAGCACTACGGCGTGGCGTCTGCTGAACGGGGCTTCGCGCAGGCGTGTGGCGTGTGTCAACGGCTGCGCCGGTGCGGTGGGGTAGGCTGGACTCCCATACCGATCACGTTCAGGGAAAGATCATGCCGGAGATGGATATCAACGCAGCGGCCGATGAAGTCGTCGCCCTGTTGCGGCAGAACGATGCCCGTGGCGCGGCCGCCCGCCTGGAGGCCCTGCACAACGGCCAGCGTGCGGTGGTGCAGGAATCGCTGGATCGCTACATCGCGGCGCGGGGCGCCACCGAGCTTGAGGCGCTGCGACAGAGCGGTGGCGTATCCGCCACCGACGCGGCCACGGTCAACCCGATGCTGGATCGCCTGAGCGACGCGACGCGCCCACCGCGCATGCCCGACGCCGCGGAGACTGCGGGCCTGAGCCAGGCCCAGCAGTACGACGTGTATGGCAGCATCGTGGCCCAGCGCGGCAACGCCGCCGCGAACGATGCGATGGCCACGCAGGATCGCGTGGTGCTGGGGCTGCGCGACGAGAACCGCACCACCGAGGCGCGAGGACGTGGTGTCTACGACGACCGCATCGTGGTGCTGTGGAAGGATGCGCAGGGCCACGGCCATGTGCGCGAGTTCAACCAGGCCACGACAGAACCGACCGCCCAGTACGACGGACACGCCAAGACCACGCCACGCAGCCCTGGCTTCGGCAACGTGGCGCCGCGTACCAAGACCGAGGGCGAGGACGTCAACGGCGACCGGGTCAAGGATCTTGGACGGTTGGGCGAAGGCACCACCGAGATGCGCGCGACCACGCATCCGCGCAACGGCCATCCCGATGAGTTCGCGTTGCGCCCTTCGCAGGCGGCCATCACCGCCGGCGCTGGACGGGTGGAGCGCGACAGCAATGGTGATGGCTGGTTCGATGCGCGCGATACCCAGGGCGTGCAGGACCTCAACGACACCTTCAAGATCCATCGTGGCAGCCGGTCCAATACCGATTCGGCGGGCTGCCAGACCATCGGCGGCGGTGAGTACGACGACTTCGTGGCGACGGTACGCGGCACCCCCGGGCAGAACCGTTGGCAGTATGTGCTGACCTCGGTTGCGCCGGGCCAGGCGCGCGGGCTGGGACAGGACACACCGCTCGCGGCCAATGACGATCCCCGGCAGCCGCAGCATCGCGACCACGCCCTGCAGCAGCAGATCAGCACGCACCTGCAGGCCTTGGGCGGGCGCTACGCCGAGCACGCCGATGACTACAGCCTGGTGATGCTGCGCGAAGCGAAGGCCGCAGGCATCACCCGGGTCGACCAGATCGTGGCCAGCAATCCCAGTGGCGGCCGCGCTGCGGGTGAGACACTGTTCCTGGTGCAGGGCACTCCGGGCGACCCGGCGGCCGTGCGCGCAGGCGTCAACGCAGCCGAGGTGCGCGAGACTGCGGTGGAAACCAGCCTGCGCCAGCTGCAGCAGCAAGCGCGCGAACAGGGTGCACCCGTGCCCGCGCCGGCACAGCAGCACGAAACACCCGCGATGGGAGTACGTTGAAGGATGATCCGTCTACCCTTGATGTCCGGTTTGCCGTGGGTGTTGCTGCTGGCGTGCAGCGCATGTGCACCCGCCGGGGAGCACACCGTGCCGGTCGCACGCGCAGCGAAGCCTGAGGCGAAACCGGAGACCTTGCCTGCGCAGGCACGACCCACTGAACGCGGATTGCCTGCATTGCCGGAAGCTTCCGGCAGCGCCCATCCCGGCGGCCGCTACGCTGTGCTGCCCGAACCGGCCAGGCGGGTGCTGGCGCAGTTGAAGTGCAACGTGGAGAGTGCCGGCAATGCGCAGGTGCTTTCCATTCCCGCGCAGGGTGGCCAGCAGGATTTCATGGTCACCGATCGCAGCGGTCCGCGTTTCCGCTACTGGATGCGCTCGTTCTCCAGCAGTGGCGGTACCACCGGGTATCTCGTGCAGCTGCAGGACTGCCCAGCAACCACCACGGGCATGCGCGCCTACATCGCACAGGGAGCCGCACCGCTGCAGGATGTCACCGCGTCGTTGCTGGCGCAGGCCGAGCTGCCTGATGCGGCGACGATGACGGCTTACCAGGACAGGGGCGCGGGCGATCTGTTCGCCTTCATCGCGCAGCTGGACAAGGTACCGGTGGTGCGCTGGGTGGCCGAAGCCGACCCTGAGCAGCCATTAGCCGACGATGCGCGCAGCTTCGACCATGGCAATGCCATCCACGGCGGTTTCCTGCGCTGGAACCAGGATCACTTCGAAGTGGCCAGGACCGTGCCGGCCGGGCTATGGCCCTGCGATGACAGCCCGTTATTGCCGTGCAGGGGCGACCCGTTCGTGACTGGGCGTTGAGGCATCGCGCGCATAGAAATCGGCAATGCGTGGAATGAACTGCTGCGGATTGGCACCGACAAGATTGGTCAGCACCACCACCGCCACGCCGCGCTCGGGATAGACCACGAACGCCGAGCGCGCACCGCCGATACCGGCCACCTGAAGGTCGGGCGATGCGCGCAGTACCGGCCAGCCCCCCGCCCACGGGCCGGCACGGCCATCCGCCAGGCGCTCTGCGCTCCACATCCGCCGCAGGGCGGTCTCCGGCAGCAGGCGGCCTTCGATCAGCGCGACCAGCCAGCGCGCGGTGTCGTCGGCGGTGGTGAGGATGCCGCCACCGGCCCACAGCGAAGGCGGTATGTCGTAGAACCAGTGCGACAGGCGGGACGGTGCATCCGCAGCGTCGGTGGCACGCGGGGCCAGGCTGTACATCGTCGCCGCATCGGGAATCAGGTCGTAGCTGTCGCCGAAGGTGGTGCGGGCCATGCGCGCGCTGCTGAACTGGCCGGTGGCGAGGAAACGTTCGTAGGGCATGCCGGATTGCTTCGCGATGATTCGTGCCAGCAGTACGTAGTTGGTCTGGTTGTAGGCGAAGCGCTGCCCGGGTTCGGCTTCGAGCGGCTGCGCAGTGACGGCCGCCCACGCCTGCGCTTCTGAGCCACCGCCCAGCAGTCCCTTCGCATCAAGGATGTCGGGAAGGCCGGAGGTATGCGCCAGCAGCTGGTGTACGCGTACGTCTCTCCACGCTGGCGGAAGGCCATCCAGGTAGCGCGAGGCCGGTGCGTCCAGATCCAGCTGCCCCTGCTGGGCCAGTTGCGCGGCCGCCACGCCGGTGAACGCCTTGGTGGCCGAATTGAGCGGGAAGCGGGTGTCGCGCGAGGCAAGCACACCGTTCTCCACGTTGGCCAGCCCGTAGGCCTCGGACAACACCGTCTGCCCGTCCTTGACCACCGCGATCTGCAATCCCGGGATGCGCTGCTCCAGCATGATCTGGCGGATCAGGCGGCGGGTCTGGTCGTTGGCCTGGTCCTGGCTGGCAGAGACGGCGGCGAAGGGCAGTGCACTGATGAGCATGAGCAGGACTCGGAGCATTGGGCGGGACATGCGGAATTCCAGCGGGGCGTTGCGGATCGGATGCAGCGGGCGGGTCAAAGGTTTAAGCGCTCGGTGGTGCCTACCGTTCGTCGGCCCATGACTTCCGGGGGGTTGACTACAGTTGTCGTCAAGCTGACAGTGACGACACGTGTAGTCAAGGGAGTGGTGTCATGCGTGGCAAGACCATCGGGGACCAGGAACTGGCCCTGCTGCAGTACATCGATGAACATGCGCCGGCCAGCGTCGGCGAGGTCGCCAGTGGCTACGGCGAGGCCCGCGGCCTGGCCCGTTCCACCGTGCTGACGATGATGGAGCGGCTGCGGGCGAAGGGGTATCTTCAGCGCCGGCAGCAGGACGGCGTCTACCGCTACCAGGCCACCCGTGGCCCGCAGAGCGTGCTGCAGGGTGCCGTGGCCCAGTTCGTCGACAACACCCTGCAGGGCTCGGTGTCGCCGTTCGTGGCCTACCTGTCGCAGCGCCAGCAGGTCAGCGACAACGAACTGGCCGAGCTGGAAGCGCTGGTCGCCCAACTCCAATCGCGTCGCCACGAGGGCTGAGCCATGGACACCACGATGCTGATTCCGATGCTGGAACGGTTGGGCTGGACCAGCCTGCAGACCGTGCTGCTGGTGGCGCTGGTGTACGGCCTGTGCCGCGCGCTGCCGTCGCTGTCGGCGGCGACCCGCTGCCGCCTGTGGTGGCTGGTCTCGCTGCAGGCCGTGCTCGGCCTGTTCTGGAGCCAGCCGTTGCAGTTGGCCTGGCTGCCGGCGCCGCAGGCGGTGGCGATGACCGCGACCGACGTGGCCGCTGACATCGTCTACCCGCTGGCCCCGGAGGCCTCTGCGCAGTTGCTGGCCGCGATGCCGCTGCCCACGGCCGATGTACCGGCAGTTGCATGGTGGGCGGTCGCACTGGCCGCGCTGTGGCTGTCCGGCGTGCTGGTGATGGCGCTGCGCACCTTCGGTGAGTGGCGCCGCTGCCGCGCACTGCTGGCTGCGGCGTATCCCTGCGAGGACGAGGCGCTGGTGCAGGCCCTGCAGCTGGCCTCCGACGCGCACGGCGTGCGCCCTGCGCCGCGGCTGTGGATGAGCGCGCAGGTGGACTCGCCGCAGCTGGTCGGGCCGTTCCGCCCGGTGCTGCTGCTGCCGGCCGGCGACAACGCCCTGCAGGGTGACGCGCTGGACCTGGCACTGACCCACGAACTGCAGCACCTGCAGCGCCGTGACCTGCAATGGGGCCTGCTGCCCGCGCTGGCCCAGCACCTGTTCTTCTTCCACCCGCTGCTGCGCCTGTCGGTGCGCGAATACGCCCAGGCCCGCGAGGAAGCAGTGGATGCGGCCGTGGTCGGCCAGCATGGCGCCAGCCGCCAGGCCTATGGCCGCCTGTTGCTGCAGCTGGGCGTGGCAGCGCAGCCGCATCTGGGCGTGGCCAGTGCCGCACCGAGCACCACCAGCCTCAAGCGTCGCCTGCTTTCGCTGCAGTCGCACCGGTCCTGCCCGCGTCTGCTGGCGATGGCGTTGACCGCCGTCGTGGTGGTGGTGGGCGTGGCGCCGATGCGGCTGGTCGCAGCGCCGGTGCCGCCGGCACCGCCTGCGCCTCCGGCCGCACCGAAGGTTGCTGTGCCGCGGCCGCCGAAGGCCCCGGAAGCGCCGCCCGCACCAGCCTCGGCCGCGCGCGTTCCGGCCGAGCCGGTGGCTCCCGCACCGCCCGCAGAACCGGCCGATATGGAAGAACCCTCCGGTCCTGACGATGCCGATGTGGCCGATGTCGACGATGCCGCTGGCATGGATGAGGACCATGACGGCACGACCACCACCTCCTCCATCACGACCTACGGTCGCCTCGATCTGGGCAAGTCGCCCCGGGAGGCCTTCGTGCTGGTCGATGGTGATTCGACCTTCGCCAACGGCGGCATGGACGACGTGATGGTGGCCCGCCGGCAGCTCGGCAAGGGCCCGGCGCTGTGGTTCCGCCAGGGCGACAAGCGCTATGTGGTGCGCGACCCGATGTTGATCCAGTCGCTGCAGCGCGCCTATGCCGGTGCGGCGGACCTTGGTCGCCAGCAGAGCGAACTGGGCCGCCAGCAGAGTGCGCTGGACCGCCAGCAGGGCGACCTGGGCAAGCAGATGGGTGAGATGGGGCGTCTGCAGGGTGAAGAGGCGCGCCGCCTGGCACTGGCCGCAGCGGAGGCCGCGCGCAGTGCGATGGCCGCGCATGACATCAACCGCGAAGCGGCGGCCGAAGCGGCGAAGGCGGCGCGGGGCGCGACCAACGACGCGGCGGTTGCACGTGAGGCCGCACGTGAGGCTGCCGCCGAGGCGCGTCGTGCGATGCAGGAAGTGGACAACGAAACCGCGCGTGCCAGCCGCACCCGCGCCATGCAGCGCCTGGCCAGCCAGCAGTCTGAACTGGCCAGCCGCCAGGCGGCGCTGGGCAGCCAACAGGCCGCGTTGGGCGAGCGCCAGGCACGCGTGCATGCGCAGGCATCGCAGCAGGCGCAGCAGGTGATCGCGCGCGCACTGGCCAGTGGCAAGGCCGACCGACTCTGATCGGTAGTGCCGGCCGCTGGCCGGCAATGGGGGGTGCCGGCAAGCGGCCGGCACTACCCTGGGGCAATCAGTGCTGCAGCCAGCGTATCGGGAACGCGTCCGCCATCGCTGCATAGCCGGCATCACTGGGATGCAGATGATCCCCGCTGTCATAGCTGGGACGCAGATGGGTCGGGCGCTGTGGATCGCGCATGATGCGATCGAAGTCGATGACACCATCGACGCCCTGTGCTGCCCTGATCCAATCGTTCACGGCTTGCCGCTTGGTTTCTCCGGCGGCGTCGAAGTAGCCTGATCCTCCATAGGGCAGCAACGTTCCAAGCATCACCCTGATCCCACGTTGCCGGGCTCGCTGCACCGACGTGCGCAGGGCGTCGATCAACTGCGCTGCAGACACCGCCTGCGGCGGATGCAGCTGGCCGATGCCGATATCGTTGATGCCCAGCAGCAGCACGGCATGGCTGGCACCGGACACCGCCAGCACATCGTGCCCGAAGCGCGACACGCCTGCTGGCCCGACTCCATCATGCAGCCAGCGATTGCCGGCAATGCCGCCATTGACTACGCTGACCTTGCGCAGGCCTGCACTGCGGACACGGTCATCAAGCAGGTTGGGCCAGCGGAAATTGCGATCCACTGTAGAGCCGGCACCATCGGTGATCGAGTCACCGAAGGCGACCATGACCACCGGCTTGCCGCCAGCTGCTGGTACCGCCGATGGCTGGTTTCCGGCAACGTCAATGGCGTCCAGCCAATAATAGGCCCGCATGGGGTCGGCGAAGCGCAGCAGGGCCGCGCCGACCTGGTTGCCGGGCGCGCGGTAGTTGGTCTGCAGGCCGACCGAATGCGTGGTGACCACCGGCGTCGGTGCCATGACGTACAGGCTGACGGACAGTTCCGTCTGGTCAGCCACATGCAGGTTGATCCGATCACTCCAGCGCTCTTCGCCGGGGGCGAGCGTCAAGCGTGCTGCACCACTGAAACGCAATGAGCGCTGCTTGTGGAGGACGATACCATCGGCGCCCATGCTTGGCGCAATACGGAGGTCCTCCAATGTGACCGGGGCCTTGCCGAACCGATTGGAGAAGCGAACGCGCAGTGTTTCTCCGCCGCGCGAAAGACGTACGGTCATGCGTACGGTCTGGTCGGCCAGGGTGACGGGTGGGGGCGGGGGAACGATGTTGTCCGGAAAGGTAACGCCGTAGTCCTGCTGGGCGGCGAACCAGGTGGCGGACCATGGGGGCCGGCCCTCTTGTGCCGCCAGCGGGGGGGCGGCCACGCACAGCAGAGTGGCGAACAGACAGCCCAACCACCGTCGATACGGTTTCCCGTTGCGGAACCTCGGCATACAGCACTCCTTGCAGTGTGGCTGGAAGCTTATCCCGCTGGCGCGGGTGGATACCCGGTGCCAGCGGGATCGGTAAGGAACATCAACCGCAGCTGGCGCGCTCGATGCGGTTCTGCGCATTCACCTGCACGGTCACGCGGTCCTGGCGGAAGTCCATGGTCACCGCCATGCCGGGTTTGACTACCCGTGCACCGCGCGCGCCGCTGTCAGCCACCAGCTTCTTGATCGTGGCTTCGTCGGCGGTTTTGCCGGTGAACGCTTCCAGCGCCTCGGGGCGGCATTCGTGCGGGCCATCGGAGACTTTGGCCGGCAGGCTGCCGGTATCGGCGGTGCCGTTGGCACCGGCATGGCTGCAGGCCGCGAGCGGCAGGATGCTGGCCAGCAGCAACAGGGTGGTAGGGCGCATGGGCACGGCTCCGGTGAAGGGACAGGGGGCAGTGTCGCCGCTGCGCGTGTCAGTGGTGTCAACGCGGCCTGAATCCGTGCCTGGCAAGCGCCACAGTGTGTGAAGTCGTCGAAGAGCAGCGGATTGATGCCTGTGCGGGCAGCGGTTAGTGTCTTGCACCCAGTCAACTCAAGGCGCATGTCCGATGGTTGAGCGCGTTCAACGCCTGATCAATGCGGTTTCGTCCATTCCTGGCGTGCGCACCGCTTCGGTGACCAAGCAGGATTTGTCGGAGCTGGCTGTAGACGAATTGTCGCTATTGCCCTACGCGGATCTACCGCTGGCCGTATTGCGGCGTAGCGAAGGTACTCTGTCGCATGAGGTGCTGATTGGGATCGAGTTTGAACTGGACGGCGGCCCGGCAGGCTTGCTGGCGCTGGAGTTTCTGTCGTGGTGGGTGCGTGACGCTGCGCGCAGTGGAGCACTGATGCAGTTGCGCAGCCTGGCGTTGCCCCCCCTGGAGCAGCAGTTTGGCCAGACCCTGAAGTTCACCGTCGACTGGTTCCATGCTGACCCACAGCAGGACCTGGAACGGCTGCTGGTCGCCGTAGACGAACGGGCCGCAAACCTGGAAGCGACCTTGGATCACTTCGCCATTGCCGAGCGCATCAAGGCCGCCGCTGTCGATTCGTCCAGCAGCGACGTGCCCGCGCCCAGTGGGTTTGCTGGACGACTGCGGAAGTTCTTGACTGAGTGAATCGCGGGGAAAAAGCGGGCGCTGCGGTCAACGCGAGTCGTCCTGCCTGGCGACCAGCGCCAGCGTCTCGCGCTCGCGCTGCTCCTCGTGCACCAGCCGTTGCAGCAGCAGGGCCAGGGTTACCACGTCCTGGTGGTTGTGGTCGGCCACCCGGCGCAGGTTCACCGCGTCGCCGCCGCGCAGGAAGCGCAGCCATGCGCCGGGCGCTTCCGAGCCGGGCAGGTCGTCCTCGCGCACCACGCGCAGCAGCTGGCGCTCGATGGTGGACAGCCTGCAGTTCTCCCAGGTGCCGCGATAGCGGCGACGGGTGGGGTAGAGCAGGTCCACATGGTCCAGCGCGGTGATCGGATCGCGTTGGCGCGCTAGCCGGTAGCGCGCCTTCAGCAGCGGCGCATCGTAGCTGCGGCCGTTGTAGCTGCAGAACACGGTGGAGGGCTGCAGCCAGCTGGCGAAGGTGGCCAGCATCGCGTCCTCGGCGGCCATGGTGGACATCAACAATTGGCGGATGCGCAGGCCTGCGCCACGCTGCGGGCACACGTACCAGTCGGCCGCGCCGATCATGAAGGCACGCGTGCCGGTGCCACCGGCCAGGCCGGTGGTCTCGGTATCAAAGAACAGCAGGTCGCGCGCAGCTACGTGCTGGTCCTCGCGCTTGGCGAAGGCCAATGACAGCGGCGCAGTCGGGATTGGTTGCGGCTGCAGCGATTCGATCAGGAACAGGCCCGGCGCGATCTCCTCGCCGGGCAGCTGACGATCCTGTGCACTGGCGCGCGCCGGCGCGGCTCCACCGCGCGAACGCAGGCCGAGCAGGCGATGCAGACCGCCCACTTCCGGCCGACGCAGCGGTGCGGGTGCCGGTGTGGAAACCGCAGCGCCGGTCGGCTTGTGGCGGATCTCCTGTTCGACCCAGGCGAACACCGAACGTTCGGCCGGTGGTTGCCGCGCATCGTTCGCGGCCACGGGTGCCGGTGGTGCAGGGGGCACGTCCGGCGCGGCCGGTGTGCTCGCCTTCGGGTCGCCGGCCTGCCGGCGCAGCAGGCGCAGCTTGTCCAGGCTCAGGCTCACGGTGCCAGCAGCTCCATCGGGTCGCGCGTGGTCACCACCACGTCGGGCACGTGCTGGCAGGCGTCGGCATCGAACAGGTCGAGCACACGCAGCGCCAGCGCGCGCGGCGAAGTCTCATCGTCTTCCTGCGCGGCCAGCACCGGGCCCACGCAGGCCGGGCAGCCGGCCCTGCAGTCGCAGCGCTGCACCAGTTCGCGCGCGCGCTGCACCAGTTCGGCCTGGCGCTGCCACAGCGGTTCGCTGAGGCCGACGCCGCCGGGGAAGTTGTCGTACAGGTACACGGTCGGCACGAACTCCTGCAGCAGCTCCACCCCACCGGGATCACCCTCGCTGCCGCGCAGCTGGCCGCGGCCGCTCTGGTCGGCGATCGCGAACCAGGAACCATCGCCGTTGCCCACCGACTTCTGCAGGTCGCGCGCATCGGCCATCACCGCCACGGTGGCGACGATGTGCAGTGCATACGCGGCGCCGAGAAAGCCATCCAGCGCATCCTGCTTGCTGGCGAACGCGCGCAGCAGCAGCGCCTGCGGCAGCTGCCACCACACCGCAGTGGTGTGCAGTTCCTGGTCGGGCAGGTTCACCGGCCCGTAGCCGATGTTCTCGTGGGTGTAATAGCGGATCTTCTTGTAGCCGGCCACGCGGCGCACCACGTGCACTTCGCCATGATGCGAATCGCCCCGGCCGGCCACGCCGCCATCGAAACGGTCCAGCACCTTGAGCTTGGTGAAGTCGATGCTGTCGGTGTAGTAGTCCACGTGGGTGCGGGTGACGTAGGCCTTGCGCCCCTCCCAGTCCAGCGTCTCCACCTGGTACGGGGTGGACTGCACCATGTGGATGGCGCCCTCGTACAGGGTGAGCGCGGCGGCGGAGTAATCGACCTCGGCGATGATCTGCTGGCGGCCATCGCTGCGGTCGACCACCACGAAGTTGCCGTCGGCCACCGCACGCAGGCTGACCGCGTTGGCCGGATAGCTGTCGGCGATCCATTCCCAGCGCTCGCCTTCGCGGTGGATCACTTCTGTCTCTGCCAGCGCTTCCAGGAATACCTCCGGATCGATCGGGCCGAAGCCATCGCCGACCCGGAACGGCAGCTCGAAGGCCGCGCAGCGGATATGGTCGAACAGGATCAGCGGCTGGTCCGGCGCGATGCGCGCGTGCTCGGGCGAGGCCTCGGCGAAGAAGTCCGGGTGGCGCACCACATACTGGTCCAGCGGCTGCGAGCTGGCCACCATCACTCCCAGTGCGGGTTGCTGGCGGCGGCCGGCGCGGCCGAAGCGCTGCCAGGTGGCCGCCACGCTGCCGGGGTAGCCGTTGAGGATGACCACGTCCAGACTGCCGATATCCACGCCCAGTTCCAGCGCCGACGTGCTGACGATGCCGTCGATGTTGCCGGCACGCATCGCGCGCTCGGTCTCGCGCCGCTCGGTGGGCAGGTAGCCACCGCGGTAGGCGCGGATGCGCGGCGGTTTGCGCGGGTCGTGGTCGAAGATGTCCTTCAGGTACTTGGTCAGCACTTCCACCATCAAACGTGTCTGCGCGAACACCAGGGTCTTCAGCCCGGACTTGATCGCGATGCGCGCGATGCGGTTGCTCTGTGAGCGCGCCGAGGCGCGCAGGCCCAGGTCCGGATTGATCACCGGCGGGTTCCACAGCAGCACCTGTTTCGGCCCGCTGGGCGCACCGGATTCAGTGATGGCAGTCACCGGGGCCTCGATCAGCGCCTCGGCATGCGCCTGTGGGTTGCCGATGGTGGCCGAGCACAGGATGAACTGCGGTTTCACGCCGTAGAACGCGCAGATGCGCTTGAGCCGGCGCAGCACGTTGGTGACGTGGCTGCCGAACACGCCGCGATAGGTATGCACTTCGTCGATGACGATGTAGCGCAGGTTCTCGAAGAACTGCGCCCACTTGGTGTGATGCGGCAGGATGGCCTGGTGCAGCATGTCCGGGTTGGACACCACGATGTCGCCATGCAGGCGGATGGCCTGTCGTGCATCGCCGGGCGTGTCGCCATCGAAGGTGAAGGCCTTTACGCCCAGATCGCCGGCGCGGTTGAGTTCCAGCAGCTCGGCCACCTGGTCCTGGGCCAGTGCCTTGGTCGGGAACAGGTACAGCGCCTTGGCCTTGTCCTGCATTGCCGCGCTGACCACCGGCAGGGTGTAGCACAGCGACTTGCCGCTGGCGGTGGGGGTGACGATGGCCACGTGCTCGCCGCGCTGGCTGGCCTCCCAGGCTTCGGCCTGGTGGCTGTAGAGCTGTTCGATGCCACGCGCCTTCAGGGCGGCGGCCAGGGCAGGCGGAACTGAATCGGGAATGGGCGCATAGCGGCCTTCGCGGCCGGGAATGGCAAAGCTGCCGGTGATGCGGTCCTGGTAGCGGCGCTGCAGGCGCGCGCTGAGCAGGGCGCCGTCGCGGGCGGGCAGGCCGTCGCGCGTGGCGAGCTTCTGCTCGGCATCGGCGGTGCGCTTGGCGAGTTCGTAGGCCATGGAAGATGGAGCCGGGACGGATTGCGAGGGGTCACATGGCACCACACTCACGTCTCAGGATGTGAGACACCGCACACGGAGGGCGTGAACCGTTCAGTGCCCGCGTCCCGTGGAGTCGCCGCATCTCCCCTGGCTGAACAGCTGCCAGTGCAGCAACGAAATCTGAAGCCGGCATCCGTATCCTTGGGCGCTGGACGCAACCAACAGGTGGATGGCTGTGGCACGACGTGGAACGCAGGGAGCCCTCTTGGCCGGCATGCTGCTGGCCGGCATCGCGCAGGCGCAGCAGGCCACGCCGGTGGCGGTGCCCGATCCTGCGCCCGTTCCCCCGGTGGATGCTTCGGCGGCAACCACCGCACCGATCTCCACCGCTCTGCCGCAGGACAACGTCACCACCCTCGGCGAAGTGCGTGCGCTCAAGCCGGAAGAGGAGCCGCTGGATCTTTACCGCTTCAAGAACCCGGTGAAGTTCGGCGACAACCGCTTCAGCCGTGACTGGAGCGAACCGCCATCGCCGGAGCAGGTGAGCATGGGCGGCGGCTACATCATGATGGGCGTGGTCAAGGGTGTGATGGCGGCGGCCAAGGGGATCAACAAACTCACCGGCGGGCCTTCGCAGATCCAGGCCGCGGTGGCGCGGCCACCGCCGGAGCTGAGTGCCGAACAGCAGCAGCGTGCGCTGCGGTTCTCCCAGGAGCAAGGTGCGGGTGATGCGTCGCCGGTGAAGTAGGCCGGTATATCCTGCCGGCTTCCCCACCAATAGTGCTGCCATGTTCCTGCGTTCGATCTGCCTGATGGCCGCGTTGCTGCCGGCCTCCGCCTTCGCTTCCGGCATCGCCGATGACGGCGCCTGCCGCAATGGCGCGTTCCCGTCCGAACAGAGCCGGTTTGCACTGGCGCGGGTGGTCGATGCACCGCGCCTGTACCTGCTTGGCGACATGGACGGCTGCCCGGCCAAGGGCGAGCCGGCCTGCCGACAGCGCAGCTATGTGGTCAACGGCGATACGGTGGTGACCGGGCGCGACCTGGGCGCTTATCGCTGCGCGTTCTTCCCGAACAGGGTGGGTGGCAGTGCCGGCTGGGTGGACCGCAGCAAGCTGCAGCCATTGCCGGTGGCCGTGCCGTCGCTGCAGGACTGGGCGGGCAACTGGAAGGACGGCGACAACGGCCTGCGCATCACCGTGCAGGGTGGGCAACTGCATGTGGAGGGGGACGCCTACTGGCCCTCCGCCAACCCCACGCCGGAGCAGCGTCCCTACGGACCGAACATGGGCCAGGTGGAAGCGCGCGCCGCGCCGCGCGGTGCCGACGTCGAGTTCGTCGAGGATACCTGCAAGGTACGCGTGCATTCGCTGGGCGAGGTGCTGATCGTGGCCGACAACAGCGAATGCGGTGGCATGAACGTGCGCTTCAACGGCGTGTACCGGCGCGCGGGCTCGCGTTGAAGAACGCCTGACGGAGGGGGTCAGAGCCCTTTCGCGGGCGAAAGGGATCCGACCCCGGGTCAGCGCCGCCGTTCCAGCCACCACAGCAGCGATGCGCACAACACGAACGCCAGCCACCACGGCCAGCGTGAGCCCGGCACGGGCTGCATCACCGACGCGTTCGCCGACGTGCTGGAGGCCAACGCCTGCGTGGTCGCATCGATCATCGCCTGTCGATGCAGTGCGGGTGCGTGCTTCGGGTCGAACACATAGCGCCAGACAACGCTGTCGCCATGCTGCAGGCGCTGCCAGCCTGCCTCACGGGGCCACCAGCCGGCGCAGCGCAGCGCCGACGTTGCATCATCGGCGATCAGCGGCACGCTGTCGCCACGCGGGTTGAAGGCCTGCAGCGGCGCCTGCACGCCGCACAGCGCCTGCCGTTCGCCTGCCCAGCTGATGGGCTGTGGTGACCACAGCGCATCACCGCTGCCCTGCGCGCGTGCCAGCGTGGCAACCACGTCGCTCCACAGTTCGCCGTGGCGGTCATCACGGCCTGCCAGCACCCAGCGCCAGCTGTCGGTCAGCGGCAGCAGGCCGATGCGGCCCTTGCCGACCGCGCGCCAGCCGCCGACGGCCTGGCCGCCCCGATCGTGCAGCAGCGCGTTGCTGCCCGGCGCCTGCAACGCCAGTGCTTCCAGCGAAGGCAGCGCGGCACTGTGCGAGCTGCGGTCGGCCTCTTCGCCGTAGCCGGTCGGCAATGTGCCAGCGGCGAGCGGGCCACGGCGTGCGGCGAGGATCGCGCTTTCGCCATCGCCGGGAAGTTCGAGGGGGTGGCTGCTGCCATCACCCTGCACTGGCAGGCCCAGATCGCGAAGGCGTTGCCGCGCGCTGGCCGAAGGTGCGCCCGCACTGCGCACCAGCACGCCCAGTCCATCGCGCAGCGCCTGGCGCACGGCGGCCAGCTGGCCCGCACTCAATGCCGCCAGGCTGCGCTCGTCCAGCAGCAACAGATCGCTGCGCGTGAGCGATGCTGCATTGATCGACACCGCGCCATCGCCGATGCTGAGTCCGGCCCCGGTATCCGCCTGCACCTGCACACGGATGCCTGCATCGGCTGCCCAGCGCCGCAGGTACTTCAGCTCTGGACCCGGCGCGCCGGCGCGCACCAGCAGGCGCAGCGGTGCGGACGGCAGGGTCTGCTGCGGCACCGGTACGCTGTCCACCACATGGCCGTCGGCATCGAGCAGGCGCAGCTGGAACACGCTGCGGCCTTCGGCGCGGGCGATACCACTCAGCTGCACGCGGCCGTCGTCGGCAACCTCCGTGCGATCGACCACGCTGTCGGCCGGGTCGAGCAGTTCGGCCTTCGCCTTGGCCGCGCCACGCGCCTGTGCCTGCACGTCGAAGCGGGCACCGGGTGCGACATCGGCCGGCGGCTGCAGCGCGATCCAGCCGCGCGGCTCCGGTGCAGCCTGCCAACGCACATCCGGCGGCAGCACCGCGTCGCGGTCACGTGCGACCAGGCCCGCACCGACCAGCGTCAGCGTGGCGGCCGGATGCTGGCGCAGCGCGGTGGCCAGGTCGGGTACGCGCTGTGCGCCGGGCACATCGGCAGCTTCCGGCAACAGCAACAGCGGGCCTTCGCTGGCCGGGAGTGCGCCGGCCTTGCCGGCATCGACGCCAAGCACGACCAGCCCGCCTGCGGGTTGCTGGCGGTTGGGGGGCGCCAGGCAGAAATACAGCAGCGTGGCGACGACGATCTGCAGTGCGATCACGACCCACCGGCGGCCGGGGTGCGCTGTGTCCGCACGCAGCTGGCGCACGCTGGCGATGACCACGATCAGGGCGAGTGCCGGTGCAATCCACAGGTTCACAGCGGAGGCGTTCATGGCTGCGCCTCCAGCGCGTCGAGGTAGCGCTGGCCCATCGCATCGGCGGCACTGCGCCGCATCGCCTGTGGCAGCGGACGCTGCAGCGCCCGCCACAACTGTGCGCGCAGGCGCTGGCGACAGTCGCCGCAGTCGGGCTCGATGCGCAGCTGCTCGATGGCCGCAGCCAGATCGAGTGCATCGGGCAGGTAGGCGGCGTTGCGCTGCTGCCAGGCCGCCAGCGCATCGAGATCCGGTGCGCCGTTGTCTTCACCGAGGCGTTGCCAGGCTTCAACGATGGCCGGGTCCGGCGGGGTTCGCGCGGCCAACGGCAGTTCACGACTGGCCAGTCCGGCGCGATCACCGCCCAGCCGGCGGCTTTCATCGATGGGTGGCAGCTCCGGCCCGACCCGGGCCAGGTAGATGCGCTCGGCCTGCTGCACCTGCTTGATGAAGCCCAGCGCCTTGTAGGCAAATGGCAGCGCCTGCTCCGGGCGGCCCTGGCGCAGCTCGCCTTCGGCCGACCACATCTGGTCCAGCGCGGCCTTCAACGTGGCGCGGGTCTGCGGGTCGAGCAGGGTGGTCGCCTCGGCGTGGTCATGGGTGTGCCCGTATTCGGAAAGCACGTCGGTCTCGCTGCCGAACACCGGCGGGATATCTGCGTTGGCTGTACTGCCATGATCGTGGCCATGGTCGTCTTGCGCGCCGGCCTGCGCGCCATGGTCGTGTCCGTGATCGTCGTTGTGGCCGTCTGCGGTCGGCGCATCGCTGGTGGGCAGGTCGCTGGTCGGCGGCGGCTTCGCCGCACCTTCGCTTTCCTCGCCCAGGAACTGGCCGTAGCGCAGGCGCAGGATGCGCTGGTCGACACCGATCGCATCGCTGCGCTTCACGAAGTCCTCGGCGGCCAGGCTGCGTCGCTGCCGGATCAGCGCTTCGGCATCGATGATGATCTGCCGCTGGCTGCGGAAGTACGCAGGCAGGGTCTTCTTGATGCGGCCCTCGAGCTCTGCACCGAGCGCGACTTCGGCGCTGGGCAGGCGCAGGATCACGCTGCTGCTGCGCCCGGTCTGCGGGGTGGGTGCATGATTGTCGCGTACCTCCAGCTGGGCGATCACATCGTTGCCAGGCTGCGCGCCCAGCGCAGCCAGATCAAGGGTGTGGGCGAAACGCCGCGCGGTGGCTTCGCCGCTGCCGGCAAGCGTGACGCTGCGCTTCACGAAGGTGATGTTCTCACCGCTGCCCTGGGTAGTGCTGATCGACAGCGTTGCCTGCGCCGCGACACCGTAATCGTCGCTGGCCTCGAAGCGCAGTGCCCACTGCCGTTGCCCCGGCGTGCCCAGCACCAGGCTGGCCGTGGGCTCCAGTACGCGCACGCTGGGTGCACGGTCGGCCACCACATCCAGCCGATGCAGGCGGGTCTCTGCCAGTGCCGGTTCGCTCACCACGCGGTACAGCAGCGGCATACGTGCCACATCCTGCGCCTGCCACTGTCCTTCGCGCTCGCTCAGTGCCAACCGGCGACCATCGTGGAACTGCAGCCATGCCTTGTCCGGGGCGCGGTCGAAGCGCAGGGACCAGGACAGCCGGCTGTCGGCGGCAACCTTCGCATCCAGCGCATTCTGGGTGAGCGTGGCCTGGCCGGTATAGGCCGGCGCGTCGATGCGCAGGCGGGTGGACTGCAGGCGCAGCGGGCCCGCAGCAGCAGCGCTGCCAGGCGTCGGCGTGCGGACAGGCACGGAGCCGGGGCTGGAAAGTGGCCAGCCGAATGCCAGCACAACAATGGCCAGGCCTGCGATCCAGTACAGCGCCAGTGCCCCACGCGGCCAGCGCGGACGCAGCTCCGGCATCGCGTGTTCCAGCATGGCCAGCACATGCACACGCTGGCGCTGCTGCAGCGGATTGAGTGTGGTTGTGTCGGCGAACAGCAGATCGGCACTGTCCTCGCTGGCACCGCTGCCATCGAGCTGGCGCTGCAGCCACTGCCGGTCCAGCTGGCGGGCACGCGCAGTGACGAAGACCGCGCAGGTGAGCAGGCTGACCGTGCCGACGACGCAGGCGATATCGAAGCCTGCAAGACGCAGGGCCAGCACCGCGGCGGCCAATGCCCATGGCAGGCCCAACAGCAGGGTGATGAGCGCACGGCGGCGGCGTGCGCGTTGCCAGGCGTGCTGCAGGGTGTTCATGCGGCCACCCTGCGCCGGGTGCTGCTGGCCATCCAGCGTTCCAGCGCGAACAGCAGCACGACGGCCAGCAACAGCCAAGGCGTGGGCTCACGCAGCGGTGGTGTTGCAGCAGGCAATGCGGCCCGCTGCGGTGCCTGGTCACGTGCATCGCCCAGGCGCGGGGCCGTAGGCGGCTGCAGCGCCAGCAGCAGGGCACGTGGCAGGCGCGGATCGTGCAGCGCAGGGTTGCTGGCGGCATTCCAGCCACCCGGCAGCGCCAGCAGATAGCCGTGGCCGATGCGTTGCTGCCACAGCAGCGGTGCGCCCTCGGCATCGCGCAGCAGGATGCTCGTGCTGGCAGCAGGCTTGCCGGCAGTCATGACACGACCGCCGCCGCGCAGCCACGCCTGCCAGTTCGCCGGCAGTGCATCGCTGCGGCTCCACACGCCGATCTCGCCGCGCTCCGGCAGGGCATCCGCCGGCAGCGGAGCAAGCGGTGCCTGCACGCCCCACGCGCGCTGCAGTGCGTTCAACCAGCGCTGGGCAGTGGCCGAAGCATCGCTGTGCACGCGCAGGCGCGGCGACGTCGCGGCACTCGGTTGCGCAGTGACCGGTATCGGCTGCGTGTGCCATTGCACGTCGCGCGACAGCTGCAGGCGGGCCCCATCCAGGCTGGGCAGGGGATCGGGAACGTGCACGGTCAATGCGGTGCCAACGGGCAGCTGCGCGTCCAGTTCGCGCAACAGGCTGGGCAGGGGGGCGGTTGATGCAGATGGCGCCTGATCGATGCCGGGGAAGCCGGGTGCCAGCCAGTGCCAGTTGCCATCCTCGGCCGTTCCACGCAGGGCCGTAGCATCCAGTCCCGGCGCTACCACGGTCCATGCAGCGGGAGGCGCCGTCGGGCCAGTCAACGCAGGTCGTGCCAGCAGCAGGGCCAGCGCGGCCAGCAACAGCAGGCGCACCAGCAGCAACGGCCAGTCATCGAAGCGGATGCGCTGGCGCGGCCGCATCTGCGCGCGCAGCCAGCGCAGCGCGGCGAAATCCAGTGGCGTGTAGGGATGGCGACGGGCCAGGTGGATCAGCAGCGGCAGCAACCCTGCAGCGAGCGCGGCCAGGCCGAGCGGGAACAGCAGGGTCATGCATCGCCCCCACGGCCAAACAACGCCTGCAGCGCCTGGTCCAGCGGCTGGTCGAGCCAGCCTGTGGCACTGGCAATCCCGTTGGCCTGCAGGCGCGCATGCAATGCGCTGCGTGCGTCGGCGAAGCGCTGCAGGTAGTCAGCGCGGATCGCCGCGCCATCGCCCAGCAGTTCCTCGCCGGTCTCCGGGTCGCGGAAGCGGTGGCCGGCGTCGAACGGGAAGTCGCGCTCGTCGGCGGTGAGGATCTGCAGCAGTGCCACTTCGCGGCGCGCGCTGGCCAGTTGTTCCAGCAGCACGATGCCGGCGTCGTCGAAGCCATCACCGATTGCCAGCAGCAGGTCGCCCGGGCGCACGCGCTCCCACAGCGGGCGCAGGCGATCGGCCGCAGGCCAGGCGCCGCGCGCCTGCAGGGCGTGCAGTTGCAGATGCACGCGATCACGCTGGCGCGCGCCGTTCGCCGCAGGCACCAGTTGCAGGCCAGCGCCATTGATCGCCAGCAGGCCGAAGCGATCACCCTGTTGCAGGGCCAGTTCAACCAGGCACGCGGCCACGCCACGCATGTGGTCCAGGCGCGTGCGCTGCGGTACCGCGCGATCAGCCTGGCCGGCCGAGGCGGTGGCATCGAGCAGCAGCCAGACCGTGATCGGGCTTTCGCGCTCGGACTCACGCACGAAGAAGCGGTCCGAGCGTGCATACAGCTTCCAGTCGATCTGGCGGAGTTCGTCACCAGGCTCATAGGCACGGTACTGGGCGAATTCGAGGCCGGCACCGCGGCTGCGGCTGGCGTGCTGGCCGATGCCACTGGCACCGCTGGCCAGGCGCGGTCGCAGCCGCAACATGCGCAAGCGCGCACGCAGTTCCGGCGGCAGGGTCAACGGCGTACCTGCGTTCACGCGTGGCTCAACCCGGGAAGGGCACGGCCTGCAGCAGCGCGGCGACCACGTCGTCGGCACGCTTCTGCTCGGCCTCGGCGGCGAACGACAGCAGCAGGCGATGGCGCATCACCGGCGCGGCCAGCGCCTGCACGTCCTCGCGGGTGGCGGCGAAACGGCCCTGCAGCAGCGCGCGTGCCTTCGCTGCCAGCACCAGCGACTGGCCGGCACGCGGGCCGGCGCCCCACTTCACCCATTGGTTGATCGCCGCCGGAGCACCGTCGCCGGGCCGGCTGGCGCGCACCAGGCGGGTGATCCAGGCGAGCACATCCGGGCTGACATGCACCTGGCGCACCGCGGCCTGCAGCGCGATCACCGCGTCGGCATCCATCACCTTCGGCACCGCGTCGGTGGCACCGCCGGTGGTCTGTTCCAGGATCTGCCGCTCCTCGTCTTCGCTGGGGTAATCCACCAGCACGTGCAGCAGGAAGCGGTCCAGCTGCGCTTCCGGCAGCGGGTAGGTTCCGGCCTGCTCGATCGGGTTCTGCGTGGCCAGCACGAAGAACGGCGCGGGCAGCGCGTAGGTGGTACCAGCGTAGCTGACCGTGCGTTCCTGCATCGCTTCCAGCAGTGCGGCCTGGGTCTTGGGTGGGGTGCGGTTGAGTTCGTCAGCCAGCAGCAGGTGGGTGAAGATCGGGCCCTGCTGGAAGCGGAAGTGGCGATGGCCGGTGCCGTGGTCTTCCTCCAGCAGCTCGGTGCCGAGGATGTCGCTGGGCATCAGGTCGGGGGTGAACTGCACGCGCCGGAACTGCAGCTCCAGTGCCTGGCCGAGCGAGCGCACCAGCAGGGTCTTGCCGAGCCCGGGTGCGCCTTCCAGCAGGCAGTGACCGCCGGCCAGCAGGCCGATCAGCAGCTGCTCGACCACGGCGTTCTGGCCCACCACGGCGCGTGCGAGCGCGGCGCGCAGCTCATCCAGGCGCGGCAGCAGGGAATCGAGGTCGGGGGAGGTCATGGGCGTGCAGGTCCTATCAGTTGTTCAACGCGTACATCACGATGTTGACGCCGAAGCGGGTGTTGTCTTCGGCCAGGAAGCGCTTGTTGCGCCAGTCGTAGTCCCACTCGCAGCCGTAGTCCTTGTTGCTGTACAGCAGGCCCAGGCGGCCGTCGACCTCGATGCCCTTCAGGTAGTCGTGCACCAGGTCGTCGCCCCAGCCGTTGAGTTCGAAGCTGGTGGCAGGCGGGCCATCCGGGAAGCGGAAGAAACTGCGGTACAGCGGGTGGCTGTTGGGCAGCTTCTGCAATGCCCTGGGCCCGAACAGGCGACCCATCTGCGCCTCGAACGAGGTAGCGAACAGGCCGTCGATATCGTGGTTGCAGTCGTCGACGAAGACGAAGCCGCCATTGCGCACGTAGCGCACGAAGTTCTGCCGCTCGGCGGCGTTGAACTCCACCAGCGTGTGCCCGGCCAGGTAGCAGAACGGCGCTTCCAGCATGCGTGGGTCGGCCAGCGCCACCACGTGTTCCTGCGGGTCCACGCGCAGCGAGGTGTAGTCGATCAGCGAGGTGATCAGGTTGGACGGCATGCGCGCGTCCACGTCCCAGTCACCGGAGTCGTACTGAAGGCGGGTGAACCAGAAGTCGTAGCGCGAACTGCGCGGGCCTGCCTGTGCCCAGGTTGGCAGCGCCGCCGCCGAAGCGGCAGCGGCCAACCAGCGCAGGCAGGCCCGGCGATCCATCAGACCGCGTCGGACAGCGAAGTGAAGGTGAAATCGCGCAGCTTCATCGGCGGGATCATCATCACGTAGCTGGATTCATCACCGGCCACGCGCACCGGCTTGCCCAGCTCTTCGATGTTGTTGAGCATGATCACCGGCGATTCGTTGAAGCGGAAGTTCTTCACCGGATGCTTGATCTGGCCGTTCTCGATGTAGAAGGTGCCGTCGCGGGTCAGGCCGGTCAGCAGCACGGTCTGCGGATCGACCATGCGGATGTACCAGGTGCGGGTGACCAGGATGCCCTTCTGGGTGCCGCGAACCAGTTCGGCGGTGCTCTTGTCGCCACCGCTCATCAGCAGGTTGCCCGGCGACGCCTTGGCGGTCTTGCCCTGCTTCTGCGCCCAGAAGCGCGAGTAGTCCAGGTTGGCGATCCTGCCGTTCTCGATGATGGCCATGCGCTCGCGGGGCAGGCCCTCGTTGTCCCACGGCAGCACCGGTGCGTCCGGGTGCCATGGGTCGGCGATCATGGTCACGCGCGGGTCGTAGACCTGCTCGCCCAGCTTGTTGCCGCCGCCCTTCTTGGACAGGAAGCTGCGGCCTTCATCGGCCGAGCGTGCGCTGAAGAAGTTCATCATGAAGCTGATCAGGCCGGCCGCCGCAGCCGGCTCCAGGATCACCGTGTACTTGCCCGGTTCCAGCGCTTTGGCTTCGGCCGATTCGGTGGCCTTGCGCATGGCGATGCGGATGTCCTGGTCCGCCTTGAAGTCAGCCGCATCCTTCAGGTTGCGGCCGACCCAGCCCGAACCACGGCCATCCTCGGTGCGCACGGTGCAGGTGTAATTGAAGTTGGTGGTGCGCTGGTAGGCGAAGTTGCCGTTGCTGTTGGCAGTGGCCTGGAAGCCCTGGCCGTCTTCGAGGAAGCCGGCGGCGATCAGGCCATGGCCACGGCAGGGCGCGATTGAATCTGCGGCAACCTTGGCACGGAACGCCGGATCGATCGCGGCAGTGGATTCGCTGAAGGTGGGGCTGGCGCGGTAGGTCTGCTTGCCGATGGCCGGCATGAACTCCGGGTTTTCCGGGGCCAGGCGGGCCAGGTCTTCGGCACGGCGCACCACGCGTTCCAGCGCGGCATCGTCGAACTCGTTGATCGAGGCCGTGCCGACGCGCTTGCCGAAGGCAACGGTGACCGCCAGTTCGGTGTTGTCGACGATGCCGCTGGTGGAGACATTGTTCAGTGCGAAACGGATGTTGCCGTCGATCGCGCCGGCCAGCACGGCGGTGCATTCGTCGGCCTTGGACAGGGCGATGACCTTGTCGAGGATGGCCTTGGCCTGGGCTTCGGTGAAGATACTCATGGTGTAAGGGCTCCTGACCGATCAGCCGAGGCTGCGTGCGGTGTTGATGACGTTGATGCCGTTGAAGCGCGCGGTGGACGAACCGTGCGAGACCGCCGAGACCTGGCCCGGCTGGCCCTTGCCGTCGAAGAACGAACCGCCCAGGCGGTAGTCACGCTCGTCGGCCACGGCGGTGCAGGCGTTCCAGAACTCCGGCGTGCGGATCTGGTAGGCCACGTCTTCCAGCATGCGGGTGATCTGGCCGTTCTTGATCTCGTAGAACAGCTGGCCGCCGAACTGCGCGTTGTAGCGCTGCTGGTCGATCGAGAACGAACCATCACCGATGATGTAGATGCCGTTCTCCACGTCCTTGATCAGGTCCGGCACGCTCAATGGCTTCTTGCCCGGTGCCATCGACACGTTGGCCATGCGCTGGAACTGCACGCTGGACCACGAGTCGGCATAGCAGCAGCCGTCGGACTCGGTCTTGCCGAGGATGTGGGCCTGGTCGCGGATGGTCTGGTAGTCCACCAGCTTGCCGTTGCTGATCAGGTCCCAGCGCTTGCACTTCACGCCTTCATCGTCGTACGCCACTGCGCCGAGGCTGCCCGGCTGGGTCTTGTCGGCGAAGATGTTGACCAGTTCGCTGCCGTACTGGAAATGCTGTTCGCGCTTGTCCAGGGTGGCGAAGCTGGTGCCGGCGTAGTTGGCCTCGTAGCCAAGCACGCGGTCCAGCTCCAGCGGATGGCCGATCGACTCGTGGATGGTCAGCCAGGTGTGCGACGGGTCGAGCACCAGGTCGTACTTGCCCGGCTTCACCGACGGTGCCTTCAGCTTTTCCTGCGCCTGCCTGGCAGCGGCGATGGCGTCTTCCTTCATGTCGTAGGAAGAACTGTAGTTGACCACGCCATTGGGGCCGACCACCTTGCCCGCGGCGGCGCCATCCAGGTACTCGTAGCCCAGGCCCATCGGCGAGGACAGGCCCGAACGGGTGCGGAACTTGCCGCTGGACTTGTCGATGGCGGTGACCGTCATCGGCGCCCAGATACGGTGCACGTCCTGGTCGATGTAGGAGCCGTCGGTGGAGGCGAAGTACTTCTGCTCGTTGACCAGGAACAGCATCGAGTTGACGAAGCTGGCACCGGCGCCCATTGCGGCGGCGTTGACGTCCAGCAGCAGGCCGACCTTGTCCTTGATCGGCACGTCCATCGCATTCTTGCGGATCGGCGTGCGCCAGCTCACCTCACCGACGCCCGGCGCCTTGGCCAGCTGCACCGGCGCGGTCTGCACGCCGGCATTGGCCTTGGCGATCGCCGCCGCCTGCTGCGCGGCCTTGGCCACATCGGCCGTACCCAGCGCATTGGTGGCGGCAAAGCCCCAGGCACCGTTGACGATCACGCGGATGCCCACGCCGGTGGACTCGGTGTTCACCACGTTCTGCACCTTGTCCTCGCGGGTGATCACGAACTGCCGCAGGTAGCGGCCGATGCGCACGTCGCAGTAGGTGGCGCCGGCCTGGCGGGCGGCGGCCAGCGCCGCATCGGCCAGGCGCTTCTTCAGCCCCAGGTCCAGCGAGCTCTGCAGCTGTTCGGCGGCGATCACCTTGCCGAAGAAGGAGGGCACGATCAGCCCGCCCGCGGTAAGCCCGGTCAGGGCCAGGAAGTCACGTCTTTGCAAGGCTGCTCTCCATGTCGAAGGATGGGTGGCTCAAGCGCCGAGACTGCGCGCGGTGTTGATGATGTTGATGCCGTTGAAGCGGGTGGTGGACGAACCGTGCGAGACCGCCGAGACCTGGCCGGGCTGGCCCTTGCCGTCGAAGAACGAACCGCCCAGGCGGAAGTCGCGTTCATCGCAGATGGCGGTGCAGGCATTCCAGAATTCCGGCGTTCGGATCTGGTAGGCCGCATCCTCGACCATGCCGGCGATCTTTCCGTCCTTGATCTGGTAGTACAGCTGGCCGCCGAACTGCGCGTTGTAGCGCTGCTGGTCGATCGAATACGAACCGCGGCCGTGGATCCAGATGCCGTTCTCCACGTCCTTGATCATGTCCTCGACGCTGAACGGCTGCTTGCCCGGCGCCAGGGAGACATTGGCCATGCGCTGGAACTGCACGCTGGACCAGGAATCGGCATAGCTGCAGCCATGCGATGCATCGCGGCCGAGGATATGGGCCTCGTCGCGGGTGGCCTGGTAGTCAACCAGGATGCCGTCGCGCACCAGGTCCCAACGCTGCGTCTTCACCCCTTCATCGTCGTAGCCGACGGCGCCGAGGCTGCCCGGCTGGGTCTTGTCGGCGAAGAAGGTGACGATGTCGCTGCCCCAGCGGAAACCCGCATCGCGCTTGTCCAGGGTGGCGAAGCTGGTGCCGGCGTAGTTGGCTTCGTAGCCGAGCACGCGGTCCAGCTCCAGCGGGTGGCCGACGTTCTCGTGGATGGTCAGGAACAGGTTGGACGGGTCCAGCACCAGGTCGTACTTGCCGGGCTTTACCGACGGCGCCTTCAGCTTCTCGCGGGCATGGCGGGCGGCCGCGATGGCGTCCTCGACCGGGTCGTAGGAATCGCGGTAGGCGGTGATGCCGCCGGGCAGCTGCACCTTGCCACTCGCATCGCCATCGAGGAACTCGTAGCCCATGCCCATCGGCGAGGACAGGCCAGCGCGGGTACGGAACCTGCCGCTGGCCTTGTCGATGGCGGTGGCGGTGAACGGCAGCCAGATGCGGTGGATGTCCTGGTCGATGAACGAGCCGTCGCTGGAGGCGAAGTACTTCTGTTCGTTGACCAGGAACAGGGTGGAATTGATGTAGTCGGCACCCGCATTCAGCGCGGCGGCGTTGAGCGCCAGAAGCAGTTCGACCTTGTCCTGGATCGGCACCGCCATTGCGTTCCTGCGGACGGGCGTCTGCCAGCGCACCTCACCGACCGAGGGTGTCGGCGCCAGCTGCACCGGCCGGGTCTGGATGCTGGCGTTGGCACGGGCGATCGCCGCAGCCTGCTCGACCGCAGCGCGTACGGCGGCCTCGGTCTGCTGATGGGTCGCGGCGAAGCCCCAGGCGCCGTTGACGATCACGCGCACGCCCACGCCGGACGACTCGCGGTTGGTCACATTGCCGACCTGGTGTTCGCGGGTGATGACCGACTGGTTGAGATAGCGGCCGATGCGGACATCGCAGTAGCTGGCCTTGGCGGTGCGTGCGGCGGCCAGCGCCACGTCCGCCAGGCGCCTGCGCTGGGCGGTATCGACCGGGGCAAGCAGCTGCTCGGCGGCGATGGCACGGGAATGCGGCAGCAGCAGGCCCGCCAGGCCCAGACCGGAAAAAGCCAGGAACTCACGTCGTTGCACAGCGTTTCTCTCTCTCGCTTGCGTGCGGTTGGCAATGGGCCGGACCGATCACGTCAACTCCTCGACTTTCGCCAGCGCGGGGCGTGGGGACAAGTGACTGCAGTCATGGTTGGGGGTGTTTCGGCAGGGCTGCGCCCTGCACCTGCTCAGAGCCGGAGCAACAGCAACAGCAACAGCGGGCTTGCTGAGGGATGGCGGGGCGGTGTGGGTGGGCAGGACACGCCGTAAACCCGTCCCTGGGGCTCGATGGCGCCCTCCATGGCGCCAACGGTCCTGCCCACCTACCCCGCCATCCCACAGCAAGTCCGCTGTTGCTGTTGCTTTGGCTGTTGCCGTTGCTCCGGCTTCTGCGGGTGCAGGGCGCAGCCCTGCCGAGCAACACCCCCTCGTGCACAATGGAGCCGACCCCGCCTGGACCCCGTCCTGATGTCGAGCAAGCCGTATTCAGAAGCCTGCGAGCGCAACCGCGAACCCATCGCCACCGCACTCGACCCGTGGATGGGCGACCGCCGTCGGGTGCTGGAGATCGGCAGTGGCACCGGCCAGCATGCGGCCTTCTTCGCCGAGCGCTGGCCGTGGCTGCGCTGGCAGCCCAGTGATCATCCGGACCATCTGCCCGGCATCGAGGCCTGGCGTGCGGAGACCGCGCTGCTGAACCTGTTGCCGCCGCTGGCGTTGCAGGTGGAACTGCCACCGGCGCCTGGGCTCAGCCTGCCACAGGGCAGCACGTTCGACGCCGCATTCAGCGCCAACACGCTGCACATCATGAGCTGGGAACACGTGCAGGCACTGTTCGCCGCGCTGCCACCGGCGCTGCGTCATGGTGCGCTGCTGGCGGTGTATGGCCCGCTCAACTACGGCGGCCGCTACACCAGCGACAGCAACGCGCAGTTCGATGCCTGGCTGAAGGCACGTGATCCGCGCAGCGGCATCCGCGATAGCGAAGCGGTGCAGGCGCTGGCCGCCGACCACGGATTCACCCGACTGGGGGATGTGGCGATGCCGGCCAACAACCGCCTGTTGCTGTGGCGGCTGGGCTGAACCGCCGGTAGTACCGGCCGCTGGCCGGCAACCGATTGCCAGGAGGGATGCCGGCCAGCAGCCGGCACGCCCATCAGGCCACCTGCACGATGTGCAGTGCCTTCGGGTTCCGCCACTGCGCCAGCAGCGTGGCTTCCCGCGCCTTGGCCTGCGCGAAGTGGGCTTCCTTGACGTGGCCGAAGCCGCGGATGTGTTCGGGGATGCTGGCAATCTCCACCGCCAGCGCCAGGCGGTCGTCATCCAGGCCATCCAGCAGCACCTGCACGGTCGCCTCGTAGTCACCGATCAGCTTGCGCTCCATGCGACGTTCCTCGGTGCGGCCGAACACGTCGAGTCGGCCGCCACGCAGGAACTTCAGTTTCGCCAGCAGGCCGAACGCCTTGAACATCCACGGGCCGTATTCCTTCTTCAGCAACCGGCCCTGCTCGTCCTTCTTCGCGAACAGCGGCGGCGCCAGGTGGAAGCGCAGCTGGTAATCGCCCTCGAACTGCTGCTGCAGGCGGCGCTGGAAGTCACCGCTGGTGTACAGGCGGGCCACTTCGTACTCGTCCTTGTAGGCCATCAGCTTGAACAGGTAGCGGGCTACCGTCTCGGTCAACGCAGTGGAACCGCCGATGCGCTCGGCTTCGGCGGCGCGCACGCGCTCGACCAGGCTGCGGTAGCGGTTGGCATAGGCAGCATCCTGGTAATCGACCAGGAAGGCGGCGCGACGCTCGATCATTTCGTCCAGCGAACGCGACAGGCGTGCGTCGTCCAGCGGCAGGAATGCCACGTCGCCACCGTGCGAGGGCAGGCCACGCAGCTCGCGTTCGTCGCCGGTGTTGCGCGGTGCCGCGGTCGCACCCCATTCATTGCCTTCCCACTCGCCCGGCGGCAGCGGGTGCAACGGGCCGGGGGTGGACTCGGTATCGGTGTGGCGGTTGCGCACCAGGCCGGCGGCCTGCTGCACGGCCTGCGGGTCGACCACCGCCAGGCGGCCCCAGGCAAAGGCCTGCTGGTTCATCGCCACGGCGGCGCCATTGAGTTCGATGGCGCGCATCAGCGACTCGAACGACAGCGGCACCAGGCCCTGCTGCCAGGCGTAGCCGAGGATGAACAGGTTGGCGGCGATGGCATCGCCCAGCAGCGCGGTGGCCAGCTGGGTGGCATCGAGCAGCAGCGGCTCCTGGCCGCCCAGGGCTACGCGCACACCGGCGATGATGTCGGCGGCGGGGAACTGCATGTCCGGACGGGTGGTGAACGTGCCCGGCATCGCTTCGTAGGTGTTCAGCACCACCTGCGAACGGCCGGCGCGCACCTTCGAAAGCGCCCAGTAGTCGTTGACCACCACCATGTCGCAGCCCAGCACCAGGTCGGCTTCACCGGCGGCGATGCGCACGGCGTGGATGTCATCCGGGCGGCGTGCGATGCGGATGTGCGTGGTCACCGCGCCACCCTTCTGCGCCAGGCCGGTCTGGTCGAGCACGGTCGCGCCCTTGCCTTCCAGGTGGCCGGCCATGCCCAGCAGTGCACCGATGGTCACCACGCCGGTACCGCCGACGCCGGTGATCAGGATGTTCCAAGGTTGTTCCAGCGTGCCGCGGATGGTTGGTGCCGGCAGATTGTCCAGCAGCGTGGAGGCATCGCGCTTGCTGCCCTTGCGCGGCTGGCCACCGTGTACGGTGACGAAGCTCGGGCAGAAGCCGTTCACGCACGAATAGTCCTTGTTGCAGTTGGACTGGTCGATCTCGCGCTTGCGCCCGAACTCGGTTTCCTTCGGCAGCACCGACACGCAGAAACTCTTCTTGCCGCAGTCGCCGCAACCTTCGCAGACCAGCGAATTGATCAGCACCCGCTTCTGCGGATCTTCCAGCTTGCCGCGCTTGCGGCGGCGACGCTTCTCGGTGGCGCAGGTCTGTTCGTAGATCAGGATCGAAACACCCTTCACTTCGCGCAGGCGCTTCTGCACCTCCTCCAGTTCGCTGCGGTCGTGGAACTCCACGTCGCTGGGGAAGTGCTCGCGCTGGCCGGTCCACTTGCCGATGTTGTCCGACAGCACCACGATGGTGTGGATGCCTTCGGCGCGCATCTGCCGTGCGATGTCGGGCACGCTCAGCGGGCCGTCCACCGGCTGGCCGCCGGTCATCGCCACCGCGTCGTTGTAGAGGATCTTGTAGGTGATGTTGACGCCGGCCGCGACCGCTTGGCGGATCGCCAGCGAGCCGCTGTGGAAATAGGTGCCGTCGCCCAGGTTCTGGAACACGTGCGGGGTATCGGTGAACGGCGCCTGCCCGGCCCAGGTCACGCCTTCGCCGCCCATGTGGGTGAAGGTGTCGGTGCTGCGGTCCATCCAGGTCACCATGTAATGGCAACCGATGCCGGCCAGTGCCCGCGAGCCTTCCGGCACCTGGGTGGAGGTGTTGTGCGGGCAGCCCGAGCAGTAGTGCGGCACGCGCGGGAAGCTGGCGCGCGGCAACGCAAGCTCGGCTTCCTTCTGCTGCATCCACTGCAGGCGTTGTTCAATGGATTCGTTGTTGAAGAACTTCTGGATGCGGCGGCCGATCACGCCGGCGATGGTGGCCGGGGTCAGTTCGCCGGTGGACGGCAGGATCCATTCGCCACTCTCGTCGTACTTGCCGACGATGGACGGGCGCTGGCCCCAGCTGGCCGGCCAGTTGAAGAACTGTTCCTTCATCTGGCGCTCGATGAAGGCACGCTTCTCCTCCACCACGATGATGTCTTCCAGCCCCTGCGCGAAGCGCGCGATGCCCTGCGGTTCCAGCGGCCAGGTCATGCCGACCTTGTACACGCGGATGCCGATGTCGGCGCACGCGGCTTCGTCCAGGCCCAGGTACTCCAGCGCCTGCAGCACGTCCAGGTAGCTCTTGCCGGTGGTGACGATGCCCAGCCGCGCGCGCGGCGCATCCATCACCACCTTGTCGATGCCGTTGGCGCGGGCAAAGGCCTGCGCGGCCTTCACCGCATAGCGGTGCAGGCGCATTTCCTGGTCCAGCGGCGGGTCCGGCCAGCGGATGTTGAGGCCACCCGACGGCATCTCGAAGTCTTCCGGCAGCACGATGCGGCGCGCCATCGGATCGACCTGCACCGACGCCGACGATTCCACCGTCTCGGCGATCGTCTTGAAGCCGACCCAGCGGCCGGTATAGCGGCTCATCGCCCAGCCCAGCAGGCCCATGTCGAGGATGTCCTGCACGCCGGCCGGGTTCAGCACCGGCATCATCGCGCTGACGAACTCGTCCTCGCTGCCATGCGGCAGGGTCGAACTGCGGCAGGCATGGTCATCGGCGGCCAGTGCCAGCACGCCACCATAGCGCGAGGTGCCGGCCGCATTGGCATGCTTGAACACGTCGCCGCAGCGGTCCACGCCCGGTCCCTTGCCGTACCACATGCCGAACACGCCCTGCACGTTGGCGCCGGGGAACAGGTTGGTCTGCTGGGTGCCCCATACCATGGTGGCGCCCAGGTCCTCGTTCAGGCCGGGGGTGAACTTCACCTTGGCCGCTTCCAGATGCTTGCGCGCGCGCCACAGTTCCAGGTCGAAGCCACCCAGCGGGCTGCCACGGTAGCCACTGACGAAGCCGGCGCTGTCGATGCCTTCGGCGGCATCGCGCAGGCGCTGCATCAGCGGCAGCCGCACCAGCGCCTGCACGCCACTCAGGTAGATCCGCCCCTCGTTGCGGGTGTACTTGTGGTCGAGCGTGTAATCACGGTCGAGCAGGTCGGCGGAGGAGGGCGAAGTGAGTTGCGCGGTACTGGTCATGGCTGGCCCGGTAGGATCGGCTGGCACCGGCCGCGTGCGGGCACGCGGCGGGAAAGGCGCGAATTGTAGCAGCGGGGCCGTGGTGGGCCCGGCACTCGCGCCCGCGCCGCTGCTGGGGTTAGGATCGGGGCGAGAGAGGGAGGCTGCGGTTGTGCAGCCTGGGGAGAAGGGATGTCAGTTCCAGGAAAGATCCTGGCCAGCGTGCTGCTGGCCTCGGGAGCGGCCACGGCGTGGGCCGCGCCGGCCATGCCGGCACCACAGGAGTTCTACTTCGACAGCGACCTGGCGGCGGCACCGATGGTGGCGATGCAGGGCGAGGGCGATGAGCTGGTCACCCAGCTGGTGAGGTTGCGCGAGCGCGGCCGGCGCGCGGTGGAAGCCACCGTGCAGCTGGCTTCGGTGGCCAGCACCCAGGGCCGTGCCGAGCTGGCCGACCAGCTGTATGGCGAGGCCCTGAAGGAGGCGCCGGCACAGAGCAGCGCGGGCCGCAGCGTGCGTTGGAACTATGGCTGGGACCTGCTGCGCCAGGGCAAGCCGGAGGCGGCGCTGGAGCAATGGTTGTCGTCGGCCGGCAATGCGCGCAGCAAGCCCAGCTGGGTGCCACCCACGTACGCGCTGGCCCTATGGCGGATGGGGCAGAAACAGGAGGCCGTGCAGTGGTATGCCGCAGCAGTGCGTACCGAGCCGTCGCAATGGAGCACCAGTGCCAATTACGCGCAGCTGCTGCCGCAGTGGCGCGAGGATGAGCGCGCGTCGTTGGCCGAAGTGCAGCAGGCCTGGGCGGCGGCCCCGCCTGCGTGGCCCTGAGGGAGGGGTTGGGCCGGGTTCACGGCGTCCCCCGCGAATCCACCCCGCCCGGCCAAGCGTGGCTTTTGATGTTCACAGCCAACCAGCCGCCACGAGGGGCTGCGCCGTTCGCTGGAAACCTCAATCGTCCGCGGAAACCGTCCGCCCCGACGCCCATGCCCGCAGTGCCTCGACCTGCTCGGCCATCAGCACCGACAGCGGCCGCGTCGCACGGATCTCGTTCATCAGCAGCTCGGTATCCAGCGGCCGCCCTTCGGCGTGCGCCGCATACAGCCCGGCCACGATCGCCTGCTCGATCTCCGCACCTGAGAAACCATTCGCCGCGGCCGCCAGCGCCGGCAGCGCGAAGTCGTCGGCATTGAGCTGGCGCCGACCCAGGTGCAGCCGCAGCAGTTCCACGCGCACCTCCGGCGAAGGCAGGTCAACGAAGAAGATCTCGTCGAAGCGGCCCTTGCGCAGCAGCTCGGCAGGCAGCTCGTGCACCTGGTTGGCAGTGGCCACGATGAACACCGGTGCCTTGCGCTCGGCCATCCAGGTCAGCAGATGGCCCAGCACGCGGCGTGACACGCCACCGTCCTCGCCACCGCTGGCCAGGCCCTTCTCGATTTCATCCATCCACAGCACGCAGGGCGCCAGCTGCTCGGCCGAGGCCAAGGCCTGGCGCAGGTTGGCCTCGGTCTCGCCGTGGTACTTGTTGTACAGCGCGCCCACGTCCAGGCGCAGCAGCGGTACGCCGAAACCGGCGGCGGTGGCCTTGGCCAGCATCGACTTGCCGCAACCCTGCACGCCCAGCAGCAGCATGCCGCGCGGTGGGTCCAGCCCGGCCGGTGCGGAGCCAGCGATGAACGCCACACGCCGCTGGTTGATCCAGCGCTTGAGCCGGTTGGCGCCGGCCACGTCGCCGAACCGCGCGCTGTCATGCTCGAAGAACAGGTGGCCGCTGCGGTTGAGCAGCTCGAACTTCAGCCGTGCCAGCTGCGGCAGGTCGTCGTCGCGCAGCGCGCCGTCGGCGTAGATCAGCTGCCGGGCGATGCGCCGGGCATCGACCAGGCTCAGGCCCTGCAGGTTCTTCAGGATCTTCTTCACCGCCTCGCTGTCGACTTCGACGCGGCGGCCGCCGTGTTCGCGGGCGTAGGCATCGGCCTCCTCGCGCAGCATCTTCAGCAGGGCGTTGGCATCGGGCAGGCGCGGGTTGAAGCGGACCGCCAGCGCTTCCAGCTCGGCCGGCAGTTCGACCTTGGCGCCGATCAGCACCAGCACGTGCGGTTCGCTGTGGCGGCGCTGGATCAGGTCGCGCAGGGCGCGCTGGTGGCTGGCATAGCCCAGGTAGGGGTGGAAATCGAGCAGCAGGTAGACCCCGCGCTGCCCGGCCTGGCGGATCATCTGCAGGGCCGCGCTGGCGTCGGGTGGCCCGGCCGGCGGATCTTCGCTGTCCAGGTCGATGCGGCGCAGGCCCTCGGTGATCGACCACCGGTGCAGCGCCCGCCAGACGTGCATCAGCGTCTGCCGGAACAGGTCGACGATGCGACCCTCGTCCTGGGTCTCGATCACGATCAGGGGGGTGTTGGCGCGGATCAGTGCGCTCAGGTCCTGCAGCTCGCTCATGCCGGTTCGATCCTTCGGGGGCGCCACGATAGCAAAGGCGATGGCCGCAGGTTCAGCGCGGTGCTACCTCCCGTCACCACCGCCGGTGTACGCTCGGGGCACGTACCCGGAAGCGAGGCTGGCATGAAGACGATCCTGGTGGCCGGTTCCAAGGGCGGGGTGGGCAAGACCACCGTCGCCACCCACCTGGCCGCGTACGCGGCATTGCAGGGCAGGGCCACGGTGATCGCCGACGCCGACCCTCAGGGCTCCAGCACCCGCTGGGCGCAACGGCGGGCCGGGCTGGAAAGCGCGGTGCTCCCCATTGATGTGTATCGAAAGAAGCAGTGGGCGCAGAAGCTGCCCGATGGCACCGAAACCGTCATCATCGACGCACCGGCGGGCGCGTTGGCCGACGATATCCCCCATTTCCTTGACGCTGCCGACGCGGTGGTGGTGCCGGTGCTGCCCTCGGCGCTCGACATCGAAGCCATCGTCGGCTTCCTCAACAGCCTGGCCCAGAACCCGCGGGTGCACAGCCGCAAGCTGCCGGTGGGGCTGGTCCTCAACCGCACCAAGCCCTGGACCCAGACCTCGCAGCAGGCGTTGCAGATGCTGGCCGAATGGCCGTACCCGGTGGTCGCGCAGCTGCGTGACAGCCAGAGCTACGTGGTCATGACCGGCCTCGGCCGCAGCCTGTTCGACTACCGCTCGGCCCAGGTGCGGGAGCATCAGGCCGACTGGGAGCCGCTGCTGTCCTGGCTCAAGCTTTGATGCCTGCGTCACTCTTCCTGCTGCATCCTCTTCTTCATGGAAACCCGCGATGCGTGAACTGATCCTGCTGCGCCATGCCCATGCCGAACCGGCTACCCCCGGCCAGGCCGACCTCGACCGGCCGTTGTCGCCGGTGGGGCTCGCCGAAGCCGAAGCCGCCGGCAAGTGGCTGAAGGAGAACAACCTGCTGCCGGACTGCGTGCTGTGCTCACCGGCGCGGCGTACCCGCGAAACCCTGGAAGCCGTGCTCGGCACCATCGGTTACGTGGAAAAGCGCCTGGAAGACCGCATCTACGAAGCCACCCCCGGCACCCTGGCGGCATTGGTGGACGACCGCCGTGATCTCGACCGGGTGCTGATCGTCGGCCACAACCCGGGCCTGGAGCGGCTGGTGGCGTTGATGACCGAGGGCACCAGCAGCGACTACCGCGGCATGCCGCCGGCCGGCATCGCCGTGCTCGGCTTCCCGCGCGAGGCCTCGATCGAGCCAGGCGTGGCCAGCCTGAACGCATTCTGGTGGCCGTGATCCGATGAGCCTGGCGCGGCGCAGCCGCTATCTGCTGCCCGCGCTGCTGGCACTCGGCCCGGCCTGGGCGGCCGTGCCCACGCCGACCACCCTGCCACCGGTGGTCGCCGAAGCGCACCGGGTAATGCGCCTGGATACCCAGCGTTCGCAGATCGGCTTCGAGGTGCGCACCCGTTTCGGGCAGCGTATCGAAGGCCTGTTCCCGCACTTCGAAGGGCGCATCGAGATCCTCTCCGACGGCCGCCACCAGGTGCATCTGAAGATGTTCACGCGCTCGGTCGAGATCCCCGGCAAGGCGCGCTATACCGGATGGATGCGCGGCGAGGAGTTCTTCGATGCCGGCCGCCATCCGGTGGTCGAGTTCGACTCGCTGCCGTACTGGCCGGAAACCGTGGAGAGCGGTGGCGACATCAACGGCCGGCTGACCCTGCGCGGGATCAGCCACCCCCAGACACTGAAGGTCGAGAAGGCGGAGTGCGCCCGACCCGGCTATGATTGCGACGTCGTCAGCCGCGGTACCGTGCAGCGAGGCCGGTATGGCATGGACAGCTGGCAGCTTGCCTTGAGTGACCGAGTGACTTTCGTATTGCGTGCGCGCCTGAGCGAGGCGCCGAAACCGTGAACCTCCTGCTGCGTGTACTGGCGCTGGCAACCGTGTTGCTGGGCAGCGGTTGTGCATCGCTGTCGAATGCCGAGCGCGACCGCGCCGAGGCAATCGCCGTGCAGGCACGTTCGACCGTGGTCGACTGCCAGCGTGCAGACCGCTGTGCACAGGATTCGCCGCTGCGGGCGCTGGCCGGCCGGGCGTTCACCGAATCCACCCCGGAACGACCGCGCCACTACGCCACCCTGCTCGATGAGGGCGAGGGCGCCCTGGTCGCACGCCTGAACCTGCTGCGCAGCGCCACCCGCAGCATCGACCTGCAGACCTACATCTTCGACAAGGACGACAGCGCCCGTCTGGTCATCGACGAACTGCTGGCCGCATCGCGGCGCGGGGTGAAGGTGCGGCTGCTGATCGACCAGCTCTCGGCGATCTCCGACCTGCAGATCCTCGGCGCCCTGTCCGGCGCCCACCAGAACTTCCAGCTGCGGGTCTACAACCCGACCTTCGGCAAGGCCCGGCTGAACTACTTCGACTATGCCGGCAGCGTGCTGTGCTGCTTCCGCCGGTTCAACCAGCGCATGCACAACAAGCTGCTGGTGATCGACGATGCGATCGGCGTGGTCGGTGGCCGCAACTACCAGGACGACTATTACGACTGGGACCGCGAGTACAACTTCCGCGACCGCGATGTACTGATCGCCGGCCCGGAAGCACGTGCGATGGCGGCCAACTTCGACGCGTTCTGGCGCGCACACCGCAGCGTGCCGGCCGAGCGCCTCAACGACGTGGGCCGCACGTTGCTGCGCGAGGGCGTGCCAACGCTGCCGCCGGCCAGCTTCCGCCGCCCGGAACGGGTACAGCGGGTCAGCGCCGAAGCCAACGACACCGAGTTCGTCACCCGTTCCTTCGTGGATACCGCGCTACCGGTGGCTTCGGTGCGCTACGTGGCCGACCTGCCACGCAAGCATCGCCGCGAGAAGGCCGATGCACCGCTGGCCGGCCAGCATGTGACCGAGCCCCAGCTGGATGCGCTGATCGCCAGTGCGCAGAAGGAAGTGATCCTGCAGACGCCGTACCTGGTGCTGTCCAAGCCGGCGCAGAAGCTGTTCCGTGAACTGCGCAAGCGCCCGCAGCCACCGCGCGTGGTGGTGTCCAGCAACAGCCTGGCGGCGACTGACAACCCGATCGTGTATGCGTTGTCGTACAAGTACAAGCGGCGCAACATGCGCGAACTGGGCTTCAACATCTTCGAATACAAGCCGTTCCCGCTGGACGCGCCGGTTGACTACCGCAACCTGCTGCCCGACCCGATCGCTGCGCCCGGGGGGGAAGACGAAGGCGGTCGCAATCCGCTGATCGGTGGCAGTGCTGCCGGCAGCAACGCACGCGGTGGCAGCAGCAGTGGTTCGGATGCCGGCAGCAGGCAGGGCCCGTTGAATCGCCACAGCGATGGTGCCTACGACAACGCACGCGCACGCCGTCGCGCCGCCGGCAGCGAGGTGGAAACGCGCCTGCTGCGCACCGAGACGCGGCCGTCGTTCCTGGGCAGCAAGGCGGTCAACAAGCCGTTGCCGGTCACCCGCAAGGGCGCGCGCATGGGCCTGCACGCCAAGTCGCTGGTGGTCGACCGCCGCATCGGCGTGGTCGGCACCCACAACTTCGATCCGCGCAGCGAGAACTACAACACCGAAGGCGCGGTGATCATCGACGACCCGGTTTTTGCCGAGGAACTGGCGCAGAGCATCCTGCGTGACACCCACCCACAGAACTCCTGGACGGTGGCGCCACGGGCGAAGCCACCGGTGCTGTCGGGGCTGAATTACAGCGTCGGCAAGGCCTCCGAAGCGCTGCCCATCCTTGATTTCTGGCCCTGGCGCTACGCCACCGACTACGAGTTCAAGCCCGGCCCGGAGTGCCCGCAGCCGCTGCCGCGGCAGGATCCTGATTTCCATCGCTGCTACGTCGCCGTCGGCGACTTCCCCGAAGTCAACGTCGGCCCGAAGTGGCTGCTGGTGCGCATGCTGACCGCATTCGGCGCCGGTCTCGTTCCCATCCTCTGAAGGTACCCGCATGGCCCAGGTGTTCCGCGAAGCCGTTTCCATCGAGCAGCTCAACGCGCTCAGCCGCAACACGGCGATTGAATCCCTGGGCATCGTCTTCAGTGCCGCCGGCGAGGACTGGCTGCAGGCCACCATGCCGGTGGATGAGCGCACCCGCCAGCCCTACGGCATCCTGCACGGCGGTGCCTCGGTGGTGCTGGCCGAGACCCTGGGCAGCAGCGCCGGCAACCTGTGCGTGGATACCGGCAAGCAGGTCTGCGTGGGCCTGGAGATCAATGCCAACCACGTGCGTGCCGTGCGCTCGGGCACGGTCACCGGCACCGCCCGCGCGCTGCACGTCGGCCGCAGCACCCAGCTGTGGGAGATCCGCATCGAGGACGAGCAGGGCCGCCTGGTATGCATCTCGCGGCTGACCCTGGCGGTGGTGGCTGCCGGTCACGGCTGAGCCCCCCTGGGGCTCGTTGACGGCAGCGGAACCCAGCGTTCCCCGCCGATTGCCCCGGTCGATGGCGGTTATGGCCTAAATCGGCTGGCAGCGATGACGGCCCTCCGGTATCGTGCGCGGATGACTTCCCCCACTCCGGCCCCCCGTGGCGGCGTGGCGCGTGTGTGCCGTTACCTGTACCGCGTACCGCTGCTGTTGGTCCACATCATCGTGTTCCTGCCGCTCATCCTGATCGGCATGCTTCCGCCGTGGGGCGAACTGCGCGTGGGCGAGGCGACCTTCGGCGCCAAGGTGGTCAACTGGTGGCAGGGCGGGCTGATGTGGATCTTCGGCTTCCGCCTGGTGCAGGTCGGCGCGCCGCTGCCCGGTGCCGTGCTGTTCGTGGCCAACCATGTCAGCTGGGTCGATATCTGCATCCTGCACAGCCAGCGCATGATGGGCTTCGTCGCCAAGCGCGAGATCGCCAGCTGGCCGCTGGTGGGTTGGCTGGCCGCGCGCGGCCAGACCATCTTCCACCAGCGTGGCAACACCGAATCGCTCGGTGGCGTGATGCAGGTGATGGCCGACCGCCTGCGCGAGGGCAAGGCCGTGGGCGTGTTCCCGGAAGGGCGGACCCGCGGCGGTCACGAAGTGGGCCCGTTCCACGCCCGCATCTTCCAGGCCGCGGTCGAGACCGGCGTGCCGGTGCAGCCGGTGGCCCTGGTGTACGGGGCGAAGGGCGACGCGCAGACCATCGTCGCGTTCGGCCCGAACGAGAGCTTCTTTGCCAATTTCCTGCGCCTGCTCGGCGAGCCGGCGCGACGTGCCGAAGTGCACTTCCTGGCGCCGATCGGTGCACAGGACCTGGAAGGCCGTCGGCGCATCGCGGAAACCTCGCGCGCGCGCATCGTGGCGGCCATGAGCGCCGGGTGAGGCTACGGTGGCCCTGATCCCGCCACCTGTCCTGGACGCCGGTACGCCGACGCTGCATGCGGCTGACTATCAGCCGCCGCGCTGGCTGCGCAATCCGCACCTGCAGTCGATGCTCAGCTCCAGCCGCATGCGCCTGCAGCGCGGCCTGCTGCTGCTGGCGGCCACCGGTGCGGTCAGCGAAGAGCTGATCCTCGATGGTGGTGATGGCGTGCGCCTGCAGGGCTGGCACAGCCATGTCGAAGGCCGCGAGCCCAAGGGCATCGCGCTGCTGCTGCATGGCTGGGAAGGCAGTGCCGAATCCAGCTACATGCGCATGGCCGCCGCGCGCATGATCGAGCAGGGCTTCGACGTGGTGCGGCTGAACTTCCGCGACCACGGCAACACCCATCACCTGAACCCCGGCATCTTCCACTCCAATCTCATCGATGAAGTGGTGCACGCCGCGGGCGATATCGCCCAGCGCTGGCCGCAGCTGCCGCTGGTGGCCGCCGGTTATTCGCTGGGTGGCAACTTCGTGCTGCGCCTGGCCCTGCGCGCACCGGCTGCCGGCGTGCCGCTGCTGCGCGTCGCCTCGGTGTGCCCGGTGCTGGACCCGGCGCTGACGATGGAGAGCATCGAGAACGGCCCGGCGATGTACGACTGGTACTTCCGCCGCAAGTGGGCCGGCTCGCTGCGCCGCAAGCGCGATCTGTTCCCCGAGCTGAGCGACTGCGACGACCGCGTGCTGAAGCTGGACATCCGCGCGCTGACCGCCTGGCTGGTCGAGCGCCACACCAGCTTCGGTTCGCTGCAGGCCTATTTCGACGGCTACTCGATCGCCGGCGACCGCCTGTCGACCCTGCAGGTACCGGCCGACATCCTGATGGCGCAGGATGACCCGGTGATTCCGTACGCGACCTTCAGCAACTGGCAGCTGCCGGGCCAGGCGCGCCTGGAAACCGCCTGCTGGGGCGGCCACTGCGGGTTCATCGAAAACTGGCGCGGCGACGGCTTCTCCGAGCGCTGGGTCGCCCAGCGCCTGCAGCGGGTCCTGCAGGCCTGAACCGGCGACAGCGCGCAGCCCGCTACAATGCGGCTTTGCACTTGAACCGGACTGCCATGCAAGACCAGATCATCCAAGCGTTGCGCCAGAACCAGGCCGACCAGGCCGTGCAGCTGGCCCAGGCGTGGACCCGTGACGAACCCGGCCAGGCCAACGCCCACCGCTGGCTGGCGCTTGCGCTGCAGCAGCAGGGCAACGCCGAGGAGGCGATGGAGGCCCTGCAGCAGGCGCTGCGGCTGGCCCCGGACGACGCCCAGCTGCACCTGCAGCATGCCGGCCTGCTGCTGGCACTGCGCCAGTTCGAGGGTGCCGACGAAGCACTGGTGCGCACCACCGGCCTCGATCCGAACTCGTTCTCCGCCTATCTGATGCAGGCGCACCTGGCGATCGGCCGCAATGACTTCGACGAAGCGCAGCGCATCTCCACCCTGGCCGCGCGCGTGGAGCCGGACCATCCGGAACTGCTGACCATCGACGGCATGGTTGCACTGCGCCGCGGTGACGCCGACCGTGCACTGGCGCTGCTGTCGGCTGCCAGCAAGGCACTGCCGGACGATACCCGCGTGCTGTACGCGCTGGGCTTTGCCTACCTGGGCAAGGACATGCTGGCGTTTGCAGAGCAGTCGTTCCGCCGCGTGCTGGAACTCAATCCGTCACTGTCCTCGCTGCATGGGCTGGTGGTGCAGCTGGCACTGCGCCAGGGCAACGTACCGGCCGCCGCCGAAGCGATGCAGGTGGCCCTGCAGCAGCCGGAGATGGACGTACCGTCGATGCGACGCCTGGCGGGTGAACTGTCGCTGCGCAATGGCCAGCCGCTGCAGGCCCTGGACTACCTGCTGCCGCTGCTGGAGACGCAGCCGGAAGACCGCCAGGTGCTGCAGCTGCTGCTGATGTCATGGCAGCGCCTGGGGCGCGAGGATGAAGCGCGTGCACGCCTGGATGCGGTATTGGATACCAATGACCAGCTGCACGATGTGTGGCTGGCACGGCTGGCCATCGAGCAGGTGGGCAGCGAAAGCGCCGTGACCGTGGTCGAGCGCTGGATGGCGGCGATGCCCGCGCATCTGCCGGCCCTGGAGGCGCGCCTTCGCCTGCATGACATGGCCGGCGAACATGCTCAGGCCGAAGCGATCGCCGAACGCATCGTCAGCCTGGAACCGGGCCGCGTCAGCGGCGAGACCCGGCTGGTCGAAGGCCTGCTGCAGCGCGATCCCGCCGCCGCCGTGGCCCGCGTGCAGGCGCTGATCGAGCTGGCGCCGGAAGAGCATCGCGCCGACCTGCGGACGTGGATGGGCGAGATCCAGGACCGCGCCGGGCAGCCGCAGGACGCCCTGCGCACCTGGCTGTCGCTGCAGGCTGACCAGGCGCCGCGGCGCTTGCCACTGCCGCCACAGGCCAAGTCCCCGCCGAGCTGGCCGGACAAGGGCAGCATCGACGGCGATGCCAGCTCCGCGCCGATCTTCCTCTGGGGCCCGCCGGGTTCGGGCGTTGAGCGGGTGGCGACCGGCCTGGCTGCTGCCAGCCCGGTGCTGCGCAGCGACCGCTACACCAACACGCCGCCCGATGATGCGTTCCAGAACTACAACACATTGCAGGACCTGGCCTCAGGCGTGCTGACGCCGGAGCGGCTGGTGCAGCGCTGGCGTGAACAGCTGCCGGCACGTGGCCTGCAGAGCGACACCGTGATCGACTGGCTGCTGTGGTGGGACAACGCCCTGCTGTGGGCGCTGCGCCCGCAGCTGCCGCAGGGCCGCCTGGTGCTGGTGCTGCGCGACCCGCGCGACATGCTGCTGGACTGGGTGGCCTACGGTGCCGCCGCGCCGCTGGCGATGACGTCGCTGGCCGAAGCCAGTGAATGGCTGACCCGCGCGCTGACCCAGATCGCCACGCTGCATGAGGACGACCTGTACCCGCACGTGCTGCTGCGCATCGACCAGATCGGCAACGATCCGCAGGCGATGGCCGAACTGCTGGGCCGCCTGTTCGAGCGGCCGATGCCGCCGGCGGCACAGCTGGGAGCCCCGCGCCTGCCGGCCGGCCACTGGCGCAACTACCGCGACGTGATGAGCGCCGCCTTCGCCCAGCTCACCCCGGTTGCGGTGCGCCTGGGTTACCCGGAAGAGTGAGGAGAGTCCGATGCAGTTGACCAGCCACAGCCTGACCAACGGCGCACCGATCGATCGTGAGTTCGCCGCGGGCGACGCCAATGGTTTCGCCCCGGACCGCAACCCGCACCTGGCCTGGAGCGGGGCGCCGGCCGGCACCCGTTCGTTCCTGCTGGTATGCGTGGACCCGGACGTACCGACCGTGCCGGAGACGGTTGGCCGCAGCGACATGAGCGTGCCGCGCGACCAGCCGCGCTGCGATTTCGTGCACTGGGTGATGGCCGATATCCCGGCCACGGTGCAGGAGATCGCCGCCGGCAGCTGCAGCGACGGCTTCGTGGTGAAGGGCAAGCCCGCACCCGCCGGCCCGGCCGGCAGCCGCCAGGGCCTGAACGACTTCACCGGCTGGTTCGCGGGCAACCCGGACATGGCCGGTGATTACCTGGGCTATGACGGCCCGTATCCGCCGTTCAACGACGAGCGCATGCACCGCTATTTCTTCCGGGTATTCGCGCTGGACGTGGCGTCGCTGGACCTGCCGCAGCGCTTCACCGCCGCCGACGCGTACCGCGCCATGCACGGCCACGTGCTGGCCGAAGCCGCACTGCACGGCACCTACACGTTGAACCCGGCGCTGGGCTGAGCAGCACACAGGGAAGATGCCGGCCAGCGGCCGGCCCTACCTTCCATCCGCTTGCAGCGCCGCCGGTTCGAACACTGCGGTGTCGCCTCTCGCGTTGCGCAGCACCAGCGCGCCGCGGTCGTCAAGCGCAAGCGTCGGTGCCGAGCCTTCGCCGTGCATCAGCTTTCCGGCGAGCTTCTGCTGCGTGGGCAGTCTCTGATCGATGCATAGCGCTGTGGTCTGCACGCCGTTGCGCAGGATCAGCAGATTGCCCTGCAGCCGGTACTCGTTGCTGACGTGGTTGCACAGGTTCAACTCGCTCATGAAACCGGACTGGAAGCGCAGTGTGTAGGGCGCGCGACCGCGGACGAACAACGCGTCGATGCGCTTTCCTTGCGCGTTGGTGGCACGCACCAGTTGCCACAGGTGCGCTTCAAGCTGATAGGTGCTGGGCGTGCTGGCAGCGGCCACATTCGCGGACATGACGAGCAGCGCAGCAATGATGAGGACGGGGACGTGCTTCATGCCGATCTCCCGATGCATCCGGGTAGTGCCGGCCGCTGGCCGGCAGCATCCGTGTGTTGGCAGTGCCGCGCAGGGCAGCCGGCCAGCGGCCGGCCCTACCGACCATGAAGAAGGGCGGCCTCGCGGCCGCCCTTCCATCGTTTTATTTCTTCTCGATGGCCGACTCGACCACCATGTCCAGCACGTACGCCTGCGACGGCGCATCGGCCGGCGGGTTCTTCACCTCGTAGCGCTTCACGCGCACCACGTTGCGCACGCCGTCTTCGTGGGTGTAACCCTCGATGTTGCCGTAGAAGTTCTCGAACTTGCCCGGCTCGCCCTGCTTCAGGCCCTTGTCGTCGAACTTCACTTCGCGCACCTGCAGGCACTGGTAGTCCGGGATCAGCGGGTGCGAGCACTTCTCGGTCTTCGCAGCCACTTCCAGGAACACGGTTTCGCCGGCGCCGCCGTAGCGGGTTTCAGCGGTCGGTTCCGGGTTGAACACCAGCACGTCGCCCTTGGCGGTGGTCAGGGTCAGCTTGCCATCGGCATCCTGCTCGGCCTTCAGCTCGCCCTGCAGGCGGCTCGACACGGCCTCGTCCAGCGCCATCAGCGCCTTGTCGGTGCAGGCCATCATGGTCGAGGCCATCGCACTGACCGTCAGCTTGCCGTCGGCCAGGGTGTAGCCGCCACCCATGTGGTTGCAGGCGTTGCTGACCGACAGGCGGCCATCAGCGAAGTCCAGGGTGACCGGCTTGTCTTCGCGGGCGAACAGCGCGTCGATGCGCTTGCCGTCGGCGCCGGTGGCCTGCTGCAGCAGCCAGTGCTGGCTCTGCAGGCGCTGCGCATCCAGGTGCGCCAGCGTCTGCTGGTCTGCTGCCTTGGCCGCGGCCGGGGCCACGTCGTCGCCGCCTGTGCCGGCCGGTGCCGGGGTCTGGCTGCAGGCGGCCATCAGGGCCAGCGGGAGGAGCAGGGTGAGCTTGCGGTTCATGGTGATTCTCCTTGGGGAACCGTGGGGGAAACGGGGTAGGGCCGGCAACGGGGTTGCCGTGCCCCGGTGCTGTTCAGCTGCCGGACGGCAGCCACAGCAGCAGCGCCGCGCCCAGCGCGATGCGGTAGATGGCGAAGGCGGTGAACCTGTGCGACTTGATGTAGCCCATCAGCCACTTCACTACGACGAAGCCGGTGACGGCCGCGGCAAGGAAGGCCACGCCCACGTCGGTCCAGTTCTCGCTGCCCAGCTGCCCAGCCTTGGCCATTTCCAGGAAGGTGTAGGCGCTGGCGGCGAACATGGTGGGAATGCCGACCAGGAACACGAACTCGGCGGCGGCCGCGCGGCGGCTCAGGCCCAGCAGCATGGCCAGGAAGATGGCCGAGGCCGAGCGCGAGGTGCCGGGGAACACGCCGGCCACGACCTGCGCCAGGCCGACGCCGATCGCCACCGTCCAGGTCACCTGGTCGCGGTCGGGCAGGCGCGCGGTGTAGGCCTCCACCAGCAGCATCCAGACGCCACCGATGATCAGCGCCCAGGCCACCGGGCTGACCGTTTCCGGCAGCGACCAGCCGGCCTTGCGTACCACCAGGCCGACCACCGCGGTGACCAGGAACGCCGCGCCCAGCTTGAACACGTACTCGCGGTTCCCGCGCTGGTTGAAGCCGGTGGCCAGCTGCAGCAGGCGCTGGCGGAACACCAGTACCACGGCCACGATGGCGCCGGCCTGGATGACGATGTTGAAGAAGTCCGAACGGGCACCCAGCCAGTGCTGGGCGATGAGCAGGTGGCCGGTGCTGGAGATCGGCAGGAACTCGGTCAAGCCTTCGAGGATGCCCAGCAGCAGGGCGGAGAGCAGGTCGGACATGGACGGTGCGTGCACGCGCGGCGGAAGGAAGAAGGGCGAGAGGATAGACGATCCGCGCTGCACCAAACGGGTGCGTCTGGTGGTCGGTGCACTCGTTTGGTGCGCCGCGTTCTGCACCCGCACGGGGCGGCCTTCATGAAATCAATGACTTGCGGCATCTGAAAAGTTGGCACGGTCGTTGCTCTACCTCAGCAGGCATTCATCCCCATCCGAGGTCGTACCGATGTCCGTGGAAAACGTTGAGAAGCTGATCAAGGACAACCAGATCGAATTCGTCGATCTGCGCTTTGTCGACATGCGTGGTGTCGAGCAGCACGTGACCTTCCCGGTCAGCATCGTCGAACCGTCGCTGTTCGAAGAAGGCAAGATGTTCGATGGCAGCTCGATCGCCGGCTGGAAGGGCATCAACGAGTCGGACATGGTGCTGCTGCCGGATACCGCCAGCGCCTACGTCGACCCGTTCTACGCCGATCCGACCATCGTGATCAGCTGCGACATCCTCGACCCGGCCACCATGCAGCCGTATGGCCGTTGCCCGCGCGGCATCGCCAAGCGCGCCGAGGCCTACCTGAAGTCCTCCGGCATTGCCGAAACCGCGTTCTTCGGCCCGGAGCCGGAATTCTTCATCTTCGACTCGGTCCGTTTCGCCAATGAAATGGGCAACACTTTCTTCAAGGTCGATTCCGAAGAAGCCGCCTGGAACAGCGGCGCCAAGTACGACGGCGCCAACAGCGGTTACCGTCCGGGCGTGAAGGGCGGCTATTTCCCGGTTCCGCCGACCGACACCCTGCACGACCTGCGCGCCGAGATGTGCAAGACCCTGGAACAGGTCGGCATCGAAGTGGAAGTGCAGCACCACGAAGTGGCCACCGCCGGCCAGTGCGAGATCGGCACCAAGTTCAGCACCCTGGTGCAGAAGGCCGACGAACTGCTGCGCATGAAGTACGTGATCAAGAACGTCGCGCACCGCAACGGCAAGACCGTCACCTTCATGCCCAAGCCGATCGTCGGCGACAACGGCAGCGGCATGCACGTGCACCAGTCGCTGTCCAAGGGCGGCACCAACCTGTTCTCCGGCGACGGCTACGGCGGCCTGAGCCAGCTGGCGCTGTGGTACATCGGCGGCATCTTCAAGCACGCCAAGGCCATCAATGCCTTCGCCAACTCGGGCACCAACAGCTACAAGCGCCTGGTGCCGGGCTTCGAAGCGCCGGTGATGCTGGCCTATTCGGCCCGCAACCGTTCGGCCTCGTGCCGCATTCCGTGGGTCTCCAACCCGAAGGCGCGCCGTATCGAAATGCGCTTCCCGGACCCGATCCAGTCCGGCTACCTCACCTTCACTGCGCTGATGATGGCCGGCCTGGACGGCATCAAGAACCAGATCGACCCGGGCGCACCGAGCGACAAGGACCTGTACGACCTGCCGCCGGAAGAAGAGAAGCTGATCCCGCAGGTCTGCTCCTCGCTGGACCAGGCGCTGGAAGCGCTGGACAAGGACCGCGAGTTCCTGAAGGCCGGTGGCGTGATGAGCGATGACTTCATCGACGGCTACATCGCGCTGAAGATGCAGGAAGTGACCAAGTTCCGCGCGGCCACCCACCCGCTGGAATACCAGCTGTACTACGCCAGCTGACCGGATGCGATGGCGGTGGGTTTCCCCCTCCCACCCGCCGCCATCGCTTCCGTTTTCGCGGCTGGGGAGCCGCGGTCAGGTCGGGGTCGGATCCCGTTCGTTTACGAATGGGCTCTGACCCCTGATCCAGGGGCAAGAGAGAGACCGGATACGCGACCAGGGCCGCCCTCCCTCCCGCGTCGGTCGTGCAAGGAGAGAGGCACGGCCGTCCCGGCCCTGTACGTGTCCGGTGCAACAGCCACGGTCATCATCCTGATGACCCGTGGTTGCCTGATGCCAACGCGCGCTGGCGCGCTGGCCCCATCCACCATCGGGACATGCGCATGAAACTGATCTCCGCCATCATCCGGCCGTTCAAGCTCGACGAGGTCCGCGAGGCCTTGTCCGACGCAGGCGTGTCGGGCATTACCGTGACCGAAGTGAAAGGCTTCGGCCGCCAGAAGGGCCACACCGAGCTGTATCGCGGCGCCGAGTACGTCGTCGATTTCCTGCCCAAGATCAAGATCGAAACCGTAGTCACCGACGAGCGTGCCGATGCGGTGATCGAAGCGATCCAATCGTCGGCAGGCACCGGCAAGATCGGTGACGGCAAGATCTTCGTCACCGCCGTTGAACAGGTCATCCGCATCCGCACCGGCGAAATCGGTGCCGACGCGCTGTAACCCCTTTCCGGAGACTCCCCCATGAAGATGCGCCTTCTCACCGGGTGGCAAGCCCGGTTCCATGTCGTGTGGCTGTTGATGCTGCTGAGTGCGCTGGCCGCGGGTGCCTGGCCGGGCAATGCCCACGCCCAGGCGCAGGTGTCGCCGCTGCCGAGCGAAAGCGTGGCCGTTGAACCGCTGCAGGACCCTGCAGCTGCAGCCGCTGCGCCGGCCGTGGCCGAAGCGGCCGCCGCCTATGATCATGGCGACGTGGCCTGGATGCTCACCTCCACCCTGCTGGTGCTGCTGATGGTCGTGCCGGGCCTGGCCCTGTTCTACGGTGGCCTGGTGCGTTCGAAGAACGTGCTGTCGGTACTCAGCCAGATCCTGGTGGTGTTCTCGCTGGTGCTGCTGCTGTGGGTGGCCTACGGCTACAGCGCGGTGTTCAGCGCGGGCAATCCCTTCTTCGGGTCGTTCACCGAGTTCGCCTTCCTCAAGGGCTTCACCCCCGAGTCGGTCGGCAACACACCGATCAAGGGCCTGCCGGACTATCTGTTCGTCGCGTTCCAGTCGACCTTTGCCGGCATCACCACCGCGCTGATCGTCGGTGCCTTCGCCGAGCGCATCAAGTTCCGCGCGGTGCTGCTGTTCTCGGCGCTGTGGTTCACCCTCAGCTACATCCCGATGGCACATATCGTGTGGGGTGGCGGCTACCTGGGTGAGCTGGGTGCCATCGACTTCGCCGGCGGTACCGTGGTCCACATCAACGCGGGCGTCGCCGGCCTGGTCGCCGCGTGGTTCGTCGGCAAGCGCCTGGGCTACGGCCAGACCGCGCTGAAGCCGCACAACGTGCCGTTCACCTACATCGGCGCGATGCTGCTGTGGGTGGGCTGGTTCGGCTTCAACGCAGGCTCGGCGGCAGCGGCCGATACCGTGGCCTCGCTGGCCTTCCTCAATACCGTGCTGGCTACTGCCGCAGCGGTGCTGGGCTGGACGCTGGTGGAGGCAATCAGCAAGGGCAAGCCGTCGGCACTGGGCGCTGCCTCGGGTGCGGTGGCCGGCCTGGTCGGCATCACCCCGGCCTGCGGCACCGTCGGCCCGCTCGGCGCGATCATCATCGGCTTTGTCGCCGGCATGGTCTGCGTCTGGGGGGTGACCGGCCTCAAGCGCCTGCTGAAGGTGGACGACACGGCGGACGTGTTCGGTGTGCATGGTGTCGGCGGCATCGTCGGCGCGATTCTCACCGGCGTATTCAGTGCACAGTCGCTGGGTGGTACCAAGGCGGATCTGGATATCGCCCATCAGGTCTGGGTGCAGGTGGTCAGCGTCGGCCTCACCGTAGTGTGGTCGGCGGTGGTGACCGCGGTCATCTTGCTGGTGGTCAAGGTCGTGGTCGGCCTGCGTGTGACCGAGGAGGCCGAACGCACCGGCCTGGATGTGACCTCGCATGGTGAATCGGCCTACGAGGCCTGACCGGTTTCACGGTTTCAAGGGCGTCCCGCCACTGCTGCGCTGCACGCAGTGGCGGGCGTCAGGTACAGGTTTTCCTTGTGCCACCGGCATCAGTGGACGCAATGACGGAGCTCTGCTGGTTCCAGTGTAGATCCAGGACTCTGCCCGCTGGCGGAATGCCCTCCGTCAGACATCACACTTTGCCTTGAAGGCTTGCGCCAGCGTGGTTCGCTGGTGCTTTTTCCTGCCACACGATTCCCTTACAGTGCTGCCTCTTCCAGCCGCATCTTCGTCGGTCTGGCAGTCATCAGCAGGGAAAAGCATCGTGGAACAGGGACGTAAAGTACGCAGCCGGGTGTTGCAGTGGCGGTTGTCCGTGGGCGTGGCATTGGCCATCACTGGCCTCCAGGCGCCGGCATGGGCACAGACGGTGTCACCGGAGCAGGAACTGCTCCGGCAGCAGGAGCGCGAGCGCGTGCTGCGTGAACAGCAGGAATCCACACCGGATGTGCGCCTGCAGCCAGCCACCGAAGACCTCGGCCGCCTGCCGGTTGATGAGTCGCCCTGTTTCACCATCACCACCATCGCGCTGCAGGGCGAGCTTGCCGACCGCTTCCGCTGGGCGCTGGCGGCAGCCGATCCCCGCAGCAACCCCGCCACCGGGCGCTGCCTGGGTACGGCGGGCGTGGACATCGTGATGAAGCGCGTGCAGAACGCGATCATCGAGCGCGGCTACGTCACCACCCGCATCCTTGCCGCACCGCAGGACCTGAAGGCCGGCGTGCTGACGCTCACGGTCGTGCCAGGGCGCGTCAACGTCATCCGCTTCGCTGACGGAGAAGACCGTACCCCCGCCCTCTGGAATGCGATGCCGGTGAAGCGTGGCGAGGTGCTGAACCTGCGTGACATCGAGCAGGCGCTGGAGAACCTGCAGCGCGTGCCGACCGCCTCAGTGGACATACAGATCGCGCCACCGGCCGATGGCGCCGCCGCCAAACCCGGCGAAAGCGACCTGGTGATCAGCTGGAAGCAGGCGCGTCCGGTACGCGTCAACCTGACCCTGGACGATGCCGGCAGCCAGAGCACGGGCAAGATGCAGGCCGGTGCCACGGTGTCGGTGGACAACCCTGCGGGCCTGAGCGATCTGTTCTACGTCAACGTGGGCAGATCGGTGTTCAACGGCAGCGAACGTGGCACCGACAGCTGGGCGGCGCACTACAGCGTACCGCTGGGCGGTTGGCTGCTGGGTGCCAACGCCAGCAAGTACGACTATGAGCAGACCGTTGCCGGTGCGTTCGAGAACTACGTCTACAGCGGCTCCAGCCGCAATGCGGAACTGCGGCTGACCCGCATGCTGTTCCGCAACGCGCATGCCAAGACCAGCATGTACGCGCGTGGCTGGTACCGCGAATCGGACAACTTCATCAACGATACCGAGATTGAAGTGCAGCGCCGGCGCATGGCTGGCTGGGAGCTGGGCCTGGGCCACCGTCACTTCATCGGCAAGGCGACACTGGATCTGAACCTGGCTTACCGCAAGGGTACCGGTGCCTTCAACGCGTTGCGTGCGCCGGAAGAGGCGTTCGGCGAAGGCACGGCGCATGGCCGCATCTATAACGCGGACGCGCAGCTGGTCCTGCCGCTGCAGTGGGGCAAGCAGAGCCTGCGCTACATCGGCAGCTGGCGTGCGCAGTGGAACCGCTCGCCATTGGTGCCGCAGGACCGGTTCTCCATTGGTGGCCGCTACACCGTGCGTGGCTTTGATGGCGAAATGTCGCTGACCGGTGAGCGTGGCTGGTTGCTGCGCAATGAAGTGGGCGTGCCCCTAGGCGGCGGTGTGGAGGCCTACGTCGCCGTTGATCACGGGCGTGTCGCCGGCCCGTCCACGGCCCGATTGCTGGGCGACCGGCTCACCGGTACGGCCCTCGGGCTTCGCGGTGGCACCCGCCACATCAACTGGGATGCGTTCGTCGGCAGCCCGCTGTCCAAGCCGCGTGGCTTCCAGACCGCCTACACCACCTTCGGAATGAACCTGGGCGTCTCGTTCTGACGCCTGCACATGACCGGCCTGCGCAGTCCCCTGCGCGGCCAACACGATGCGGTACCGCGCAGCCTGCTGCGCATACAACCCAACAGCACCGAAAGGAATCAGCGCCGTGAACAAAGTCTACCGTCTGGTCTTCAACCGTACGCTCGGCGTCATGCAGGTCGCCTCCGAGCTGGTCAACGCTGCGCACGGCGGGATAGACCACCACGGCGGCAATACCGTCGGCACCCTGCGGCCGATCAGTTTCGCGCTCTGGCTGGTGCTGGGCTGGGTGGGATTGGTGCAGCCGCTGTCCGCGCAGCAGGCGCCGGCTGATCGCGGCCGTATTGCCGCCGACCCCGGCGCACCGGCAAACCAGCGCCCGACGGTGATCACCTCGGCCAACGGCACGCCGCAGGTGAACATCACCACGCCCAGCGCCGGCGGTGTGTCGCGCAACACCTACCAGCAGTTCGACGTCGGCCAGCAGGGTGTCATCCTCAACAACTCGCGCGGCGACGTGCAGACCCAGCTGGGTGGCTGGGTGCAGGGCAATCCGTGGCTGGCCACCGGTACCGCGCGTGTCATCCTCAACGAGGTCAACAGCAGCAACCCCAGCCACCTCAATGGCTACGTGGAGGTCGCGGGTGCGCGGGCGCAGGTGGTCATCGCCAACCCGGCCGGCATCCAGGTCAATGGCGCAGGCTTCCTCAACGCCAGCCGGGTGACCCTCACCACCGGCACGCCGATCGTCACCAATGGCGTGCTGGACGGATATCGCGTGGAAGGCGGCAGCATCGGAGTCGGTGGTGCAGGCCTGGATACCAGTCGCGCCGACTACACCGACATCATCACCCGTTCGTTGCAGGTCAACGCCGGCATCTGGGCCAACCAGCTGCAGGCCAGCCTGGGAAGCAACGTGGTCAGTGCCGATCACAGCAGTGTCCAGGCGCAGAAGCCAGCTTCGGCGGCGCCCGTCTTCGCGCTGGACGTGGGCGAACTGGGCGGCATGTACGCCAATCGGATCTGGCTGGTCGGCAACGAACACGGCGTGGGCGTGCGCAACGCCGGCAAGATCGGCGCGCAGGCCGGTGAACTGGTAGTCACCGCCGATGGCCGGCTGGAGAATGTCGGCGCGATGCATGCGCAGCAGGACACCCGCATCGACGCCAGCGGCGGGATTGCCAATGCCGGCACGCTCAGTGCCGAGCGTGAGCTGCGCGTGCAGACCCCGGTAGACGTCGACAATAGTGGTGGCACGCTCAATGCGCGCCGCATCGAAGTGAACGCCGATGCGCTGCGCAATCGTGGCGGCAGCATTGAACAGCTCGGAACGCAGGCGCTGCAGCTGCAGGCGGCCGATGTCAGCAATCTGCAGGGCCGCATCGGCAACGTGGCCAGCGTCTCGCCGGGTACCGGCACCGGTACCCCGCCTGGCACCGGTACGCCCGGTACGGGCAATCCGGGCACCGGCACGCCCGGCACGGGTACCCCAGGCAGCGGCTCTCCGGGCACCGGCACCCCGCCGGTCACGCCGCTCCCGCCCCTGGCAACCGGCATGCTCAACATCGCCGGAACCCTGAGCAACGACGGTGGCCGCATTGAAGCCAGCGGTGACCTGCAGCTCAGCGCCCGCAACAGCCTCGACAACAGCGACGGTACGCTGGGCGCCAGTACCCTGCAGGTACAGGGACAGGCGCTGCGCAACATGCGCGGCACCCTGCAGGTCCAGGGTGCGGCCAGCGCGCAGGTGCAGCAGCTGGACAACAGCGCCGGCCGCATGACCTTCGCCCGTGGCTTCGAGTTGAAGGCGCAGTCGGCGATCAATCGTGGCGGCAGCCTTGCCCACGGTGGCAGCGCGGCGACGACCTGGACGATCGGTCAGCTCGACAACGGCGAGGGCAGCATCTCCAGCAATGCCACGCGCCTGGGTCTGGACATCGGCACCCTGGTCAACACGAAGGGCAACATCAACCACGCCGGCAGCGAAGGGCTACTGCTGCGAGCGGAGGTACTGGAGGGTGTACAGGGCAGCATCGCTACCGCAGGCGCGGCAGACCTGCTGCTGGGCCGTGCCGACCACCGCGGCGCGCAGCTGGTCGCCCGCCAGCTCGAGCTGACGGCACGGGATTTCGACAACCGTGGCGGCCGCGTGCTGTCCACCGGCCAGCAGGCCAGTACGCTCAGCGTGCGCAATCATCTGGACAACAGCGACGGTGGCCTGCTGGCCAGCAATGCCGACCTGCAGATCGACGCAGCATCCTTTGGCAATGCCGCAGGTACCGTGCAGCAGGCGGGTACCGGCAACCTGCGCATCACCACCGCCAACCTGCAGGGCCAGGGCGGCACCGTCCTCAGCAACGGTACCCTGCAGCTGCACGGCGATACCCTCAACCTGCGCAATGGCACCACCGCTGCACAGCGCATCGATGTACGTGCCGGCGACCTGACCACCGCGGGCGGCACGCTGACCTCGACGGGCAGTGATGCATTGCGCCTGCAGGTCGCGCGCACCCTGGACAACAGCGGCGGCACCGTGGGTGCCAATGGTGCGCTGGACATCAACGGCGGCACCGTCATCAACGATGGCGGCAAGCTGATCGCCGCAGGCACCGGCACCAGCCGCATCCATGCCAGCCAGCGGCTGCAGAACCAGCGCGGCCTGCTGTCCGGCAATGGCGACCTGGACATCACGGCCGATGGCCTGCTGAACGAGGGCGGCAGCGTCGACCACGCCGGCACCGGCACGCTGAAGATCAACGCGACCTCGGTGCAGGGGACCGGTGGCAGCATTGCCAGCAACGGTCAGCTGCAGTTGAGCGGGCAGCAGCTGGACCTGCAGAAGGGCAGCACCCGCGCCCATGACGTGAAGATCGATGCTGCCGGGCTGGACATCAGTGGCGGCAGCCTGCTGTCACTGGGCGAAAATGCGATGCAGCTGCAGGTGCAGGGCCTGCTGCGCAACGACGGCGGCAGCATCAGTGCCAACGGCGCCCAGCAGATCCACGCGGGCGCGCTGTCCAACCGCGGCGGTGCGCTCAACTCGGCCGGTACCGCGGCGTCGCAGATCCGGGTCGACGGCACCCTCGACAACAGCGGCGGCAGCATTGCCAGCAATGCGGGCAACCTGCAGCTGCAGAGCGGCGCCCTGATGAACGCAGGTGGCACGCTCAGCCATGCAGGTACCGCCGGCCTGGTCATCGACACCGGGCGCCTGGACGGCGCGAAGGGACAGATCGCCACCGCCGGCGCACTGCAGCTCAACGCGGCCGAAGTCGATCACCAGGGCGCGTCGCTGACCGCCACGCAACTGGACATCACGGCAGCCGGGTGGAACAACCGGGGCGGACGCATCGTCGCCACTGGCACCGGCAGCAATACGCTGCGCGTGCAGGGCACGCTGGACAACGGCAATGGCGGCACCCTCGCCAGCAACGGCAACCTGGATATCCACGCGCGCACCTTCGGCAATGCCGGGGGAACCGTGCAGCAGGCCGGTTCCGGCAGCCTGGCCATCACCACGCAGGACCTGACCGGTGCCGGCGGCACCCTGCTCAGCAATGGTTCGCTGGACCTGCAGGGCGACAGCCTCGATCTGCGCGAGGGCACCACGACGGCGCAACGCATCAGCATCGATGGTGACAGCGTGATCACGGCAGGTGGTCAGTTGAGCGCGCTGGGCGCCCAGCCCCTTCAGCTGCAGGCCCGCAGCCTGCTAGACAATACCGGCGGAACGCTGGGCAGCAATGGCGCCATCGACGTACGCGCAGGGCGCTTTGTCAACGACCATGGCAAGCTGATTGCGGCCGGTGAAGCGGCCTCTGCGATCCGGGCTGCACAGCTGGAGAACCGCAGCGGCTCGATCTCTGCCAACGGCAACCTGCACATCGAGGCGGAAACACTGTCGGGCCAGGGCGGGAGCATCGGTACTGCCCGCGCGCTGGATCTGCAGGGCGGGTCGTTGGACCTGCGCGGCGGTACCGTGGCGGCCGAGCAGCTCGACATCGTGGCCGGCAGCCTGGACAACAGTGCGGGTGCGCTGCGCGCTACGGGCAGTGGAACGCTGGCGATGCAGATCAGCGGTCGCTTGGCCAACGACGCTGGCACCATCGCCAGCAACGGTGCCCAGAACATTCAAGCCGGCGAGCTTTCCAACCGCGGCGGCACGCTCAGTTCGGCAGGCAGCGCTTCCACCGAGCTGCACGTGGATGGCCTGTTCGACAACAGCAACGGCGTGCTGGCCAGCAATGGTGCGGCGCTGAAGATCGACGCCGGCAGCATGGCCAACGTCAAGGGCACGCTCAGCCATGCCGGCAGCCAGGGCCTGCTGCTGCGCACCGGGCAACTGGATGGCCAGGGCGGCACCATCGCCAGCGCGGGCGCCATCACCCTGCAGGCGGGCAGCGTGGACCATCGCGGCGCCACCCTGCAGGCCGAGCGCATCGCGCTGGACGCACAGTCCTTCGACAACCGGGCCGGCAAGGTCATGGCGACGGGTGCGGAGGGCAGCCGGATCGACGTGGTCGGCAGCCTGGACAACGGCGGGGGTGGCCTGCTGGCCAGCAATGGCGACCTGGGCATCCAGGCGGCGGTGTTCGGCAATGCCGGCGGTACCGTGCAGCACGCTGGCGAAGGCGTGCTGTCGATCAATGCTGGAACGCTCAACGGTACGGGCGGCACGCTGGTCAGCAATGGCAGCCTGCTGCTCAAGGGCACCACCACCGACCTGCGGGCGGGTGTCACCTCGGCCAAGCGGATCGAGGTGGATACCGGCACCCTGATCACCGCCGGCGGCACGCTGACCGCGACCGGCGGCGACATGCTGCGACTGAGCGCGCGCGAACGCATCGACAACAGCGGCGGCACCGTATCCAGCAACGGTGGGCTGGACCTGCGCAGCGCCGTGCTGGTCAATGCTGGCGGTACGCTGCAGTCCGCCGGCACCGCAGCGAGCCAGCTGAGCATCGGCCAGGACCTCAACAACCGTGGCGGCCGCATTCTGGCCAACGGTGGGCTCGGCATCACCTCAGGCAGCATCGACAACCAGGGCGGCACGCTGCACAGCGCAGCACGCCTGGTGGCAAAGGCCGATGGCCTGCTCGACAACAGCAACAAGGGTGTCATCGCCAGCGGTGCGGGCATGCGCGTGTCAGCGGCTTCGCTGGACAACCGCACCGGCAGCATCGAGCAGGCGGGCGACAGCCTGTTGCAGATCGATGCCGACACGCTGCAGGGTCATGCCGGCCGCATCGTCAGCAATGGCGAGCTGCAACTGAAGGGCGAGACCATCGATCTCAGTGCGGGCACCACGGCCGCGCAGCAGGTCAGCGTCGAGGCCGGCCAGCTGGACAACACGGCGGGCACGCTGACCGCTACCGGCAACCAGGCGATGTCGCTGCAGGTACGCGGCGCGCTGGGCAATGACGGCGGCACCATCGCTGCCAACGGTGCGCAGCAGATCAGCGCCGGTTCGCTGTCGAATGCGGGCGGTACCTTAAGTTCGGCAGGTACGTCCGACAGCCGGATCACCGTCACCGGCCGTTTCAACAACGGCGGCGGCACCCTCGCCAGCAATGCCGGCAACCTGCGTGTCGATGCCGGGCAACTGGTCAATGCCGCGGGCAGCATCGTCCATGCAGGGAAGGGCGTATTGACCGTACAGGCCACCCAGCTGGACGGCGCCGGCGGCAGCATCGCCACGGCAGGCGGATTGCAGCTGGATGCAGTGACCGTGGACCATCGCGGCGCCACCCTCACTGCCGATCACTTCGCCCTCAACGTCGACCGCTTCGACAACCAGAACGGCAAGCTGCTGGCGACGGGCGCGCAGGCCAGTACCGTGCAGGCCACCACGTCACTGGACAACGGTGGCAACGGCCTGATCGCCAGCAATGGCGACCTGACACTGACCAGTGCAGTGTTCGGCAATGCCGGCGGCACCGTGCAGCAAGCTGGCACCGGCATGCTGGCCATCAACACACACACCTTGAATGCCCAGGGCGGCAAGCTGCTCAGCAATGGCGCCCTGCAGTTGACCGGCGAAACCACCGACCTGCGTGACGGCACGCTGTCGGCTACCCGCATCGCCGTGGATACAGGCACGCTGCTCAACGCGGGCGGTTCGATCATCGCCTCTGGCAGCGATGCATTGAAGGTGTCCGCGCGCGACAGGCTGGACAACAGCGGTGGCACGCTTGCCGGCAATGGCACGCTGGATCTGCGCAGCGCGCAGCTGCTCAACAACCGGGGCACGATCCAGGCTGCCGGCGGCGGTATCAGCACCCTGGCGATCACCCACGCGCTGGAGAATCGCGGTGGCCGCATCCTGACCACAGGAGACGCCACCCTCACCGCAGGCGCGTTCGACAATCGCGGCGGCATCGTGCACAGCGATGGCAGCAGCGCATTGACCGTGCGCGTCGACGGCCTGCTCGACAACAGCGACAAGGGCACCCTGTCTGCCGGAGGCGCACTGCTGGCCGAGGCACAGTCCATCAACAACGATGGTGGCACCGTGGCTGCTGGTCAGGACATGCAGCTGACCAGCGCCGATGCGCTGCGCAACCAGGGCGGCCTGGTCCAGGCCGGCAAGCACCTGCAGGTCTCGGCCAGCGGCCTGAACAACAACAGTGGCCGGATCATCGCCAACGATCTGCAGCTGGATACCCGCGGCCAGGCACTGGACAACCGCAGCGGCATCATTGCCAGCCTTTCCGGAAACGCAGAGCTGCGCAGCGGTGCCCTGGACAACACCGGCGGCCTGCTGCAGTCGGCGGCAGCCCTCAGCATCAACACCGCCGGACAGCGGCTGATCAATGCCGGTTCCAACGGCAACGGCATTGTCAGCAGTGGCACGCTGCAGATCCGCAGCGGCGATCTGGACAACCGTGGTGGCGCGGTGTCCGCCAAGGCCGGTGCCGACGTGCAGGCCATCAACATCGACAACAGTGGCGGCGGCTCGCTGGTGAGTGCGGCCGACCTGCTGCTGCGCGCGCAGCAGCTGGCCAACACCGGTGGCAGCGTGACCGCCGGTGGCAATGCCGACATCAGCTTGCAGGGCGCGCTGCTCAACAGTGGCGGCCTGGTGGCCGCGACCGGCCGCCTCGACCTGCAGGCCGGCCATGTCGACAACCGCAATACGCTCAGCCCGGGCAATGGTCCTGCACTGGGGTTGCAGGGCAAGACCCTGCAGGTGACCACCAGCAACCTGGACAACCAGAACGGCCAGGTGATTGCCGACAACCTCGTGCTGCAGGTGAACCAGCGCCTGGACAACAGCGGTGGCCTGGTGTCGGCGGCGCTGGGCTCCGATGTCCGCGCCGATACCCTGGTCAACAGCGGCGGCACCCTGGTGGCCGGCAGGCAGCAGACCCTCCGCACCCGCGAGATCATTGGTGATGGCCGGCTGATGTCGCAGGGTGACATGACTCTGGAGCTGGGCCAGAGCCACACCAACCGTGGCGAGATGGTGGCCAACGGCACGCTGAGCCTGTCCATCCAGGGCAACCTGGACAACACCGGCAAGCTGGCCGGCGCCAACGTCAACATCAATGCGGGCAACATCACCAACGCCTCCACCGGCGAGATCAGCAGCATCGGCCTGACCCGCCTTGCAGCGGGCGGCGCACTGGTCAACTACGGCCTGCTGGACGGCAACGTCACCCATATTACCGCCGCGACCGTCGACAACATCGGCAGCGGCCGCATCTACGGTGACCGCGTCGCCATCCAGGCAAGTTCGCTCAACAACCTGGCAGCCAACATCGGCGGCGTGGACCGTGCAGGTACCATCGCCGCGCGCCAGCGCCTGGACCTCGGCGTCGGCACGCTGACCAACAGCGGCAAGAGCCTGATCTTCAGCGATGGCGACGCTGCCATCGGCGGTGCCCTGAACGGCCTGGGCGCGGTAGGCAGCGCCCAGAAGGTGGACAACATCGGCTCCACCATCGAGGTCAGCGGCAACCTGGACCTGTCCGCGCTGGCGGTGAACAACATCCGCGAGAACGTGGTCGTGGGGAAGGTCACCACCGTGCATGCACCGGTGCGGCTGGAACAACCCGGCTGGTTCAAGAACGCCAACAACAACAACCGGGATTTCCGCGCTACCTCGAATTACCAGCCGTATGAGATCTACTACCTCAACCCGGCGGACATCCTCGAAGACACCCCCTATGTCACTCCGGATGGCCAGCAGATCCGCAAGGCGGTGATCCGGCTGTCCAGCAACACCAGCGCCTATGCGTTCGCCCGCGGTGGCGTGCATGGCGCACGCGCGTCACGTGAGCGCCTGAGCGTGCAGGACGGCACGGTCACGATCTATTACGTCAGCCGCGCCGACAACCGCAACAATCCCGATCAGCTTGGCGCAGGCGCGGAAGATCCCTTCCGCGATCTGTCCACCCGTGGTCCGGGGTCGCCGCCGATCGAGTACGTGACCGATACCCTTCGGTACAACAACGCCTACGGCACCTGCACCACGACCTGCGTGCAGATCATCACCTATCCGGACTATGACAATCCGGACGCGACGCTGATCAACATGCAGCGTCACCCGCAGGAGACCAGCGGCAACGAGAAGACCCGCATTGCCACCCGCACCACCGTGGAAGACGTGGTGGTTTCGGCAGGAAACAACGCCGTGATCAACGCGGGCGGCAGCATGCGGATCAGCACCGATCGGCTGGAGAACCGTTTCGCCAACATCGCCGCGGGTCGCGACCTGGCCATCGTCGGCCTGAACCGCGATCAGTCCGAGGTGATCAATGCTGCCGAGCAGCTGACCCGTACCAGCACCTTCGACAACCAGTCCATCACCTACGGTGGCTCCTCCAGCCGCTGGAAGGCGGCACCGATCACCGAGAAGACCGGCGCGCTGGGTTCGTCGATAACCGCCGGTGGCAAGCTCACCATCGATGTCGGCAACCTGCGCAACGACAACAACGGGGGCAGCAACCCCAACGCCGGTGGTGGCAAGGGCACCGCGCAGCTGGATACCAGCGGCCGCGGTGCAGGTGCGGTCGGCCCCGGCGCGGGCAGCGTGCAGGGGCCCGGCCAGAGCACAGGCCAGGGTGCCGGCAGCGTGGACGCACAGGGGCCGGGCACCGCTGGCGCGGCGCAGGGCGCCAACGGTGGTCATCAGCAGGCGGTCGCCCAGACCGACGGCGTGCGCGCGGACGCGACGGGTGCCCAGGGCCCGAGCCAGGCCGGCAACGCCGGGGCGGGTGCTGGCACGGCGCAGGACATCAATGCCGCCCAGGCCGGGCAGGCCAATGCCAACGGCCCGGCGGCGGTGCGCGCCGGAGAGCATGCCGGCAGTGGTGGCAATGCCGCAGTGGATGGCAAGCAGGCCACGACGACAACCGGTGCTGATCCGCGCGTGGTGATCACCACCAGCCCGAATGCCAGTGCACCCACCGCCAGCCTGTTCAATGTGGACGCCAACCGTGGCAACCACATCGTGGAAACCGACCCGCGCTTTGCCAGCTATCGCGATTGGCTCAGCTCGGATTACCTGCTGCAGCGCGCAGGCTTCGATCCCTCGCAGACGCAGAAGCGCCTGGGCGACGGCTTCTACGAGCAGAAGCTGGTGCGCGAGCAGATCGGCGAACTCACCGGCCGCCGCTTCCTTACCGGCCATGCCAGCGACGAGGACCAGTACCGCGCGCTGCTCGAGGCCGGTGCCACGGTGGCGAGCGAATGGGGCCTGCGCCCAGGCGTAGCGCTCACCGCCGAGCAGATGGCACGCCTGACCAGCGACATCGTCTGGCTGGTGGAAAAGGACGTCACCCTGGCCGATGGCTCGGTGGTTCGCGCGTTGGTCCCGCAGGTCTACCTGCGGGTGCTGCCGGGCGACCTTGGCAACGATGGCGCATTGCTGGCCGGCGCGGAGGTGGACGTCAAACTGCGCGGTGACCTGGTCAACAGCGGCACGATTGCCGGCCGGCAGCTGGTCAGCATCGATGCCGGCAACATCCGCAACCTGTCCGGCGGCCAGATCAGCGGTGCCCAGGTGGGCCTGTCGGCGCGGCAGGACATCGACATCATCGGCAGTACCGTCAAGGCTACCGATGCGCTGGCGTTGAAGGCCGGCGGCAACATCACCGTGGCCTCGACCACCACGGAATGGAAGGATCAGGGCGACCGCCTGTCGCAGCAGAAGACAACGCTGGATCGCGTGGCGGGCCTGTATGTCACCAACTCCGGTGGCGATGGCGTGCTGTCGGTGGTGGCCGGCGGTGACATCGGCCTCAAGGCTGCAGAGATCCGCAATGCCGGCAGCCACGGCATCACCCAGCTGGTTGCCGGTGGCAACCTGGACCTGGGTGCGCAGACGTTGGGCCAGAGCAGTGCGCTGAACCACGACAGCCGCAACCACACCAGCAACAGCCAGACCACGCATGCGGTGACGTCGATTGAGGGCGCTGGCGATGTGGTGCTGGCGGCGGGCAAGGACATCAACCTGGCTGCAACCCGCATCAAGGCCGATGGCGGCATGGCCCTGCAGGCCGGTGGCGATATCAACAGCCAGGCGCTGGTGGACAGCCGCAGCAGCGACTTCAATGCAGGTGGCAAGCGCAGCTCGCTGCAGATCAGCCAGAGTGATGAGACCGTGCGTGGCAGCCAGTTGCAGGCTGGCGACAATGTAGTGCTGAGAGCGAACCGCGATATCAACCTGACTGCCACCCAGGTTGCCAGCTCGGATGGCACGCTGAGTGTGGCGGCCGGTCGCGACGTCAACCTGCTTTCGGCCAACGAAACGCATGACTTCAGCCTGGACAGCTACGACAAGAAAAAGAAAACCCTGTCGAGCACCACCACCACCCGCCACGCCGAGAGCAGCGACAGCTACGCCATTGGCACCGGCCTGATGGGCGAGAGCGTGAGCGTCACCGCCGGCCGCGATCTGACCGCCGTAGGCGCGGTGGTTGATGCCACCGGCACAGTGGTCCTCGGTGCGGGCAACAATGTGCTGATCACTTCTGCGGAAGACCATCACAGCAGTGAGTCCAGCGAGACCAGGAAGAAGTCCGGCTTCACCGGTGGCTTCTCCAATGGAACCGCTTCGATCGGCTACGGCAGCTCGAAGAACAGCAGCAGTTCTGCCGAGCAGTCGACCACCCAGGTCGGCTCCGCCATCGCCTCGCGCGAAGGCAGCGTGCTGATCAACGCCGGCAACCAGCTGACGATCGCCGCGTCCGACGTGGCCGCAGGCAAGGACCTGACCTTGGTCGGCAAGGACATCAACCTGATTGCCCGCCAGGATACGGTGGATACCCAGGCCAGCCAGTCGAGCAAGTCCAGCGGGTTCTCGGTGGGCGTCACCTACGACCCGGCCAAGGCGTACCGCACTGCACGCGACAACGCCACCGAAGGCATGGCCGACAGTGGCACGATGATGGGCCGGATCACGCGTACCGCTGAAGGCGTAGCGGCCGGCGTGTCGGCGGCCGTGCTGCCGGCGATCACGGCCGGCAGCCAGCGCTCGAACAGCAACCAGAGCCACTCCACCAGTGACGCCCGGGTCAGCAACCTCAATGCTGGCGGCAATCTCTCGCTGATCGCCAATGGCGGCTCGATCACCAGCCAGGGTGCGCAGATGACGGCCGAGGGCAATGCTGTCCTGCTGGCCACCAAGGACATCGTGTTCGATGTCGCGCACAACACCGAGCGCAGTGACAGCGACAGCCGGGGCAAGGGTTGGGGTATCGCCACCAACTCGTCCGGGTTGCCGATCGGCACCAACAACGCGCGCAGCGATGGCGCCGGCCAGAGCGATACCATCACCGGCACACAGCTGTCGGTGGGTGGCGGTGTACGCATGGCCACCACAGAGGGCGATATCAGCCTGACCGCCGCCAACATTGCGGCGGAAAAGGACGTCAGCATCCGCGCTGCGGGCGACCTGACGATCCGTAGTGGGCAGGACACGGTCAGCAATGCCAACCGCTCGGACAGCAAGGCGATCGGCACTGTGCAGATCTCCGATACCGAGAAGTTCTCCGGCTGGCATCGCGAGCAGCATCGCGATGACAGCGCGCAGGTCTCGCAGGTAGCCAGCACCATTGGCAGTCTCGGCGGCAACGTCAACCTCACCGCCGGTGGCAAGTACACGCAGAGCGCCAGCAATGTGGTGGCGGCCAAGGACGTGAACATCACTGCCGCTGAGATCGAGCTGCTGACCGCTGACGAAAGCGGTCACTACTCGCAGAGCGACAAGGACCTGAAGATCGGCGCCTTCGCGCGGGTGAAATCGCCGTTGATCGATCTGCTCAACAACGTCGACGCCGCCCGCAAGTCCGACGACCGCCTGCAGAAGATGCAGGGGCTTGCTGCTGGTGCCAATGCCTATCAGGCCGCCAGTGCCATCTCCAGCATGGCCGGCAAGGGCGGAGGCGGGGCACTGATCAGTGCCGAGGCCGGCGTTGGCTTCAAGACCTCCAGCAGCAGTGCCGACGGCAGCAGCCAGGTCTCGCGTGGCTCTACCATCCAGGGCGGCGGCAACGTCAACCTGACCAGCACCCAGGGCGACATCCACGTGGTGCAGGGCAACCTGAGCGCGGGCAACACGCTCAGTCTGGATTCGGCCGGTGACATCCTGCTGGAAGCCGGCAAGGCGCATGTGGCCGACCGTAGCAAGAGCAGCAATGCCGGCGCCGAAGTCGGCGTGGGCGTTGCGGTGGGTGCGCAGACCGGTGTGTATGTCTACGCCGAAGCGAGTGTGGGCAGCAGCAAGTCCAATGCCGAGAGCAGCACCTGGCAGAACACCACGCTGACCGGCAAGAACATCTCGATGAAGGCCGAGGGCGATACCACCCTTCGCGGCGCGACCGCCACCGCCGACCGCATCGACGTCAAGACGGGGGGCACGCTGACCATCGAATCGCTGCAGGACGTCGCCGAGAGCATGTCCAAGAACAGCCAGGTGGGCGGCCGCGTGCAGGTCTCGTTCGGCACCGCGTGGAACGCCGACGGCTACGCCAGCGGAGGCAAGGCCAACGGTAGCTATCAGGGCGTTGGCCAGCAGAGCGGCCTGTTTGCCGGCAATGGTGGTTATCACGTGGATGCTGGCCACGTGAATCTGGTGGGCGGCGCGATCGCCAGCACCAATGCAGGAAACAGCGAGCTGACTGCGGATTCGCTGACGTTTACCGACCTGCAGAACCATATGGACTACAAGGCCACGTCGGGCAGCATCAGCGGTGGCTTCGGCAGCAGTGGCAAGGGCCCGACGGACAAGAGTGTGGGAGCGGTTGAGCAGCTGCAGGGTATCGGCAGCAGCATCAAATCCGGAACGTTCGGCGGCGTGGATGGTGTCGGGTTCGGCGGTGGACTGCCGATGCATGAAAGTGGCAGCGACAGTTCAAGCACGCGTGCAACACTGACCGAGGGCAATATCACCATCGGCGGCAGGAAGACCACAGCGGCCGAACTTGGTGTCAATACCGATGCAGCTGCGGCACACCGCGCGCTGGAGGCAATGCCGGATGCCAACAAGATGCTGGCCGATCAGCAGGCGATGGCGAATGCAGCAGGCACGGTACTGGCCACCAGCAAGCAGATCGCATCGGACATTGGAAGCTACGGGATCAACAAGATCACTGATGCCTACCTGGAAGGGAAGAGCGCCGCAGAGAAGGAGGCGTTTGCCAACCTCAGTTCCAAGGACCAGTACGCCGCCCTTGCCGGATTTGACAGCTCCTACCCTGATGCACTGGTCACGCAGCAGAAGTGGGCACCCGACGGTACCTACGGCCGTGCGCTCAACGCGGTCTCCACCGCGCTGGTCGGCGGCGTGGCAGGGCAGGCAGGTGGTCAGGTCATCCCGAACACACTCGCGCCCTACGCCGCTGAGCTGATTGGAAAGACATTCGATCCAAACAAGCAGAGCGCCGTCCCAAGTGAGGCGATGCAGATGCTCTCGCACGCGCTTCTTGGCGCGCTGCTTGCGGAGGCGAATGGGGGTTCGGCGGGTACCGGAGCCGCTGCTGCAGGAGGTGGTGAACTGGCAGCCAAATTCCTGGGTGACTACTACGCGCGGCAGAATGGCGGGCAGCTGACTCCGGAGCAGGAACAGCAGATCAAGGCATTGGGCCAGGCGGTCGGCGCGATGGCTGGTGGGATTGGTGGAGACGGAGCCATGGGTGCGGCGTTGGGAGCCACCATCGCCAAGAACTCCGTCGAGAACAACTACCTGAATCATGCAGAGCGCATGCAGTTCCTGGACGCCATGCTTAGCTGCATGAAGAGCGGGGAGCGTTGCGGCGAACAGAAGGAGCTGGCAGCGCTGTCGGATGCGCGCAATACGGCACTGATTGCAGCATGTACCGCGGCTGCCGATTCGCCTGCCTGCCGCGCAGAGCAGTCGAAACTGGGTGACGCCTATTGGTCACTTACCCAGAATGATTCCACCTATCTGCGATGGATCAACGACAATGGCCTTGATCTGGCCCAGGCGGCACTGACGAAGGGCAATGGTGGCCAGCTCGCCTCCGATCTGCTGACGCATACGTCTTCCCTGGATGCCCGTTACAAGATCACCTGTGCAGCGGCAGGGCGCTGCGATCCATTCACCGCCGGCATGCTCGCGTTGAATGGGAAGACACAGGAGGCGGCGGCCAACGCGGCACTGAATCTGCTGTTCGACAAGGCGGGCTCGGGAGCAGGCGTGGTGACCAACGCGGGTGGAATGGTCATGGACATGGCGAAGATGAATGCCATCTACATGTCCATTGAGAGCACCAAGCAGGCCTTGAACGACTTCCAGCGCATCGGTGAAATTGGCGGCTGGGGTGTCATGAAGGAAAAGGGCGCCGGCGCCTGGTCGTCCATTTCAGGCTACTTCGGGAACGGCTGGGATGCGGCGACCTACGAGCTGGGCCTGAACCAGAAATGGAACCTGGCCGATGTGGCCGCAAACGGATTCACCAAGGGTGACATGGGGCTGGACGTCGCATTGGCTGTGATCAGCCTGGGTGATGTCACCGCGATGCGGGCGGCCGCGAAGGCCAGGAAACTGGCGGCGTTGGAGTCAGGCGCCGCTGCAAAGCCGGTGGCACCCGATCTGGTCCCCCCGCGACAGCCGGCAGACGTCCCGGCGCCTGTGAACAAGCCGTTGGCACTGCCTTCGCCAGAGTTCAATGTTCCCAACGGTTACACGCTGGTCAAGAACGCCGATGGCACGGCCAGCGTTACTGGTCCGCGAGGAGGAACCTACACCTCGACCGGGAGATATACGGATGAAGGCAAGCCGATCTTCAAAGACAATAGTGGGGGTTACGTCACCTTGGATGGTGCGCGTTCATCGGTCCCCGCTCCCGTCGATTTCGAGTCTGCTCCCAAGCATCATATTTGCACCAATAAATGTCTTGTGGGGGCCAATGGAAAGGTCGCGTGGACCAAAGAGTACATGCGGTTCTTCGAAGGCGCAGGGCTTGATATAAACAAGTCTGTAGAGAATCTGGTTGCAGTCAAGGGCCATCGTGGGCCGCACCCTGAGGCATACCATCAGTACGTATATGATAATCTTGACAGAGCGACCAGTGGCTTGAAGCCTGGCACGGCAGCGTACAACTCTGCAGTCACAAGAACGCTGGAGAGGATGAAGGCAGAAGCGGTTATCGTGGGAAGTCAGGTCAACAAGTGGTTGACGAGGAGTTGAGTTGAAATACTTTCGCATCAGGCCCGACATGAGCATTGCAGAGCGATGGACTCTAGGGAATATCAATCATGTGGATAACTGGCTCTTCATAGATCCTCCCGTCAACTTCATGGAACCTGGGACCTACAGCCTTGATCTCGTGAATTGTGGGGTTGAGGTCGATTACTCTCTTGCCGGGTATGCAAGTGTTCCAGTGGTAAGTGCGAGATTTCGAGATGCGCTTGTTGGCTTGCCTGAGTTCGATGAGCCCTATATGAATGTCGTTGTCGAACCATTGATCATCGAGGGTCAGGATGTTCGTGGCGAGTACTCTGTATTGATCGTGGAGACGCGCGTTGACTGCGTAGACGAAGGTCGTTCCGATTTCATGAAGTTTGAAGAGGATGATCCGGTCAGACCGGATCTCGCGGGTCAGTACAGGGCGTTCACGAAACTCATTGTCGATCGAGAGAGGATCGGCGCGAGGCATATTTTCCGAATCGAGAAATTCATGGGCGCGTTGATCGTGAGTGAAGAGGTGAGGCGTCGCCTGGATGAGGCTGGGGTGGTTGGTGCGGTCTACGATCCTGTTACTGAATGAGTAATCAATCAGTACATGGAAAGTTGACAAAATGCGTGGCGCTACCGACCTGTTATGGGTATGTATCTATCCATCTGGTCGGCGTGCTTGGTCGCAGGGGCGATTGTCTTCCTCGATTCTGAGTTCCGAATCAGCTCCCTCCGCTGCGGTCAGATGCGCGTGGTGGCACTCATTCCATGTGATCTACTGTGGGGTTTGGTTCGCTGTATCCTCATGCTTGGGTTGGTCACCCTACCTGTCCTGAGTATCGTGGCGATCGTGCGCTTCATGCGGCACCGCAGCTGCGGGCGTCCTGAACTATTTTGCTTATTTGTTCGTTGGTTGTTTTCGGACTTTCCGCGACGTACTTCACTTCCTGCTGGATATCCGCTCAGGGCCAAGGGGGGGGGCAGCGGTGCTTCGGGTGATCGGCGTCCGGCAAGTGCAGACTCCATATGAATGAAACAGGTTCAATCAGCTCGGCAGTAGCGATATGAGCAATGTGGGCAAGATGACGAAGTGGTCGATCGCGCTTCTGTCAATCGCCAGTGTACTGGCTACGATTTGTCCATGATCAGTTCCCGCCTCCCTGTTTCCGCACCGCTGGCACTGGCCCTTGCGGCCTGCGCGGCTAGCGCGCCGGTGCAGCACACCCCGTTCGTCACCTGGGTGTGGTCGCCGAACCAGAACGCGCACACGCCGGATGGAATGGATGATGTGATTTCTGTGAGGACGAGGAATCAGTGAGTACTGAGGGCATTGCAATCCATCTTCAGGCACGGCCTGACAGAGCCATCTCGATTGCCGAGAGGCATCTCCATGTCATGGATAGGATGTCGGCAATCGAGTGCCCATTGGGATTCCATGCTCTCGAGCTGCCGCCTGTACCCGACTGTGGAGGAGAATTGCTGGCAAGCTATGAGATCAAGACTGGACTGAAAGGTCTGTCGATCATCGGTACATACGCTTTCAGGGGGACCGGGTACGACTACGCGGATGTGGCTGCGTTGGACGAGATCACTCTGTATGGGTTCAGAAGCAGCAACAAGGCACGGGACTATCCGAGCGTTCTGACGAACTGCGTCGCTTCTGTTGCCGAGGCGTTCGGTGCGTACAGAGTGAAGGTCACGTACGGCATGCATTCGATGGACTATCAGGACGGTGTGGGCCGAGAGGGGCCAACCCTTGAGGATCTGAAAGCTGCTGGAGTCAAGGATTTCGACGGCAGGAAGAACATCCTGACGATGTACCCTGCCCAGTTCTGGGATGCCCGGCTTTGCAGCGACGCACTTGGATTTGGACCCGAGGAGGTTTCCTCCCGCCTTGAAGGTAAGGTTGATAAGGTGGAACTGACAGCGAGTGGTGTCTACATTCTCCTGAGTGACAAGGTTGATCTTTCCTATGAGGAGTATCTGTAGTTCAATCGCCGCGCAAAAGCGCTTCTGGGTTTGCAGTAGTCCGGAGCGTGACGGGATGACCCGACGGGTTACGTAACGCACCTCATCGATCCGAGCACCAGTAGTCTGATCAACATCACGGTGCCTGGAGCACATGCATTGGATCCGGGCTTTGTGATCCGACAGGTGCATACGAATGGATCCGGTGGATTCTCAGTCTCAACCAGAGGCTGGGGTACGGGTTCGAGTCCAATGTTCAACTAGAATTCGTGGGCCGATAGACAAGTGTGGAGTTCCAGTACGCGCGATATTGGTAGCGAAATTGGCAAGTTGCAGTGGCTTTGGAGTACTTTTCCCTCGAGGCAGAAACGCATGAGCTACCGGGGCCCTGATGGAAAGATGGTGGAGGTCTGCCAGTGAGTGAGCGTGAGTTGGGGGCAAAGATTGTGTCCGTGATTGCCAGTTCCGCGCTTGGAGGGGCTTTATTCATAGGCATTCCGCTGAGTTATCGGATAGGCAGTCTTTCGCAGGCTGCAATTTTCGCATCGCTGGTTTGCGCCATAGCTGCTGTGTTGGGCCTCATCTTCGGTGTGCCTGGGGTTATGCTTGTGGATAAATTTCTTCCGCGGCTCAAAGCTCGCCATGTTGTAGCTGCACCAGTCTGTGCCTTGTTGGCGTGGCTCGCGTTCGAGGGTGCCTTCTCTCCTGGCGCTTGGATAAAGGTCTGGACCAGTCCTTCCTTTTGGCTTGAGTGGGCTCCCAGGCGCGCTGGCATCATGCTTTTCATTGGGTTGGCCGCGGGTGCCTTCTACATGTTGATCTGGCCGCGGATTGGACGAATGATGAAGGTCAACACGGCCTGTGATTGAGGGCGATGGAATCGGGTGCCTGTGCGCAGCAAGGTGGCGGCGGCTGACAGCCAGGCATACAGCGGCGCGGGGAAGTGGGGCGCCTCGATGACTACAACCGTGCACTGAACGCAGTGACGACGGCGCTGGTGAGTGGTGTGGCGGGACAGGGCGCTGGTCAGGTCGCGCCCAATGCACTGGCGCCATATGCCGCTTACTTCATCGGCAGCAAGCTGGACCCGAGCCACGGCAGCGATCCCAATGCGACTCTGCACTTTCTGTCGCATACGGTGTTGGGTGCGCCGCTGGCGGAAGCCAATGGAGGCAGCGCGGGAACCGAAGCGGTGTCCGCGACCGGCGGCGAGTTGGCCGCGAGAGTGCTGACCAATTCGTTGACCGGCGGAAACCCCGCCAAGCTGAGCCCGGAACAGAAGGAGGTGGCGCTGGCGCTGTCGCACGCGGTCGGAGTACTGGCGGGTGGCTTGTTAGCGCAGGATCTGGCTGGGATCACGTTGAATGCGGGGATTGCCAAGAATTCGGTTGAGAACAACTTCCTTGCGGAAGAACAGGCTCGTGCAATGAAGCAGCAGCTCGACGAGTGCGGCGGCGACACTTCATGCCAGAAGACGGTGCGTGATGTTGTTAAGCAACTGTCGGAGCGAATGGACTACGGGCTGCTATCGGTGTGTAGCGCGAACTCGTCGAGCCCTGCGTGTCAGGTGTTTGTCAATGCGGCCGTCTCCTACAAGTACGGCTCGTGGCCCGGAGTGCTTGGGCTGTTCGATGAACTTGGTCACAGTAGCGAGGCGCTTTCCTCGTTCGGCCACTCCCTGAACGGACGTGCCTATCGTGAGCTGATTTTTGAGAGTGGGGGCTCCAGCCGGTCTATATCCTGCCTCAAGAACACACTGTAGCTGCACTGGCGGAGTAGGCCGGGAATCTTGACAGGACGATTGATCAGTACGGCCTCTTCTCGAAGGAATCATCAGCTGAGCTGGGGCTTGGACTTTCGAAGGTACTGCTTCGAAAATATGGCGCTGTTACCATAATCGAAGGGAGCGGAGGCCTCGGGAAGGGTGCGAAGGCGGGCAGTTCTGAAGCACTGCGATGATGAGTTTGGAAGAAAATTCTCTGGCGAAGAAATTATTAATGGAAAGTGGGTGGCTTTTAATGTCGGATAGTTTCGAAAAATTCTCTTGCATTGATTTTACGGCTCTGTATGGAAGTGTGGTTTCGTTGAGGGCTTTTCTTGTTGTTCGTGGTAGGGAATGCTTTCTGGTGGATAGTCGTGATCATCAATTTTCTGATCTTAGGATGGATGTGTGTTCACCTGGTCTCGAAAGGTTGCTTGATGAGGCAGTGGGGGGATGGGTTGGTGGTGTTTCCTCATACTTTGATGAGATCCTCATATCGGGAGTAGTTCGCGAAGCGACGACCCGGAGAGACCTTGCGTCCATTGCGGAAGTTTCAAGACTTACACTTTTCAGGGATGAATTGGTGTTTGAAGTGATAGTTTGATGTTGGTTGTTTGCGGATACTGATTGGTACTTTGTGGTCTGATTGAGGTTGTGGGTTTTTGATTATTTTGGTTGTCATTGGAGAGTGGGGTTGTGTCTAGTGTCGGGCGAGGTGTTTGCGTGCAATTGTTTCTATGGGCTCGTGCGGGTCATTAGGCGAATTGTGGTTGTCGAATATCCGGTTTCAGGGCCAAGGGGTGTCTGGGAGATCGGCACTTCGCGCCGAACGACTGCTGCAGTCCATGGTTACAATCCGTCCATGATCAGCCCCCGCCTTCTGGTTTCCGCACTGCTGGCGCTCGCCCTGACGGCCTGCACCGCCACCGCGCCCGTGCAGCACAACCCGCTCGCCACCTGGGTGCCGTCACCCAACCAGAACGCGCGCACGCCACTCATCATCGTCATCCACCACACCGAGCAGAAGTCGGTGCAGCAGAGCCTGCATACGCTGCGTACCGCCAACAGTGGTGGGCCGGTCAGTGCGCACTACCTGATCGGCGCCGATGGCCATCGCTATCAACTGGTCGCCGATGAGCGCCGTGCCTGGCACGCCGGTGCCGGGCGCTGGGGCACCATCACCGATCTCAACTCGGCTTCGATCGGCATCGAGCTCGACAACGATGGCCGCAGCCGGTTCAGTGCGGCGCAGATCGAATCACTGATCCTGCTGCTGCGCGACCTCACCACCCGCCTGAACATCCCGCCGCGCCAGGTGATTGGCCACGCCGATCTGGCGCCGACGCGCAAGCAGGATCCGAGCCGCTTCTTCCCCTGGCAGCAGTTGGCCGAGGCCGGCTTTGGCGTGTGGCCGCGCGCGGCCGACGGTGCTGCGCCAGAGGGTTTCGACGCGTGGAATGCGCTGGCCCGCTTTGGCTATTCGCTGGACAACCGCGAGGCCACCGTCGCCGCCTTCCACCGCCGTTTCCGTGGCCGCGACGACCTGCCGAAGACGCTGGATGCCGAAGACGCGCGCATCCTGTACTCGCTGCTGCTGCAGACGCCGTGACCCCGCGCATGAACGCTTGGCCCCGCGCTGGGTTGCCGCCCAGCGGCCGGCCCGCCACCATGGCGGCATGATCGATTCCGCTACCTTCTTCAAGCGCAGGCACTGGACCCTGTTGGCAGCGGCGGTGCTCGCCGGTTGCGCCACCACCGCTCCCCGCACGGGTTCCGAAGCGCCCACGCCGACCTCACCGCCGGCGGCCACCTACGCCAGGGTCGACTGGAAAGCCCTGCCAGCGGTCTCCAACAGCGATCTGCAGGCCGGTTTCGTTGCCTGGCGCAGCAGCTGCACCCGCCTGAAGAACGATGCGGTCTGGGCCAGACCCTGCGCCACCGCCGCAGCAGTGTCAGACAAGGACCCGGCCGCGATCCGCCAGTTCCTGCAGCGCGACCTTGATGCCTATGCGCTGCGTGCCGGTGGCCACCAGGCCGACGGACTGATTACCGGCTACTACGAGCCGATCTATGCCGGCAGCCTGACCCGCACCGACAAGGCGACGGTGCCGGTCTACGGCACTCCCGATGATCTGGTGGTGGTGCAGCTGGAGAGCCTCTACCCGGAACTGAAGGGCAAGCGCCTGCGCGGTCGCGTCGAAGGCAAGGTGCTCAAGCCCTATGACGACGCCGGCACCATCGCGGCCAAGGGCGCCAACGCCCCGGTGCTGGCCTGGCTGACCGACCCGATGGACCTGCAGCTGCTGCAGATCCAGGGGTCCGGCCGCGTGCGCCTGGCCGATGGCAAGCAGGTGCGGCTGGCCTATGCGGAACAGAATGGCCACCCCTACCGCGCCGTCGGGCGCTGGCTGGTCGACCAGGGCCAGCTGAAGAAGGAAGACGTCACCATGGACGCGATCCGCGCCTGGGCCCGGGCCAATCCCGCGCGCGTGCCGGAACTGCTGCGCAGCAACCCCAGCTACGTGTTCTTCGTGCGCAACCCGGACAGCCCGGAAGGCCCGCGTGGTTCGCTGAACGTGCCGCTCACCGCCGGCTACAGCGTGGCGGTGGACCGCAGCGTGGTGCCGCTGGGCAGCCTGCTGTGGCTCTCCACCACGCGCCCGGACGGCACCCCGGTGGTGCGCCCGGTGGCCGCGCAGGACACCGGCGGCGCCATCGCCGGTGAGGTGCGCGCCGACCTGTACTGGGGCAGCGGCGATGCCGCCGGCAAGCTGGCCGGCGACATGAAGCAGAAGGGCAATATCTGGATGCTGTGGCCGAAGGGCGTGCCCCTGCCGAACTGAACCAGCAGGGGTCGGATCCCTTTCCAAAGGGAAGGGCTCTGACCCCGGATGCCTGATAATGGCGCCATTCCGAACTTTCCGGCCGCGCCTGCGGCCAGGACCCCTGCAATGACCTACGCAAAGCACAACGCAAAACCCGGCGCGAAGTCCGCCGCAAAGAAGTACTACAAGCACTGGGCCGAATCGGGCCTGGGCAAGGGCAACGTGCTGATGGAAGCCCGTGGCGAGAAGATCGTGCGCCAGGTGGAAATCTACGGCACCAGGATGGTCTGGGCCGACGAGCAGGCCTACAGCGACGACCGCTTCCTGCTGGCCGACCAGCCAGTGTCGTTCCTGGATTTCGACGAGGACGACGAAATCTCCGCGCGTGAATTCGAAGCCGCCTGGAAGAAGGCACGGGAAGCCACCGGCTACCCGGTGTAATCCCAGCCCCCGGCACCCGCCCTTGTAGCGCCGAGCCTTGCTCGACGCTGCAAAAGCGGGCATGTGAAATGTTATATGATTACATTTCACCGCAGCCGCCCCTTCCCATGAAGACTCCCACCCTTGTGGCCGCCCTCGCGGCCGCTCCGTTCGCCCCTGAAGCTTTCGCACAGTCCGCCGATGCCGCGCTCACCCTCGGCAAGGTGCAGGTGCACCAGCATGGCGAAGGCCAGCTCAGCGCGCGCCAGGTGCTGACTTCGGTGGACGTGCTCGGCGCGGACCAGATCGAAGACCGCAACGTCTCGCACAGCTGGGAGCTGCTGGGGCAGATGCCCGGCATCCAGCTCACCGAAACGCGGCAGGGGGCCGAATCGGGCAAGGTCAGCTTCCGCGCCTTCAACGGCGAGGGCTACCTCAACGCCATCAAGACCCTCATCGACGGCATCCCCAGCAACGTCAACAGTGGCAACCAGCGCTTCATCGACATGCTGTTCCCGCTGGACATCAGCTACATCGAAGTGGTGCGCGGGACCAACGACCCGCGCTATGGGCTGCACAACATCGGTGGCAACGTGAACTTCGGTACGCGTCAGGGCGGCAGCTACACCGATGCGCGCCTGGCCTACGGCAGCTACAACACCCGTGATGCACAGCTGGCGGTTGGCCGCGAAGCCAATGGCTTCGCGCAGAACTATTTTGTTGGCACCCAGGCCAGCGATGGCTATCGCGACCACGACACCTCGAAGAAGTACTCGCTGGGCGGCAAGTGGTTCTTCGGCACGCTGGACGAAGGGCTGCGCGTGGGCCTGACGGCGCGCGCCTATCACCATGAGGCCGACGAACCCGGCTTCATGACCGCCGAGGAACTGCGCACGCACCGCCGTGGCAGCGAGCTGCGCAACGGCAATGATGGCGATGACCGCGACATGCGGCAGATCGCCGCGCACGTCGACCTGAAGCTGTCCGACGCACTCACCTTCGGCACGCGGCTCTACTACAACCGCTATGAAGACGACCGCCGCGTGACCTTCAGCGACCTGCCCACCGGCAACCTGCCGCGTCAGCGCCGCGTGTGGGATGAGCGCCAGACTGGCCTGTTCAGCACGCTGACCTGGCAGGCCAGCCCAGCGCTTACCCTCGAAGGCGGCTTGAACTACGAGCAGCAGGACAACGGCTATATCCGCGAGCGCTACGCCTACGCCGAACCCACCGATTTCAGCCAGCCGCCGGCGCGGGTGCAGAACAACGATCGCCACAGCTTCGACAACTGGGGTGCCTACGTGCAGGCCGTCTACCAGCCGGTCGAGGCTTGGAAGATCGTGCCGGCCTATCGTATCGATCGCTTCAGTGGCAGCACGCACCTGATGAATGGCGTCCGCGGACGCCTGCAGGACTACGGCACCATCGGTCAGCCCAAGCTGAGCGTCATCCACAGCCTGGGCCAGACCACCCACGTCTACGCGAACTGGGGCCGCACCTTCCAGGTACTGACCGGGTCCACCGCGCCGGCCTACCTCACCCCCGGGCAGGCACCGATGCAGCCGTCCACCAACACCGGCATGGAGCTGGGCCTGAAATTCCAGCCGTTTGCCGGCAGCCAGGCACGCCTGGCGGTGTGGCAGCAGGACGCGGAAAACGAGGTATCCAACATGCCGGCCACCGGCACCACGGTCACCCTGGGCAAGACCCGCCGACGCGGCGTGGATGCGCAGCTGAGCCTGCAACTGGGCGACGACTGGACGGTATGGGCCTCGCACGCCTACCAGGAAGCGAAGATCACCCGCGACGACCGCGATGCCGGCATTTCCCTGCAGGGCCGCGAAGTGGCTGCCACCCCGCGCCATATCAGCAATCTGGGTGTGGATTACCGCGCCGCTGATGCGCTGCGGCTGGGCCTGCAGGCGCGTGCACAGGGCGATTACTACCTGGAAGAACGCAACGTGGCCGGCAAGTTCGGTGGCTTCGCCGTGCTCGACCTCAGTGCGGCCTATCAGCTCACCCCGCGTTTCAGCGTGGACCTGCAGCTGAAGAACGTCACCGGCCGCCAGTACGCCTACGCCTGGTACGACAGCTTCTTCTGGGACAGCGCCCGCCCGATGTTCTCGCCGGCCCCGGGCCGCAGCGTGTTCGTCGGCCTGAACATGAAGCTGTAACCGGCCACGCATCTGGTAGTGGTCGAGCTTGCTCGACCTGCGGCAGGGGTCAGAGCCCTTTCCTGACGGAATGGGATCCGACCCCGGACCCCCGTTTTGCACTACATTGGTGCAATGTCCGACCCCGCACCCCCGCCGTCCCTCGATGCCCTGGGCACGCCGCTGGCCTGGGCCGGGGCCGATGGCTGCATTGCCGGCTGCAATCCGGCCTTCGCCCGCTGGCTGGGCGTCAGCGTCCGGCGCCTGCTGGGTCGGCCATTGGTCGCCTTGGAAGTGCAGGGCGAGGCGTTGGCCCATTTCCTGGCCCGCGACGAGCGCGACAGCCTGCGCCTGAACCGGCTGGCGCTGGCGGTGCCCGGCGAGGCGCCGCGCTTCGCCGAGGGCTGGATGAGCCGCCGCGACGATGGCGGCTGGCTGCTGGAGGCGCATCCGGTCGATGAGTTCCCAGGACTCGATCCCACCCAGGCGCTGCCCAGCGCGCTCAGCGCGGCGCTGAAGGGGCTGGCCCACGAACTGCGTAATCCGCTGGCCGGGCTGAAGGGCGCGGCGCAGCTGCTGGCGCGGCGTGCCGCTCAGCGCGACGCCGGCGAACGTGAGCTGATCGAACTGATCGGTTCGGAGATCGAGCGCCTCAACGGCCTGCTCGACCAGCTGCTGTCGCCGGCCCCGGCCGCGCCGCATGCCGAACTGAACATCCATGCCGCGCTGGAACGCGTGCTGCGCCTGGCCGAGAGCGAAGCCGGCTGGGCGGTGCGCCTGCAGCGTGACTACGACCCCAGCATCCCCGAATTCCATGGTGACGCCGACCGCCTCACCCAGGCGGTCTGGAACCTGGTGCGCAACGCGATCCAGGCCGGCGCCGGCAACATCACCCTGCGCACCCGCGTGGAGCATGGCGTGCGCATTGCCGAGCAGCTGCACACGCTGGCGTTGCGCCTGGAAATCGCCGATGACGGCCGTGGCGTTCCCGAGGAACTGGCTGAACACCTGTTCCTGCCCTTGGTGAGTGGCCGTGCCGAAGGCACTGGCCTGGGCCTGGCGCTGGCCCAGCAGGTGGCGCGCGAGCATCGCGGCACGCTGACCTACCGCTCGCGCCCGGGCCATACCGTGTTCACTCTGCTGCTGCCGATCGTCAGCGGCGCCGCCCCGGCCGAGGAGGTCCCGCGCGATGTCTGAGTCCTCTTCGTCCCCGCAGTGCATCTGGGTGGTCGATGACGATCGGGCCGTGCGCTTCGTGCTGTGCACCGCGCTACGCGAGGCGGGCTACCAGGTCCTCGATTTCGACAGCGCCGCACCCGCCCTGCAGGCGTTGAGCGAAAGCCCGCCACCGGCGCTGCTGTTCACCGATGTGCGCATGCCCGGCGACGATGGCCTGGTGCTGCTGGACAAGCTCAAGGCCGCGCTGCCGCAGCTGCCGGTGGTGGTGATGTCGGCCTATACCGATGTAGCCAGCACGGCCGGCGCGTTCCGCGGTGGCGCGCATGAATTCCTGTCCAAGCCGTTCGATCTGGACGATGCGGTGGCACTGGCGCAACGGGTGCTGCCGGCCGTCGCACCGGCATTGGCGGCGGCCACACCTGCGGCCGAAGCGCATAGCGACCAACCGCCGCAACTGGTGGGCGATACCCCGCCGATGCGCGCGCTGTTCCGCGCCATCGGTCGCCTGGCGCAGGCACCGCTGGCGGTGCTGATCACCGGCGAGACCGGCACCGGCAAGGAGCTGGTGGCCAATGCGCTGCATCGCGAATCACCGCGCGCGCAGGGGCCCTTCGTCGCGCTCAATACCGCTGCAATCCCGTCCGAGCTGCTGGAAAGCGAGTTGTTCGGCCACGAAGCCGGCGCCTTCACCGGCGCACAGCGCCGCCATATCGGCCGCTTCGAGCAGGCCGATGGCGGCACGCTGTTCCTGGATGAGATCGGCGACATGCCGCTGCCGTTGCAGACCCGGCTGCTGCGCGTGCTGGCGCAGGGCGAGTTCTTCCGCGTCGGTGGCCGTGAACTGATCCGCGTCGACGTGCGCGTGGTCGCCGCCACCCACCAGGACCTGGAAGGGCTGGTTGCACAAGGAAAGTTCCGCGCCGACCTGCTGCACCGCCTCGACGTGGTGCGCCTGCAGCTGCCACCGCTGCGCGAGCGCCGCGAGGACATCGCACAGCTGGCCAGTACGTTCCTGGCCGCCGCCGCGCGCAAGCTGGATACGCCGCCGAAGCGGCTGACCGCGGCCGCACTGCAGGCGCTGCGCGAACACGACTGGCCGGGCAACGTGCGCGAACTGGAAAACGTGTGCTGGCGGATGGCGGCGTTGGCGGCCGCCGACACCATCGGCGTGGCCGACGTCGATACCGCGCTCAACCGTACGCGCGGTCGTCGCAGCAGCACCACCAGCGCCGATCCAGGGCAGTGGGAAGCGCTGCTGGCCGAATGGGCACGCCGTCAGCTGGCCGAAGGCGTGGAAGGGCTGCACGCGCAGGTGCGCGAGCGGGTCGACCATGCCCTGCTGGAGGCCGCGCTGCAGATCACCCACGGCCGCCGTGCCGAAGCCGCGGCCCGCCTGGGCCTTGGCCGCAATACCCTTACCCGCAAGCTGGGCGCCGGACGCCGCCGCGGGGGCCATTGAACGGCCCCTGCACGCGATCCTCGCGCCCGCTTGCCGAACTGTTGATCGTTCATGGACGATGCAACGCTTAGTGTCATCTGCAAGGAGTCTTTGATGCGTCTGTCCTTTGCCATCCTGCCGTTGTCCGCCGCCGTGCTGCTGTCTGCCTGCGGCAGCGCGCCGAAAAAGACCGAACCTACTCCGCCGCCGCCGACCGTGGTCAGCGCAGCGAAGCAGGGCGAGGCCAATCTTGCGCCGGCCTCGGCCAGCATTGTCAGTGGCCGCATCGCACTGATGGTGGAGCCCGGCGGTATCCACATCACCGGCCTGATCGGTGGCCTGCAGCCGATGCAGCAGGCCGGCTTCCACATCCACGAGCGCGGCGACTGCAGTGCGGTGGATGCCAGCAGTGCCGGCAATCACTTCAATCCCGGTGGCGCTGCGCATGGCCGCGCCGGCACCGGCAAGCACCATCTGGGCGACATGGACAATCTGCGTGCCGACGCCCAGGGCCGCGCCAACGTCGATATCCACCTCAAGGGCGTTACCCTTGGCGGAGGCGCCGCCACCGATATCGCCGGACGTGCACTGGTCGTGCATGCCAACGCCGACGACTATCGCAGCCAGCCCGCCGGCAATGCCGGCGTCCGCATCGCCTGTGGCGTGATCCGGGTTGTCCGCTGATCACTGCAGGCATCATCCAGGGAGAGATTCCATGCGCTTGATCCACACTTCGCTGTTCGCAGCTATTGCTGCGCTGGGCCTGGCGGCCTGCAACCAGCAGCCGGCCGCGCCGCAGGCTGAAACCCCTCCGGCCGCGCCGGCCGACGGTGCCACCACCGAACCGGCTGCAACGCCGGCCCCGGCGGCTGCACCGGCTGCCGATGCTACGGCCAGCGCCGAGCTGGCACCGACCCAGGGCAACGAGACCAAGGGCAGCGTCACCTTCAAGGTGGTCGATGGCAAGGTCCACGTGACCGGCCAGATCAGCGGCCTGAAGCCGGGCAGCGAGCACGGCTTCCACATTCACGAGAAGGGCGACTGCAGCGCCCCGGATGGCATGAGCGCCGGTGGCCACTTCAACCCGGGCAAGCAGGATCACGGCAATGTCGCCACCGATCCGCACCACGGCGGCGACATGCCCAACATCAAGGCCGACGACAAGGGCGTGGCCACCATCGACGGCCCGGTGTCGAGCAACGTCAACATCGGCAAGGGTGATGACTTCGACATCATCGGCCGTGGCCTGATCGTCCACGCCGATGCGGATGACTACAAGACCCAGCCGACCGGCAATGCCGGCGCGCGCCTGGCGTGTGCGGTGATCCAGAAGGCGCCGTAAGCGCGCTCCTGCTGGAAATGGAAAACGCCGGCGCAAGCCGGCGTTTTTCTTGTATCCCTTCCTGTAGAGCCGAGCCGATGCTCGGCTGCCTTTGCTGCGGTCAGGGGTATCGCAGCAATGTGTCGCGTCGCTGCCGCAGTTCAGCGCATTCGGCAGGGCCGCTTTCACACAGGATCGAGATATCGGTCTGCATGTGGGCCTTGCCCGTCTTGGCATCGATCACTTCGCGCTTGAAGGTGCGCACCACGGCCGGTGCCGTGCGGTGGGGCGGCACCATCACCAGCCAGTGGGTCATGGTCACCGGCTTCAACCGTCCCTCGGTCATCTCGATTTCCCGCATGATCGCGCCAAGACTGGTGTTGTAGAGCGTCATCCCCGGCTGACTCGACTGATCCGGCGCAAGATCTACACCCTTCATCTTCGGCAGCGCTTCAACGAAGCCGGCGACGGTGCCGAATTCCAGCAGGGCATCATTTGCAATCACCACATCATCTGGCTCCGGCTCTGATGCCTCCGTGGCCGCTGGCTGGCGCCGCGGTTCGAAGTTGAATGACTGGGTGAAGCTGATCCAGGGGTGCTTCACGGGCGCGTCCGGCGGGCAGGTCAGCCGCCAGTTCCGTGCGGCGTTGAGCAGCGTGTCATCAATGCGTGCATCCCCGCTGCTCCGGCCGATCTTCACCTCCGTTTTTACCGGATCGCCGGCCCCCGGGCGCAACCAGACTTCCGCCGAGCCGCGCAAACCGCTGGACCGCACTGCGCTGGAGAACCTGGGTTCGTTGTCCGCCCAGCTCAGGCGGTCCAGCCGGCAAGCCGGTTCCGGAACAGGCACGACCGGTTGCGCGATGCCGCCAAGGCCCTTGCACTGATACTTCCAGCTGAGGGCCGCCTGCCGGGCTGCATCATCCAGCACCCGGTTGCGGGAGCCGTTCAGCACGCGCGCATCGTGGGCGCGGCCCTGCGCATCGACGTTGACCTGCACCTTGACCGTGTTGCTGAAGCTGATATGGCTGTCATAGACCTCGGGCTCCGCCACGGCAGCAGCGAAGGCCGGCGCAACTGTGCAGGTGGGTGTCGCGGCAACCGGTGCCGCTGCCTGGGCCATGATCGGAAGGCCACAGACGGCTGTGGCAAGCAGGGTCAGCCCTGCGCATTGAAGTGTATACAGCATGCAGTTCGTCCTTGATCGCGCATGAGTATCCATGCACAAGCCCGCAATGGTGGCACATCGCGCCGCCGAACCGGTTGGCGGCGCGTGGTGCGGCTTGATCAGCGCGCCAGCAGTTCGCGCGCGTCCTGGCCGGCCTCGCAGTGCACGAACAGTACCGGCACGCCATGTGCTTCCAGCACCGCGGCCATCTGTCGCTGGCGCATCAGGAACTGCTCGTAGATGCCCTTCAGGCGGTCGCAATCGTTCTTGCCGTGATCGTAGTGCGCGCACCAGCCGGCCGGATCGAACAGCGCCATGCGTGCTTCGCCATGCGTGTAACGCAGCAGCGGCTCGGGCGCGGCGTTGAGCCATTCGTCTTCACCGGGGGCCATGATCGCGGTCTCGATCAGCGGCCACAGCGCAGCCAGGCCCTGGTTGTCGTACTGCATCGACATCATCGCGGCCAGATCATTCACGGTGAAATAGCGCGCGTGCTCGATGCGGGCACCGAAGGTGTTCTGCGCCATCAACGCGGTGTCGGCATGGGCCATGCCGTTGGCCAGCAGCGTGTCTTCCAGCGCCTCGGCCACCGCATTGGTCGTCGCCACGTCGCTGCCGGTCAGCAGGAACGGCACCACGCGCAGGCCGCCGCCCACCAGGCTGGCGTCGGCCTGGAACGGTAGCGGCACGTCGCCCTGGGCGTCGGTACCAAAGGCCAGCAGGCGCGGGCCCTGGTTGCGGCCCGGGGCACGCATCTGCAGTTCTTCCAGGCGGCGGTGGATCGGCCAGCCCGGGCGCAGCACTTCGGCCGGGTCGAAATGGGCGGCGGCGAACACCAGGTCCAGCTCGGCCACCTGCGGCACCAGCTTGGACAGGTCGCGGCCGACGCGATCGGCCAGTTCACCGGCCTGTTCGGCGCTGAGTACCGCCTGGCGGGGGATTTCACCGCCGGCCAGTTCCAGGGCCAGCACGCCAAGGGCATTCATCGCGGGGTCGGGTTTGCTCATGGTTCCACGGTTGGCCCATCACAGGGCGGCAGCTACACTTGGCTCCATTATGCCTGCTCCGCCGTGCAGGCCATGTTGCAGACACCCTCATCCATGCCAGGTATCTCCATGCCCAACGCTCGTCCCGTCGCCATCCTCGGTGGCGTCCGCATTCCGTTCTGCCGCCAGAACACCGCGTATTCGGATGTCGGCAACCTCGGCATGTCGGTCCGTACGCTGGGCGCGCTGGTCGAACGGTTCGGCCTGCACGGCCAGCAGCTGGGTGAAGTGGCGATGGGTGCGGTGATCAAGCACTCCAGCGACTGGAACCTGGGCCGTGAAGCCACGCTGTCGTCCGGCCTGTCGCCGCTGACCCCGGGCATCACCCTGCAGCGCGCCTGTGGCACCTCGCTGGACAGCATCATCACTGTCGCCAACAAGATCGCGCTGGGCCAGATCGAATCGGGCATCGGCGGCGGTTCGGACACCACCTCCGACGTGCCGATCGTCTACGGCAAGAAGCTGCGCGCGCGCCTGCTGGCCGCCAACCGTGCCAAGAGCACCGGCGACAAGATCCGCGCGCTCACTTCCGGCTTCAAGTTCTCCGAGCTCAAGCCCGAGTTCCCGGGTGTGGCCGAGCCGCGCACCGGCAAGAGCATGGGCGACCACTGCGAGGACATGGCCAAGGAATGGAACATCTCGCGCGACTCGCAGGACGAGTGGGCGGTGTCCTCGCACAAGAAGCTGGCCGCTGCCTATGAGCGCGGTTTCTTCAACGATCTGATCGCACCGTTCCGTGGCGTCGAGCGCGACAACATCCTGCGTCCGGATACCTCGCTGGAAAAGCTGGCCACGCTGAAGCCGGCCTTCGACAAGGTCTCCGGCCGTGGCACCCTGACCGCCGCCAACTCCACGCCGCTGACCGATGGCGCCGCCGCGGTGCTGCTGGCCAGTGAAGAGTGGGCGCGTGCGCACGGCCATGAGCCGCAGGCGTACCTGCGCGATGCGCACGTCTCTGCGGTGGACTTCGTGCATGGCGAAGGCCTGCTGATGGCACCGACCGTGGCCGTGCCGGAGATGCTCAAGCGCAACGGCCTGACCCTGCAGGACTTCGACATCTACGAGATCCACGAGGCCTTCGCTGCACAGGTGCTGTGCACCCTGCGTGCGTGGGAGAGCGAGGATTACTGCCGCAACCGCCTGGGCCTGGATGCACCGATGGGCCGCATCGACCCGGACAAGATCAACCTGCTGGGCTCGTCGCTGGCCACCGGCCATCCGTTCGCCGCCACCGGTGCACGTGTGATTGCTACCGCAGCCAAGCAGCTGGCCGAACGCGGCGGTGGCCGCGCGCTGGTGTCGATCTGCACCGCCGGCGGCATGGGCGTGGTGGCGATCGTCGAACGCTGATCGTTGCGACCGCGCGCCAACCAAGGTTGGCGACTACCGGGTTCCACACATGAAAACGCCGCCCAATGGGCGGCGTTTTTTTGTTGCTCCGGTGGGCTCCGACCGTTGGTCGGCACGCCTCACGGCAACCGCGGGTTGCCGAACTCGTCGCGCTCTTCATTGGCGTCATACACCGGCGGCTGCACCGCGATCGGCTGCTCTTCCACCGTGGCACGCAATGGTGCCTCGCTGCCGCGCACCAGCGCCACGCTGTCCTCGCCGCGCTGCAGTCGCAGCGCATTGGCCAGGCACTGCGCGGCCAGCGCGTGCTCGCCACGCTGCGCGAACAGTTCACCCAGTGCCTCCCACGCCGGGGCACCGGCGCCGGCGGCGATGGCCTCGTGCAGGAACGTATCGGCAGCATCCCACTGCTGCTGGGCCAGGGCGACGCGGCCCTGCGCCAGATGCAGTGCGGCCGAGCCATCATGCACATTGCGCCAGCGCGCCAGGTTGGCCTGGCGGGTGGCCAGGCGCTCGGCCGGCAGACGGCCGTACAGCGCGACCAGTTCGTCGTCCCAGCGCTGGTCCAGCGCCTGTTCCAGCGCCAGCAGCGCCGGCTCATCCCAGTTCAGGGCCACCGCACGGCTGGCATAGGCGCCCACCACGTCCGGGGTCGGCCGCAGCGCCTTCGGCGTGGCTTCCCACTGTGCGGCCAATGCATTGACGTCGGCCGCTTCCAGCAGCGCCTGTGCGGCCAGGCGGGCTTCCAGTTCGCTGTTCGATTCGGCCGGCAGTACCTTGCTCTGGCGCAGCGCACCCAGCTGGCCATAGGCCTCGTGTGCGCGGCCGGCACGCGCCAGCGCTTCGGTACGCAGCCACAGGCCGCGCGGCGGCAGCGGCTGGATCGCCGCCACGTCCAATGCGTTGATCGCATCCACCGGCAGATCGCGCGCCAGCAGCTGTTCGGCGCGCAGCAGCGCCTGCAGGGTGGCATCGCTCTCGCCAAGACGCTGCAACAGCGATTCACCGGCGGGGCCGTCGGCACGTGCCCGTGCGCTGCGCACGGCATTGGCCAGCGCCACCGCGCTCACTTCAGGGTCCTTGGCAGCGCCATCCAGCAGCTTCTCGGCACGCTGCCACTGGCCGTGCTCGTAGGCCTGCAGGCCGTCGATCAGGCGCACCCGGCCCTGCTTGCGGCGGTAGCGGCCCCAGGCGCGGAACGGTGCGGCAATCAGGCTCCACAGCAGCCACAGCACCAGCACTGCGATCACCGACAGCAGCGCCACCTTCGGCAGGTTGCTGTGGTAGTCGTAACCGCCGTAGCGCAGGGTCACTTCACCGAAACGGTTGAGGTCATCGGCGCCCAGCCATTGCGCGGCCACCACGCCGATGGCCACCGCCAGCAACAGCACAACCAGGGATTGCAGGGGTTTCATGCGGGATTACCTCCGGTCGGTCTGGGTGCGCAGTTGCTGCAGGGTGCTGCCAAGCACGGTGTTGCTGGCCTGCAGCGGAAGCTCGCGCAAGGCCTTCAGTTCAGCACGTTGCGCGCGCAGGGCCGGTGAATCCGGCCAGCGCCGCTGTGCCCAGTGCTCCACGCGTTCCAGTGCGGTATCGCGGCCCGTGCGGTCGCCGCGTTCGATCGCGGCGCGCGCCAGGGTCAGTTCCAGCTGCAGGGCGTCGTCGGCATTGCGACGTTCGGCGGCGGTCAGCGGGCCATTCTGGCGGCTCGGGGTGATGTCCACGAACGGGGCCAGCGTCGATTGCCACCACGGTTTTGCGGTGTCGGTCGCAGCGTTGCCGGTCACCTGCGACGGCAGCCCCTGCAGTGCCCTGGCCAGGGCGTCCAGCCGCTGCAGCGACTGCACGCGCGGGCCGGCGCCCAGCGCATCCAGTGCATCGCGCTCCTGCACCAATGCCTGGCGCAGGTTCAGGCCATCGCTGTCGGGCAGATCGGCCAGCGCGGTGGCGGCCTGTGCATACAGGCGGCGCGCGCCTTCCACGTCGTCGGCATAATTCAGCCGCTGCGCCGCCTGGGTCAGCAGCAGTTCGGCCTCATCGCGCTGTACCGCCTGGCGGCCCTGGTTGGCGCTGTCGGCCAGCTTGGCCAGGTTCTCTTCCAGCAGCGCACTGCGCTGCGAAAGGCCCAGCATCTCGTCGCGCAGCACGCGGTTGGTGGTCGCCGCATCCTGCAGCCGCTGGCTGGTCGCGCGCTGGTCGCGGCGCAGTGCATCCAGCGTCGCCTCCAGGCCCTGCAGCTGCACGGCCATGGTCTGTGCCTGCGCCTCCTGTTCGTGCTGTTGCTGCTGCCAGACGTACCAGCCGGCATAGCCGCCCACGCCAAGCACGACCACCCCGGCCAGCGGCAGCAGCCAGCGCACGGGTCGACGGGGCGGGGAAACGGGCGGAGTCTCGTTCATGGGGCTTCCTTGTCGGCAACGTCGCCGGTCAGGATCCGGCAGGCCGCGTTGTGCACAGCATCACTGTTGCCGACCACAGCGGCAAGCGTGACCCACGTCCCTGTTCAGGTCGCTGCCGGGACGGTGAGCGTGGCGTGTGCAGCGGCCACCAGCTGCGCAGCGGTGGGGCCGGCGCTGCGTGTGATGCGCTGCAGGCCGAGCGCCTGCGCCTGTTCGCCGAGGCGGTCACTGGCAACCACCACGCGGGCAGACGCCCGCAGGCGCTGCTGCCCGGCCGGCGGAAGCTGTTGCCAGAAATGCTGCAGCGCTTCGCCACTGCTCACGGCCAGTACCCACGGCTGTGCTGAATGCGCCAATCGCGCCAGCGTTCGCGGGGGCAGTCGCAGCAGGCGGCGCTGGTAGACATCGGCACGTTCGATCGTGGCGCCTGCGGCCTGCAGGTGTGCAGCAATCAGCCCGCGTCCGCCGGGCGCGGTGACCAGGCCGATGCGCAGGCCCCGCGCCTCGGCCAGCACCGGCAACGCCAGCAGGCCCTCGCTGTCCATCCGTTGCGGTGCATGCACCTCGCCGACGCCCTGCGCCCGCAGTGCGCGCGCGGTGCCTTCGCCCACGGTCAGCCACGGGCTGCGTTGCGCCTCGGCCAGTGGCAGCAGGGACGCGGCTGCGGCAACGGCGGCCGGGCTGGTGAACACCACCCGATCGCAGTTCAGCGCGCGTTGCAGCTGACGCACCACTGGCATGCCGTTCAAGCGCTGCAGGCGCCAGGGTGGCAGGGCCACCACATGCCCGCCCAGCCCAGCAACGGCGCGGCGCAGCGCGGAATTCTGGCCCTGCGGTCGCAGCGAAATGAAGGTCCAGCCCGGCTCGGAACCGGCGGCGCCAGTGGGTATCGTATGGTCGGCCATTGCCTGCATTATGCGGGCCCTTCGTTGTCGTGGTCTCTGCTCCGATGTCCGTTGATGCTCTGACTTCCTCGCTGGCCGCCCTGCAGGACGTGCTGGACTGCATGCCGGCGGTCCGCGCCATGCAGATCCAGCTCGACGGCTATGCCGATGGCGTGCTGCGCATCACCGCGCCGCTGGCCGCCAACGTCAACGACAAGGGCAACGCCTTCGGTGGCAGCCTGGCCTCGGTGCTGACCCTGTCCGGCTGGGCGCTGGTCAGCCTGCGCCTGCGCCTGGCCGGCCACGATGCCGAGGTCTACGTGGCCGACAGCAACCTGCGCTACCTGGCGCCGGTCTACGAAGACCTGCACGCCCACGCCGAAGCGGCCGAGGCCACCGGCTGGGACGCCTTCCTGAACACCTTCCGCCAGCGCCGCAAGGCCCGCATCAGCATCATCGCCACCCAGCCCGGTGCCGATGGCAAGCCTGCCGCAGAGTTCAGCGGTCGCTTTGTTGCCTTCGCCAAAGGGTAGGATGGCAGGCTGACGTTCTGGGGAAACCACCGATGCGCCGCCTCATCCAGTTCCTGATGTGTTCCCTGCTGCTGGTCAGCGCCGTGGCTTCGGCCGACGACCTGAGCCGCAAGCAGCGCAAGCTGCTGGAAGAGACCCAGATCGCCTACGGCGCCACCATCCGCTGGGGCAGCATGGACGATGCCATCGGCTATCTGGACCCCAAGCTGCGCAAGGAAAAGCCGCCTACCGAGTTCGAGCTCAACCGCTACGCGCAGCTGCGCGTGTCGTCTTACCGCGAGCGCAGCAGCGCGGCGCTGGAAGGCGGCCTGGTCGAGCGCCGGGTCGAAATCGGGGTGATCAACCAGAACACCCAGGCCGAACGCACCGTGATGGTGGTCGAGCGCTGGCGCTGGGATCCGGAGGCCAAGCGCTGGTGGCAGACCGCCGGCCTGCCGGACCTGTGGAAGGGGCAGTGACGGGCCGCGTCCGGCTTGTGCGACAATCGGCGCCCGCTTAATCGACCCGTGACCTGAGTGAATTACGAAGAGTTGCTGGCCTTTGCAGGCCGAAACCCGATGCTGTCCGCGGCCCTGGTCGGCCTGACCGTGGCCATCATCGTCACCGAGATCCGCCGCCTGTTCCGGGGCTTCAAGGGCATCAAGCCCGCCGAACTGACCCAGCTGATGAACGCGGGCGGCACGGTGGTGGTCGACCTGTCGGCCAGCGGTGACTTCGAGAAGGGCCACATTGCCGGCAGCCGCAACGCCCAGGCCAGTGCCTTCGGCCCGGACCACAAGCTGGTGGCCAACGCCAAGCAGTCGCCGGTGGTGCTGGTGTGCCGCAGCGGCAACGCCTCGGAAACCGCCGCCAAGGCGCTGAAGAAGGCCGGCTTCGAGAAGGTCTACGTGCTCGACGGCGGCATTCCCGCCTGGCAGCAGGCCGAACTGCCGCTGGTCAAGGGCCGCAACTGATTGCCGCGGGTGGCGGATCCGGCCTTGTATGGGCCTGATCCCGCCCCCATCGCAGTAATTCGACCATCGTTTTCATTGCATTCATTGGAGTTACTGGAAATGTCCGAAGAGATCACCAACGGCGCTGCTGCGCCGGTCGATGCCGCCACCGGCCCCGCTTTCACCGTCGAGAAGATCTACGTCAAGGACGTCTCCTTCGAGTCGCCGAACGCCCCGACCATCTTCAATGACCAGGTGCAGCCGGAGCTGCAGCTGAACCTGAACCAGCAGGTGCAGCGCCTGGGTGAGAACGCCTTCGAAGTCGTGCTGGCCGTGACCCTGACCTGCCAGGCCGGTGAGCGCACCGCCTACGTGGCCGAAGTGAAGCAGGCCGGCGTGTTCGGCCTGGTCGGCCTGGACCCGCAGTCGATCGACGTGCTGCTCGGCACCCAGTGCCCGAATATCCTGTTCCCGTACGTGCGCCAGCTGATCAGCGACCTGATCCAGGCCGGCGGCTTCCCGCCGTTCTTCCTGCAGCCGATCAACTTCGAAGGCCTGTACGCAGAAACCCTGCGCCAGCGCCAGGAGCAGGGCGACGCACCGTCGCTGGCTGACTCCGAGCCGGCTGGCAACGCCTGATTCCTGCCGCGACGTCACGGATGAGCACTACCGCTGACAAGATCGCCGTGCTTGGCGCCGGTTCCTGGGGAACCGCGCTGGCCAGCCTGCTCGCACGGCACGGTCATCCGACCGTGCTGTGGGGGCGCGATGCTGCCGTGGTCGAAGCCATCGACCAGCGCCACGAGAACCCGCGTTACCTGCCGGGCATCCCGCTGCCGGACAGCCTGCGTGCCACCACCGACCTGGCGTCGGCGGTGGAGGGCGCGGCCTGGATCCTGGTGGTGACCCCCTCGCATGCCTTCGGCGAAACCGTGCGTGCGCTGGCGCCGCTGCGTCCTGCCGGTGCCGGCGTGGCCTGGGCCACCAAGGGCTTCGAACCCGGTTCGGGCCGCTTCCTGCATGAAGTGGCGCGCGAAGTGCTGGGTGAGGACGTGCCGCTGGCCGTTGTCACCGGGCCGTCGTTCGCCAAGGAAGTGACCCAGGGCCTGCCGACCGCGATCACCGTGCACGGCGACGTGCCCGAGTTCGCGCAGATGGTGGCCGAGGCGATGCATGGCCCGGCGTTCCGCGCCTACACCGGCGACGACATGGTTGGTGCCGAGCTGGGCGGCGCGATGAAGAACGTGCTGGCCGTGGCCACCGGCGTGGCCGATGGCATGCAGCTGGGCCTCAACGCCCGTGCCGGCCTGATCACCCGTGGCCTCAACGAGATGCTGCGCCTGGCCGCTGCCATCGGTGCCAAGCCGGAAACGCTGATGGGCCTGGCGGGCCTGGGCGATCTGGTGCTGACCTGCACCGGCGACCTGTCGCGCAACCGCCGCCTGGGCCTGGCCCTGGGCCGTGGCCAGACGCTGCAGGATGCCGTGCGCGAAATCGGCCAGGTGGTCGAGTCGGTGCAGACCGCCGACGAAGTGATGCGACAGGCGCGCCGCCATGGCATCGACCTGCCGATCTCCGACCGCGTGCGTGCCGTGCTGCATGGCGAGCAGACGCCGGAAGAAGGCCTGCGCGCATTGCTGGCGCGGGAACAGAAACCGGAATACCCGGACACGCTGTTCAAGTGAATCGAAAAACCCCGGCTACGTGCCGGGGTTTTTTCATCAGGGAGTACACGCGGGTGCCGGACGGGAGACAGGCTTTGGTGGGTGCCAAGCTTGCTTGGCATCACGCGCGCTGCATATCCACGCATGGCGTGGATCTACTGCAACGCCGATCACCGCGCCCGTGGCGGCGCGCTGGTGTTGTCCATGTCCGAAAAGATCAGCCACGGCCCATCCCCCACGCGCTTCAACGTGAGCGTGAACTTGCCGGTATCGCCCACGTTGTTGCCGTAGCTGTACGCACCGACGATGTAGCCCGTGTTGCCCTCCATCGAATACGCCAGCGCACGCAGCCGCAACGGGCTGCCGCCCTGGCCGGCATACGCGGCCTCGATCGCACTGCGGCCGCGCACCGGCGGCTGGTTGCTCTGCAGCACAAAGCCATCCTCGGCGAACAGCGCACCCAATGCCTTGACATCACCCGTGCGCCACGCCTGCTCGTAGTCGCGCAGTACACGGTCCAGTGGTGCGGGCAGCGCGATATCGGGAAGCGGCTGTGCGGGCTTCGCGCCTTCTGCATCGTGGGCAGTTGCCGGCGATGCCATCAGCAGGGCACTGCAGAAGATCATGGCGAGTCGTGTGCGGCGCATGCGTCCAGGCCCTGGCGATGATGGGAAGGCTTCAGACGCATCCTAGCGCGCCGCTGGTTAGAATCACGCGGCCGCCGATTCGGCGGACGCAGCGCAGATCAGACAAGGACACGGAATGAAGATGCGAATCACAGGGATGGCGATGATGGCCGCGCTGCTGGCAGCCTGCGGACAGGCACCGGAAAAGACTGGCGAGACTGCACCTGCTGTGGCGCCAGCGCCGACCGCCGAAGCACCGGCCGCCGCGGCGGCGGTGGTCGAGAAGGAACCGTCCGCCGAAGACGGTGTGGACCCCTCGGTGTGGGACAACGAAGGCGAACCGGAAGACCCGAGCGCCGGCGGGGAACTCACCTGCGCGGACAACCCGCTGGCGACGCATTTCTTCACCCTGGTGGGCGGCAATACCGTGGACGACTGCGGCCGCAAGGATCCGAAGGTGCTGGCCGCGTTCAACGCCCTGATGAAGAACACGGCCGCAGCCGAATCCGCTGACAAGGAGATTCCATCGCTGCGCGAACGCCTGTTGAGCGGGCCCAGCGGCCCTGGCGAGCTGGTAGTGCTGCAGGGCGAGCCGTGGTGGTTCTACACCGCCTGCCAGGCCCACGATTGCCCCGGCACCGCGTTGGCGATGCTGTACTCGCCCGATCAGTCGAAGCTGGTCGGCCGTCTTACCGCGCGCTGCCGTGTGTGGTGGCTGGGCGAACCGACGGCGGAACAGCGTGCGCAGATCGAACAGCGCCAGCCACTGCAGGATGCCGCGTTGAAGGAAGACAGCGCGCTCTGCGAGTGATGTGGCGCGCTCTGCAGCGCCGGGCCGTGCCCGGCGCTGCAGAGCGCGTTGTTCCCCGTATCACCCTTCCGGCCGCATGCGTGCACTGACCTGTGCGGCCAGCGACAGACTGGCCATCATCAGGCCCTCCATCACGCGGTCGCCCACGTACTCCTTGTCGGGTCCGTTCTGGCGCACGCGCTCGGCAGCCAGCAGCATTTCCAGCGCCACGCGCAGCCCGGCCAACGCACAGTCCGCGTCGGCCAGCGCCATGCGGCGCCCTGGCATCTGATGACGTTCGGGCCAGGGCTGGCCGTCGGCGGCCGCGCCCTTGCCGATGCGGTCGAGCGTGGCGATGAAACCGTGCGGATCGTGCGGGTGCGGTGTTTCCGAGGGCGCGTCCGCGTTGGCGGGCACGTACTGCGCGCGCAGGCGGGAGGATTCGGGTGTGCTCATGGCAAGGGCTCCGTGCAGGACAGACGGCAGCCGCCACGCAGAGGTGGCGGGCGGAGACGTGGCTCGAAAACCGGGAGATCACGAACAAGACCGGCAGGCGCAAGGCCTCCACGCTCCGCCCGCCATGGCCGGCAGACGGATTACCGACCGGCGCCACACAAGGTGACGCCGGCCGGCAAGCGCAAAACAACGTTCGTGATCTGACGGGTTTTCGAGTCCCGGCCACCCTTTTCCGGTGGCACGTCATCTGTACCGCCGTCGCTGCGCAACGCCAATCAGACAAGTTGCAAACAGCATTCGATCGAAGACGCTTTCAGCATTCTTGCATGCTGTTGAGTTGCCGAAGATCGAGGCGGCGCAATGGCCGCAGCGGCTTTGGCAATATGCGACACGGATCGAAGTTGAGGGTGTGGCGTGGGGCGGCATCGCCAAGGCAATAGCGACAGCGGCACGTCGGATCGGACATCGACACCGCAGGACCACGCTGGCCGCGCGCCTGATCTGTCAGCGCTCCCCGCGCCTCTCATACCAGCCCTGAGTACGGTTCACGATCCGCACCACGGACAGCATCACCGGCACCTCGATCAGCACGCCCACCACGGTGGCCAGCGCCGCCCCCGAATGCACGCCGAACAGTCCCACCGCGCTGGCAACCGCCAATTCGAAGAAGTTGCTGGCACCAATCAACGCCGAAGGGCCGGCCACGCAATGCGCCACGCCCAGGCGACGATTGAGCAGGTAAGCCAGGCCGGAAGTGAAATAGACCTGGATCAGGATCGGCACCGCAATCAGTGCGATCACCAGCGGCTGCTTCACGATCTGCTGGCCCTGGAAGCCGAACAGCAGGACCAGTGTGAGCAGCAGCGCACACAGCGAGACGGGCCCAAGCTTGCGAAGCACCCGCTGCAACGCTGCCTCGCCACGACGCATCAGGATCCAGCGCCGCAGCAACGCAGCCACCAGCACCGGCGCCACGATGTAGAGGCCCACCGACAGCAGCAGCGTATCCCACGGCACGGTGATCGCCGACAGGCCCAGCAGCAGTGCAACCACCGGCGCGTAGGCAACCACCATGATCGCGTCGTTCAACGCCACCTGGCTCAGGGTGAAGTTGGCATCACCGCGGCACAGGTTGCTCCACACGAACACCATGGCGGTGCAGGGTGCGGCTGCCAGCAGGATCAACCCGGCGATGTAGCTGTCGATCTGTGCTGCTGGCAACCAGTCGGCGAAGGCATGGCGCAGGAATAGCCAGCCCAGCAGCGCCATCGAGAATGGCTTCACGGCCCAGTTGATGAACAGCGTTACGCCGATGCCCTTCCAGTGCTGCTGCAACTGGCGCATCGCAGCGAAGTCGACCTTCAGCAGCATCGGGATGATCATCAGCCAGATCAGCACCGCAACCGGCAGGTTGACCTTGGCGACCTCTGCGGATGCCAGCGCGGCAAAAGCGCCGGGCAGGACGTGGCCCAGCAGGGTGCCAGCCGCAATGCACAGCACAACCCACAGCGTCAGGTGTCGCTCGAACAGGCTCATGGCACCGTCACTGCGCGCCGTCGGACGGCAGCAGCCGGCCGATCCGGTCCAGCGCCTGCTGCAGCGCCGTGCGGTCGGACCACACCGATTCGGGCAACGCGAGCAATGCACGCAGTCGCAGCTTCACGATGGCATGGGCCTGCGCGAATGCTGCGGCCTTGTCGGCATCGCTACCCGCTACGGCCGCCGGATCGGGCAGGCCCCAGTGGCTGCGGACGAAGTCACCGAACACCACAGGGCAGGCCTCCGCTGCGGCTGCATTACACACGGTGATCACCAGATCCATCGGTGCTGCATCCACGAACTCATCCCACGACTTGCTGCGCAGCCCTTCAATGGGCATTCCTTCGGCCTGCAACTGGGCCAGCGCGAAGGGGTTGATCTGGCCATTGGGCTGGCTGCCCGCACTGAATGCGCTGAAGCGATCACCGCCCCATGCACGCAGGGTGGCTTCGGCAAGCACGCTGCGGGCGCTGTTGCCGGTGCAGAGGAACAGGACATTGCGGGTCATGGAGCAATTGCCTTGAGAGGAGAGGATCTGTGTGGGGTCAGCCCTTGCAGGCGGGCGCCGTCGGCATGCATTGCTCGGTTGGCGAGCCCGCGCAGCAGTTGTGCGTCAGGTACTCGATCAAGCCGTTCATCGCATCGAAGTTGGCGCGGTAGCAGACATGGCGACCCTGGCTTTCGCTCTCCACCAGGCCGGCCTGCACCAGCTCCTTCAGGTGGAAGCTGAGCGTGGCTGGGGGCACCTGCAGGGCCGTGGCGATGTCGCCCGCCATGCGACCTGCCGGGCCAGCCTCCACCAGCAAGCGGAAGGCAGCCAAGCGGGTGGCATGGCCCAGGGCAGTCAGGGCAGCAATTGCATTCAACGTTTCCATATTTCTAGAATAATCGAATGAATAAGCCCATCACAAGCCCCCATCTACCGAATCTGGTAGACGCCTCGCTGCCCCAGCCCGATCACCACCAGCTCGCCGCGGCAGATCCGGGACCGCCACGCATCCTCCTGCTCTACGGCTCGCTTCGGCCGCAGTCGTTCAGTCGCAAGCTGGCGCTGGAAGCCGAGCGATTGCTGCGTCACCTGGGGTGCGAGACCCGCGTGTTCGATCCGCATGCGCTGCCCATGCTGGACAGCGTGCACCCGCACCACCCTGAAGTGCAGCGACTGCGCGAATGGTCGCAGTGGTCGGAAGGCCAGGTCTGGGTCAGCCCCGAGCGGCATGGCACGGTCACCGGCGTGTTCAAGAACCAGATCGACTGGTTGCCGCTGGAAGATGGCAGCGTGCGGCCCACGCAGGGCAGGACGCTGGCGCTGCTGCAGGTGAGTGGCGGCTCGCAGTCGTTCAATACGGTCAACACGTTGCGCGTGCTCGGCCGTTGGATGCGCATGCTGACCATCCCCAACCAGTCGTCAGTGGCCAAGGCCTGGCAGGAATTCGATGACGACGGCCGGATGAAACCCTCGCCGTACTACGATCGGGTGGTGGATGTGATGGAAGAGCTGGTGAAGTTCACGCTGCTGACGCGTGGCAGGACGGACTACCTGGTGGACCGTTACAGCGAGAGGAAGGGCGATGCGCATGCCGCTGCATTGGCGCGGGCGGCGGGCGCTGCGGCTTCCTGACTTCCAGTACGCAAACGCTTTCCACTACCCACTTCTACTTGCTTGCGCGCCGCGCGCCTTTCTCGTCTTCGTCCTTTGCATCGCCACGGCTCTGCGCGAACTCCGGGAACGTCTTCGCGATCGAATCCTTGTCCGGCAGGATGTAGAACACACCGCCCTTCTCGAACGTGGACTGCACGATCTGCTCGTAGAACGCGGGCGAGACGTTGATGCAGCCGTGGGTGACGCGGTTGTCGTCCGGCGTCGGCGTTGCCAGCCGTTGGGCGCGTTTCTCTTTCGGGGTGCCTGGCGGCAGCGGGTGCATCGAGACGGCGGAATCGTAGTCCACCCACAGCACGCGCCCGGCATCGTCGGAGGGGCCGTAGCCACCAATGAAACGGCCGGCAGGGGTGGTGCGGTCATGGCCGGGAATCGCGCTCAGTGCGAGCTTGGCAACACCAGGGGCCGAGTGATCACCGATGGCCGAACCGAACAGCGCCGGTGCCGCGCCGCGCAGCTTACCGTCGCCGCCGAAGATCAGGACCTGCGCGGCGGCCTTGTCCATGATTGCGAACGGGTAGCCCTGGTTGTCCTTGCTGGCAACCACCCAGCCGGCCAGCTCGATCACTGTTTCGGACACGCTCTGGTCGGGTGGAAGTTCATCAACGGCAGCAATTCGCTGTTCAGGCGCTTCCTTGTCCTTGCCCTTGGCGCTGGCTGCGCCGCTGCACGCAACGGCCAGTGCCATCGCCAGTGCGGCATGGAGGACGCGGCGTGCAGGGGAGGAGGAGGTACGAATGGGACGGCTCCTTGCAATTCTGGGTGGAAGGATGCCAGTGGCCGGCGAAGGCCACTGGTTCCCGATACAGAGGTGGATCAATTCAAAGGATGAGGGAGCTATCAGCCGCGCGGCTTGCGACCGGCCGGTGCCCTTTCAAGCTGCTGTACGCGGCCTTCGATCTGGTCCAGACGCTGGTTGGCCTGCTGCGCCGACTGGTTGGCGGACTCGGCACTCTGGGCAGCGCCCTGCACCTTTACGTCGAGCTGATCGAGGCGCGAGTTGATGGTTGCGAACTCGTCCTTGTAGGTGGCGCAAGCGCCGAGGCTTACGGTGGCCACGATGGCGACGGTGATGGCGCGTGCTGCGTTGATGTGCTGCTTGGTCAGTTTCATTTCCAACTCCCTCCTTCGTCTGGGGAAGCTGGAATATAGCGGCGTTTGTTCCCGGCGCTAGCCCGTGCTTTCAGCTGGAATTTGAGTACGTGGATGGGCTGTGAAGGCCTGTAGATCAACAAACCTTAACAAGCGGGATCAAGCGAACTGATCTGCATCGGCGAAGCGCCTTGTGCCTGTTAAACGTTACCCATTCACCTGCATGAAGCCGGCATCACGGCATGCGCGTCTGCGTGCTTTCGCCTACTCCGCACGCAGGTTGCCATCCACTTGCTTCCAGCAGCGCCGCAGCGTTCCCGGGCTGGACATCCAGCAGTTCGGCGACGCCGCTGCGCGTGTCGGCCGCGCGCGCAACATAGGCATGGGCGATGCGATAGCCGATCCAGTAGCCGAGATCTCCGCGGCGCGCATCGTTGCCGGGACCGTTGTACAGCCACCTCGAAAGATCGGTACCCATGCTGTCCTGCAGGAACGCACGCTCCAGCGCACACTCGCGACCCTGCGTCCAACGCTGCAGATGCGCGTTGGCCGGTTGCCCGGAGATCCGTTCGGCCACGTATTCGGCGCCCCCTTCCAGCAGGGTCTGATAGAGCAGGGTGGGCTGCTCGATGTCCACGCGTGCACCGGGCTGTTGCACGTGCACATACTCATGCGCGATCAGATGCACGAAGCGGTCACCTACGTCGGTCTGCATCCAGTCGGCGTTGCACAGTGCTTCCAGTCCGATGACCACACCTGCTTCGGTAGTCACGCCACCACTGTTGCCGCGGCCCACCAGTACGGTGACCGGGGGAAAGCGCGCAGACGGCAACAGGGCGCCAAGTCGATCGACGGCAGCGGCGACGCGCGTGCGGATCGATGGCAATGCGGTCGCGCAGGTTCTCGCTTTCGCAAACAATGCCGGCTTGTCCTGGATGGCCCTGGCCAGCCGCTCCATCGAGCCGATACGGCGGTCGGTGAAGCTGCGCAGGGCATCCGTACCCGCATCCAGATAGCCGTGTTGCAGATCATCGGCGCTTGGGCGCCCTTGGTTGGCGTCCAGCACCTTGAAGAAGCGCGTGACATCGTCTGTCTGTACGACGATGTGCCTGGCAGAAACGATGCGCTCAGCGGCCTGTGCCTGCAGTAGCACAACCGGCGAGGCGATCAGGATCAGAGCCCGCATCAAGCACCGAGCGTGGTGCGCGCAAGAAGCCGACAGCGGTCCCATGCGGAGTTCCCTGAACGCCAGCCTTATTTATACACCAGTCAGTTCAATATTCAGGGTTGATTAGACCCCCTAACGGATAATTCACACCTGTCGACCGCCTCTTCTCTCTCCCCCTCCCGGGAGGCGGCCGACGAAACCAAAATAATTAAAGGTGTGTCCCGATGAACAAGAATTCGCTGCTCGCCCTGGGTCTTCTGGCTGCTCTGCCGTTCGCTGCATCGGCAACCGATGGCCTGTCGTACAACTACGTTGAAGGCGGCTACGTGAACACCGATGCCAAGGGCGGCGACGCCGACGGCTGGAAGGTGAAGGGTTCCGTGGCGGTGCACCCGAACTTCCACATCTTCGGCGACTACAGCGCGCAGGAGACCGACAAGTTCAAGAATGACGTCGACCAGTGGCGCATCGGCGCCGGCTACAACTACGGCATCGCACCGAACACCGACCTGGTGGCTCGCGTTGCGTACCAGAAGTTCGACATGAAGCATGGCCTGGACTTCAACGGCTACTCGACCGAAGTTGGCGTGCGCACCGCGTTCAACCCGTACGTGGAAGGCTACGTGATGGCCGGCTACGAGGACTACACCAAGAAGCACGGCATCAACCCGGACGGCGAGTTCTATGGCCGTGTCGGCGCCACCGCCAAGTTCAACCAGAACTGGGGCCTGAGTGGCGAAGTGAAGCTGGCCAAGGCCGGCGACCGCGAGTGGTTCGTGGGCCCGCGCTTCACCTGGTAACAAACGCCTGTCGTTAGTGCGTGTTGTGCTGGCGTGTGACTCTCTCTCTCCCACACGCCAACCGAAGCCCGGCCTCGCGCCGGGCTTCACTTTTATGGGCCCCGTGGCGCCACAATGCGGCATGGGCGGCCCTTCCTCTCTTGCAGGCACCGGCACGATCTACCAGGAGCATCTGGCGCCTGCGCCGCTGCGCGGCCACTTTGGCCAGCTGTGGCAGAGCCAGCTTCCTGCCGATGCCGATGGGCACATCACCGTATTGCCCGATGGCTGCGTGGATATCCTCTGGCGCGACGGTGCGCTGTTCGTCGTCGGCCCGGACCGCGTGGCCGCGCACCCGGCGCTGGCACCCGGTGCGCAGGTGCTGGGCGCGCGCTTCCGTCCCGGCCAGGCATTGGCCGCGCTGGGCCTGCCCTTGGCCGGGATCATCGGCCAGGCCGTGCCACTGGCCGACCTGAAGGGCGCGTGGGCGAACAAGGCGGCGGCCTCCATCGGCGACACCGCGCCTGCACAGCGCCTGCAGCGAATGGCGCACTGCCTGCAACAGCACATGGGTGCGGCCGCGCTCGATACGCCGGCGCAGCGCGCCCATGTCCTGTTCCAGGCGCTCGCCGCGGGTAATGCCACGCTGGATACGCTGGCGGCGCACCTGGGCCTGAGCCCGCGCAGCCTACGGCGTTTCAGCCAGGCGCAGTTCGGCTACGGCGCCAAGACGCTGGAGCGGATCCTGCGGCTGCAACGTTTCCTGCGCCAGAGTCGCGCGCTGCCACTGCATTCGTTGGCGATGCTGGCCGCTGATGCCGGCTATGCCGACCAGGCCCATCTCAGCCGCGAGGCGCGTGAACTGGCGGGCATGACCGCCAGCGAGCTGCGCCTGGAGTGGGGACAATGATGGCCGTTTTGTTCAAGACCACTGTGCTGCATTGATCGATGCTGGGCTCCCACCACGGAGCCTCGCCATGAATCCTGCCGCGCCCCACGATGCCGAACGCCGCATCGACAACATCGAATTCAACGTCGCCGACATTGACCGTAGCAAGCGCTTCTACGGCGAGGTGTTCGGCTGGCGCTTCACGGACTACGGCACGGCCTACACCGAGTTCGACGACGGCCGTCTGAAAGGTGGCTTCGTGGCCGACGCGGCGGTGCGTGCCCACGGGGGGCCGCTGGTGATCCTCTACTGCGCGGACCTGGCCGATGCACAGCAACGCGTGATCGCCGCCGGTGGCGAGGTGGTGCAGGCGGTGTTCGCCTTCCCGGGTGGTCGCCGCTTCCACTTCCGCGATCTGGATGGCTACGAACTGGCGGTCTGGAGTGATGTGGATTGAGGCCTTCGTACCTTCGCCGGTGGACGGAACGAGAACCGCTCCGTCCCCGGTCAGGCGGTTCCGCTATGATCGCCCGCACATCGCCACACGCGATGCGCCCGCCTCAAGCCAGCAGGAACCGCCGTGAACTCCCAGCCCGCACCGATCACCGCCGTCAACCACACGCTCCACAACGAGCCGCAGCAGATCACCGCGCCACTGACCCATTCGGCGGCGTTCCTGGTGCTGAAGGTGAAGGATGACGAGGCGTCGATCGCCAAGGCACGCGAGGTGCTGGCCAGCACCGACGACCTGATCAAGAACACCGCCATCCGCGAGATCGAACGCACCTTCACCTGCAACGTGGCCATCGGCCACCGCGTGTGGCAGCCGCTGGTGGGCACCACGCCGCCGCGCGAGCTGCAGCCGTTCCGCGAGATCAAGGGCGCGACCCATACCGCTGTGTCCACGCCGGGCGACCTGCTGTACCACATCCGTGCACGTACCATGGACCTGATCGTGGCGTTCGAACGCAACCTGCTGATGGCCTTTGGCGATGCGGTGGAGACGGTCGATGACGTGGCCGGCTTCCGCTATTTCGATGGCCGCGACCTGCTCGATTTCGTTGACGGCACCGCCAACCCGGAAGGGCTGTCGCTGCCGGAAGCCACCATCGTGGGCGAGGAAGACCCGGAGCATGCCGGCGGCAGTTACGTGGTGGTGCAGAAGTACCTGCACAATCTTGATGCCTGGCGCGCGCAGAAGACCGAAGCGCAGGAAGCGATCATCGGCCGCACCAAGCACGACAACATCGAGCTGGACGATGCGCCGGCCGATGCGCAGAAGTCGCACAAGACGCTGTGCACCATCGAGGATGCCGACGGCGAGCACGAGATCCTGCGCGACAACATGCCGTTCGCCAACCCGGGTCGCGGCGAGTACGGCACCTACTTCATCGGCTACACGCGCCGCCTGTGGGTGATCGAGAAGATGCTCGAGCGCATGTTCATCGGCAATCCCGCACCGCTGCATGACCGCATCCTTGATTTCTCCACCGCCACCACCGGCGTGACCTTCTTCGCGCCCTCGCGCAAGGTGCTGGCCGACCTGGGCGACTGATCACGGCTCTCGTCCTTGCGCATGCTACTGGCCGCTCTGTTCCAGTAGATCCACGCCATGCATGGCGTGGCTCTACTGTGCCGCCATCTGCCTGTCATCTACCGCGCCGACCATCAGCGGTTGGATGGGAGCGCAGGGGCGGGCGATGGCGATGGCAAGGAACACAACCGGTGCACGCCGCTGGTGGCGGCCACTGGCCGCGTTGTTCGGCGCGTTGGCACTGGGGAGTGCCAGCGTTTCCGCGCAGGAAGCCCCTGCACACTGGATGGCCTATGCCGCCGCCGTGGGGGGGCAGCTGCAGCAGCGCCTGCAGCAGGAGCAGGATCCGCAGGCGCAGCGTGTGCTGGAATGGCTGCAGGCACATCCGGATGCGCCGACGCCGTTGCCGGTGAGCGTGTGGATCGCGGCGGATGGCCGCATTTCGAAGCTGGAATTCGACAGCCTGGGTGATGCCCAGGTCGACGCCGACCTGCGCGCGACCCTGCAGAGTGCATCCCTGCAGGCCGCGCCACCGGCCGACATGCGCCAGCCGCTGCGGCTGGGTTTGGTGCTGACCCAGTAGATCCACGCCATGCGTGGATGTTCTGGGTAGATGCCGACCTTGGTCGGCACGCACGCCAACCAAGGTTGGCGACTACCGGTAGCCCAGCCACGCATGGCGTGGCCCTACCGGGTTGCCACCTGTGGCTCGCGAGCGGCGGCGCTCCATGCGCGCAGGCCGAACACGGCCAGGCCGAGGAAGAACACGTACAGCGCGGCGGTCACGTGCAGCGACTTGAACAGGTACGCACCCACATAGACCACGTCCACTGCGATCCATACCCACCAGCAGGCCACGTGGCGGCGGGCCTGCCACCATTGCCCGACCAGGCTCAGACCGGTCAGCAGCGCATCCAACCACGGCAGGGCAGCGTCGGTGAAGCTGTGCATGGCTGCACCCAGCGCCACGCCACCGCACAGGCCGATGGCCAGGTCGCGCAGCAGCGTGCCGCGTGCCAGCGGAACGATGCGGATGCTGCCCTCATCGGCGGCATGCTGTCGCCAGTTGAGCCAGCCATAGACCAGGAAACCACCGAAGGCGATCTGCAGCAGGGTGTCCGAGTACAGCTTGGCCTCGGCGAACACCAGGCCATACAGCGCCACCGACAGCAGGCCCACCGGCCACGCCGCCAGCCGGCGCCGGGCCATCAGCCAGACGCCGAGGATGCTGCACAGTGCGGAGGTCCACTCGAGCATCACGCCGCTCACAGCGCGAACGTCACCGACAGGCGGGCCTGTCGCGGTGCGCCGGGGAACAGGTAGTAGTCACCGCCGCTGCTGCCGGTATCGCGCCAGTAGAAGCGGTTGAACACGTTGTCCACCGACAGGTTCCAGGTCACTGTGCGCTCGCGCAGGCGATGCTGGAAACGCAGGCCAGCGTCGAACACTGAATAGTCCGGTGCGCGCACGCCGCCGTCGACACGTGCCACGTTGGCACCGGCATAGCGCCAGCCGCCGGTCACGTCCAGGCCCTGCACGAACGGCAGCGCGTAGGCCAGGTGCACGCTGGCGCGTACCTTCGGCACGTTCACCAGCTGATGGCCTTCATAGGCTGGCGTGCCGGTGTCGCGCGCGCGCGCCTGCAGCACGCTGGCGCTGGCCACGATCTGCAGCGCATCGGTCAGCTGGCCGTTGGCGGTCAGCTCCAGGCCGGTGTGGGTCTGCGTGCCTTCCTCGACGAAGGTGTAGCCGACGTCGCTGCTGTCCGGCTTGGCGTACTGGTACGGCTGCGAAATGCGGAACACGGCCGCGCCCAGGGTCAGCGCTTCGACCGGCACGTACTTCACGCCCACTTCCAGCTGCCGCGACTGCACCGACGGCAGGAAGGTGTCGGCGTTGCTGGTCCAGAACGGCGCTTCCTGGCCCAGCGAAATGCCGCGCACGTAGCTGGCATAGGCATTGAGCTGGTCGGTGGCCTTCCACACCACCGCGGTCTGCGGCAGGAAGCGCGACAGGCGGCTGTGCCGCTGCGGGGTGCCACGCTTGTCGTAGGCGCGCTCATCGAGGCGCACGAAGCGGCCACCGGCCAGCCACTGCCAGTCGTCACCGAAGCTCACCCGGTCCAGCGCGAAGAACGCGGTCTGGCGGCTGTCCAGGCGACGTGCGGATGGGCCCGGCATCTTCGGCGATGGCGCGAACACCGGCACCGGTGCCTCGTGGATGTTGCTGGTACCGACGTACTCGTTGACGCTCGGGCGCTTGTCCACGGTGCGGCGGAAGTAGTCGGCGCCGACGGTCAGGTGGTGACCGACGCTGCCGGTCTCGAAGCGGCCGCGCAGTTCGGCACGGGCCTGCTGGTTGCGGCGGGTGTCGTCCGGGCTGCGGTAGTCGTAGATGTCATAGTCGCCGTTGGGTGCGAAGTAGTTGCCTGGCACGCTGCCATCGGCACATTGCGCGGCGTAGTAGCAGCCGTAGGCGAAGGCGACGTTGTCATCGATCACCGAACGGCTGTGGCCGACCGATACACGTGATTGCCAGGCGTCGTTGAAGTCGTAGGTATGCAGCGCGGTGATGTTGGTGCTGGCGATATCCACCGGGCGCTGCCACGGCTGGTAGCCGAGCAGATGCTCGCGGTCGACACCGCGCGGCAGGTCACGCGCGCCCAGCAGCTGGTAGCCGGACACCGAGCGCTGCGAGCTGGTCTGGTAGTTGGCATCCACTTCCAGCTTGCCGCGCTCGCCGATCAGCCAGTCGGCGGCCAGCGAGTAGAAGTTGCGGCGGCCATCGGCGTGCTCGACGTAGGAATTGCTGGAATCCCATGCGGCATTCAGGCGGACGCCGAAGCGCGGGGTGATCCAGTGGCCGACATCGACGGCAACGTAGCGCGAGCCTTCCGAATCGGTGCCGAGCGTGGCGGTGCGCACTTCCGCCGGGCGCTTACCGATGTAATTGATGATTCCGCCCGGCGCCATCACGCCTGCCGCCAGGCCGGCTTCACCCTTGAGGATCTCCACCGACTGCACGTTCTCCAGCGCCAGGCGTTGTTCGCCGGCGATGGACAGCCCGTTGAAGCGGTAGCCGGTGGCCGCGTCCAGTGCGAAGCCTCGGATGGCGATGTTCTGGTAGTAGCCCACCGGCGCGTAGGCATCACCCAGCGAGGCATCGTTGCTGGCCAGCTCGGACAGCGAACGTACCTGGCGACCGTCGAGGTAATCGCGCTCGAGCACGTTCATCGACGCGGGCGTGTCCTTCCAGCTGCCGCCACCGAAGGCATTCACGCGCGAGGTATCGGCCTTCGGTTTGCCGGCCTGCACGCGCACCGCCGCCAGTTCGGTCGGCGAGCGCTCGGCGCCGGTGGCAGCCGCATCGGGGGACGTTTCGGCCTCGCTGGCGTGCAGCGGCAGCGCGGCGCAGAGGGCGAGGCAGAGCAGGGTGGGGCGCAGGCAGCGGTTCATTCGGTTCGTCTTCGGACAACAAGGGAGACGAAGCGACGGCGCGCAGGTGCACCGGCCCATGACGGGGGTGTGGCTGCGGCTCAAAGCTCCCTACGCCGGTGCAAACCGGATCAGGTTCCAAGGGACTCTCTCAGCCTGGCAGATCCAGGCACCCCCGCTTCAGGTGACCATTTCACTACAAATGGTACGGATTTGCGAGCCGGCGTCCTTCAGGCTGCCGCGTGCAGCGCGTTGAGCAGTGCCTGCCCCGGGGCGGTATGGAACCACGCCGGATGGCCGAGCATGAAGGGCTGCCACGCCACATCGGCATTGGCGGTCGAGCCGGTGACGCCCTCGAAATACTCCACTTCGGATAGTGCGAAGTCGAAATGCACCATCGGCAGCAGGTCGGCCAGCAGGTGCACGCGTGCCGCCGACAGCGGAAGCACCTGGCGGTAGCCGTCGAGCAGGGCCAGCGCAATATCGATGCGCACCGCCTCCATGCCGCGCTCCAGTTCCAGCCACGCCACCGCGTTGCGCTCGATCGCCGTGGCGAGGTCGAACAGCGCACTGGTGGGCGAGGCCAGGCCGAAATCCAGCACGGTACTGATCTGCCCATCGCGCCACAGCAGGTTGGAAACGTGCCAGTCGTTGTGCGCCCACAACCGTGGCTCATCGCGCAGGCGCTCGGCCAGGCCGGCATGCCACGGCAGCACGTCGCGCTGCAACTGCGCTTCCCATGGAATGCGCGCGAGATAGCGGGCCAGCCCGGGACGCTCGTGCAGCCCTGCCTTGATGGCCGCGATCGGATCGTCAGCACGGATCAGATCGTCGCGCGCGACCAGCACATGGGTGCTGCGTTGGGGCGCGTGGTAGCTGGCGGCGGCCCGGTGCAGCTGCGCGAGTGTGCGCCCGGCTTCGCGGGCCTGCGCGACATCGGTCAGCAGCGACCACGACACGGCGTCGCGGTACAGGTCCTCGCCGACGCCGATCGCATGCAGCTCGAACGTCCATTCGCCATGTTCGGCCGCAGTGTGGCCATCGGCCGCTGGCAGCACCTGCACCACCGGTACGCCCGCTGCGGCGAGATGGGCGATGAAGCGATGCTCTTCTTCCAGGCAGGCCGTGCTGCGCACGCTGTGGTGGTGGCGCTTGATGAACACCGCGCCTTCCACGCCGTTGACGATGGCGGCAGCCGACAGCGGCCGCGGGCTGTGCCAGCGCGGTTCGCTGCGCTCGTCCAGCTGCGGGTAGTGCTGGCGCAGCCACGCGATGTCCGCCGCGCTGATCGGTGGCCAGTCGGCAGCGACCTCGTCGTTGTTGAGGCCCTGCACGCGGTGGGAGGAAGAAGTCATGCCGCAGCCCCAGTGGGGAAAGTCACATCCAAGGCTGCGCATTCAACGCCATGCACGCGGCCAACGCAAACGGGCGGGTCATCGACCCGCCCGTCCGTGCATCGGCATGGGAGATGCCGCGCTGCTTACCAGCCGCGATGGCGACCGCGGTCGTGGTAGTAGCGGTTGTCGTAGTAGCGCTCGCGCTGCCAGCGACGGTCATCACCGCGGTCGTAGTAGCCGCTGCGGTAGTAGCCACGGTCGTAACGGCGATCGTAGCGGTCGTCGTAACGGCGATTGTCGTAGTAACGGCGGTCGCGGCGGTCGGAGGTGGTCAAGTTGCCGATCGCGCCGCCGGCCACGGCGCCGCCGACGGTGGCAGCGGGATCGCCGTTGGAGAGCAGGTTGCCGGCCACGCCACCGACCACGGCGCCGACCAGGGTGCGCTTGTCCTTCCTCGACATCGCGCTGGCATCGCTGACCACGGCGACACCGGCAACCAGTGCCAGGGCCATCGCCAGACCACGGAAGCTGAGTGTGGAAGTACTGAGCATGTTCGTTCTCCTGTGAGGTGCATGCCACGCTGGGCAGGGAGGGCGCGGGCGCCCCGGCTGCCGTGGAGACCACGCTGACGTTCCAACATTGCCGGAACATTGCCTGGTCCACCGTGCGGCTTGCGCATTCATCTAGCGGCAGGCGGCATGAAGCAAGGCTGAAAGCGGCCTCGGCCGCTCAGCTGGCAGAAAGGGAAAAGGCCACGCGGACGTGGCCCTCCCTTCTCTGCCAAGGCGTTGCGGGCTTAGATGCCCATCGCCTTCTGTGCCTGCCGGGCCTGCTCCTGCTGGGCGTCCTGCTGCTGGTGCAGCACGTTAGGCGCGCCCTGCACGGCACCGCTGCTGAGCGCGATGCTCTGCTCGCTGGCGGCTCGGGCCTCCACCGCCACGCGGCTGGCCGCCGGGTCACCGATCGTGCCCTGCACGGCAAACAGGCGTTCACCGTTCGGGCTGGGCACCACCGTGTCGATGCGCTGCAGGCCGGCGGCATGCGCCTCCTTGGTCAGGGCCGCCGCGGCGCTTTCCAGCGCGTGGCGATCCTTGAAGGTGCCGGCCGGCAACAGTTCCAGACCCTTGCTGGCCTGGATGAAGAGCGGATTGCGCGGGTGCCGTTCGTCGTTCAGCAGCGGGCGCTCGCGGGCTTCCTTGATGGCCTCCAGCGTCTTCGCCCCGACAATGCCGTCGGCCACCAGGCCGTTGTCCTTCTGCAGCTGGCGCACCGCCGCGTCGGTGTTGCGGCCGAAGCGGCCATCCTCGACCAGCGGCTTGCCGTCGGCACCGACGTAGCCGAGGTGGCCCAGCTGCTCCTGCACCTTGCGCACGCCCTCGCTGTGCGCGCCCTGCTTGTACAGTTCGGCGTGCGGCGTGGCAGCGGCCTTGTGCTCGGCGGCAGGCTTGCCCTGGGCCTGCTCGTGCGACGGGGTGCGGTTTTCCAGCAGGTCGCGCGCCTTGGACAGCGGATCGGAGGCGTACAGCTTCCAGTTCGGGTGGTCCTTCACCTGCTTGAGGTAGTCCTCGACCGGCATGGTGTGCACGCCCTTGCTGCCGGTGGACTGGCTGATCAGCAGCTTGTCGGTGGTGGGGTCGCGCACCACCATCACGATGTGGTCGATGCCGTTCCAGTGCTCGTGGCGGGTCCTGGCCGTATCCAGGCCGATGATCATGCCTTCCTTCAGCGCACCGGGCTTGAGGATCGCGTCGCGGTCAAGCAGCACGCCGGACTGGTCGAATGCCTTGCGCACGATGCCGCCGGAACCCAGGTTGCCCAGGTCGATGCGATCGGCCTTGCTGAAGACCGCATGCCCGGCCTTCTGGTTGATCTCGTCCATGGTGCGGTTCTGCAGCGTGCCGACCCAGCCGGAGCAGTCGATGTAACCCTGCTCCACGTTCTTGCCGGTCTTGCCCGGTACGTACAGCGCGTGACCCGGAATGTTGATGGCGTACTTCACGTGGTCGTACTTCACGCCGGCCTCGTAGGCGGCCTGCAGTTCGATGCCCGGCTTCGGTGTGGCAGCCGCCGCTGCGGTTGCCGCCAGCGTGGCTGCACCCGCCGCCACGGCTGCGCTGGCCTGTGCAGGCGCGGCCGGGGCCTGGCCCTGGCCCTGCGCCACCGCCTGCGGTTCGATGTTCTTTTCCGGAATGCTGATCGCCGCGTACTTGTGGATGTAGTAGCTGGAGAACGTCCGCGCCAGGTCGCCATCGTTCATGCCGCGCATCTCGGCCAGGGTGTGGCCGGTCAGCGCCTTCGCGTCGGAACCGATCTGGTTCAGCACGTTGCGGCGCATGTTGATCTCTTCGCCGTGGCCGTTGCGGACCACGCCGAAGGTGCCGGTGGCAATCGCGGTCTGCACCGAGCCATAGCCGGCGCTGCCCTGCTGGTGGGCCAGGTACAGGTCCAGGCCGGTCGGCGTACTGCCTCCGGACAGGTACGGGTGGCCGGTGCGCTCGTTGCGGCGTGCCATCGAGTCCAGGTTGTCCTGGTACATCTTTGCGGCCGCTTCGGTGTTGCGGGTCGGGTCGAACTCGTGGCCGGTCAGGTGGTACTGGCGCGCGGAGCCGGGCACGAACTGGAACAGGCCCTTGGCGCCGGACGAGGTATTGTGGGCGCGCTCGTTGAAGGTGCCGCCGGTCTCGATGTGCGCGAAGCGCATGAAGTCATCGACCGGAAGGCCTTTCTGCCGGGCGACCTGCTCGACGATGTCCAGAACTTCCTTTCTGCTGTAGTCATGCTGTGCCATGACGTTTTCCTCGGGGTTGATGGAGCGGCGCATGCCGCGAATCGCCAACCGGACTCATCCGTGAGTCAAGAACATGTCGGTCAACAGGAAACCCGCGCGTGGGCGGGTGCTATCAGGGCGCGACGTACTGCTGGGTCGCGCTGTCGAAGGTGTAGTGCACGGCGTCGCCGGCGCCCAGCGCACGGGTCTTGCCGGGGCCTTCGATGGTGGTGCCCTTGAAGGTCACGGTCAGTCGCGGCAGGCCGCTGCCGTCGGCAGCGAAGGCCAGTTCGCCATCGCTGTCGGTGCAGGGCATCACGTTGCCTTCGTCGCAGGCGGCGCTGTTGTCCTCGCCCGTACGCACCGAGCCGACATAGCGCCAGACCTTGCTGTCCACGTCGTCTTCGCTGCGCTTGGGGTTGAACAGCAGCAGCGCATAGCCGGTGCTGCTGATGCCGCGGTCGAAGCTGCTGGTCGGCACCGCCAGCAGCAGGCGACCGTCGGCGGTGCGATGTTCAAGCGGCTTGCGCCGGGTATCGACATCGTCGGCCTTGTCGTACGCGCCCAGCGCGCCGATGGTCCATTCCTGGCCACGGAACTTCCATGGCTTCTTCGCGTCGGTGCCGGCCAGCACGAAAGTGGCCTCGGCGAGGTTGGCGCGGTCATCCGGACCGGCCGGCGTCTGCTCGCCCGGCTTGCCGTAGTGCTCGCGGGTATCCCAGGAGAAACCCGTGTAATACGTGGTGCCATCGAGGGTGAAGGTGTGGCCGAACCAGAAGGTCGCCACGCTGCCGTTCTGGACCTCGTAGGAGGTCGCGCCATCACCGTCCACCTGGTAGGTGAAATACATCACGGTCGGCGCGTCGGGCGGGGTGACGGCGGTGTCGGGAGAGGTGTTCTGCATCGGGGCAACATCCTGTCGGGGCGCATCGGCAGCCTGCACGGGGGCGCCAGGCTGGGAGGACGAGGGGGCCGGATCGGCGGCGCTGCAGGCCGCAGCGGAAAGAGAGACGAGCAGGCACGCCGCGAATGCGCGCAGGGGCCGCAACGGCAGGGTCCAACATGGCTCGGGGGGGTGATGCATGCGCCTCTCCATGGTCAGCGTTGCCGGGCCAGACGGCCGGCAGGAAACCGCACCCCATCCACCTGGGACGGGAGCGAGGACATGAGCCGGCCGATTCCTTCGACCTCGCATTGAAAACCCATGCCGGGTCATCTTGGCACAGAACGGCGGCCGGTCAAAGAGGGCGGTGACAGATGCCCTCACAGTGTGATCTGGTTCTCAGATCTTGCCGTCGCGCAGGTAGTCGAACAGTTCGGCGTCGCCCTTCAGGCCCAATTTGAGCATGGCGTCGCCTTTCTGCCGGCTGATGGTGCTGACGCTCTTGTGCAGCTGCAGCGAGATCTCCTTCACCGTCATGCCGGTGCCGAGCAGCCGCAGCACTTCCACCTCGCGTGGCGACAAAGGCTTGCCGTCGCCCTCGCGCATGCGCCAGCTGCCCGCAGCCTCGACCCGCTCACGCAGGCTCCGGCTGATGTAGGGCTGGCCCCGATAGACCGCCTGGATGGCCTGCGGTAGTTCGTCCATCGACGAGCTCTTGTCGACCAGGCCGAGCACGCCGCTGTCGAGCACCATGCGCAGGATCGCCAGGTTGTTGGAGACGCTGAGCATCAGCACCGGCAGGTCGGGGAAGCGGCGGCGGATCATGCCGATCATGGCGAAGCCGTCGGCCTGTGGGCTGCCCGGCATGGAATAGTCGGTCACCAGCAGGTCGCAGGGTTGGCTGCCGAGCAGGGCCATCAGCGCCTGCGCGCTGTCAGCCTCGCCGACCACGCGGCCGACCCCGCTCGATTCGATGACGGCGCGGGTACCGATACGGACCACAGGGTGGTCGTCTGCGATGATGATGCGCAAGCTCATTGCTCTAGTATGGCCACCGGGCAAGCCGGGCCGCGACCATCGCGGCCCTGTCAGGATTCTAGGAGATCGACGCCGATGCGTAGCTGGGCTGTTCGCGGGCTGGTCCTGCTGCTGGCCGTGCTGGTGCTGCCCGTGGCGCTGGCACAGGCAGTGCCTGGGCTGTTGCCGCTCAGTCCCCTGCAGCGCGAGTACCTCGCCGCCCATCCAAGCATCGTCGTGGGGCAGTATGACAGCGGCTGGCCACCATTCGAGTCACTCCGTGATGGCCAGCAGGTGGGTCTGGGTCCGGATTATCTGTCGCTTCTTGCCCGTCAGTTGGGTGTGAAGGTCGAGGCCCGTCGTTTTCCGGATTGGACCTCCGTGCTGGATGCGGCATGTCGTGGCGAGATCGATGTGGTGATGAATGTCGGTCTGAGTGCCGACCGCACCCGCTGCATGGTCTATACCGCCGCCTATGGCGAGGCACCGCTGGCCCTGGTGGGCCGCCCCGACGACCTGCGTGCCTCGGACAATCCCGATCTGGATGGACTGCGGGTGGTGATCGAGCAGGATTTCCTGACCGGCCCGCAGGTGCGCGCGCGTTTTCCACAGGCCCGTCAGCTTGTCGCAAACAGCTCGTTGGCGGCACTCGAGATGGTCAGAGACGACAAAGCTGATGTCTATATCGGCAATGCCTATGTCGCCACCGAACTGATCGCCACCCAGCGCCTGCAGGGCGTGGTGCTGCTGCGGCCGAGCGATCTGCCTCCCGAACGCCTGCACTTCGGTGTACCCAACAGCAAGCAGCCGCTGGCAGAAGCGTTGGATCTGGCCCTGGCTGCGACCAGCCAGGCCCAGCGCGATGCCCTGGTGCAGCGCTGGCTGCCGCCACCGCAGTGGTCGGCATCGGCGCAGATGGCGCTGAGCCGGGCCGAGAAGCGGGTGCTGGAACAGCCGTTGAAGATCGGTTTCGCACCGAACGCGGCGCCGCTGTCGTTCACCGACGAGCAGGGCAAGCCCAGCGGCCTGGCCAGTGAGTACCTGCGCCGTCTGATGCAGGCCGGCGCCAACCTGCAGCCGGAGAGCAGCCACGACTGGTATGAGGTGCGCGAGAAGGCCCGCCGTGGCGAGCTGCAGGCGGTGATGGGAATTCCGGCCGATTCGCGCTACCTGGGGCCGGATTGGGTGTTCAGCCAGCCCTTCATCAGTGTGCCGAACGTGATCGTCAGCCGCGTCGACAGCCCAGCCCTGCTGGGCATGTCGGACCTGCAGGGCAAGCGCGTGCTGCTGTCCGATCCCGAGCGTGTGCGGGGCTACGTGCTGCAGCAGGCACCGCAGGCCCGGATCATGGCGGCACGCAGTGCGGAACAGGCGATGCAGCGGCTGCTTGATGGCGAGGCCGATGCCTACGTGGGCAATCTGGCGGTGGTCGACTACCTGCTGCGCAGTCGTTTCCCCGGCCGCCTGCAGGTCGCTGCACCGGCGGGCTTCAACGATCAGCTGGTGCTGGCGGTGGAGCGGCGGCATGCCGCACTGGCGACCACCTTCGATCGCCTGCTGCTGCAGATGACGCCGCGCAAGCATGAGGCGCTGCGTGGCGACTGGCTGGCGGTGGAGTATCGCAATGGCGTTGACTGGAAAAGCGCACTGCACTGGGGCCTGCCACTGCTGGTGGTGCTGCTGACCGCGTTGTTGGTGCATGGCATCGGCTACTGGCGCCTGCGCCGCGAAGTGACCAGTCGGCGTCATCTGGAACAGCGACTGGCCGAGGTCACCGACAACCTGCCTGCGGTGGTCTACCAGGCACGCCGCGACGCCGATGGCGTGCTCAGCTTCCCGTTCATCGCCGGTGATCTGCAGGCGTTGTTCGGAATCAGCCGGCAGCAGGCCGAGCAGGACGCCAGGACGCTGCTGGAACGCATTGAGGAAGACGATCGCGCACACATCCTGCAGGCCGTCGAACAGGCCGCGCGCCAGTTCGCGCCGCTGATCCTCGAGTTCCGCCTGCGCGCCGAGGGCGAAGGCGCGCGCTGGGTGCGCAGCCAGGCCCATCCGTATGCCGCAGAAGCCGGTGCGGTGACCTGGAGTGGCTACTGGGTGGATGTGAGCGAAGCGCGTGCACAGGCCGACGCCCTGGTCACGGCCAAGGCCGAGGCCGAGCAGGCGGCGGAAGCGAAGTCGCGCTTCCTGGCGACCATGAGCCATGAAATCCGCACGCCGATGAGTGGCGTGCTGGGCATGCTGGAAGTGCTGGCGCATTCGCCGCTGGACATCGAACAGCAGCGCATCCTGGGGGTGATCGAGGACTCGGCGCAGATGCTGCGGCAGATCCTGGACGACATCCTCGACTACTCACGGCTGGAGGCTGGCGCACTGCGCCTTGAGCCGGTGCCGCAGCCGCTGCGGCCGTTGCTGGAGAGCGTGTGCCGCCTGCTCTCCGCACAGGCCAGTGCACGTGGGTTGGCGCTGCACGTGCAGATTGACCCGCAGCTGGCGCCGGCCCACGAAGTGGATGGCGTACGCCTGCGCCAGATCGTGTTCAACCTGCTCAGCAACGCCATCAAGTTCACCGCGCAGGGCGAGGTTCGCCTGCAGCTGGAGGTGCTGGGGCCGACCAGCGAGGAGGGGGCTCAGCCGCTGTGCCTGAGTGTCACCGATACCGGCATCGGCATTGCACCGGAACAACTGCAGCACCTGTTCGCGCCGTTCACCCAGGCCGGTGCCTACATCCAGCGAGACCACGGTGGCACCGGGTTGGGCTTGAGCATCTGCCAGCGTCTGGTGCAGATGATGGACGGCGAGCTGGCGTTGCACAGTACGCTGGGCGAGGGCACCCGCGCCGAGGTGCGGCTGTCGCTGGTGGAGGCCGGTAGTGGCGATGTCGAGGCCCTGGTGGCCGAGCAGGATCAGGTGGCGCTGCTGCCTGCGCCGCTGCGCGAGGCACGGGTGCTGGTGATCGAGGACCATCCGACCAACCAGGCGATGATGGCCTGGCGCCTGCAGCAGCTGGGCGTGCCGCACGTGATTGTCGGTGACGGCCAGCAGGGACTGGATCGGCTGTCGTCGGAGAGCTTCGATCTGGTGATCACTGACTGCCGGATGCCGGTGCTGGATGGCTTTGGCTTCACCCGGCTGCTGCGCGAACGCGAGGGACGCACCGGGCAACCCCGGCTGGCCGTGCTGGCGCTGACCGCCAGCGTGCTGGACGACGATGCGCGTCGTTGCCGTGAAGCCGGCATGGATGAGGTGCTGGCCAAGCCATTGTCATTGGCGACGCTGCGCGCGGCACTGCTGCGCTGGTTGCCGCAGGCGCAGGGGCAACGGTTCGAGGAGCCCCTGGCCGAGTCCGCTGCCGTCGATGACAGGACGCTGCCCGATCTGGACAGCCTGCAGCGGCGCTTCGGCTCACGTGCGGTGGCCGAGCGGTTGCGCGACAGCCTGCTGCAGGCCAGTGCAGGTGACCTGGCCGCTGTGCAGCGCGCGCTGGAGGCCGGCGACCGTGAGGCTGCCGCGCTGCACCTGCATCGCCAGGCCGGTGGCTTGGGCGCGGTGGGAGCGACGGTGCTGGCTGCGCAGGCCAATGCCCTGGTCGAACGCCTGCAGGATGCGGCCGAGACCGATCCGGAGCCGTTGTTCACCGCGGTGGCGGCATTCGTGGCGCGGCTGCAACAGCAGTTGCAGCGCCTGGCTCACTGAGCCGACTGCTGATGCAGGTAGGCGATCACCAGCGCACGGCGTTCGGCGCTGGGGAAGGCGTTGTACATGCGTGTGCCCGGTACAACATGGGTGGGTGACTGCAGGAACGCATCCAGGGTCTGCGCGGTCCAGGTGATGTCGGCGCGGCGCATGCCATCGGAGTAGCCGTAGTCGGGCAGGCTGCCGGCGCGCCGGCCGATCACGCCGTGCAGGTTCGGCCCGAAGCGGTGGATGCCCCCGGGCTGCACGGTGTGGCAGCCGGCACACAGTTCAAACGCGCGCTGCATGGCCTGCTGCTGCGCCTGTTCCGGTGTGGCCGGTGCCGCAGGCGGGCGCTGGCAGGCCGTGGCCGCCAGGGCCACGGCAACGGTGATGAGCAGGCGGAAAGCACGCATGGGCGGGCAGGATAGCGACGCAGCGGGGCAGGTGGGCTGCGACACGCGGTCGCAGCCCGTGGCGTTCACATGCCCGAGTAGTTCGGGCCGCCGCCGCCCTGCGGGGTCACCCACACGATGTTCTGGGTGGGGTCCTTGATGTCGCAGGTCTTGCAGTGCACGCAGTTCTGCGCGTTGATCTGCAGGCGCGCGCTGTCGGCTTCGCCGACGAACTCGTACACGCCGGCCGGGCAGTAGCGCGCTTCCGGGCCTGCGTACTCGGCCAGGTTCACCTTCACCGGAATGCTCGGGTCCTTCAGCGTCAGGTGGCTGGGCTGGTTCTCGTCGTGGTTGGTGCTGCTCAGGAACACCGAGCTGAGTCGATCGAAGGTCAGCACGCCATCCGGCTTCGGGTAGGCGATGCGGGTGTGCTTGGCCGCCGGTTCCAGGCAGGCGTGGTCGGGTTGGGTGCGGTGCAGGGTCCACGGCGGGTTGCGCACGCCCAGCTTGGGAAGCAGCCACTGTTCCACGCCGGTCATCAGCGTGGCCACGGTCTGGCCCTTCTTGAACCACTGCTTGAAGTTCTTGGCCTGCTGCAGTTCGGTGAACAGCCAGCTGGCTTCGAACGCCGTCGGATAGGTACTCAGTTCATCGTGCTGGCGGTCGGCGGCCAGTGCATCGAACGCGGCGTCGGCGCACAGCATGCCGGTCTTGATCGCGGCGTGGCTGCCCTTGATGCGGCTGGCGTTGAGGTAGCCGGCCTCGCAGCCGACCAGCGCGCCACCGGGGAACACCGTCTTCGGCAGCGACAACAGGCCACCGGCGGTGATCGCACGCGCGCCGTAACCGATGCGGGTGCCACCCTCCAGGTGCTTGCGGATGGAAGGATGGGTCTTGAAACGCTGGAACTCTTCAAACGGGCTCAGCCACGGGTTCCTGTAGTCCAGGCCGACCACGTAGCCGATGGCGACCTTGCCGCCGTCGGCGTGGTACAGGAACGCGCCGCCGTAGGTGTCGCTGTCCAGCGGCCAGCCGGCGGCATGCACCACCAGGCCCGGCTCATGCTTGGCCGGGTCGATCTGCCACAGTTCCTTGATGCCGATGCCGTAGGCCTGCGGGTCCTTGCCTTCGTCCAGCTTGTAGCGGGCGATCAGCTGGCGACCGAGGTGGCCGCGTGCGCCTTCGGCGAAGATCGTGTACCTGGCGTGCAGCGCCATGCCGCGCTCGAAGGCCGGGCCGATGCTGCCGTCCTTCTCGATGCCCATGTCGCCGGTGGCCACGCCGATCACTTCACCGTTGTCGCCGAACAGCACTTCGGCGGCGGCGAAGCCGGGGAAGATCGCCACTTCCAGCGCCTCGGCCTGCTGCGCCAGCCAGCGGGTCACTTCGCCCAGGCTGATGATGTAGTTGCCTTCGTTGTGGAAGCACTCCGGCAGCAGCGCGTTGGGCGTGCTGCGTGCGCCGGTTTCGCTGAGGAACAGGAATTCGTCGCGGGTGACCTTCTGCTTCAGCGGTGCGCCACGCTCGGCCCAGTCCGGGAACAGTTCGGCCAGCGCGCGCGGATCCATCACCGCGCCGGACAGCACGTGCGCGCCTGGTTCGGACCCCTTCTCCAGCACGCACACCGACAACTCGCGGCCGGCTTCGATCGCGCGCTGGCGCAGGCGGATCGCGGTGGCCAGGCCGGCGGGGCCGGCGCCGACGATCACCACGTCGAATTCCATTACTTCACGCGGGGGCAGGGCGTTGGCTTCAGCGCTCATCGATTGCATGACTCGTGGGTAGGGCCGGCATCGGGGCCACCGGCGGTGCCTGGGAATCGCGCGTGCAGCCACGGGCGAAACGGTTGTTTGAATGTGTCAGGGTACCGGGACGCGCGTGATCGAGCTAGATCGCCGATGTTCACACCATGATTGCTGCAGTGCAGCGTAATGCTCGCGGCCGGGTAGGTGCCAACCTTGGTTGGCACATTGTTTCACCGCCCGGACCCACATCCGTGTGGACCAAGGTCCACACCTACCAGACGCGATGCTTGCGGATGACCGACAATGGCCCGGTCCTGACTGCGCGTGAGTGCCATGGCTTTGCATCCGTACGATCTGTTCGATGTCCGTTCCCTGCTCAACGAGGAAGAGCGCGCGGTGCAGGAGAGCGTCGCCCGCTTCACCAACGAGCGCGTGCTGCCGATCATCGGCGATGCCTTCGACCAGGCCCGTTTCCCCGCCGAGCTGGTGCCGGAGATCGCGTCTCTGGGCCTGCTCGGCGCGACACTGCCGGCCGAATACGGTGGCGGTGGCCTCGGCGCGGTCAGCTATGGCCTGATCTGCCAGGAGCTGGAGCGCGGCGATTCTGGCCTGCGCAGCTTCGTTTCGGTGCAGAGCTCGCTGTGCATGTATCCCATCTACGCGTACGGCAGCGAGGAACAGCGCCAGCAGTGGCTGCCGGCGATGGCACGCGGCGAGCTGATCGGCTGCTTCGGCCTGACCGAGGCGCACGGCGGGTCCGACCCGGCCAGCATGAAGACCCGCGCGGTGCGCGACGGCAGCGACTGGCGCATCAGCGGCAGCAAGATGTGGATCACCAGCGGCCCGGTGGCCGACCTGGCCATCGTCTGGGCACAGACCGAGGACGGTATCCAGGGCTTCGTGCTGGAGAAGGGCATGGCCGGCTTCACCACGCAGGAAATCAAGCACAAGATGAGCCTGCGCGCATCGCTGACCGGTGCGCTGTTCTTCGATGACGTGCGCGTGCCCGACAGCCACCGGCTGCCGAACGTGAAGGGCCTGAAGGGGCCGCTGGGCTGCCTGACCCAGGCCCGCTATGGCATCAGCTGGGGCCCGATCGGCGCGGCCATCGCCTGCCTGGATGAAGCGCTGGGCTACGCCAAGGAGCGTGTGCTGTTCGGCCGCCCGCTGGCCGCCACCCAGAGCGCGCAGATCAAGCTGGCGGAAATGGCCCGCCGCATCACCACCGCCCAGCTGCTGGCCCTGCAGCTGGGCCGGCTGAAGGAAGCCGGCCAGCTGCAGCCGCAGCAGGTCAGCCTGGCCAAGTGGAACAACTGCCGCATGGCGATCGACATCGCCCGCGAATGCCGTGACCTGCTGGGTGGCGCTGGCATCACCACCGAACACGTGGCGATCCGGCACGCGCTGAACCTCGAATCGGTGATCACCTATGAAGGCACCGAGACCGTGCACCAGCTGGTGATCGGCCGCGAACTGACCGGCATCAACGCGTTCTGAAACCTGGTTCCGGTGGGTGCCAACCTTGGTTGGCACATCTTTCCAGAAGTTTCTGCAGCCGCCTTGACCTGTCTTTGGTAGGTGCCAACCTTGGTTGGCACACTCCTTCGGCGCGCGACCGGGAAACAGTGCGGACCAAGGTCCGCACCCACCAGAAGCAGCCCACACCCACCAGACGTTCTCAGCAGTCCCCTGAACCTGCCTTTGGTGGGTGCCGACCTTGGTCGGCACATTCCTTCAGCGCGCGATCGGGCATCCGTGCGGACCAAGGTCCGCATCCACCAGAAGCAGTCCGCACCCACCAGACGTTCTCAGCAGTCCCCTGAACCTGCCTTTGGTGGGTGCCGACCTTGGTCGGCACATTCCTTCAGCGCGCGATCGGGCATCGGTGCGCGTTTCTTTGGTTACTTTCTTTGCGCGAGCAAAGAAAGTGACACACGCAAATTACGCCCCGCCGGCAAACCCATGCTGGCGCCACGCTTCGTACATCACCACGGCAACGGTGTTGGAAAGATTGAGGCTGCGGTTGTCCGGCCGCATCGGCAGGCGCAGGCGGCGGCCATCGGGCAAGGCATCGAGCACGTCCTGCGGCAGGCCACGGCTTTCCGGGCCGAACAGGAAAGCATCACCGTCTTCAAAGGCCACGCTGTCGTAGCGCACGCTGGCGCGGGTACTGAGTGCGAACAACCGCTTTGGTGCGATCCGCGCCAGCGCGGTGTCCAGGTCGGGGTGGACCTGCAGGCGCGAGTACTCGTGGTAGTCCAGGCCGGCGCGCTTGAGCTGCTTGTCTTCCAGTGCGAAGCCGAGCGGCTCGACCAGGTGCAGCTGCGCGCCGGTGTTGGCGCAGAGCCGGATCACATTGCCCGTGTTGGGCGGGATTTCCGGTTGGAACAGGATCACGTGGAACTGGGGCGCGGCATTCATCGGCGCAGTGTACCTGCGACGACCGCCGCCTTTACGGCGCACGCCCTGCGCGAGGCAGGGCGGCACCGCTTACGGGCGCAGCAGGACCTGGGCGGTTTCGGTGGCCAGGGCCTGCAGGTCGGCGGCGCTCGGACGCACCTGCAGGGCCGGCAGGTTGACGATCACCTGGTTGGCGACGCTGGTGGCGGCGGCAGCCAGGGTCGCGGCGTAGCGCTGGGCTTCCAGTTCGGCGGCCAGGGCGACGCGCTGCTCCAGGCTCGGGCGCACTTCCACCGAGGCCAGGGTGGTGATCGGCATCGCGGCGGCGACCGGGGCGGCGACGTAGCCGCTGCGCTCGGCCAGCTGGTCGGCGCTTGGGCGCACTTCCACGGTGGCCAGGGTCGGGATGCCGCTGGCCTGTTCCCAGGCCTGCTGGGCCAGCTGGTCGGCGGCCGGACGAACCTGCACGGTGGACAGGGTCTTGATGGATTCGGAGGCCTGCACCGACGAAACAACCGCGGTGCCGGCGATCAGGGCGATGGCGATGGCAATGGTCTTGGCGTTCATGACGGGGCCTGTTTAGTGTTGGTGATCAGTGGTGTGGTAGTAAGGTAGTACACCAATTCTGGGCTTGCAAGGAAAATTTTCGATTTCCTGCGTTTGTTCATCCTTCAGTCAGCTTTTGTCTGAAGCCCTTCCTGGTGCAGAAACTACCAAGCAATCCCCGTGCCAACTTTTAATTATTGATTTGCAAGGGTTTTATGGTCATCGAAAAGTGTCCGGCGGGCGGACACCTGTCCATTCGATGTGCTGCGGACACTGTCCGGACGTCGCCGGCGGGTGCTTGTGACGGCCCGGACAGGGCAGATCGGCTCCGCGGATGGCGCACAGGGGCAAACACCCCCAGTGACTGGCGACCGATTCCTGCCGTTGCGCGCGCACGCTAGGATCGGGGTTCACCTATGTGACCAAGGATCCGGATATGTCTCTCGCCCTTCGCCCGCGCACTGCGCTGCTGGCCGTTGCCCTCAGCACCGCCCTGGGCACGCTTGTGCCTTCCCATGCGTTGGCGGCAAAGCCGGCCGCACCGGCCAAGGTCGATATCCCGTATGAGCAGTTCACCCTGCCCAACGGCCTGCGCGTGATCGTGCACACCGATCGCAAGGCGCCGATCGTCGCGGTCAACGTCTGGTATCACGTCGGCAGCAAGGACGAACCGGCCGGCCGCACCGGCTTCGCGCACCTGTTCGAACACCTGATGTTCCAGGGCAGCGAAAACCACGATGGCGAGTTCTTCGAGCCGTTCAAGCAGGTGGGTGCCACCAACCAGAACGGCACCACCAATACCGACCGCACCAACTACTTCGAGAACGTGCCCACCACTGCGCTGGACATGGCGCTGTGGATGGAATCGGACCGCATGGGCCATCTCGTCGGTGCGATCGACCAGGCGGCGCTGGACGAGCAGCGTGGCGTGGTGCAGAACGAGAAGCGCCAGGGCGAGAACCAGCCCTACGGCCAGGCCTGGGACCAGCTCAACAAGGCGCTGTATCCAGTTGGCCACCCGTACCACCACGGCGTGATCGGTTCGATGAACGATCTGAACGCGGCGTCGCTGGATGACGTGAAGACCTGGTTCCGCACCTGGTACGGCCCGAACAACGCCGTGCTGGTGCTGGCTGGCGACATCGACCTGGCCACCGCCAAGGAAAAGGTTGGCAAGTACTTCGGCAGCATCCCGGCCGGCCCGACCATGGCGCAGCCGGCGGTGAACGTGGCCAAGCGCAGCGCCGACACGCGCGAGACGATGACCGACAAGGTGCCGCAGGCGCGTATCTACCGCGCCTGGAACGTGCCGCAGGTCGGTACCACCGAGGTCGATCAGCTGCAGCTGTTCGCGCAGGTACTGGGCGGTGCCAAGTCCTCGCGGCTGAGCCAGCGCCTGCAGCACCAGGACAAGCTGGTGGACAGCATCGCGGCAGGCCTGTCGACGTCGCAGCTGGGTTCGAACTTCGTGATCATGGCGACGGTCAAGCAGGGCCAGGACCCTGCCAAGGTCGAGAAGATCATCGACGAGGAACTGGACCGGCTGATCAAGCAGGGCCCGACCGCGGCCGAGCTGGAACGCGCCAAGACCGGTGCCCGCGCCGGTTTCATCCGCGGCATCGAACGCATCGGCGGCTTCGGCGGCAAGGCCGACGCACTGGCCGAGTGCGCGGTGTTCACCGGCGACCCGGGCTGCTTCCGCACCTCGCTGGCCAACATCGAGAAGGCCAGTGCTGCTGATCTGAGCCGTCTGGGCGCGCAGTGGCTGGACAAGGGCAGCCACACCCTGGTGATTGCACCGGGTGAGCGCGTGGCGCTGAAGGAAGACCCGAGCCAAGCGCCGAAGCCCTTCAACGTGCCGGCGGTGGACCCGAAGTACAGCACCCTGCCCGAGCAGGTCGACCGCAAGGCCGGCGTGCCGCAGACCCGCGAGTTCCCGCAGCTGAAGTTCCCGGCGCTGCAGCGCGCCACGCTGAAGAACGGCACCCAGGTGATCCTGGCCGAGCGCCACGAGATTCCGGTGGTGCAGTTCAGCTACCAGTTCCCGGGTGGCTTCAGCGCCGACCAGGGCCGCAAGCCGGGCACCGCCAACTTCACCATGAGCCTGATGACCGAAGGCGCCGGCAAGCTCGGCTCGCTGGCCTTCGCCGATGCCGCAGACGCACTGGGCGCCAGCCTGGATGCCTCGGCCGGCCTGGACTCCATGAGCGTGGACCTGTCGGCGCTGAAGGAAAACCTGGCACCGTCGCTGGCGCTGTATCGGGACCTGCTGCGCGAACCGCGCTTCGAGCAGGGCGAGATCGACCGGGTCAAGGCGAGCTGGATTGCCGGCATCCAGCAGGAGAAGGTCAACCCGGGTGCGGTGGCGATGCGCGTGCTGCCGCCGCTGCTGTACGGCAAGGGCCACCCGTATGCCATTCCGTTCACCGGCAGCGGTGACGAAGCAGCGATCAACGGCCTGACCCGCGAAGACCTGGTCGACTTCCACCGCGACTGGCTGCGCCCGCAGAACGGCACCCTGATCGTGGTCGGTGACACCACCCTGGCCGAGATCGTGCCGCTGCTGGACAAGCAGCTGGGCGACTGGAAGGCGACCGGCGAGGCGCCGCAGGTGAAGGCGGCTACCGATGTCGCGCTGCCCAAGGGCCCGCGCGTGTTCCTGATCGACCAGCCGGGTGCGGTGCAGGCCAACCTGTTCGCGGGGCAGGTGGTGGCGCCGTCCAGCGCCACCAGCTCGACCCGCTTCGATATTGCCAACGGCGTGATCGGCGGCGACTTCACCTCGCGCCTGAACATGAACCTGCGTGAGGACAAGCACTGGTCGTACGGTGCGCGCAGCAGCGCGATCAACTCGGTGGGCCAGCGCCCGTGGATGGCCAGCGCGCCGGTGCAGATCGACAAGACCGGCCCGGCGATGGCGGAAATGCGCAAGGAAATCGCCGCGTTCGCCGATGGCAGCAAGCCGGCCACCGCCGCCGAGGTCAACCGCATCCGCAACATCCAGACCCTGAGCCTGCCCGGTGCCTACGAGACCGCCAGCGCGGTCGCCTCGACCATCGGTTCGATCGTGCAGTTCAAGCGTCCGGACGACTACGTGCTGCGCCGCAAGGCCGAGATCGAGGCGATGACCCCGGCGCAGGTGCAGCAGGCCGCCGCCGAGATCAAGTCGCAGGCGCTGACCTGGGTGGTGGTGGGTGATCTCAAGCAGACCGAAGCGGCCGTGCGTGCGCTGAACCTGGGCGAGGTGACGGTGATCGACGCCGAAGGCAACCCGGTCAAGAAATAAGGGATGCGCCTGCCCGCCCCCGCGGGCAGGCCTCCCCAGGTAGTGCCGGCCGCTGGCCGGCAACGCCGTGACCCGAAGGCGGGGTCGCAACCCCCTGCGGGGGATCCGTCCCCCACCGGCTACCCCCGATTCAGGCGGTTCAGGCAGAATCCCTCCATACCCTTCCAGGATCTGCCCATGCGCGTTCTGCTGCTTTCCTCCCTGCTGCTCACCGTCACCGCCTGTACCTGGGTGCCGATCGAACCGGCCGGCAAGGCGACCCGCGTGCTGCCGGCAGGCCCGGTTCCCGCTGGCTGCATCGCCAAGGGCGAGGTGGTGGTGACCGTGAAGAGCAAGGTCGGCTTCTACAACCGCAACCCGCTGCGCGTGCAGGAAGAGCTGGAAACCCTGGCCCGCAACGAGGCCCCGAGCGCAGGCGCCAATGCCGTGCAGGCCGCCGCGACCCCGGCCGATGGCAGCCAGCGCTTCGCCGCATTCCAGTGCCCGCCGCGCTGAACGCTTCACCATACGGCCAAGGCTGAATTCGTAAAGATGCGGTGAAGGCCCCGGGGGTTATAGAATAGCGCCCCCTTTTGCCTGAGCCTTGGCGCTAACCTCGATGCTCTTCAAGAATGTCTCGATCGCCGGCCTGGCACACGTCGACGCGCCGCATACGCTGACCACCAAGGAAATCAACGAACGCCTGCAGCCGACGTTGGATCGCCTGGGTATCCGCACCGACGTGCTCGGCGACATCGCCGGCATCCACGCGCGCCGCCTGTGGGACAACGGCGTGCTGGCGTCCGACGCTGCCACCATGGCAGGCCGCAAGGCACTGGAAGACGCAGGCATCAATGCGACGCAGGTTGGCCTGCTGGTCAACACCTCGGTCAGCCGCGACTACCTGGAGCCGTCCACGGCCTCCATCGTCTCGGGCAACCTCGGCGTCAGCGACGAGTGCATGACCTTCGACGTCGCCAATGCCTGCCTGGCCTTCATTAACGGCATGGACATCGCCGCGCGCATGATCGAGCGCGGTGACATCGACTACGCGCTGGTGGTGGACGGCGAGACCGCCAACCTGGTGTACGAGAAGACCCTGGAGCGCATGACCGCCCCGGACGTCACCGCCGACGATTTCCGCAACGAGCTGGCCGCCCTGACCACCGGTTCGGGTGCCGCGGCGATGGTGATGGCGCGCTCGGAGCTGGTGCCGGACGCGCCGCGCTACAAGGGCGGCGTGACGCGCTCGGCCACCGAGTGGAACCAGCTGTGCCTGGGCAACCTGGACCGCATGGTCACCGACACCCGCCTGCTGCTGATCGAAGGCATCAAGCTGGCACAGAAGACCTTCACCGCTGCCAAGATCGCCTTGGGCTGGGCCGTGGAAGAGCTGGACCAGTTCGTGATCCACCAGGTCAGCCAGCCGCACACCGCGGCGTTCATCAAGAACTTCGGCATCGACCCGAAGAAGGTGATGACCATCTTCGGCGAGCACGGCAACATCGGCCCGGCCTCGGTGCCGATCGTGCTGAGCAAGCTCAAGCAGCTGGGCAAGCTGAAGAAGGGCGATCGCATCGCGCTTCTGGGTATCGGCTCGGGCCTGAACTGCTCGATGGCTGAAGTGGTCTGGTAAAAGAGTCACCGCTGACCTGCTGCACGACGGGCAGCGATGATTTTTCCAAGTGTTCAAGGGCCGGTTTACCGGCCCTTTCTACAGGTGCGATCCGATGTCCCAGCTTCCCGGTTACCCCGCCCACCCGCAGCGCTTCGAGGTACGCCCCGGCCTGTCGATGAACTATCTCGACGAAGGCCCGCGCGACGGCGAGGTGGTGGTGATGGTGCATGGCAACCCGTCGTGGAGCTATTACTGGCGCACGCTGGTCGCCGGCCTGTCGGACACGTACCGCTGCATCGTGCCGGACCACATCGGCATGGGCCTGTCGGACAAGCCCGATGACAGCCGCTACGAGTACACGCTGCAGTCGCGCGTTGACGACCTCGATGCGCTGCTCAAGCACCTGGGCATCACCGGTCCGGTGACCCTGGCGGTGCACGACTGGGGCGGCATGATCGGTTTCGGCTGGGCGCTGTCGCATCACGACCAGGTGAAGCGCCTGGTGGTGCTCAACACCGCCGCGTTCCCGATGCCGGCGGCGAAGAAGATGCCGTGGCAGATCGCGCTGGGCCGCCACTGGAAGATCGGCGAGTGGATCATCCGCACCTTCAACGCGTTCTCGTCAGGTGCCTCGTGGCTGGGCGTGGAGCGGAAGATGCCGGCCGACGTGCGCCGCGCCTACGTGTCGCCGTACAACAGCTACGCCAACCGCATCAGCACCATCCGCTTCATGCAGGACATCCCGCTGTCGCCGGCCGACAAGGCGTGGTCGCTGCTGGAACGTGCCGGCAAGGCGCTGCCGTCGTTCGCCGACCGGCCGGCCTTCCTCGGCTGGGGCCTGCGCGACTTCGTGTTCGACCACCACTTCCTGAAGGGCTTCCAGGCCGCGCTGCCGCAGGCCCAGGTACATGCGTTCGAGGACGCCGGCCACTACGTGCTGGAAGACAAGCACGAAGTGCTGGTGCCGGAGATCCGCGCCTTTCTGGACAAGAACCCGATCTGATCGGTGTGCCGACCAACGGTCGGCATCCACCCCTTCCTCTTCCGGTGGGTGCCGACCGTTGGTCGGCACACCCGAAGGGTTGATGAGGTTGCCGGCCAGCGGCCGGCACTACCATTACGCGGCGACCGGCGCCTGCGGCGGCGAGGACGGGCTGTTGCCGTTGTCGTCCGGGTGATCGTCGTCATTGTCGGCGTCATCGCGCCAGCGCCAGTCGGCCGGCGTCAGCGGATCCAGGCCATAGGCAATGCGCGCCTTGTCGCACTGCGGGCTGGCCTTGCCGTATTCCCACGATGCATCCACCTCACGGCACACGCTGGGCCGGTTGGGGTGGATCGTGCAGCGTGAATACACGCCGATCTGCGCATCCAGCGCGACGCAGCGCACCGGCTTGGAATGGGTGCCGCGCATGCACAGGCGGTGCGGATCCAGCACCTCAGTGAGCTGATGCGGCACGCCGCCGGGGGTGACCTCGTCCGATTCCATCCAGTGGAAGGCCACGCGGTACTGGGTGCAGCAGGCGCCGCAGGTCATGCAGGGATGTTGCATGGGCAAGCCGCCTCGGGCGGCAGTCGGAATCGGGAACGAGGGTGCGGATTTTCCACGAAGTGGGCCGCCGCGCAAGAAATTCCGTAAGCGGCGACAATGAACGGATGAACCGACCCTGCAACATTGCGGCCCGTTTGCCTGAACTGGCGCGTGAACGCCCCGACCAGATCGCCATCCGCTGCCCGGGCCGCCGCGGCGCCGGCAACGGCATGGCCGCCTACGATGTCACCCTCGATTACCGTCAGCTGGACGCCCGCAGTGATGCCATGGCCGCCGGCCTGGCCGGCTACGGGATCGGCCGTGGCGTGCGCACGGTGGTGATGGTGCGGCCCTCTCCGGAGTTCTTCCTGCTGATGTTCGCGCTGTTCAAGCTGGGCGCAGTGCCGGTGCTGGTCGATCCGGGCATCGACCGGCGCGCGCTTAAGCAGTGCCTGGACGAGGCGCAGCCGCAGGCCTTCATCGGCATTCCGCTGGCGCATGTGGCGCGGCTGGTGCTGCGCTGGGCGCCGTCGGCCACCCGGCTGGTGACGGTCGGCCGCCGCCTCGGCTGGGGCGGTACCAGCCTGGCCGCGCTGGAACGTGCCGGTGCCAAGGGGGGGGCCATGCTGGCCGATACCGATGGCGAGGACATGGCGGCGATCCTGTTCACCAGCGGCTCCACCGGCGTGCCCAAGGGCGTGGTCTACCGCCACCGCCACTTCGTCGGCCAGATCCAGCTGCTGGGCAGTGCCTTCGGCATGGAAGCGGGTGGGGTGGACCTGCCGACCTTCCCACCGTTCGCGCTGTTCGACCCGGCGTTGGGCCTGACTTCGGTGATCCCGGACATGGACCCGACGCGGCCGGCGCAGGCCGACCCGGGACGCCTGCACGATGCCATCCAGCGCTTCGGCGTAACCCAGCTGTTCGGCTCGCCAGCGCTGATGCGGGTGCTGGCTCGGCACGGGCGGCCACTGCCGACGGTGACCCGGGTGACCTCGGCCGGGGCACCGGTGCCGCCGGACGTGGTCGCCACCATCCGCAGCCTGCTGCCGGCCGATGCGCAGTTCTGGACTCCCTATGGCGCCACTGAGTGCCTGCCGGTGGCGGTGGTCGAAGGCCGCGAACTGGAGCGCACCCGCGCGGCGACCGAGGCCGGTGCCGGCACCTGCGTGGGCAACGTGGTGGCCCCCAACGAGGTGCGCATCATCGCCATCGACGACGCACCGTTGGCTGACTGGTCGCAGGCACGTGTGCTGGCCACCGGCGAGGTGGGCGAGATCACCGTGGCCGGGCCGACCGCCACCGACAGCTACTTCAACCGCCCGCAGGCCACTGCGGCGGCGAAGATCCGCGAGACGCTGGCCGATGGCAGCACCCGCGTGGTGCATCGCATGGGCGACGTTGGTTATTTCGATGTGCAGGGCCGCCTGTGGTTCTGCGGGCGCAAGACGCAGCGCGTGGAAACCGCGCGCGGGCCGCTGTACACCGAGCAGGTCGAGCCGATGTTCAACACCGTGGCCGGCGTGGCGCGCACTGCGCTGGTTGGCGTGGGGGCCGCCGGTGCGCAGGTGCCGGTGCTGTGCGTGGAGCTGCAGCGTGGCCGGTCCGACAGCCCGGCACTGCAGGAAGCGCTGCGTGCCAAGGCCGCCGCATGCCTGGCCGGAGCCGGGCTGGAGCACTTCCTGGTACACCCTTCGTTCCCCGTCGATATCCGTCATAACGCCAAGATCGGCCGCGAGAAGCTCGCCGTCTGGGCCAGCGCCGAACTGGAGAAGCGCGCATGAAGATCCTGGTCACCGGTGGCGGTGGTTTCCTTGGGCAGGCGCTGTGCCGCGGGCTGGTCGAGCGTGGCCACCAGGTGCTGGCGTTCAACCGCAGTCATTACCCGGAACTGCAGGCGATGGGCGTGGGCCAGATCCGCGGTGATCTGGCCGATGCGCAGGCGGTCCTGCATGCGGTGGCCGGCGTCGATGCGGTGTTCCACAACGGCGCCAAGGCCGGCGCATGGGGCAGCTATGACAGCTACCACCAGGCCAACGTGGTCGGCACCGACAACGTCCTCGCGGCCTGCCGCGCGCACGGTATCGGCCGGCTGGTCTACACCTCCACGCCCAGCGTGACGCACCGGGCCACGCACCCCGTAGAAGGCCTCGGCGCCGACGAAGTGCCGTACGGCGAAGATTTCCAGGCGCCCTATGCGGCCACCAAGGCGATTGCCGAACAGCGCGTGCTGGCAGCCAATGACGCCTCGCTGGCGACGGTGGCGCTGCGTCCGCGCCTGATCTGGGGCCCTGGCGACCAGCAGCTGGTACCGCGCCTGGCCGAACGTGCACGACAGGGCCGCCTGCGCCTGGTGGGCGATGGCAGCAACAAGGTCGATACCACCTACATCGACAACGCCGCGCTTGCCCACTTCCTCGCCTTCGAGGCACTGGCGCCCGGTGCCGCATGTGCAGGCAAGGCCTACTTCATTTCCAACGGCGAACCGCTGCCGATGCGCGAGCTGGTCAACAAGCTGCTGCAGGCGGTGGGTGCACCGACCGTGGACAAGGCGATCAGCTTCAAGACCGCGTACCGTGTCGGCGCCATCTGCGAGCGGCTGTGGCCGCTGCTGCGCCTGCGCGGCGAACCGCCGTTGACCCGGTTCCTGGCCGAACAGCTGTGCACGCCGCACTGGTACAGCATGGAGCCCGCCCGCCGTGACTTCGGCTATGTGCCGCAGGTCAGCATCGAAGAAGGGCTGCGCAGGCTGAAGGCTTCATCTGCTGCATAGATCGCCATCACTGGTTGCACACCGCAGGATCGGGAGGATGGACCCACGCCATCCAAGGCTCGACCACCCGCGAGGAGCGCCATGCTGCACTACGCCATCATTTTCTTTGTCATCGCCATCATCGCCGCCGTTCTGGGTTTCTCCGGTATCGCCGGCGCCGCAACGAACATCGCCTGGATCCTGTTCGTGGTGTTCCTGATCCTTGCGGTGATCTCGATGTTCCGCAAGCGCGGCTAGCCGGTAGTGCCGGCCGCTGGCCGGCATCGCTTTCCGCAGAGTCGAGCCATGCTCGACTCTGCGGGCGATCACCACGTTACACAGCGCTCTGCAGCCCGCGATCAGCTTCGTGGCGTTCCAGCGCCAGCTCGATCAGGCGCGTGATCAGCGCGGTGTAGTCGACACCGCTGGCGCCCCACAACTTCGGGTACATGCTGATGCGGGTGAAGCCCGGCAGCGTGTTGACCTCGTTGATGACGATCTCGCCGTCTGCGGTGAGGAACACATCCACGCGCGCCATGCCCGCACACTCCAGCGCCAGGTAGGCCTGCCGCGCGATCTGCTGGATGCGCGCCTGGGTGGCGGCGTCGATGTCGGCCGGCACCACCACTTCAGCGCCATAGTCATTGATGTACTTGGTGTCGTAGGCGTAGAACTCGTCGTGCACCACCACCTCGCCGCATACGCTGGCCTGCGGGTGCTCGTTGCCCAGCACTGCGCATTCGATCTCGCGGCCGACCACCGCCGATTCCACCAGCACCTTGTGGTCGTAGCGCAGCGCCAATGCCAGTGCCTCGGCGAAGCCCGCCGCATCCTTGACCTTGCTCACACCCACCGACGAACCCTGGTTGGCCGGCTTCACGAACAGCGGCAGGCCGAGCTGGGCGATCACCGCGTCGGCATCGACCTCCGCGGCCTGATGGCGACGGATGCACAGCCACGGCGCCACCTGCAGCCCCGCGTCGCGCAGCAGGCGCTTGGTCACGTCCTTGTCCATCGCCACCGCCGAGCCCAGTACCGGCGAACCGACGAAGGGCAGATTGGCCATGCGCAGCAGCCCCTGCAGCGCACCGTCTTCGCCGAGTGGCCCATGCAGGATCGGCAACACCACATCGATCTGGCCCAGCGCGCTGGCCGCATCGCACGGCTGCAGCTGCGCCTGCTCGGCGCCCGGGCGCACCGCCAGCGACTGGCCCGAGCGATGCAGCGCGATGCGCGACGGATCATCGGCATTGATCAGGAAGGTATCCGGCTGGCTCAGATGCCACTGGCCCTGCTTGTCGATGCCGACCAGCACCGGCTCGAAGCGCTCGCGATCAAGCGCATCGAGGATGTTCTTCGCCGACTGCAGCGAAACTTCGTGCTCGGAGGACTTGCCCCCGAAAATGATGCCGACCCGGGTCCGTGCCATGGGGAGTGCGATGTCCTGTGCGTTGCGTGGCCCCATAGCATGAACCTTCATCGGCCATCCGCGTGAGGCACAGGTGAACCAGAAATCCATCCACGCATGGCGTGGATCTACCGTGTCGACCAAGGTCGACACCCACCAAGAGCAGCAGGAACCTGTCGAAGGCGGGGTGGGCCGGTTGCGGGGGTGTCCGCGGCATGGATGCCGCGGCCAAGCCCCCACGGACGGGTTTACGGCGTCCCCCGCAACCGGCCCCGTCCCGCCAACCCACGGAATGCCCGCTGTTGCTGTTGCTTCGGCTATTGCCGTTGCCGTTGCATCTGCGGGTGCCGGGCGGCAGCCCGGCCCAAGCCCCCCACCCACGCAGGTAGAATGCGCACATGGCTCTCTCCCTGCTCAAGTCCCTCAAGCCGGTCGCTGGCCGCGCCCTGCAGATCGCCCTGAACCGCGCGCTGGCGCTGGATCCGGATACCCGCCATGCATTGGCCAGCCTCGACGGCCGGCATATCGACCTGACCCTGGAAGCGCCGTCGCTGGCCATGCGCATCAGCGTCGACGGCGACCAGCTGCGGGTCGGCCCGGTGGATGCGCAGGAAGCCGACCTGGCCGTGCGCAGCAGCCTGGCCGGCGTGCTGGCGCAGCTGCCGCTGCTGGCCAACGCGCGGCGCGGCGACAACAACGGCAAGGGCCGTGTGCGCGTGGCCGGCGATGCCGAGCTGGCGCGCCGCCTGCAGCAGCTGGCCAAGGGCTTCGATCCGGACTGGCAGCAGCCTTTCGTCAGCGTATTCGGCGAAGTACTGGGCGTGCAGGTCGCCAACACCCTGCGCAGCGCCCTGCAGCACGCGCGCCAGGGGGCGATCGACCTGGCCCACAGCGCCGCTGAGTTCATCACCGAGGAGTCGCGCGATGTGGTGCCGCGCGCCGAGCTGGATGCCTTCCACGACGACGTGGATGTGCTGCGCGATGACGTGGAGCGCCTTGGTGCACGCGTGCAGCGCCTGCGGGGTGCCGCATGAAGGCCGTGCTGCGGGCCAGCCGCATTGGCCGGGTGATCCTGCGTTACCGCCTCGACGACCTGCTGCAGGGCACGCCGGCCGAGCGCTGGCTGCGCCTGGCCAAGCCGTTCGTGCCGCGCGCCTCGGCCAGCATCGCCTCGCAGTCGCGCGGTGCGCGCCTGCGCCTGGCGCTGCAGGACCTCGGCCCGATCTTCGTCAAGTTTGGCCAGATCCTGTCCACCCGCCGCGACCTGGTGCCGCCGGACGTGGCCAACGAGCTGACCCTGCTGCAGGACCGGGTCAAGCCGTTCGATGGCGAGACCGCGCGCCGCATCGTCGAGGACGCGCTCGGCCTGCCGGTCAGCGAGGCCTTCGCCAGCTTCGACACCGAACCGCTGGCCTCGGCCTCGATCGCGCAGGTGCACGCGGCCACGCTGGCTGATGGTCGCCAGGTGGTGGTCAAGGTACTTCGACCGGGCATCGAGAAGCAGATCGACGCCGACATCGCCCTGCTCAATTCGCTGGCCGCCCTGGTCGAGCGCACCCACCCGCGCGCCGACAAGATCCGGCCGCGCGAAGTGGTGGCCGAGGTCGAGAACACCCTGGCCGCCGAGCTGGACCTGCAGCGCGAAGGCGCCAATGCCAGCGTGCTGCGCCGCTTCTGGGAAAACTCCGACGACCTGTACGTGCCGGAAGTGATCTGGAGCCACACCGCCGAGCGCGCGCTGACCCTGGAGCGGGTGTGGGGCATTCCGTCCGATGACATCGCTGCACTGGACAAGGCCGGCATCGACCGCAAGGCGCTGGCCGCCAAGGGCGTGCGGGTGTTCTATACCCAGGTATTCCGCGACAATTTCTTCCACGCCGATGCGCACGCCGGCAACATCTGGGTCGACACCGATCTGGCGCGCCGTGCCAATCCGCGCTTCATCGCGCTGGACTTCGGCATCATGGGCCAGCTCTCGCAGGAAGATCAGTACTACCTGGCCGAGAACTTCATGGCCATCTTCAACCGCGATTACCGTCGCATCGCCGAACTGCATGTACAGGCACGCTGGATGCCCGACCACGTACGCATCGACGATCTGGAAGCAGCCGTGCGTTCAGTGTGCGAGCCGTACTTCACCCGTCCGCTGTCGCAGATCTCGCTGGCCGAAGTGCTGATGAAGCTGTTCCGGGTGGCGCAGCGCTATCAGCTGACGCTGCAGCCGCAGCTGATCCTGCTGCAGAAGACCCTGCTGAACATCGAGGGCGTCGGCCGCCAGCTGGACCCGCAGATCGACATCTGGGCGGTGGCCAAGCCGGTGCTGGCGAAGATCCTGCGCGAGCGCTACAGCCCGCGCCGGGTGGTGCGCGAGCTGGGCAAGCGCCTGCCGGAAATCATGACCCATGCGCCGGACATGCCGCGGCTGGTGCACGCCTGGCTGACCCAGCAGGTGGAAGGCCGCCACGAACTGGCGATGCGTTCGCGCGATCTGGTCGCGCTCGACGCCAGCCTGCAGCGCCTGCAGAAGCGCGCCGTGGGCGCGATCACCGGCGTCGGCCTGCTCGCCATCGCTGCACTGATGTATGTGCTGCAGCCGCCGGGCTGGTACTGGGGCGACGTGCCGGCGTGGAGCTGGCTGTCCGGTGCGGTCGGTGCAGTGGCGCTGCTGCGCGCGTGGTGGAAGTAGGCCCCATGCTGCAGGCACTCAAGGACGAACTGGCCCGCTTCGGCGCCGACAACGACGCCCGCGAAAGCGCGCGTGGCCGCCGCATGCTCAACATCACGCCAGATACGGGCGAATTCCTCGCGGTGCTGGTCCGCTTCGGCACTGCGCGCCGCGTACTGGAGATCGGTACCTCCAACGGCTATTCGACGCTGTGGCTGGCCGAGGCTGCCGCCGCCATCGACGGCCACGTGACCACGCTGGAATACGCCGAGGACAAGGCGGCGATGGCGCGTGACACCTTCGCGCGCAGTGGCCTGGCCGATCGCATCACGCTGGTCCACGACGATGCCGGGCCGTGGCTGGCAGAGGCCGCCGATGCCAGCATTGACCTGCTGTTCCTCGATTCGGACCGCGGGCAATACGCCGGCTGGTGGCCGCAGCTGCGCCGCGTGCTGCGCCCGGGCGGCCTGCTGGTGGTGGACAACGCCACCTCGCATGCGGGAGAGATGGAACCGTTGCGCGTGCTGCTGGACGCTGATCCGGACTTCAGCACCAGCCTGGTGCCGGTGGGCAACGGCGAGCTGCTGGCCGTACGCAACGCCTGACCGCCGCGCTGCCCGCGCTGATCTGGTAGTGCCGGCCGCTGGCCGGCAACTCCAGCAATCAGGCGACCCTGAGGCAGCCGGCCAGCGGCCGGCTCTACCGCATTCAGTGCCCAGCCTCGATAATCCCGCCGTGAGCACCGAACCTGACACCCTCGCCGCGGTCGAGACTGAAACCGCGCCCCTGCAGCTGCTGCACCTGGATGAGCGCCTGGCCGTGGTCAACAAGCCTGCCGGGCTGATGGTCCACGACAGCAAGCTGGCCCGTGGCGAAGACGACTTCCTGGCCGACCGCCTGCGCGAGCAGCTGGGCCGCCCGATCTTCCTCGTGCATCGCCTGGACCGGGCCACCAGTGGCTGCCTGCTGCTGGCCTTTGACCGCGAGACCGCCAGTGCGCTGGGCAAGGCGCTGATGGGTGGCGAGGTGCTGAAGGACTACCTGACCGTCTGCCGGGGTTGGCCGGCCGAACTCGCTTGGCAGGTCGATCATGATCTGGACGGCGGCCCGGGCAAACCGGTGAAAAAGCCGGCGGTCACCGACTTCCAGCGCCTGGCCACCGGCGAGCTGTCGGTGCCGGTCGGCGAGTTCACCCGCTCGCGCTATGCGTTGCTGCGCTGCCAGCCACAGACCGGGCGCTTCCGGCAGATCCGCCGGCACCTCAAGCACCTGTCGCATCACATGATCGGCGACACCAGCCATGGTGATGGTCGCCACAACCGCATCTTCCGCATGCAGGGTGTGCACCGCATGCTGCTGCACGCCGAGCGCCTGCGCTTCCCGCATCCTGAGGGCGGCAACGTGGATGTCAGTGCGCCGCTGGATCGTGAGTTCCAGAAGGCGCTGGACCTGTTCGGCTGGCAGGTGGACCTATAGACGGTAGTGCCGGCCGCTGGCCGGCATCTGCCTGATCCCAACCGTACGAGGTTGCCGGCCAGCGGCCGGCACGACCTCACTTCTTTTCCGGCTCGTTGACGATCGCTTCCAGGTCCTTCTGCAGGTCCGCGAACAGCGGCTGCATGCGCGCCTGGATCGCCACCATCACGTTCTGCATCAGGGCCGGGGTCTTGTCCAGCAGGCTCTGGCCGGCCGCGCTCTCGTAGAACTCGGCCATCGCCAGCACGTCTTCCTTGCTGAAAGTCTTCTTGTACAGGTCCACGTACATCGGCCGCAGCTGCTGCCAGGACAGTGCCTGCCGCAGGGTCTGGCTGGTCCGCGCCTGGATCCGCTTCAGCTGCTCCTGCTGCTGGGCATTGAGCTGGCGCTGTGCGGCCACCTGCTGGAACTGCTGCTGCTGCATCGCCTCGATCTGCGGCAGCATGGTGTCGATCATGCTCTGCGCACGTGACGCGGACAGCAGACGGTTGATGTCGCCATCGGTCGGCGGCGCGGCCAGGGCGGGGACACTGGCCACGGCCAGCGCCAGCAGCAGGGCGGCGCGGCGCAGCAGGGAGGGCAGGGCGGGTGCGGAGCGGGTCATGCGAAGCTTCCTGCGGTACATGGGACGGCCAGCATACCCGCAGCCAAGGCGAAGGCGGCGTGTTCGGTACCTGATCGGCGGCATACGGCGCGCGATGCGCACTCCGACACGTGGCTGCCGCTACAATGCGCGGATGGGCAGTGGACCGGTCACCATCAACGCGCAGCTTGAAATCCCCGACGGCGAGATCGTCGAGCGGTTCGTGCGTGCCAGCGGTGCCGGTGGCCAGAACGTCAACAAGGTCTCCACTGCGGTGGAACTGCGTTTCGACGTGGCCAACTCGCCCTCGTTGCCCGAACCGTTGCGCACGCGCCTGCTGGCGCGGCGTGACCGGCGCATGACCGGCGAAGGCGTGCTGGTCATCGACGCGCAACGTTTCCGCACCCAGGATCGCAATCGCGAGGATGCGCGCGAGCGGCTGGCGGCCTTCATCCAGGCCGGGCTGAGCGTGCCCAAACCGCGCAAGGCCACCAAGCCGACCCTCGGGTCGAAACTGCGTCGTCTGGACGCCAAACGCGGGCGCGCGCAGATCAAGCGCGGGCGCTCATCACGTGACTGGGAGTGATTGCTTGAACAACCCGACTCCGCTGCTGCCGGCCGTGCCGCCGCAGATGCCACAGGTCAAACCCAACGCCTTCCTGCGCTGGCTGGCGCGCTGCACCCTGCGCATGGGCGGCTGGAAGGTGACCGGCACCCTGCCTGACATCCCGCGCCTGGTGTTCATCATCGCGCCGCATTCGTCCAACTGGGACGGCCTGTGGGGCATGGCGGCCAAGATCGCGCTGGGCATGAAGGTGAAGGTGCTGGGCAAGGCCTCGCTGTTCTGGTGGCCGCTGGGGCCGCTGCTGCACAAGCTGGGCGTGATCCCGCTGGACCGCAGCTCGCCGCAGGGCACGGTGGGCCAGGCGGTGGACCTGCTGCGCAACAACGAGAAGATGTGGTTCGCCATCACGCCCGAGGGCACCCGCAAGGCGGTGAAGGAGTGGAAGGCCGGCTTCCTGAAGATCGCCCGGATGGCAGACGTGCCGATCCTGACCGCCTATTTCCACTATCCGGAAAAGACCATCGGCATCGGTCCGCTGTTCACCCCGAGTGGCGACGATGTGGCCGACATGGCTGCCATCCGCGAGTTCTACCGGCCGTGGATCGGCAAGACCCGCGGCACGGTCTGAGCCGGCCGCAGGCCGTCGCATAGACGCCACGTCCGGCACATGCCGGGCGAGCGCGACAGGAGTAGGGTGGAGGGCTGGTATTCCATACCGTCTGCCCAAGGAGCGTTTTACATGTCGCGTACCGTAGTCCTGGCCGCCGCCATCAGCCTGGCGCTGGCGGCCTGTTCCGGCAAGGAGTCCACCCCCGTGTCCGATGCCCAGAAAGCCCCGGCCCAGCAGCCGGCCGAAGCCTCCACCAATCCGCTGCTGAGCGCCAGCACGCTGCCGTTCCAGGCGCCGCAGTTCGACAAGATCAAGGACAGCGACTACCTGCCGGCCTTCGAAGAAGGCATGCGCCAGCACCTGGCCGACGTTCGCAAGATCGCCGACAGCAGCGAGCCGGCCACCTTCGACAACACCATCGTGGCGATGGAGCGCAGCGGCGAGACCCTGACCCGCGTGTCGCGCATCTTCTTCGGCCTGGTCCAGGCCGATACCAACGATGCGCGCCAGAAGATCCAGGAAGAAGTGGCGCCGAAGCTGGCCGCGCACCAGGACGAGATCAACCTCGACCCGAAGCTGTTCGCGCGCGTGAAGTCGATCTATGACCAGCGCGACACGCTTGAACTGGATCCGGTGCAGAAGCGCCTGGTCGAGCACTACTACGATGGCCTGGTGCGCGCCGGTGCACAGCTGTCCGACGCCGACAAGGCATCGCTGCGCAAGCTCAACGTGGAAGAGACCACGCTCTCCACCCAGTTCCATACCCGCCTGGTGGCTGCCACCGCCGCTGCGGCCGTTGTCGTTGACGACAAGGCCAAGCTGGCCGGCCTGGACGAGGATGCGATCAACAACGCCGCCAACGCAGCGAAGGAGCGCAAGCTGGATGGCAAGTTCCTGCTGCCGCTGCAGAACACCACCCAGCAGCCGGTGCTCGGTTCGCTGAGTGATCGTGACCAGCGTGCCGCCGTGCTGAAGGCTTCGGAAACCCGTGCCGAGCGTGGCGATGCCAACGACACCCGGCAGACCGTGCAGCGTCTGGCCCAGCTGCGCGCGCAGAAGGCCAAGCTGCTCGGCTTCGATACCTTCGCCGACTACCAGCTGGGCGACCAGATGGCCAAGACCCCGGCCGCCGCGCTCAAGCTGCTGACCGACACCGTGCCGGCCGCCACCGCCAAGGCCCGCGCAGAAGCCGGCGAGATCCAGAAGGTGATCGACGCGCAGAAGGGCGGTTTCCAGGTCGCCGCCTCGGACTGGGATTTCTACGCCGAGCAGGTGCGCAAGGCCAAGTACGATCTGGACGAGTCGCAGATCAAGCCGTACTTCGAACTGGACAACGTGCTGCAGAACGGCGTCTTCTACGCCGCCACCCAGCTGTACGGCATCACCTTCAAGCCGCGTACCGACATTCCGACCTACAACCCGGACATGAAGGTGTACGAAGTCTTCGACAAGGATGGCACCTCGCTGGCCCTGTTCTACACCGACTACTTCAAGCGTGACAGCAAGTCCGGCGGCGCCTGGATGGACGTGTTCGTCGAGCAGGACGGCCTGACCGGCGCCAAGCCGGTGGTCTACAACGTCTGCAACTTCACCAAGCCGGCCGCCGGCCAGCCTGCGCTGATCAGCTTCGACGACGTCACCACCATGTTCCATGAGTTCGGCCATGCACTGCATGGCATGTTCTCGAACGTGAAGTATCCGTCGATTGCCGGCACCGCCACCTCGCGCGACTTCGTCGAGTTCCCGTCGCAGTTCAACGAGCACTGGGCGCTGGACCCGAAGGTGTTCGCCAACTACGCCAAGCACTACAAGACCGGCGAGGCGATGCCGCAGGAGCTGGTCGACAAGATCCTCAAGGCACGCAGCTTCAACCAGGGCTATGCGACTACCGAGTACCTGTCGGCCGCACTGCTGGACCTGGCCTGGCACACGCAGAAGGCCGACGCGCCGCTGCAGGACGTCGGCGCCTTTGAAGCGAGCGCGCTGAAGAAGTTCAAGGTCGACCTGCTGCAGGTGCCGCCGCGTTACCGCACCACCTACTTCGACCACATCTGGGGTGGCGGTTACTCGGCCGGCTACTACGCCTACTTCTGGGCCGAAGTGCTGGATCATGACGCCTACCAGTGGTTCACCGAACACGGTGGCCTGACCGCCGCCAATGGCCAGGAATTCCGCGACAAGATCCTCTCGCGCGGCAACAGCGTGGAGCTGTCGACCCTGTACCGCGATTTCCGCGGCAAGGACCCGTCGGTGGAACCGCTGCTGAAGTTCCGCGGGCTGAAGTAAGCGCGACCTGAAGTACGAAAGAAATAACGGCGGGGGAAACCCCGCCGTTTTTCGTTGAATCGATGCCATCGACAGATTCCGCAGTGTGCCGCTCATCCACGCATGGCGTGGATCCATGTATCGACCAAGGTCGACACCCACCAGAAGCAGGCCATGCTGTTCCGACAGTTCGCGGAGATCTGTCGAAGGCGGGGTGGGTCCGGTTGCGGGGGTGTCCGCGGCATGGATGCCGCGGCCAAGCTTACAGGGACGTACTTGCAGCGTCCCCCGCAACCGGACCCACCCCGCCATCCCCCAGGAAACCGGCTTTGGCTGTTGCTGTTGCTGATGAGGTTGCCGGCCAGCGGCCGGCACTACCGGGTGCCGGGCACAGCCCGGCCATCACGTCCCCACGTGTACCCGGTTGGCTTGTTCGGCCAGCCCCAGGTGATCCAGCGCGATGTCCAGCGCCAGCACATAGCTCTGCGCACCGTAGCCGGTGGCGATGCCCAGGCGCTGGCCGACACCGGCCGGCAGGCACGGCTCGGCCACCGCGCCGTCGTCATGTACTTCCACGTAGGCGTTGTGCAGGTAGGGCAGCAGGCGCTGAAGACGCAGGCTGTTGGCACACGCACCCGGGTCCAGCAGCGTCACCTCGCCACGGCTGTGGTCGGCCACGCGCAGGGCGTCCAGCAGTTCCTGTTCCGAGCCGCAGGCGCGTATCGCCACGCTGGTGCCGGCGTCGATCGCCCGGTGCACCAGCGACTTCAGTACCGGTGCCGGCAGCGGCATGGCGGTACGGATCAGCGCACCGGCGGCTTCCGGGCCACGGATGATGAAGATCGACATGGCTCAGCCCTCCTGCGCCAGGCGGCGGCCGACGATGGCCAGCGACAACGGATAACCGGCCTGCTGGCTGCGCTGGTCGATGACCACCGCCGCGGGGCCATGCTGCAGTCGCAGGCGCGACTCCAGGCCGGGCTCGCTGGGTGCCTGCAACTCGATGTACTGCGCCGGCAGCCGTTCCAGCGCCGCCTGCAGCGCACCGCCCTCGGCCTGCCATTGCGCCTCGTCGGCCACGCCGACATCCAGCAGCACCCAGTCGGCCGAACGCGCCTGCGGCTGGCACAGGCACTGGCGCACTTCGGACAGGCTGGCGCAGTCGCTGCACAGTACGCGATGGCCGCTCAGCTGCGCCGGCAATTGCGGGCGCGGCGCGGACGAAGATGCGTGGCGGATCACCAGGAGGGTCATACAACACCTTGCGGAATGCGCCCTGTGGCGCGGTGGGCACACGATGCGCGCGCTGGCCGTAAAGGTGCGATGCCGGCGGCCGGTCCCGCGCGTAAAACCTGCGTAACCCGGCGCTACCGGGAACCTCTCCCCCCATGTGTGGTCTGATGCAGCTACCACCCACCCGGAGCCTGCCATGGACGCCGTTGCCCGCCCTCCCTTTTCCGATCGCGCGCTGGCCTGGCTGAAAAAGGAGGCGCTGCCGTTGCTGGTGATGCTCGGCCTGCTCGCCGCCGCCCGCGATACCCTCGCCAACCACTACGTGGTGCCCAGCGGTTCGATGCAGCCGACCCTGCAGCCCGGCGACCGGGTGGTGGTGGACATGCGCGCCTACGGCCTGCGCCTGCCATTCACCAGCAGGGAGCTGATGTCCACCGGCACGCCGCAGCGCGGCGAAGTGGCGGTATTCGATTCGCCAGCCGACGGCACCCGCCTGATCAAGCGCGTTGCCGCAGTGGCCGGTGACCATGTGCAGCTGCACGAAGGGCACCTGACCATCAACGGCCAGCCGCTGCAGACTGCGGACCTGCAGGATGTGGAAGCCTTCGGTGAACGCCGTGCCAGCCTCGATCTGGACATGGGGGGCGGCCCGGACATCGCCGACCTGGTGGTGCCGGACGGCAAGGTGCTGGTGTTGGGTGACCACCGTGGCAACAGCTTCGATGGCCGCTTCTTCGGCTTCGTCGATGCCGACAAGGTCTACGGCCGTGCGGTGGCGGTGTACTACCGCCGCGGCGACGGTTTCGAGTGGCAGCGCCTGTAAGCTGAATTGATACTTCTTGAGTATCAATCCTGACTTATCAGGTTATGGATCGACTGGATGGACGGGCCTAGTCTGAGGCCCGTTCCCTCCCACGCCCGGCCGTCCCCACCGGCCCTTCGATTCCATGACTGGCGAAACTGCGGCGGCCGTTGAAGGCCGTCCCTCCATTCTCGATACCGGCACCGACACCTGCATCCAGCAGGGCACCCCGGCCTTCCGCCGCACCGCGCTGGCGCTGTTCCTGGCCGGCTTCTCCACCTTCGGCCTGCTGTACACCGTGCAGCCGCTGCTGCCCGAGTTCAGCCGTCACTTCGGTGTGTCCGCCGCCGGCAGCGCGATGTCGCTGTCGTTGACCACCGGCATGCTGGCGGTGGCGATGCTGCTGGCCGGCCTGCTGTCCGACGCGGTCGGCCGTCGCCCGTTGATGATCGTTGCGCTGTTGGCGTCGGCCATGCTGTCGCTGTGCACCGCGCTGGTGGACGACTGGACCACGCTGCTGGTGCTGCGCACCCTGCTTGGCCTGGCGCTGAGCGGCGTGCCGGCGGTAGCGATGACCTACCTGGTCGAGGAAATGGACAGCCGCGCGCTGGGCCTGGCGATGGGCCTGTACATCGGCGGCAACGCCATCGGTGGCATGAGCGGGCGCCTGCTGGCCGGCATCATCGCCGACCATTGGGGCTGGCGCTGGGGCATCGGCGTGGTCTCGATCATCGCCGTGGCCAGCACCGTGCTGCTGTGGCTGCAGCTGCCACCGTCGCGGCACTTCCATGCACGTCGCGGCGGCCTGCGCCAATTGCCGTCGCGCTGGCGCACGCTGTTCGCTGACCCGGGCCTGCCGTGGCTGTTCGCCACCTCGTTCGTGCTGATGGGCGTGTTCGTCACCCTCTACAACTACCTGGGCTATCACCTGCTGGCGCCGCCCTACCATCTCAGCCAGACCGTGGTCGGGCTGATCTTCAGCGTCTATCTGGTGGGTACCTTCAGTTCGGCGTGGATGGGCCAGCAGGCCACGCGCTACGGACGCGGCCGCATCCTGTCGATCTCGTTCGCGCTGATCGGCGCCGGCATCGCGCTGCTGGCGATGCCGTGGCTGAGCACGATGGCGCTGGGTATCGCACTGGTGACCTTCGGCTTCTTCGGTGGTCATTCCGTGGCCAGCAGCTGGGTTGGAAGCCGCGCCGGTGCGATGCGTGCGGAAGCCTCGGCGCTGTACCTGTTCGCCTACTACCTGGGGTCCAGCGTGCTGGGCGGTGTGGGTGGCCTGGCCTATGCAGCCTGGGACTGGCTTGGCGTGTGTGCGTTCGCCGCCGCGCTGACCCTGATCGGCGGTGGCATCGTCTGGGCGCTGCAGCAGCGCGCGCCACAGCCGGTCACAGCGTGACCCAACGCACGGTAGTGCCGGCCGCTGGCCGGCAACCACGGTGTGGCGGGTTTGCCGAGGTAGAGTCGACTGTTAGTCGACTGCTCTTCCATCAGATCGCGAAAACCCCGCGCTGCGCGCGATAGTCGACTAACAGTCGGCTCTACCGGCGAATGCCCCGCGCAGCAGCGTGGCGAAATTGCGGATCAACGGGGTTACCCGTTCGCGATGCCACGCCAGCTGCACTTCCGAATGGGCACCGGCATCGGCCAGCGCCACGAAGCGCGATCCTTCCACCCGGATGTGATCGCACGAAGACGGCAGGATCGCGGCGCCCAGGCCCGCGGCGGCCAGGCTGATCAGCGTCGAGGCTTCACCCGCCTCCTGCACGATGCGCGGTGTGAATCCGGCAGCCGCGCACAACGCGATCATGTGGTCATGGATGCCCGCACCGGCACTGCGGCGGAACGCCACGAATGGCTCCTGCGCGAAGTCGCGCAGCGACAGCGTGCCCTGCCTCGACAGTCTGCGCAGGGCAGGATGGTCGGCATGCACGATCAACGCCAGCGGATCGACGAACAGGCTGTGCGCCACCAGTTCCGGCGGCAGCGCACGCTTGCGGATGATGCCCACGTCCAGTGAGCCGTCGAGCAGCGCGTCGATCTGCTGCAGGGTGTTCATCTCGCTCAGCTGCAGCCGCACCTGCGGATACTGCTGGCGGTAGTGCAGGATCGAACGCGGAATCTGCGGCGACAGCGGCGTGGCGCGGGTCAGGCCGATGTGCAGTTCACCCTGCTCACCGCGCTGCGCGCGCTGTACCTCGTCCACCGCCGCTTCCACCTGCTGCACGATGGCGCGTGCACGTTCCTGCAGCAGCTCGCCCGCAGGCGTCAGCTGCACACGACGATGGCTGCGCACGAACAGACGCGCACCGATCAGGTCCTCCAGCTGGCGGATCTGCTGGCTGAGCGGCGGCTGCGACATGCCCAGCCGCTCCGCCGCCTGGCCGAAGTGCAGCGTATCGGCAACGGCGAGGAAGTAACGCAGGTGGCGGAGTTCGATGGACATGGGGCCAGTCTAGCCAGACCGGGACCGTGCCTGGCGTCTTCTTTGATCGTTTTTCCGCCAGTCGAGCATGGCTCGACTCTACAAAAGCCCATTTCGATCATTGATGACGTGTCGACCAAGGTCGACACCTACCAACAGCCGCGGAGATCTGTCAGAGGCGGTGCGCTGTGGGTGGGCAGGACCGTTGGCGCCATGGATGGCGCCATCGAGCCCCCAGGGATGGGTTCACGGCGTGTCCTGCCCACCCACAGCGCACCGCCATCCCACGGATAGCCCGCTGTTGCCGTTGCTTCGGCCTCGGCAGGTGCAGGGCGCAGCCCTGCCGAACACCCCTACCGCTCGGAATGCCCGCTCTGGTCGTAATCGCGCGGACTGAACAACTCCGGCTGGATCAGCTCGATGAACGCCCGCGCCTGCGCCGACAGCGCCTTGCCCCGGCGCACGATCACCCCGTAACTGCGTTCCGGGAACCAGCGCTTCATCGACCGCGCCGCCAACCGCTCGCGGTCGGCCTCGTTCAGGCACAGCGCCGGCACGATCGAAATGCCCATGCCCATCGCCACGTACTGCTTGATCACCTCCCAGCCGCCGACCTCCAGTGCCACGGTGTAGGCGATGCGGTGGCGCTGGAACACCTGGTCCACCAGGCGATAGGTGATCTGCCGCTTCGGCGGCAGTACCAGCGGATAGCGCGCGATGTCGGCCAGCTCCAGCTCGCCGCCACTGGCCAGCGGATGATCGTGCGGTGCGATCAGCACCTGCTCGAAGCGATAGGCCGGGGCGTAGCTCAGGTCGGCCGGCACATCGGTCATCGAACCGATCGCCAGGTCGGCGGCATCCTCGCGCAGCAGGTCGGTGCCGTCGGCGCTGATCGCGTTGTGCAGGGTCAGGCGCACGTCCGGGTGATGCAGGCGGAAGCGTTCGACGATCTTCGGCAGCAGGTAGAGGATGGTGGAACTGTTGGCGGCGATGTTCAGTTCGCCCGCATCCAGTCCGCGCACCTTGTCGCGGAAGCGCGCCTCCAGCCCGTCCAGGTTTTCCACCAGTGGCTGCGCCATTTCATACAGCAGCTGGCCCTCGCGGCTGGGCACCAGGCGCCGCCCGCTGCGCTCGAACAGCGGCACCCCCAGCTCCCGTTCCAGCGCCTGCAACTGAAGGCTGATCGCCGGCTGGCTGACGAAAAGTGCCTCAGCCGCCCGTGAGACCGAACCCAGGCGCACGGTCTGGCAGAACGCGCGCAGCGGCTTCAGCCGGTCGGATTTGTAGGAAAAACGCGGACTTGGCGGGGTGCGTGTGCTCATCGTGTCACGAGTATTAGCATAACTTATGTAGAACATTGCAAAAACTGTTTTGCCAAATACTCGGGCCCAGCGGCACCGTGGAGTCGTTCCCCCACCGCTGGAGTCGCCCCATGTCCGCCGTCGCTTCCGCTGTTCCCACCCCTGCCAGCAAGGCCACCCCCGGTATCGCCCTGGCGACCCGCGTGGCCGGCCAGGACACCCTGCTGCCGGCGCCGTTGCTGGCCCTGCTGGTGTCGCTGCACCGCGCGGTGGAACCGGGCCGGCAGGCACGGCTGCAGGCCCGCCGCGAGCGCCAGGCGTTCTTCGACCAGGGCGGCCTGCCGGACTTCCGGGAAGACACCACCGCGATCCGCAACGGCGACTGGCGCGTTGCCCCGCTGCCGGCCGCGCTGCAGGACCGCCGCGTCGAGATCACCGGCCCGACCGACCCGAAGATGGTCATCAACGCGCTGAACTCCGGCGCCAAGGTGTTCATGGCCGACTTCGAGGATTCGACCTCGCCGACCTGGCGCAACCTGCTGGCCGGCCAGCAGTCGCTGGCGGCGGCGGTGCGCGGTGACCTGCAATTCACCGCTGCAAATGGCAAGCACTACAGCCTGCGCCCGTACGACGAGCAGGCGGTGCTGATCGTGCGCCCGCGCGGCTGGCACCTGGACGAAAAGCACGTGGCCATCGACGGCCAGCCGCTGGCCGGTGGCCTGTTCGACGCGGCGGTGTTCGCCTTCCACAACGCCCGCACCCTGCAGGCGAAGGACCGCGGCCCGTACTTCTACCTGCCCAAGCTGCAGAGCATGGAAGAGGCGGCGCTGTGGGAGACCGCGCTGTCGCACATCGAAGGCATGCTCGGCCTGCCGCATGGCCAGATCAAGGTGACGGTGCTGATCGAAACGCTGCCGGCGGTGTTCGAGATGGACGAGATCCTGCACGCGCTGCGTGACCGCATCGTCGGCCTGAACTGCGGGCGCTGGGACTACATCTTCTCGTACCTGAAGACCTTCCGCCGCCACGCCGACCGCGTGCTGCCCGAACGCGGCCAGGTGACCATGACCCAGCCGTTCCTGAAAGCGTATTCGGAGCTGCTGATCCAGACCTGCCACCGCCGCGGTGCGCATGCGATGGGCGGCATGGCCGCGCAGATTCCGATCAACAACGATGCCGCCGCCAACGAACAGGCGATGGCCCGTGTGCGCGCCGACAAGCTGCGCGAAGTCACCGCCGGCCATGACGGCACCTGGGTTGCACACCCGGCGCTGATTCCGGTGGCGATGGCGATCTTCGACGAACACATGCCCGGTGCGAACCAGCACAGCGTGCTGCGCCAGGACGTGCGCGTCGGCCGCGACGAACTGATCGCACGGCCGCCGGGCACCATCACCCGCGCCGGTTTCGAAGGCAACGTGGAAGTCTGCGTGCGCTACCTGGCCGCTTGGCTGGATGGCAACGGCTGCGTGCCGATCCACCACCTGATGGAGGATGCGGCCACCGCCGAGATCAGTCGCAGCCAGCTGTGGCAGTGGCTGCACACGCCGGGCCAGCAGCTGGACGACGGCACCGCGATCGACCTCGCGCTGCTGGATTCCACCCTCTCGCAGCTGCCGGCACGGCTGGGCGATACCGCCGCGCTGCCCGGTGGCGCACGCATCGGCGAGGCCATCGCCCTGCTCGGCGAACTGAGCCGCAGCGACGAACTGACCGATTTCCTGACCCTGCCGGCCTACGCGCGCATCGACTGACTGACTGCCCGCAAACCCGCCGTTTCCCTCCCCGTTGCACGCACGAACCGAACTGGAGAAAGACATGAGCAAGCTGCCCACTGCCGAACAGATCCAGCACGACTGGGATACCAACCCGCGTTGGGAAGGCATCCAGCGTAACTACAGCGCCGCCGACGTGGTCCGCCTGCGCGGCACCGTCCACATCGAGCATTCGCTGGCCCGCCTGGGTGCGGAGAAGCTGTGGGCATCGCTGCATGAGCGCGAGTTCGTCAACGCGTTGGGTGCACTGACCGGCAACCAGGCCATGCAGCAGGTCAAGGCCGGGCTGAAGGCGATCTACCTGTCCGGCTGGCAGGTGGCGGCCGACGCCAACCTGGCCGGCCAGATGTATCCGGACCAGTCGCTGTACCCGGCCGATTCGGTGCCGGCGGTGGTCAAGCGCATCAACAACACGCTGCTGCGTGCCGATCAGCTGCACCACGCCGAAGGCAAGGATGACATCGACTTCCTGCAGCCCATCGTGGCCGACGCAGAAGCCGGTTTCGGCGGCGTACTCAACGCCTTCGAACTGATGAAGGCGATGATCGAGGCCGGCGCCGCCGGCGTGCATTTCGAAGACCAGCTGGCGTCGGTGAAGAAGTGCGGCCACATGGGCGGCAAGGTGCTGGTGCCGACCCGCGAGGCCATCGAGAAGCTCAACGCCGCACGCCTGGCCGCCGACGTGCTGGGCGTGCCGACCCTGCTGGTCGCGCGCACCGATGCCGAGGCCGCGGATCTGCTGACCAGTGACATCGACGGCAACGACCGCCCGTTCACCACTGGCGAGCGCACCGTCGAGGGCTTCTACAAGACCCGCAATGGCCTGGACCAGGCGATCAGCCGTGGCCTGGCCTACGCGCCCTACGCCGACCTGGTGTGGTGCGAGACCGGCAAGCCGGACCTGGAATTCGCACGCAGGTTCGCCGAGGCGATCCATGCGAAGTTCCCGGGCAAGCTGCTGGCCTACAACTGCTCGCCCAGCTTCAACTGGAAGAAGAACCTGGACGACGCCACCATCGCCAAGTTCCAGCGTGAGCTGGGCAGCTATGGCTACAAGTTCCAGTTCATCACCCTGGCCGGCTTCCACGCGCTGAACTACGGCATGTTCAATCTGGCCCACGGCTACGCACGCCGCCAGATGAGCGCGTTCGTGGAACTGCAGGAAGCCGAGTTCGAAGCCGCCGAGCGTGGCTTCACCGCGGTCAAGCACCAGCGCGAGGTTGGCACCGGCTACTTCGATGCCGTGACCCAGGCGATCCAGCAGGGCCAGTCGTCGACCACCGCGTTGACCGGCTCGACCGAAGAAGAACAGTTCCACGGCGGGCGCAGCGAACGCGCTGCGTGATGCGGTAGTGCCGGCCGCTGGCCGACACCCACGTGCGCCTTCGGGCACTACGGAGAAGCCGGCCAGCGGCCGGCTCTATCGGGGTCGCGAATCCGATCAGGGTGGCCAGGGAAGGGCCAGGCAACGCCGGCCGGTCGGGGGACTTGCCGGCGTTGTTGTATCGATGGAAACTCGATGAACGCATGCAGCGTCAATCCAGCGCACCCCACAGTCCGGCAACTTGGCCGAAACCCTGTGAAGGTGGCCATCAGATTGATCCGGAACGACTTTTCCCTGGACCGTGGCGGGCAGAACGGCCACCGTGCGCCTTCACATCGGGAAAGCGGACCACACGGCTCAAAATGAGATAGGGCGCACATTTTAAAGCGGTGCTATGCTCCGCGGCTCACCAGGGGACGCTGGCGGCGGGTGCAGGGAATGACCGGCAGGGGTGCGGCCGAGAACAGTGATGTGACGTCAGGTATCGCCCGGGTGGCGATGGCCGAGATCGTGCATGCGCTGCTGTCCGATGCCGAGGTCGCATTGTTCGCCAGATTTGCCCGTCCACGCAAGCTTCATGCCGGGCAGTGGCTGTTCCAGCGTGGCCACCGTGGCGAGCGCATGTACGTGATCCTGGAAGGCCAGATCGAACTGGACTTCGGCGAGGACCTGGTGATCAAGACCCTCGGGCAGCAGGAGTTCTTCGGTGAGCTGGGCCTGCTGGTGGGTGATCACCCGCGCAGCGCCAGTGCGCGCGCTCTGGTGGACTGCGAGGTGCTTGAGCTGGGGCCCGCCGACTTCCATCGTCTGGTGGAATCCGATCCGGGCCTGGTCGCCTACTTCCTGCGCCGCACGATCATGCGCGTGCTGACCAACGAACAGGCGCTGATCAGCCAGCTGCGCCGGCGCAACCATGATCTGGAAACCGCGCTGGACAATCTGTACATCACTACCCACCAGCTGACCCACACCCGTGAACTGGTGCGTACCGATGAACTGACCGGGCTGCACAACCGCCGTGGCCTCACCCTGTACCTGCAGGAATGCCGCGCCGATGGCAGTGGGCTGCCGCAGGCGCTGCTGCTCATCGACTGCGACCGCTTCAAGCAGATCAATGACCGCCATGGCCACCAGGCCGGCGATCGCGTGCTGCAGAGCATGGGCAACATCCTGCGCTCGATGGCCGGTGAGCAGGACCTGGCCTGCCGGCTCGGCGGTGACGAGTTCTGCCTGATCCTGCGTCGTGGCAACCACGAGATCGTGCAGCACGCGGCAGAGTTCATCCTCAGCGCGGTACACGGCCTGCTCGAGCGCAGCCACGGCACGCCGCACGTCAGCCTGGTCAGCATCGGCGCCAGCCTGCTGGACCCGGATGCGGGCTGGAGCGAGTGGTACGCCAGCGCGGATCGTGCGCTGTACCAGGCCAAGCGTGATGGTGGCAACTGCCTGCGTTGGGCAGACGCAGTGGACTCACCCTAGATCGGGAGACAGAGGCGATGAATGGCGACAACGGAACGTCGGCGCCGCACAACCAGCAACTGCGCGCCCTGCTATTCACCGACCTGTGTGACTCGCTGCTGCTGGTCGAACGCATCGGCGATGTCGCTGCCGCCGAACTGTTCCAGGAACACGACCGGCTGGTGCTGGCGCTGCAGCAGCGCTGGAACGGCCAGCTGATCGATCGCTCCGACGGGCTGTTCATGCTGTTCGAGCGCCCGATCGACGCGCTTGGCTTCGCATTGGATTACCAGCGTGGGCTGCAACCGCTGGGGCAGAGACACGAGATCCATCTTCAGGCGCGGGCTGGTCTGCATGTGGGCGATGTGCTGACCTGGGAGAACAGCGCCGAGGCAGTGCGGGCTGGCGCCAAGGCGATTGAAGTCGAAGGCCTGGCCAAGCCGACGGCGGCGCGCCTGATGCAGTTGGCACGTCCGGGCCAGATCCTGCTTTCGGCGGTGGCCGAATCCATCGTGCGTCGCTCCAGTGGGTCGCTGGGCGCGATGGCTGAAGGCCTGCAATGGCGATCGTTCGGGCGATGGCGCTTCAAGGGCGTGAGCCAGCCAGCCGAAGTCTACGGCGTGCAGGCGGCGGGCATGCCCACCCCGGGGCGGCTGCGGCACACGGCCAAGGCCCGGCGTGATCTTCCGTTGTGGCGCCGTCCGCTGGCGATGGCGGCGCAGGCCGCCGTACTGCTGGCCGCAGTGCTTGGTGTCTGGTTGCTGACCCGGCCACAGCCGGCCATCGCGTTCGCCGAACGCGACTGGGTGGTGCTCGGCGGGCTGCATAACCTCACCGGCAATCGACTGCTCGATGACGCCCTGGACCAGGCGTTCCGGATCAGTCTCGAGCAGTCCCGCTACGTCAACGTCGTCAGTGACGACCGCGTCGGCCGCACCCTTGAGATGATGCGGAAACCGCCGGATCGCGGTGTCCGTGAACGTGGCGATGCCGCCGCTGTGGCGGTGCGCACGGGCGCCCGCCTGGTGTTCGTGCCATCGGCGACCGATGTCGGCGGCCGAACCCGCTTCAGCGTGGAGGTGGTCGAGCCGTCGACGCTGCGCACCCTGGCCGTGGTATCCGCCGATGCGAAGGCCGGTGCAGTACTGGCGGCGGTGGACGATGTTTCGCGCCAGCTGCGTGATCGCCTGGGCGAAGAGCCCGCATTGATCCAGCGCGACAGCCAATCCCTGCCGGAGGTGACCACGGGCAGCATGGATGCGTTGCGTGCGTTTGCCTTGGGCCAGAAGCGCTACAGCCGAGGAGATTTCAACGGCGCTATGGCGTTCTTCGGGCAGGCGATCGAGGTCGATCCTGAGTTCGCCCTGGCATGGCTGGGCCAAGCCCGCTGTCGCTTCGCCATGATGAATTACCGCGATGCCCGGCGTCTGCTGGCAGAGGCCGACCGTCGATCAGGGCACCTTACGCCACGCGAGCGCCTGTACGTGCAGAACTGGGCGCTGCAGATCAGTGATCCGGATCGCGCCACCGACGGCTGGGCGCGCATGGCGGAGCTGTATCCGGATTACATGCCTGCAAGCTACAACGCCGGTCTGAATCTTTTCCACGAGAACCGCGTTGCCGAGGCCCTGGCGCTTTCCCGGCGTGTTGCACAAAGCAGGGTCGAGCTGCCTGAGATCGCGCAGGACCAGTACGGCCGCGCCTTGCTGGCCAGCGAGCGCTACGCAGAGGCTGACATCGCGTTCAGCCGTGCCGCCGGCAATGGTTGGGAAGGTGCATTGATGCGCCAGGCGACGGTGGCGGCAGCGCGTTCCGAGTTCGAGAAGGCCAATGCGCTGCTTGGGCGGATCGATCCAGGCAACTTCCATGCTGGCAATTTCGCTACCACGATTGCGCTTGACCAAGGCGATGTCGAGGGCGCCATCAAGCTCGCCGAACAGGGAAGGATGCTTGCCGGACAGCGCCAGGGCATGGATCGGTACAACTTCGACATGCCCCTGGCCGTCGCCTACATGATGGCCGGCAGAAGGTCGAAGGCGCTGATGGTGGCGCGCGTGGCCGCGACCGCGCCGTTCGCAGAGCTGAGCGGCGAACCCGCGGTGGAGGTGGTGGATCGCCTGGTTGCAGCACACGCAGCAGCCTTGCTGGCACTGAGACTGGGCGATGCCGCACCGGCCAAGGCGGTCCAGGCCCGGATGAACGCGCTTCAGGATCTCCCTGACAGCAGCGTGTTGCGCCAGTACGTCACCCTGTTGGCCGGGCGGATGATGCAGCATGAGGGCCGGCCCCAGGCCGGGCTGGACCTGCTCGTACCGCTGCTGAAGAAGCAGCCACGCCTGCAGGTGCGGCTGGCAGTGCGTGACCTGGCGCTGGAGGCGGGCCTGAAGGATGTTGCCCAGGAGCAGACGCGTTGGCTGCGTGATCGCCCCGGATTTGCATATGCAGAAGCGCAATGCAGCTTCTGCCTGCAGGCGCTTAACGTAGTGGATGTGCGGAGGCTCATGGCGGCGCCGGCAATCGAGGCTGCCGACACCATGGCCTCGATGCCTCAGCGCAGCGTGCGCGGCGAGCCGTAACCGTCCTCAAGCATCGGCACGGAGTAGCCGGTACCACTGGTCAGCATGGCGATGATCTGGTCTTCGGCCTGTGCGATGACGTCTTTCTCCGCCAGGCAGATGTTCTTGCAGCAATCCTGGACGAACTGCTGAAGGTCAGCCGGGTTGGATGGAACGTGTCCAGCCAGCAGTATCGCGGCGGCCGTGTCGGTAGCGAAGAGCTGGCGGAAGGTGTCATCGGTGGCGAGGCGCTGAACCAGCGTCCTTGCGACCGGCAGCGAGAGCGTCAACGTGGGCATTGTGTCCTGCATCCATGGAGTGTCGAGGGGCAGTGGTGATGTCGGCTTGGCAAAGCGGTTCTTGAGAGGGTAGAGCGGGAGATGTAAAGGAATCGGGTCGCGGTTCGATAACGTGGATTCACGATGAAGGAAGGGCTGATCCGATGGATGTCAGGCGCTGCGCGATCGTAGTGGTACAGCCCACCGAGCAGATCCGGTTTGAGTTTGAGGGCCTGCTGCGCGGTGGTGATGGGCTGGTGCGCACGCTTGCCTGGGAGGCACTCGCCCCCCACCTGGATGGACCGGTGGTGCTGGACGCTGCGGCACAGGCACTGCTGGGAAGCCTGAGCCCAAGTGCATGGACCACGCTTGAGGCAGGGAAGGCCTGTTCACCTGCCATGGACCTGCTGATCGCCAGTGGCCTGGTGTTGACTCGCGGACAGGATGACGATGTTGCCGCTCGTGACGAGCGGCTGCGTGCAACGCATTGGCACCCCCTGGCTGCGGTCATGCATGCCTTCTCACGCTGGGAGGATGTTGACGCCGTTCGCAACATGCGTGAATCACAGATCGAAACGGCCTCGCAGATGCGCAGGACATTGGGACCGCCGCCACCGCACGCTGCCGCTGCCGACGCTGGGTTGGTACCACTGCCGCCTCAGCAGTCCACCGATTTCGACGCACTGCTGGCGCGGCGCGTCACCTGCCGGAACTTCGATGTCACCCGATCACTGCCGCTGCCCCTGCTGAGCCAGATGCTGCAACGGGCATTCGGCAGCAGCAGCTGCCAGCGCGAAGGCGATGATCTGGTGTTCCTGAAGAAGAACGTACCTTCGGGCGGCGGACTGCATCCTGTGGAAGCCTACGTGCTGGTGCGCAATGTCGATGGACTTGCCGCGGGCATGTACCTCTATCGAGCGCAGGGCCACGGACTGATGCCGGTTGATTGCCCCGTGGCCATCGATCGCGACTTCGTGATGTCCATGGTCGGGCAGCAGCACTGGTTCGCGGATGCGCACGTGCTGGTGGTCCTGGCCCCACGTTTCAACAGGACGTACTGGAAGTATCGCCAGCATGGGAAAAGCTATCGGGTTGTCGCGATGGAGGCGGGACATCTATCCCAGACGCTGTACCTGGCGGCCACGGATGCCGGCCTGGGAGCATTCATTACTGCAGCGATCAACGAAAAGCCCATCGAACGTGCCCTGGGCCTGGACACGATCAATGAGGGGGTACTCGCGGTCTGCGGTTTCGGATGGCGTGCATCACGGATGACGACCAGCGAACTGGACCCGGCAGGCGTGATCTGGAACCTTGAAGACCGCGCGGGCTGACCCCGCGCGGCCTCTGCTGCATCACGCCGCGTCGAAGTCCACCAGCACCGCACCATCACCCACCTGGTCGCCGGCCTTGGCGCGATAGCCCTTCACCGTCCCATCCGCCGGTGCCTGCAGGGTGTGCTCCATCTTCATCGCTTCCAGCACCACCAGCGGCGTGCCGCGCTTGACCTCGGTACCGGCGGCGACCAGCGTGGCGACGATCCTGCCCGGCATCGGCGCCAGCAGGCTGCCGGCATCCGCCACGGCGTGGTCCGATTCGCCCACCGGATCGTGCAGGGTGAAGCGGTGCTGGCCGTCGGCGCCGAACAGGTACAGCTGGTCACCGTCGCGCAGCAGCTGCAGCGACCAGCGGCGTTCGCCCAGCTGCACGGTAAGATGCTGCGCATCGGCTGTGCCGATCACCTGAACCGGCGCGGCGTCATCGCGCTGCACGCGCCAGCCATCGGCCTGTGCCCACACTTTGAGCGTGTGCTTGCGTTCGCCCTGCTGCAGCGGCAGCACGCGCGGTGCCGATGCGCCGAGGCGCCAGCCATCCTGGGCCTGCCATGGCGAATGCGGGTCGCGCGCGTCGGTGCTGGCACCGGCAGTGCCAGCAACCGCGGCCACGGCGGCCAGCTGCCACAGGGCATCATCCGTTTCGCCCACTGCACTCAATGCCGCCTGTTCGCGTTCGATCAGCGCGGTATCCAGCCTGGCGTGCGCGAACGAATCGGTATTCACCAGCCGGCGCAGGAAGCCGGCATTGGTGGTCACGCCTACCACCTGGCAGTCGGCCAGCGCCTGGCTCATGCGGCGCAGCGCGGCATCGCGGTCCACGTCCCAGACGATCAGCTTGGCAATCATCGGGTCGTAGTACGGAGTGATGCTGTCGCCTTCCTCCACGCCGGTATCCACGCGCACATGGGCCGAAGGGATTGGCAGGCGCAGGCGGCGCAGGGTGCCGGTGGAGGGCAGGAAGCCACGGTCGGCATCTTCGGCATACAGGCGCGCTTCGATCGCGTGGCCGTGGATGGCCAGCTGCTCCTGGCGCAGCGGCAGCGGCTGGCCCGAGGCCACGCGCAGCTGCCATTCCACCAGGTCGGTACCGGTGATGTACTCGGTGACCGGGTGCTCGACCTGCAGGCGGGTGTTCATTTCCATGAAGTAGAAATCGCCGTCCGGGCCGGCGATGAACTCCACCGTGCCCGCACCTTCATAGCCCACCGCGCGCGCGGCATCGACCGCCGCCTTGCCCATCGCCGCACGACGTTCCGCGCTCATGCCCGGGGCCGGCGCTTCTTCCAGCACCTTCTGGTGGCGGCGCTGCACCGAGCAGTCGCGCTCGAACAGGTACACCGCGTCACCGTGGCTGTCGCCGAATACCTGGATCTCGATATGACGCGGGCGCTCGACATACTTCTCGACCAGAACGTGGTCGTTGCCGAACGCCGAGGCCGCCTCGCGCTGGCAGCTGGCCAGCGCATCGACGAAGTCCTCGCTGCGCTCGACCTTGCGCATGCCCTTGCCACCGCCACCGGCGCTGGCCTTGATCAGTACCGGGTAGCCGATGGCGTCGGCCTGCGTGCGCAGGAAGTCCGGTGCCTGCTGATCGCCGTGGTAGCCCGGGGTCAGCGGTACGCCGGCCTTGGCCATCAGCGCCTTGGCCGCGCTCTTGTCGCCCATCGCGCGGATGGCGCTGGCCGGCGGCCCGATGAAGGTGATGCCGGCGGCGGTGCAGGCATCGGCGAAGTCGGCATTCTCGGACAGGAAGCCGTAGCCGGGGTGGATGGCCTGCGCGCCGGTCGCGCGTGCCGCGTCGAGCAGCGCATCGCCGCGCAGGTAGCTCTCACGCGCGGCGGCCGGACCAATGCGGATGGCTTCGTCGGCCAGGCGCACGTGGCGCGCGTTGCGGTCGGCATCGGAATACACCGCCACGGTGGCGATGCCGAGGCGGCGGCAGGTGGCGATGACGCGACAGGCGATTTCGCCACGGTTGGCGATCAGGACTTTGGTGAACATGGCAACGGGCTTCATGGGAGCGTGCTCGGTCATGGCATGGATTACATGCGGAACACGCCGAAGCGCGTCTGCTGCGGGGCGGCGTTGAGGCTGGCCGATAGCGCCAGGGCCAGCACCCGGCGGGTGTCGGCCGGATCGATCACGCCGTCGTCCCACAGGCGCGCGCTGGCGTAGTACGGGTGGCCCTGCTGCTCGAACTGGTCGCGGATCGGCGCCTTGAACGCGTCTTCCTCCGCAGCCGGCCACTGGCCGCCCTTGGCCTCGATGCCATCGCGCTTGACCGTGGCCAGCACGCTGGCGGCCTGCTCGCCGCCCATCACGCCGATGCGTGCGTTCGGCCACATCCACAGGAAGTTCGGCGAGTACGCGCGGCCGCACATGCCGTAGTTGCCGGCGCCGAACGAACCGCCGATCACCACGGTGAACTTGGGAACCCTGGCGCAGGCCACCGCCATCACCAGCTTGGCGCCGTCCTTGGCGATGCCGCCCTGTTCGTACTTGCGGCCGACCATGAAGCCGGTGATGTTCTGCAGGAACACCAGCGGAATGTTGCGCTGGGTGCACAGCTCGATGAAGTGCGCGCCCTTCAGCGCCGACTCGGAGAACAGGATGCCGTTGTTGGCGATGATGCCGATCGGGTAGCCGTTCAGATGGGCGAAGCCGGTCACCAGCGTCGCGCCATAGCGCGGCTTGAATTCGTCGAAGCGCGAGCCATCGACCAGGCGCGCGATCACCTCGCGTACGTCGTAGGGCTTGCGCGTATCGGCCGGGATCACACCGTACAGTTCGTGTGCCGGCAGCAGCGGTTCTTCGCTGGCCTGCACCGCCATCGCCGGTTCCGGCTTGCGCCAGTTCAGCTGCGCGATGATCGCACGCACCCGTGCCAGTGCCTGCAGATCGTTGTCAGCCATGTGGTCGGCCACGCCGGATAAGAGCGTGTGCACGTCGGCGCCGCCCAGTTCCTCGGCGGTCACTACTTCACCGGTGGCCGCCTTCACCAGCGGCGGGCCGCCGAGGAAGATCGTGCCCTGCTCGCGCACGATCACCGTCTCGTCGCTCATCGCCGGCACGTAGGCGCCACCAGCGGTGCAGCTGCCCATCACGCAGGCGATCTGCGGAATGCCCTGCGCCGACAGGTTGGCCTGGTTGTAGAAGATGCGGCCGAAATGGTCACGGTCGGGGAAGACTTCGTCCTGCAGCGGCAGGAACGCGCCGCCGGAATCGACCAGGTAGATGCACGGCAGGTGGTTCTGTTCGGCAATCTCCTGCGCGCGCAGGTGCTTCTTCACCGTCATCGGGTAGTAGGTGCCGCCCTTGACCGTGGCATCGTTGGCCACGATCACGCATTCCACGCCGCTCACCCGGCCGATGCCGGCCACCACGCCGGCGGCCGGCACGGCGTCTTCGTACATGCCATGCGCGGCCAGCGGCGCGATTTCGAGGAAGGCGCTGCCGGGGTCGAGCAGGGCGTCGATGCGGTCGCGCACCAGCAGCTTGCCGCGTGCGGTGTGCTTGGCGCGTGCGGCTTCGCTGCCACCCAGCGCGGTGCGCGCCAGGGTGGCGTGCAGATCGTCGACCACGGCCTGCATGGCCGCGCGGTTGCTTTCAAACGTTTCGCTGCCCGGTTGCAGCTGGCTGTTCAGGACGGTCATCGCGGTGGCCTTACAGGGTGCGCTGGAACAGTTCGCGGCCGATCAGCATGCGGCGGATCTCCGAGGTGCCGGCGCCGATTTCATACAGCTTGGCGTCGCGCCACAAGCGGCCGGTCGGGTATTCGTTGATGTAGCCATTGCCGCCCAGGATCTGGATCGCCTGGCCGGTCAGCCAGGTCGCCTTCTCGGCGGCGTACAGGATGGCACCGGCGGCGTCCTGGCGGGTGGTGCGGCCCTGGTCGCAGGCGCGCGCCACGGCATAGACATAGGCGCGGCAGGCGCCCAGGCCGACGTACATGTCGGCGATCTTGGCCTGGATCAGCTGGAAGCTGCCGATCGCCTCACCGAACTGGTGGCGCTCGTGCACGTACGGCATCACCACGTCCATCGCCGCGGCCATCAGGCCCAGCGGGCCGCCGGACAGCACCACGCGCTCGTAGTCCAGGCCGGACATCAGCACGCGCACGCCACCGCCAACCTGGCCCAGCACGTTTTCTTCCGGCACTTCGCAGTCCTGGAACACCAGCTCGCAGGTGGGCGAGGAACGCATGCCCAGCTTGTCCAGCTTCTGCGCGGTGGAGAAGCCCTTCATGCCCTTCTCGACCAGGAACGCGGTGATGCCCTTGGCGCCGGCGTCCATGTCGGTCTTGGCATAGACCACCAGCACGTCCGCATCCGGGCCGTTGGTGATCCACATCTTGTTGCCGTTGAGCACGTAGCGGTCGCCGCGCTTGTCGGCGCGCAGCTTCATCGACACCACGTCCGAACCGGCACCCGGCTCGCTCATTGCCAGCGCGCCGACCAGGCTGCCGTCGCACAGGCCGGGCAGGAAGCGTTGCTTCTGTTCTTCGTTGCCGTTCTTGCGCAGCTGGTTCACGCACAGGTTGGAGTGCGCGCCATAGGACAGGCCAATCCCGCCGGAGGCACGCGAGATTTCTTCCATCGCCACCACGTGGGCCAGGTAGCCCATGCCGGTGCCGCCGTATGCTTCTTCCACGGTGAGGCCGAGCAGGCCCTGTTCGCCCAGCTTCGGCCACAGGGCCAGCGGGAACTGGTTGCTGGCATCGGCCTCGGCGGCCAGCGGTGCGACCTCGGCGGCAGCAAAATGGGCCACGCTCTGGCGCAGCAGGTCGATGTCTTCGCCAAGGTCGAAGTTCAGGGATGGCACGTGCATTGTGGTGGCTCCACGACGGGATGGCAGGAAATGGACGCACCCGGCGGGAAAGCGGGCGGCGGTCTGCAGGACCGCTGCCCGCACGGGCGATTGGACCCCAGCGTAGCGGGGTTCGGATAAGAAGTGAATACAAATTCAAAAATTGAAACCAGAATCAAAACATGGCCTACAAACGCTCTGCACTGATGGAAGAACGCCTGGCCGGGGCCCGTGAACGGATCCTGCTGGCCACCCGTGAGCTGGTCGCCACCGGCGGCTGGCGCAACGCCCCGGTGACCGCCGTGGCGACCCAGGCGGGGGTATCCACCGGCCTGATCTATCGCCATTTCCCGTCCAAGGCCGAGCTGTTCGTGGAGGTGCTCAACGCCGCGGTGGCCCACGAGGTCGCGATCATGGAGCGCATCGCCAGTGGTCCGGAGGTGGCCAGCGAGCGCCTGCGGCTGGCGATCACCGCCTTCGTTCGCCGCGCCCTGGCCGGGCCGGGGCTGGCGCATGCCTTCATCGTCGAACCGGTCGATCCGGACGTGGAGGCTGAGCGCATGCGTGGTCGTCGCGCCTTCGGCGACGTGTTCCTGCGGCTGGTGGAGGAGGGCGTGGCCGCCGGTGAGCTGCCTGCGCAGGACGCGCATGTGGCCGCCGCCTGCCTGGTCGGCGCCTTCACCGAGGCGATGGTCGGCCCGACCGCACCCAGCCGCGAAGCGCACCGCGACGAAGACGCGCTGGTGGATGCGATCTGCAGCTTCTGCCTGCGCGCAATCGGCGCCCGGTAACGTGGTAGAGCCGGCCGCTGGCCGGTTTCTGCACGATCCATCCGGCGGGATGGCGATGCCGGCCAGCGGCCGGCACTACCGGGCCGGCATGTTGCGCCGCACCAGCAGTGACGCCTGTTGTCGCACGCAAAGCGCGTTCTATACTCGGTCCATCACGCAGTCGCTCAGCCGTGGTCCAACGACTATCAGCCAGGGGTAACGAAGAGTGCGGAATTACGATCTGGAGTTCCTGAAACGCTTCTCCATGGTGATCGCGCTGCTGGCGACCATCACCCTCGGCCTCATCCTCCTTGCCGCCTACATCCACACCCGGATTCCGCCCGAGGTGTCGCCGACGGCGGCCAAGCGCACCGAACAGCGCATTTCGCCCACCGGCGCGGTCTATGCCGGCAGCACCGGCGCCGCCGCGCAGGCAGCGGCCAAGGCCGCCGCGCTGGCCAAGGCCGCCTCGCAGGTGGCCTACGGTGGCACCAAGGACGGCAAGGTCATCTTCGACAACCTGTGCACGGCCTGCCACACCACCGGCGTGGGCATGGCGCCGACGCTGGACCATTCGCACTGGGACAAGCGCATCGCGCAGGGCAAGGACACCCTCTACAAGCACGCCATCGAGGGCTACACCGGCCCGGATGGCGGCATCATGCCGCCCAAGGGTGGCAACCCGGCGCTGACCGAGGAACAGATCCACGCCACCGTGGACTGGATGCTGGGCAACCTGAAGTAGGCGCCGGGACGGCCAAACCGCGAAACGGCGGAAACGTCGGAAACGTCGGAACATGGAACCGCCGAACGGGATGGCGGAACCGCGGAACGGGGGTAGAGTCGACTGTTGGTCGACTGCTCTTCCCAACGCCACCGAAAAAGCCCGCGCTGCGCGCGATAGTCGATTAACAGTCGACTCTACCCGCCGGTCGCCCCAATCGCCGCGGTCGTTCTCCGTCTGCCACCGGCGGCTTTGCCGGCCAAGGCCAAAACCGCGCGCGTCGCTGGGGTTTCGCATTTCAAGGTTAGTCTGTGCGCCTCTTCCATGGAGTCGCCCGCCGATGCGCCGCCGTTCCCTCGCCCTTGCCCTGTCCCTGCTGCTGCCGGCCGGCGCCTTTGCCCAGGCCCAGCCGCAGGCCGCACCGGCCGCGGCGCCCTCCGCTGCGCGCAGCAGCGCCACCGTGGTGCTGACCGCCGCGCCGGCCGACTGGCGTGCACTGGATGGCCAGCGCGTGCGCATCGCCGCACCGCTGACCCTGGCCGGTACCGACGGCCTGGAGCGCTTCGGCCAGCTCACCGTGGCCTTCGATGGCCGCCTCTGGCAGCCGACCGAAGTGGCCACGCCGGGCACTGCCGGCTATGAGCAGGTGATGGCCGACAACCAGCGCCGCCGCCTGGTGCTGGAAGATGGCAGCGATGCCCGCGACCCGGCCAGCGTGGCTTACCTGCCGGGCAACCCGGTGCTGCGCACCGGCATGCAGCTGCGCGATGTGCAGGGCATCGTGCGCATGGATGCGCATGGCCATCCGCGCCTGCAGGTCGAAGGCGCGCTGAAGCTGCCGGAGCTGAAGCGCCCGGCGGTGCCGACCGTGCCGGGCAACCTGCATGTGGCGGCCTTCAACCTGGAGAACTTCTTCAACGGCGACGGCCAGGGCGGTGGCTTCCCGACCCTGCGCGGCGCACGCACGCTGGAGGAACACAAGGCGCAGATGGCCAAGCTGGTCACCACGGTCAACGCGCTGGGCGCCGATGTCGCCGCGCTGATGGAGCTGGAGAACGACGGCTACGGCCCGCAGTCGGCCATCGCCGAACTGGTCGATGCGCTCAACCGCGACCGTGGCGCGCAGGGCGACTGGCGCTTTGTCGACGCGGGCAACGGCCCCGGTGACAACCCGATCCGGGTCGGCATCATCTACCGCAGCGCGCGCCTGCAGCCGGTGGGCAAGCCGGCCACGCTGACCGGTGGCCCCTTCGTCGAGCACAGCCGCGTGCCGCTGGCGCAGGCCTTCCAGGGCAAGCAGGGCGCGCCGTTCGTGGTGGTGGCCAACCACTTCAAGTCAAAGGGCTGCCGCGACGCCGCCGGTGCCGACGCCGACCAAAACGACAACCAGGGCTGCTGGAACGCCACCCGCGTGACCTCGGCGCAGCAGCTGCACGCCTGGCTGCAGACCGACCCGACCGGTACCGGTGCAAAGGACGCGGTGCTGCTCGGCGATTTCAATGCCTACGCGATGGAAGACCCGATCCGCACCCTGCATGACCTGGGCTGGCAGGACGCGTTCAAGGTCGCCAAGATCGAGCATCCCTACAGCTACGTCTACAACGGCTATACCGGCCGCCTCGACCACGCGCTGCTGAGCCCGGGCATGGCCAAGCGCCTGCGCGGTGCCGCCGAGTGGCACAGCAACGCCGACGAGCAGGATGCCAGCGGCTACCAGGGCCGCAACGTGCAGGGCCCGTGGCGCAGCTCCGACCACGACCCGCTGTTGTTGGGTTTCGACAGATAAGGTTCGGCGGGGACCTGCTCTGGGCGGGACCTTGATCGGCACGGATCCTGCCGTTGCTTTTGATCTTCCACTCCGTCTTCAAGCGAGCCGAGCATCGCAGGTGAATCAGGGGCGAAGAGGCGCCGATGTTTGAGCGCAGCGAGTTCGGCGCCGTCCCCTGATTCACCGAGAAGCGCAGGGAGCCGGTGCACAGCACCGGCTCGCGGCTGGCGGCGCGTTTCTTTTGGTTACTTTTCTTTTCGCGCGAAAAGAAAAGTGACATCCCACCGCGGGCGCGGAAATGGCCCGCCGCAACCAACGCTCACCCCCAGGCGATCAACCCGATCGCCAGCACCGCCAGCGCCAGGCCGGCGCGGTTCCACCGGGTGGTCGCCTCGCCGAAGGCGAACACGCCCACCAGCGCGCCCAGCACCACCACGCCGATGTTCATGCCGGCGAACACGGTGGCCGGGCTGTCCGGCATCGACTGGTGCGCGTGCACATAGAAGAGAATGTTGCCGCCATTGAGCAGGCCCAGCAGCGCGCCCGCGCCCAGGTTGCGCCAGGCCAGCCGGCTGCGGCCACGCGCATGCCGCCACAGCTGCAGCGCCAGCATCAGCACGAAGGCCACGCTGAAGCTGGCCAGCACCGCCGCCATCGACGGCGTGCCGGACAGCGCCACCTGCTTGAGCAGCACGTCCACCACCGCAAACCCAGCCCATACCCCCAGCAGCCAGCCCCAGCCGCCGGGCGAGGACGCGACCACCGGCCCGCGTGGGCGCAGGCTGATCGCCACCATCGCCAGCAGGCCCAGGCCGAGCCCGGCCAGCTTCCACGGCGTGGCAGTCTGGCCGAAGAACAGGAAGGCGGCGGCCAATGACAGCAGCAGCGACAGCCGCTGCGCCACGTCGCTGCGGACGATGCCGGCCACCGCCACCGCGCGGCCCAGCACCAGGAAAATCGAGGGCAGCACCACCGCCAGCGCCAGCAATGACAGCCACGGCGCGTGCGGCGCGCGCAGCGAATCCAGCGGCGGCTGCAGCACCACGGCGGTGAGCGTTGCCGCCACCAGATAGTTCCAGGTGACCATCTGCGAAACATCCAGCTGGCGGCGTCCGGCCACCTTCAACAACACCGAAACCAGCACGCTGCAGATCACGGCCAAAGACAGGTAGAGCATGGGGCGGGCACAGGGCAGGGGCGGGGGACGGTATCATGGTGCCATGCACAAGCCTTCGTTCCCCGTCGCCCCCGGCGAAACCGCCTGCCTCGAACTGGACGGCCCGGCCGGCCCGCTGGAAGTGGTCGTCGACCTGCCCAAGGCCGACGTGCCGGCACAGCCGATCGTGGCCATCGTCTGCCATCCGCTGTCCACCGAGGGCGGCACCCTGCACAACAAGGTGGTCACCATGACCGCCACGACCCTGCGCGAGCTGGGCATCGCCACGGTGCGCTTCAACTTCCGCAGCGTCGGCGCTTCGGCCGGTACCTTCGATGGCGGCGTGGGCGAGCAGGACGACCTGAAGGCGGTCGCCGCCTGGGTGCGCAGCCAGCGCCCGCACGACCGCCTGTGGCTGGCCGGTTTCAGCTTCGGTTCGTTCGTGTCGCTGAAGGCCGCCGCCGCGCTGCAGCCGGAAGCGCTGATCTCGATCGCGCCGCCGGCCGGGCGCTGGGATTTCGATGGCATCGTGCCGCCGGCGCGCTGGCTGGTGATCCAGGGCGAGCAGGACGAGATCGTCGATCCGCAGGCTGTCTACCAGTGGCTGGACACGCTGGAGTTCCCGCATGAGCTGGTGCGCATGCCCGAGACCAGCCACTTCTTCCACCGCAAGCTGATCGACCTGCGTGGCGCGCTGACCCACGGCGTGAAGCACTGGCTGGGCGCGGCGGCATGAGTGCAACCGAGCTGACCCCGTCGCAGCGGTACGCGGAAGGGGTCGCCCGCGGTGACTGGCAGGACGATCCGGCCCAGCATGCGGCGCTGGCTGAGCTGGATCGCATCCACCTGGCCCTGCTGGACAGTGCCGAGGACGGCTGGCTGGACCGCCTGTCCTCGTTCTGGAAAAAGCCCGAGCCGGTCAAGGGCCTGTACTTCTGGGGCGGCGTCGGCCGCGGCAAGACCTTCCTGGTCGACCTGTTCTACGATGGCCTGCCGATCAGACAGAAGTACCGCACCCACTTCCACCGCTTCATGCGCAGCGTCCACGAGCGCCTGCGCGAGCACCAGGGCCAGAGCGACCCGCTGGCGAAGATCGCCCAGGAATGGCGCAGCAACCTGCGCGTGCTGGTGCTGGACGAGTTCTTCGTCACCGACATCGGTGACGCGATGCTGCTGGCGCGGCTGCTGGAGCGCCTGTTCGCCGAGGGCGTGACCCTGGTCACCACCTCCAACACCGCGGTGGAGAACCTCTACCTCAACGGCCTGCAGCGCGAGAGCTTCCTGCCGGCCATCGGCCTGCTGCAGCGCTTCTGCGTCGAGCTGTATGCCGAAGGCACCGAGGACTACCGGATGCGCGCGCTGACCCGCTCGCCGGTGTACCGCGCACCGCTGGCGGCCGACAGCGACGACTGGTTGGCCACGCGCTGGAGCGAACTGAGCGGCGGCCAGCCGGCCAAGCCCGGCAACATCGAGATCGAGGGCCGCAAGATCCCGGTCCGGGGCCGCGGCAAGAGCATCGCCTGGTTCGATTTCGCCGCGCTGTGCGAGGGCCCGCGTGGGCCGTCGGATTACATCGAGATCGCGCACGAGTTCAACACGGTGCTGCTGGGCGGGATTCCCGCCTTCGACCGCTTGAATGAGGACGCCGCGCGCCGCTTCGTCAACCTGATCGACGAGCTGTACGACCGCCACGTCAACCTGGTCTGCACCGCCAGCACCTCGCCGATCGAGCTGTACACCGGCCAGCGCCTGCAGGGCGCCTTCGAGCGTACCGCCTCGCGCCTGATCGAAATGCAGAGCGCCGAGTACCTCGGTACCCCGCACCGGGCGTGAGGGGTTCTGCTGGTTGTAGAGCCGAGCCCACGCTCGGCTGCTTCAAGTATTCCGGTGAGGGTGAATCATGAGTCAGGAAATCAACAAGCACGTTGCGCGAGCGATCGTTGAGCTTGCCATCTTCCTCGAGTTTTCGACGGATGACGTATTGGATCCAGATGCTGCAGTGCAGGGGCTCGAACGATTGGCTTCCACATTGCAAATGATGGACGTGGATTCCAAATCGTCTTTGTGCGTGCAGTTTGAAAGCATCGCAATGGAGTATTCAGGTGAGCAAGCCGGATTTGTTGAAGGCTTGGGCGAAGCGCTGGGGTTGATCGAAGCGTAGTCTGCTCATGTGTAAAAGCCCCAGATTCTTCTGGCACAAGGCAGTCAGAAATTCCGTGTTCACGCAGAACATGAGTAACAGGTGCCTTCGAGCGTACCGCCTCGCGCCTGATCGAAATGCAGAGCGCCGAGTACCTGGGTACCCACACCGGGCGTGAGGGGGCCTGAGGGCGTGCGTTGCCGGCCAGCGGCCGGCACGACCACTCCGGAATTCCGGTAGTGCCGGCCGCTGGCCGGCAATGATCCGGGGGGGGGAGGGCGCAACGGCGTTACCCTGCGGCCGCTCCTCCGGCCCGGCCGCCACATACGGCCTCGCGTCGCTGCCCGGCGGGTGATCCCGGCATCCACCGGATTCCCACCGGCTGCCCACGATCTATCCACAGGGTTGTCCCTAGCCAGTTTCATCACTGTCATGTGAAGCTGTCATTGTTCCGTTTTCGCGGTGCGTTGTGCCACCGCAATGACGCCTTTCGGGCTTGACTGCGCAGCCCGTTCCGGCAGGTCTGAAGCGTCCGATCCAGGCGTCGATGGCACGATCCTTGCGGCGCAAGGGATTGCCGAATTTCACTACATTTGGCGTTGACGGACCCCATTACCCCCACTATCTTGTGGCCGTCGGTCGCAGCAACCCCAATTCCAGGGGGTGGCCCCAGTACCCCTCCGCGATCGTCAACGGCAGTGGCCGGCGCAGGTCTCATTCCCTGCGACGCCGTCCTGTCACCCTGGGCTGTCATGTCCCGGGCCGCGTCACCCGATGCATCGAGCACCCCCAATCACGCCAAGAGGACACACGCCGTGAGCACCGAATCCAGCGCCACCATCGAGAAGGAAAGCGAGTTCCTGTTGACGTCGCCGCCGACGGCCAACGCGATGAGTGTGACCAAGCGCAATGGGACCACCGAACTGGTGGACCTGAACAAGATCGTGCGCGCGGTGCAGCGTTCCTCTGAAGGCCTGCACGCCGTCGATCCGATGCGCGTGGCCACCCGCACCATTTCCGGCCTGTACAACGGCGCCACCACCCGCGAGCTGGACGAGCTGTCCATCCGCACCGCCGCCCTGCTGATCGGTGAAGAGCCCGAGTACGGCCGCCTTGCCGCGCGGCTGCTGGCCAACTACATCGCCAAGGAAGTCTCGGGCCAGGAAATCTACGCCTTCTCGCAGTCGGTCAGCCGTGGCCATGAAGTCGGCCTGATCAACGACCGCCTGCTGAACTTCGTGCAGACCAATGCACGCAAGCTCAACGACGCCATCGACGGCGCGCTGGACCTGAACTTCGATTACTTCGGCCTGCGTACCCTGTACGACCGTTACCTGCTGCGCCACCCGCACACCCGCAAGGTGATCGAGACCCCGCAGCAGTTCTTCCTGCGCATCGCCAGTGCGCTGAGCGAGGACGTGTCCGAGACCCTGGCGCTGTACAAGCGCATGGGCAACCTGGACTACCTGCCGTCCAGCCCGACCCTGTTCAACTCCGGCACCACCCACGAGCAGCTGTCCTCGTGCTTCCTGCTGGACTCGCCGCAGGACTCGCTGGAGTCGATCTATGCCAAGTACGGCGACATCGCCCAGCTGTCGAAGTTCTCCGGCGGCATCGGCGTCAGCTACACCCGCGTGCGTTCGCGTGGCTCGCTGATCAAGTCGACCAACGGCCACTCCAACGGCATCGTGCCGTGGCTGAAGACCATGGATTCGTCGGTGGCCGCGGTGAACCAGGGCGGCAAGCGCAAGGGCGCGGCCTGCGTGTACCTGGAAACCTGGCACGCCGACATCGAGGACTTCCTCGAACTGCGTGACAACACCGGTGACGAAGCCCGCCGTGCGCACAACCTGAACCTGGCCAACTGGGTGCCGGACCTGTTCATGAAGCGCGTCGAAGCCGACCAGGAATGGTCGCTGTTCGATCCGCGCGTCGTGCCGGAGTTCACCGACCTGTTCGGCGAAGCCTTCGAGGCCGCCTACCTGCAGGCCGAAGCCCAGGGCAAGGCCAACCGCACCATCTCCGCCCGCAAGCTGTACGCCCGCATGATGCGTACGCTGGCCGAGACCGGCAACGGCTGGATGACCTTCAAGGACAAGTGCAACCGCGCCAGCAACCAGACCCTGCGTCCGGGCAACGTGATCCACCTGTCCAACCTGTGCACGGAAATCCTGGAAGTCACCTCCAACGATGAAACCGCGGTGTGCAACCTGGGTTCGATCAACCTGGGCAACCACTTCGACGAGCACAACGAGTTCGATTTCGAGAAGCTGGCCGAGACCGTGCGCCTGGCCGTGCGCCAGCTCGACCGCGTCATCGACCTGAACTTCTACCCGATCGAAACCGCCCGCCGCGCCAACCTGCGCTGGCGTCCGGTCGGCCTGGGCTGCATGGGCCTGCAGGACGTGTTCTTCCGCAAGCGCCTGCCGTTCGACAGCGCCGAAGCCCGCGCCCTGTCGAAGAAGATTGCCGAAGCGATCTACTTCCACGCGCTGGAAACCTCCTGCGAGCTGGCCCAGGAACGTGGCAAGCACCCGTCGTTCAACGACACCCGCGCCGCCAGTGGCGAACTGCAGTTCGACGCCTGGAACGTGGTGCCGGAAGACACCGCACGCTGGGACGCCCTGCGCGCCCGCATCAAGGAACACGGCCTGCGCAATTCGCTGATGATCGCGATTGCGCCGACCGCGACCATCGCCTCGATCGCCGGCTGCTACGAGTGCGTCGAGCCGCAGGTGTCCAACCTGTTCAAGCGCGAAACCCTGTCCGGTGACTTCCTGCAGGTCAACCGTTACCTGGTGAACGAGCTGAAGAAGCTGGGCCTGTGGACGCCGGAAATGCGCGATGCCATCAAGCTGGCCGAAGGTTCCATCGCCGGCGTGGCGCAGATTCCGGAAACGCTGCGCGAGGTCTACCGCACCGCGTGGGAACTGCCGATGCGTTCGCTGATCGACATGGCCGCCGAACGTGGCGCCTTCATCGACCAGTCGGCCTCGCTCAACCTGTTCATGGAAAGCCCGAACATCGGCGCGATGTCCTCCATGTACATGTACGCCTGGAAGCAGGGCATCAAGACCACCTACTACCTGCGTTCGCGCCCGGCCACCAAGATCGCCAAGACCACGGTGAGCGCTGCGGCCCCGGCCAAGGTATTCAGCCCGGACGAAGCCATCGCCTGCTCGCTGGAAAACCCGGAAGCCTGCGAGGCCTGCCAGTAACACACCGCGCGGTGGGTGCCGACCGTTGGTCGGCACTCGAACACCTCGCACCTGTAGAGCCGAGCCATGCTCGGCTGCGGAAAAACACCCACGGTAGCGCCGGGCCACGCCCGGCGGCTCACCCAGGAATTCAAGGAAACACCCATGGCCGACAAGCCCAAGCAGATGCTGCTCGATCCCGGTTTTGAACTGACCCTGCGCCCGATGCGCTACCCGCAGTTCTATGACATGTACCGGAACGCGATCAAGAACACCTGGACGGTGGAAGAGATCAACTTCCAGATCGACATCACCGACCTGCACAGCAAGATGTCGCCGGGCGAGCGCCACCTGATCCACCGCCTGGTCGCGTTCTTCGCCACCGGCGACTCGATCGTCTCCAACAACCTGGTGCTGAACCTGTACCAGCATCTCAATGCGCCGGAAGCGCGCATGTACCTGTCGCGCCAGCTGTATGAAGAAGCGCTGCACGTGCAGTTCTACCTGACCCTGCTCGACAACTACCTGCCGGATCCGGAAGAGCGCGCCAAGGCGTTCTCGGCGGTGGAGAACATCGACTCGATCAAGAAGAAGGCCGATTTCTGCTTCAAGTGGATCGACTCGATCCAGAGCCTGACCCGCATCGAGACCCGCGAACAGCGCCGCCAGTTCCTGCTCAACCAGATCTGCTTCGCCGCCTGCATCGAAGGCCTGTTCTTCTTCGCGGCCTTTGCCTACGTGTACTACTTCCGTTCGCGCGGCCTGCTGCCGGGCCTGGCCTCGGGCACCAACTGGGTGTTCCGCGACGAGAGCGCGCACATGGAGTTCGCGTTCGAGTCGGTGCGCGTGGTGCGTGAGGAAGAACCGGACCTGTTCGACGAAGAGATGAAGCAGCAGGTCTACGACATGCTGGCCGAAGCCATCGAATGCGAAGTGCAGTTCGCCGAGGACGTGCTGTCCGGCGGCGTGGCCGGCATCTCCACCCGCGACATGCGCCAGTACCTGCAGCACTGTGCCGACCAGCACTTCGCCAAGCTGGGCATGGAAAAGAAGTACAACGTGCGCAACCCGCTGCCGTTCATGGAACTGCAGGACGTGCAGGAACTGACCAACTTCTTCGAACGCCGCGTCTCGGCCTACCAGGTCGGCGTGCAGGGCGAAGTCGCCTTCGACATGAACTTCTGATCGAACCGGCCCGGCCTGTCGCAACGAAGAACCCCGGCCAATGCCGGGGTTTTTCGTTGCGCATCAGAAGGATGAGCTATTCTCGCTGGACGCCAGTGGCGGCAGTGCGTCGTACCCCTGCCGGGCCTGGAGGAAAAGGGGAAGCGACTGCAGGAATGACGCGTGGACAATCCCAGCGCCGGGTTTCCGTGCGCGTGGTCCTGCCATGGTGGCGCAACTGAATGGACCCTGGAGGTCGCAATGGAGACTGCAGTGCCTGGAACAGCAACCCGCAGGACCGTGTTTCGTGGGTGGATGGGGGGACTGTTCGCCGTCCTGGTCGCCTGTCCGCCCCTCGCCCATGGCACGAACTGCGATTCCAAGGTGACCAACGTTTCCATCGATGCCAGCGGCAAGGTGTTCGTGGCGACCACCGTCTCGCCCATCCACGCGGTCTGCAACATCGTCAGCAAAGGCGACTTCAGCATGCCGCCCGAGGTTTGCAAGGCAACCTACGCCATGCTGATGAGTGCGAAGGTCTCCGCCATACCCATCCGCCTGTACTACACCAGCGTGCCGCAATGTGGCGATATCAAGGCCTGGTCGGCACAACCAAGCTTCTACCACGCTGAACTGTTCTGATTACGGGGCCGGGCGTATCGCCTGGAGGGCACGCCGCGATCAGCGCCGCCCTTCCACCGCCATGCGCACCGCCAGTCCGGCCAGCACCGTGCCCATCAGCCAGCGCTGCACCATCTGCCAGGTCGGGCGTGCGGCCAGGAAGCCGGCGATGCTGCCGGCGGTCAGCGCGATCATGCCGTTCACGCTGACGCTGACCAGGATCTGGGTGGAGCCCAGCACGATCGACTGCATCAGCACGCTGCCTTCGCTGTCCGGGTGCAGGAACTGCGGCAGCAGCGACAGGTACATCACCGCCACTTTCGGGTTCAGCAGATTGGTCAGGAATCCCATCGTGAACAGCTTGCGCGGGCTGTCCTGCGGCAGTTCGCGCACCGCGAACGGCGAACGGCCACCGGGCTTGAGCGCCTGCCAGGCCAGGTACAGCAGGTACAGCGCGCCACCGATGCGCAGCGCGTCGTAGGCGAACGGTACCGTCATCAGCAGGGCGGTGATGCCCAATGCCGCGCACAGCATGTAGAACACGAAGCCCAGTGCCACTCCGCCCAGCGAGATCAGTCCCGCCATCGGCCCCTGGCAGATCGAGCGCGAGATGACGTAGATCATGTTCGGCCCGGGCGTGAGCACCATGGCCAGCGAAACCAGCGCAAAGGCCAGCAGGTCGGAAGTGGCGGGCATGGGAGGTCCTGGCAGTGGGCGTGGCGCAGTGTAACGCCTGCTGCAGGCGCGGCCTGCGCAGGCACCGCTGCCGGGTGACCGTTGCACGTGCATTCCGATGGCCGTCACGCCGGTCGCTTAGAATCCGCAGCACCCCACACCGAAGCTCCCCCATGACCCCGATCCCCGAGACCGTGCCGCCCATCGAAGTGCGCATGGCCGAAATCGTCTTCCCCAACCACACCAACCACCTTGGCACCCTGTTCGGTGGCCAGGCACTGGCGTGGATGGACAAGGCCGCGTTCCTGGCTGCCGCCCGCTACTCGCGCCGTACCGTGGTGACCGCGCGCAGCGACCAGGTCGACTTCAAGCTGCCGATCCGCATCGGCCAGATGGTGGAAACCATCGGCCGCATCGTCGAAGTCGGCCGCAGTTCGATGAAGGTGGAGGTGGAACTGGTCGCCGAAGACCTGCACAGCGGCGAGCGCAAGCTGTGCACCCGCGGCCACTTCGTGATGATCGCGCTGGACGAGGAAGGCCACCCGATCGCGGTGCCGCCGCTGCCGGCGGCCTGACCCGGACAACCGACCGGCGCTTGCGGGGGCGCTGCGGCGCCCCCATCTGGCAGCCATGACCCCGCCACTGACCGACTTCATCGACCGCGCCCAGCGCCTGTTCGTGCTGACCGGCGCCGGCTGCAGCACCGCCTCGGGCATTCCCGATTACCGCGATAGCGACGGCCAGTGGAAACGCACGCCACCGGTGACCTACCAGGCCTTCATGGGCGAGACGGCTACCCGCCAGCGCTACTGGGCGCGCAGCCTGCTGGGCTGGCCGCGCTTCGGCCTGGCCCGGCCCAACGGTACCCACCAGGCCCTGGCCGCACTGGAAAGCCGTGGCAAGCTGCAGGTGCTGCTGACCCAGAACGTGGACGGCCTGCACCAGCGCGCCGGCAGCCGTAACGTGATCGACCTGCATGGCCGCCTGGACCTGGTGCGCTGCATGGGCTGCGAGCGCCGCAGTGGCCGCGAGGACTTCCAGCAGCGCCTGCTGGACGCCAACCCCGGCTGGGATGCGCTGGAGGCCGGCGTCGCGCCTGATGGCGACGCCGACCTGGAGACCGATTTCTCCAGCTTCGTGGTACCCGGGTGCCCGCACTGCGGCGGGGTGTTGAAGCCGGACGTGGTATTTTTCGGCGAAAACGTGCCCCGCGAGCGGGTGGAGGCGGTGCACGAGCACCTGCAGCAGGCCGACGCCGTGCTGGTGGTGGGCTCGTCGCTGATGGTCTATTCCGGCTTCCGCTTCGTGCAGGCGGCGGCCAAAGCAGGACTGCCGGTGGCGGCGTTGAACCGTGGCCGCACCCGTGCAGACGACCTGCTGCAGTTCAAGGATGAACGCGATTGTGCTGAGGCCCTGGCGTCGGTTATCGAACCATCGGCTGGGTAGAGTCGACTGTCAGTCGACTCTACAGGCCACCCGCCGCCGCGAAACAGCGATCCATCCAGATGGTTGATCCCGGAGCCGTGCGGCGGTGCAATACGCATCCCCTACGTCGTCCATCACTGTCTTGAGCCAGCTGTTTTCGCCGATCTCGTTCGGCCCCCTGACCCTGTCCAACCGCATCGTCGTCGCGCCGATGTGCCAGTACTCCGCCGAAGACGGCCGCGCCAGCGACTGGCATGCCATGCACCTGGGCAACCTGGCGCAATCCGGCGCCGGCCTGCTGATCCTGGAAGCCACCGCGGTCGAGCCGCGTGGCCGCATCAGCTGGGCCGACCTGGGCCTTTGGGATGACGGCACCGAGGCCGCGTTGGCACAGGTACTGGCCAGCGTCCGCCGCTGGTCGCCGATGCCGCTGGGCATCCAGCTCGGCCATGCCGGTCGCAAGGCCTCGGTGAACCGCCCTTGGGACGGCGGTGGCCAGCTGCCGGCCGACGATGCGCGTGGCTGGGCCACCGTGGCGCCGTCGCCGCTGCCGTTCCACGCCGCCGATCCGGCACCGCAGGAACTGGACGAGGCCGGCATCGCCGAGGTCATCGCCGCCTTCGCCGCCAGTGCGGTGCGTGCCGAGCGCCTCGGCTTCGAGCTGATCGAGCTGCATGCCGCCCACGGCTACCTGCTGCACCAGTTCCTGTCGCCGCTGAGCAACCGTCGCACTGATGGCTACGGTGGCTCATTGCCGAACCGCCTGCGCCTGCTGGTGGAAGTGTTCGACGCCGTGCGTGCGGCGGTATCGGACAAGGTCGCCGTGGGCGTGCGCATCTCCGCCAGCGACTGGGTCGATGGCGGCTGGGATCTGGTGCAGAGCGAAGCGCTGGCCCAGGTGCTGGACGCGCGCGGCTGCAATTTCCTGCACGTCTCCAGCGGTGGCCTGGACGAACGCCAGAAGATCACCGTCGGTCCGGGCTACCAGGTGCCGTTCGCGGCAGCGATCAAGGCCAAGGTGCGCATGCCGGTCATCGCCGTGGGCATGATCACCGAGCCCGAGCAGGCCGAATCGATCCTGCGCCATCGCCACGCCGATGCCGTGGCCCTGGCGCGCGGCATCCTCTACGACCCGCGCTGGCCGTGGCATGCCGCTGCCGCATTGCGCGACAGCGTGGAACCTGCGCCACAGTACCTGCGCTGCGAGCCGCGCGATGCGCGCGGCGTGTTCAAGACGCGCTGAGGCTCACACCCGCCAGGCCGGCGCGATGCCGGCCTGAAGGTGTTCGAACAGCGCGCGGATCTTGGCGGTGAAATCGCGGCGGTCGCTGACGCAGAAGTAGACCTCCATCGGTTCCGGGCGCCACGCGGTGTCGGCGCCGAACACCGCCTGCAGGCGGCCCTCGCGCAGGTACGGCTCGGCCACGAATGCGGCCAGCCGGGTGATGCCGGCACCGGCCGCCGCCAGCGTCGCCAGCGCATCGATGTCATCGCAGACCATGCTCGGTGGCAGCGTGGCGTCCACGCGCTGGCCGTCCTTCAGCAGGCCCCAGCGCAATGGCCGGCCATCGGTAGGGAAGCGGTGCAGCAACCCGCGATGACCGCCCAGTTCGGAAGGCTGTTGCGGGGTGCCGTGCGCCTTCAGGTAGGCCGGCGAGGCACAGAACACGAACGGAACACGCGCCAGCTGCCGCGCGACCACGCCGTCCTCCAGCTGCGCCCCGATGCGGATGCTGGCATCCACCGCTTCCGGCCCATGCTGCACGGCGCGGTCGGTCAGGCGCAGCTCCAGCTGCAGTTGTGGGTAGCGCTGCTGCAGTGAAGGCAACAAGGGGGCAAGCACGTGGCGACCGAAGGCGCTGCTGCTGGCGATGCGCAGCGGCCCGGCCGGTTCGATGTCACCGGCGGTGACCATCGCCTGCGCGCGCGCCAGGTCGGCTTCGATGTGGCGCACCTGCGCCAGGTACAGCGCGCCGGCCTCGCTGAGGGCCAGCTGCCGCGTACTCCGGTTCAGCAACCGTACGCCCAGATGGGCCTCCAGCCGGTTGATGTTCTGGCCGACCGCGGTGGCGCTGATGCCAAGGATGCGGGCCGCGGCGGCAATGCTGCCGGTCTCTGCGGTGCGGGTGAAGCTGCGGATCAGTTGCAACAGGTTCATGACCGACCAGCTTGCCACGGGAAGGTCCAAGTATCGCTTGGTACTGAACCAAGCAGGTCGGTTGCACCCGTGATCATCCGGCCGCTGGGCAGGGCGCTGCCCTACACTGTGGCGATGCGCCCCGATTCCATTCTTACCCTGTCATGCCCCGACCGCACCGGCATCGTCTACCGCGTGTCCGGCCTGCTGTTCGACCACGGCTGCAACATCCTCGACGCCCAGCAGTTCGGCGATGAGGAGAGTGGCCGCTTCTTCCTGCGCGTGCACTTCGACCGCGATGCCGGCCTGCCGCTGGAGACCGTGCACGCCGCCATGGCCACGCTTGCCGAAGGCTTCGGCATGGACTGGCAGCTGCACGATGGCCGACGCCGCGCGCGGCTGCTGGTGCTGGTCAGCAAACAGGGGCATTGCCTCAACGACCTGCTGTTCCGCGCCCACAGCGGCCAGCTGAAGGTGGACATCGCAGCAGTGGCGTCCAACCACGCCGACTTCGCGCCGCTGGCGGCGTCCTACCAGGTGCCGTTCCACCACCTGCCGGTGACCGCCGATACACGCGCGGTGCAGGAGCAGCAGATCATCGACCTCGTCGAGCGCGAACGCATCGACCTGGTGGTGCTGGCGCGCTACATGCAGATCCTGTCACCCACGCTGTGCCGCGCGCTGGCCGGCCGTGCCATCAACATCCACCACAGCTTCCTGCCCAGCTTCAAGGGCGCGCAGCCGTACCACCAGGCACACGCGCGTGGGGTCAAGATCATCGGCGCCACCGCGCACTATGTCACCGAGGACCTGGACGAAGGCCCGATCATCGAACAGGACGTGGCCCGCGTGGACCACGCGATGGCACCGCGTGAACTGGTGCGGCTGGGCAGCGATACCGAATCGCTGGTGCTGGCACGCGCGGTTCGCCGCCATGTGGAGCACCGCATCCTGCTCAACGGGCATCGCACGGTGGTATTCCGGTAATCGCCCATCCCGCGTCCGCCGGGCATGGCCCGGCGCTACCACGGGTGCTATCCGGTAGTACCGGCCGCTGGCCGGCAACTGCAGAGGTCCCGAGGTTGCCGGCCAGCGGCCGGCACTACCGAATCCTGATTTCATCCAATGAAAAGTCCCCGGTTCGGCCGTCCCGCGATCTATAGGGGGGCGTAGTTAGGGGGCTGGATGAATCGATTGTGTTGTTGTGGGCAGGAGCGCGCAAGCAGCATAAGCGACGTGCGCGATAGCGCGGGGCCATGCCCGGCGGTCACGCCTCAGACGATCGCGATCCCCGCCTTGCCCAGCGCCTCGCGCACCATCACGTCGTTGGCTTCGGTCACCGGCTTGGTCAGCTCCCACAGGAACTTCACCCGGAAGCCGGACTTCACCGCGTCCTGCGCGCTCCACAGCACGCAGTAGTCACGGGCCAGGCCGCATACGTGCACTTCGCGGATGCGGCGTTCATGCAGCCAGCCGGCCAGGCCGGTGGCCGGGCGCTCGCCCTCGGGGCCGTGGTTCTCGCGGAAGGCGCTGTACGAATCCACCTGTTGGCGCGTGCCCTTGCGCAGGATCAGGTCGGCCACGGTCCAGTCCACGCCCGGGTGCAGGGCGGCACCGGCGCTGCCCTGCACGCAGTGGTCCGGCCACAGGGTCTGCGGCTGCGCGTGCAGCAGGATGGTCTCGAACGGGCGTTGGCCGGGGTGCTGGCTGGCGAACGAGGCATGGTCGGCCGGGTGCCAGTCCTGTGTTGCCACCACGGTGCGGTAGCGGCGCTGCGCCAGCAGATCGGCAATGGGTGCCACCAGCGCATCGCCCTGGTCGCAGGCCAGGGCGCCACCGGGCATGAAGTCCGGCTGCAGGTCGATCACCAGCAGGGCGACATCGGCGGGCAGGGCGGTCATGGCAGTTCCGGTACAACAGAAGGGGCGACCAGCGTGGCCGCCCCATGCCTGCACGTCAATCGTCCTGCGGCGTCCCAGCGTCCTGCCCGTAGTACAACAGGCCGATCTTGATCCGCTCGCGGCCATTCTCGCGGCGATGGCGGTTGGCATCGCGCAGCGAGTACACGCAGCCGCAGTATTCCTGCTGGTAGAACTGCTCGCGCTTGCTGATCTCGATCATGCGGCTGGCACCGCCGCCCTTGCGCCAGTTGTAGTCCCAGTACTGCAGGCCTTCATAGCGCGAGGCGGCGCGGATGCCGCAGTCGTTGATCTGCGCCATGTTCTTCCAGCGCGAGATGCCCAGCGAAGAACTGATGGTGTCGTAGCCGTGCTCGTGCGCGTACAGCGCAGTGCGCTCGAAGCGCATGTCGAAGCACATCGTGCAGCGGATGCCGCGTTCGGGCTCGTTTTCCATGCCGCGTGCACGGCTGAACCAGTTGTCGGTGTCGTAGTCGCAGTCGATGAAAGGAATGCCGTGCTGCTCGGCGAAGCGGATGTTCTCCTGCTTGCGCAGCTCGTACTCCTTCACCGGGTGGATGTTGGGGTTGTAGAAGAAGATCGCGTAGTCGATCCCGGAGGCGGTGATCGCCTCCATCACTTCGCCGGAACAGGGCGCGCAGCACGAATGCAGCAGCAGGCGCTTGCCGTCGGCGGGCAGGGTCAGGGTGGGGCGTTGGAGCTCGGTCATCGTCAGGTACCGCATGGACCGCCGGCAACGGCGGTGGCCCATGCATCAGCGCGTGGGTGAACGGGTCTGGCCGGATACCGTGAACAGGACGCGCGCGGCCACATCGCCTGCACGCGCAGGACGACGACGGCCCCGGCAACCTCCCCGCGGAGATTCCAGGTCGAGTCAGGGGACGGTCGTGTCCCCCGGCCGGGGCCGGTATTCGGGCTGATGGACTCGGGCCGCAGCCCACCTACTACCTGCCGCTTCCCAGGCGCGAGCCCAGTGCTGTTGGCAGGATTCGTTTCCATTCACCGCTGCGGGGCAGCTCCGGAATGGACGCGCGAGGCGCCTTCACCGGATTCCCGTTTAAATCCCTCCCCGCGCCGCAGCGATGGGAGGGATACCTTCGGCGTGTGCAAGGTGGACCTGTTGGTGGCGCCGGTCAAGAGCGCAGGGGGCAGAGCCCGCTGCGCTGCAACGGGATCCAACCCCGGTCGGGATGCACCTTCAATGCCCCACGGCCGCCCGCGTGCGGATGTCGTCCAGCCGCTGGTCGTGCAGCAGGCGGCCGTTCTCCCACACGGTCACCATTGCGTCCTCGAAGCCGTCCGGCAGGGTGTCGTCGCCATTGGCCGGCAGTGGCACCGTATGCAGGCTGCCATCGTCCAGGCGGCGCAGCAGGCGCATGCGGCCACGCTTGCTGGCCTTGCCGGCGTCGGTGACCGGATCCTTGTAGACGTCGATCCACTCACCCTCGACCCGCGCCGCCGAGCACTTCAGCGCGAACTTCTGCGTATCGCGGTCCAGCCGCTGCAGCAGTGCACCGCCCATGCCGAAGGCCACGTTGTCGACGGCGTAGCCGTCGTCGGTGATGCGCTGCAGGATCGCGCGGATGGTGTCCGGATTGATGCCATCGCCCTGGATCACCCGCACGTGGTTGAGCACGCGATAGCCCTTGCCGTTGAGGCTGTGGCCGAAGGCTTCATCCAGCCGGCGCAGGCTTTCGGCCACCACCTCCACCGGGTCACCCGAGTCGGGACGGATGACCAGGGTGGCGCCCGACGCGATCACGTCATCGCGCAGGGTGGTGCCCCAGTGTTCGCTGATCGCGCGGTAGATGTCATAGCTGTCCGACACCACCGCCACGATCGAACCGGGCTTGCCGAACTGGCGCAGCATGTTGCGATAGGCGTCCACCTCGCGTTCGCGGCCCCAACTGGTGATGGTGCTGTGCTCGGCGGCCGGAATCGAATAGCCGGCCATCGGTGCGTGGTAGTGCGCGCGTGCCAGGCACAGCGCCGACACGGTATCGGTGCCGAGGAAGTTGACCAGGTGCGCGGCACCGCCCAACGCGGCCGATTCCAGGCTCGATACACCGCGCGCGCCGAAGTCGTGCAGCTTGAACGGCAGCTGCCCCTGCGGGTCGTCGCTGGTCTGCTGCAGGAACGCGGCGATGGTCTGCCGTGCGTGCCAGCTGATGGTGGCCACGGTGACCGGATACCACACGCGCAGCAGCAGCGTTTCCAGATACGACGGCACCCAGAACGCAGCCGGATCGGTCGACTCGATGGTCATCAGTGCCTGGTGGGTGGGCACCACGCTGCCCTCGGGAACGGCGCGGATGCGCACCGGCAGGTGGCCGCCAAGCCGGTCGACGATATCGCGCCAGCCGGCCTCGTTGAACGGTTCGCCATGGGCGGCGAATACCGCAGCAGCGTCGTCGATGTCGGCGTGGGTGACCGGTCGTGCCAGCGCGTCCTTGAGGATCGCCTGCAGGCCGAAGAACACCGTGCGATCGTGCAGGCCGCCACGTGATTCGACGTAGAAGAACGTGGCATCGGTACCCGGCGGGTACTGCAGCCAATGGCTGGCCTTGTAGCTGTCGGTGTTGAGGAGAAGATTATCGAGGTAGTGCATGACGGAAGCTCCTTCGCGTCGAGTGACACCAGCGGTCTATCCGCCAGTGGGGGGGCCGGGCCTGTCAGCCGCGGCCGAGGAAATACTCCAGGATGTGCAGGTGGTCTTCGAACAGCTGCGGGCCCATGTCCAGGGCTTCACTCACCGGTATCCAGCGCGCCTTGTCTGCGTCGTCGCCGCCGCGCACCGGCGGCAGTTCACCGGCCGGGAATTCGAAGTGGAAACCGTGGGTGATGGTGCGGCCGCGCTGGCTGCGGTCGGGGTGGTCGAAGACCTGCTGGCCCTTCAGCGAACCCTTCAGCACCGGCAGCGGAATCTTCAGCCGGGTTTCCTCGCGCAGTTCGCGCAGGCAGCTGTCGAGCAGGCTCTGTTCCTGGCCGACGAAGCCGCCGGGCAGCGCCCACAGCCCCTTGCCGGGTTCCGAGCGGCGACGCACCAGCAGCACGTGGCCTGAATGCACCACCACCGCATCGGTGGTGACGAAGGTGGGCGCGTAGGGCGCATCCTTCCAGGCGGCCTTGTACTGTTCGATGAAGCGGTACTCGGCGACCAGCTGGCCATAGGCAGGCGCGCTTTTGCGGAACGCTTCAAGCATGTCGTACACCGGCGCCGGCACATTGCCACGCAGCATCAGCAGCGCGCCGTGGAAGTCGACGTCGCCGGCTTCGAACAGGTAGCGCCGCAGCTCGGTGGCCGACAGGGTGGCGGTATGCTGCACGTCCACCAGCGGCCACTGCGGGAACTCGCGCAGGTAGTAGCTGGACGCGTCCTTGTCCATGCCGATCAGGCCCACCTTCGCATCGGCGGCGGCGCCGTCGTTGCGCAGGGCTTCAGCCACCTGGCGCTGCACGTTGGCGATCCACTGCGCTTCGTTGTACAGGTGGTCACGCAGCGGGCGGATCAGCAGACGGTCGGTGTGGCCATCGAGGGCGGCCTGGATCATCACGGCGCGTTCGGCCGCGGTCCAGGGATTGCGCAGGCTGCGGGGGGTATCGGCAGAGCCGACCAGGAAGATCAGCTTGCGGGCCCGGCTCAGGGCCAGGCGGGCAACGGCGGCGTGGCCGTTGTGGAAGGGCTCGAATCGCCCGATGAAGACGAGATAGTCGAATTCCATGAGAATCCCTCATGTCGTTGTGGCAGCCGCGGGTCTGTCCCTTGGCTTGCTGCAGATGCTACGCCGATGGCGGGGCGGGTCAAGCCTGCAGCCGTGCTTTCTGCTGAACGGCGCATTGCGTGCGCGGACTGCGCCGTTGTTCTCAGGCCCTGAGAAGCCCCTGCGCCATACTGGCACCCACGCGGCGGACGGCATGCTCGGGGGCAAGACAGTGGCGGACAAGTACTGCGATCTGGTCATGAAAGGCGGCATCACCAGCGGCATCGTGTACCCCAATGCGGTACTGGCGCTGGCGCGCGAGTATCGCTTCAAGAGCATCGGCGGCACTTCGGCCGGCGCCATCGCCGCCGCCGTGGCGGCTGCGGCGGCCTGCGGTGATCGTCGCCAGCAGGCCGGCGAGCACCTGCCCGGCGATGCAGGCTATGGCGGGTTGTCGGCGGTGTCGGCGCAGCTGTCGCGGCGCGGCTTCATCTACAGCCTGTTCCAGCCCGCACGCGGCGCACGCGCGGCCTATCGCCTGCTGGTGGTGCTGACCGGCAATGCCAGCCTGCCGCACAAGCTGCTGTGCCTGGCCGTTGCCGTGTTCGAGATCGCGCCGCTGGAAGTGCTGGTGTCGCTGGCGCTGCTGCTCGGCCTGGGCTGGTGGGGCGGTGGTTGGAGCGGGGTGGCGGCCACGCTGCTGCCGTCGCTGCTGTGCGCGTACGGTGCGGGTGTGGCCGGTGCCGCGCTTCGTGTGGCACGCGTGGCGCGACGCAATCTGCTGGGCCTGTGCAGCGGCCTCGGCCGCGATGCACGCACGCCGGCACTGACCGAGTGGCTGCACGAATGCCTGCAGCAGTTGTCCGGCAAGCCGCTGGATGCACCGCTCACCTTCGCCGACCTGCACGATGCGCCGCGCTATGCCGGCGAGCCGGACAGCCCGCATGCGATCAGCCTGCAGATGATCACCACCTGCGTGTCGCACAACGAGCCGCGCACGCTGCCGCTGGGCGGCGCGCAGTTCTGGTTCCTGCGCGAGGAATTCGAGCAGCTGTTCCCGGCCAGCGTGGTGCAGTGGCTGGTGACGCAGGCCGGCCCGCCGCTGGAGGTGGAAGGGCGGCAGTACTACCACCTGCCGCCGGGCCCGAAGCTGCCGGTGCTGGTGGCCACGCGCATGAGCCTGAGCTTCCCGCTGCTGATCAGCGCGGTGCCGCTGCATGAACCCTCACGCCGCGAACGACGCTGCGAGCCGACCACGCCGGCGGCCGACCCCGAGCACAACGTGGCCGACAGCATGGAAGGGCTGACCAGCGCCGGGCAGGCTTGCGGCCCGGTGATCACCGCCTTCCGCATCTGCTGGTTCTCCGATGGTGGCATCAGCAGCAATTTCCCGATCCATCTGTTCGATGCCGCGTTGCCGCGCTGGCCGACCTTCGCCATCAATCTGGTCTACCCGCAGCACGCCGAAGAGGTGAACCACGGCAGCAGTGGCCGTCAGTCGCTGGAGCACGCGGTGTTCCTGCCCACCGAGAACCGACACGGCTGGCAGCGCACCTACCAGTCGATCGCCACACCGCTGGCGGCCGCCGAGCTGGGCCGCTTCCTGTTCGCGGTGGTGGCGACCATGCAGAACTGGCGCGATCTGCTGCAGGCGCGCGCGCCGGGCTACCGCGACCGCATCGTGCACGTCAGCCTGCAGGGCGACGAAGGCGGCATGAACCTGGACATGCCGCAGGAGGTGCTGACCCGCATCGCCGACAAGGGCAGCCTAGCCGGTGCGCGCTTCTGTTCGTTCTCGTTCGAGAACCACTACTGGATCCGCTGGCGCAACCTGGCCTCGGCCTACCAGCGCTACACGCTGGAAGTGGCACGCACCGATGATCCGGCGCAGCAGGTACTGGCCTACCGCGCGGCGTACGCGATGGTTGCCCGCGGGGAACCGGCACCGCCGTCGTACAAGCTGGGCTCGGAAGACAAGCGGGCGGCCTCGCAGCAGCTGTGGGGGTTGATGGTCGAGCAGGGACGTACCTGGGAAGACCTCGGCCCGGACCTTACCGACGGCGCACCGCGTCCGCTGCCGCAGATGAAGGTGACGCCGATCTACTGAGCCGGTAGTAGATCCACGCCATGCGTGGATGCATTTCGCGCAGGGCCAGAGCGTGCCGACCAACGGTCGGCACCCACCATCAGCATCAGCATCACCATCAGCATCAGCATCAGGTTCCAGCACCAGGAGGAAACTGTCGAAGGCGGGCTGGTGTCGGATTGCGGGGTGTCCGCGGCATGGATGCCGGGGGTCACTTCAGGGACGGGTTCACGGCGTCCCCGCAATCCGACACCACCCCGCCATCCCACGGAAAGCCCGCTGTTGCTTTTGAGGTTGCCGGCCAGCGGCCGGCACTACCGCAGGTGCAGGGCGCAGCCCTGCAGAACCCCCTACCGCCCCGGCAACTGCGCGAACGCGCGCTGCATGCAGTCCTCGCGCGGGCACACCCGGCAACCCGGCCCGATCGACACCGAGTTCCCCGGGCTCTGTACATCCAGCCCCAGCGAATACACCAGGCGTTCGGCATGCTGCAGGTCGCAGCCCAACGCCACCGCGAACGTCTTGCGTGGCTGGCCATGGCCCACCGGCCCGCTGCTGACCTGCCGCGCCAGCCAGAAATGACGGCGGCCATCGGGCATGCGCGCGGTCTGGGTGAGGATGCGCCCGGGCTGGTTGAACGCCTCGTAGACGATCCACAGCGGGCACGACCCTCCCACCTGCGAGAAGTGGAAATCGGTGGCCGAATGGCGTTTGGACACGTTGCCGGCACGGTCCACGCGGATGAAGAAGAACGGCAGCCCGGGCGCACTGCGCCGTGCCAGCGTGCTCAGCCGATGGCAGACCGCTTCGAAGCCCACGCCGAACTGGTGCGCCAGCAGCTCGATGTCGTAACTGCTGGTCTCGGCCGCACGCAGGAAACGCATGTACGGCATCACCAACGCACCGGCGAAGTAATTCGACAAGCCAATCCGCGCCTGCGCGATGCGTGCCTCATCGGTAAAGCCAGCGCGCGCCACTACCGCATCGATCTGCGGCAGGTAGCCGTGAAGGGCCAGCTCGGCCGCCATCTGGAACGCCTGCTGGCCGGGCTCCAGGTAATCGGGCAGCCACAGCCGCCGCGCATCGGCATCGTATTGCCGTTTCTCGCGCCCGGCCTGCAGTGCGGCCACTTCCACCAGCACGCCATGGCGGTCGGCCAGCAGCTGGCGCAGCCGCGGTGCCACATGCCCGGGCGACAGCCCCCATTCGGCGAACAGCTGCTCGGCCAGCTCGTCCAGTTCGGGGATGTGGTTGTGCATGCGGTTGAAGAACTCGCGCACCTGGTCACCGGCGGGCAGGGTGCTGCCGGCACCGGGCTCGCCCAGCTGGAACTCCAGCGCGGCGGCATGCTCGCGCAGCGCCAGGTGGCGGCGGTGCAGGTCCAGCAGTGCGCGGCTGACCTGCGGCAGGTTGCCGGCCAGGGCGCGCAGCTCGGTCGCGCTGACTTCGGCCAAGCCGAGGTCGCGCAGGGTCTCGCCCAGGGCTTCCTGCAGGGCAGCGGGCTCATCTTCGTCGAACAGTGAGGAAACATCGCCCAATACCTCGCCCAGCTTCTTCTGCACGGCCGGGGTGAGTGGGCGTTTGTTGCGCTCGATCTGGTTCAGGTAACTGGCCGACAGGCCCAAGGCGCGGGCCAGGTCCACCTGGCTGTAGCCGCGTTGCTCGCGCAGCCGTAGCAAGCGCAGGCCAAGCTGCCGCTGGGTGGCTGAATAATTCACAGAATTAACATGAATCGTCTGGCGTGTTGGCCAGATTAAGCGGATTCAGCCCGGAAATCGAGACGGGTGATGTGAATAATGCCAAGCATCTTTCGCACCCCGTGGGATTGTCGTCATGACTGTTGCAGCGCCCCGTATCCGCATGCTGATCGATGGCCAGTTCGTTGAATCGGCCACCTCCCACTGGCAGGACGTGATCAATCCGGCCACCCAGGACGTGCTGGCCAAAGTGCCGTTCGCCACCACCGGCGAAGTGGACGCCGCCGTCGCCGCCGCCAAGGAAGCCTTCAAGACCTGGCGCAAGACCCCGATCGGTACCCGCGCGCGCATCTTCCTGAAGTACCAGCAGCTGATCCGCGAGAACATGAGCGAGCTGGCCCACATCCTCACCGCCGAACAGGGCAAGACCCTGCCAGACGCCGAAGGCGATGTGTTCCGTGGCCTGGAAGTGGTCGAGCACGCCGCCGCCATCGGCAACCTGCAGCTGGGCGAGCTGGCCAACAACGTGGCCAATGGCGTGGACACCTACACGATCATGCAGCCGCTGGGCGTGTGCGCTGGCATCACCCCGTTCAACTTCCCGGCGATGATCCCGCTGTGGATGTTCCCGATGGCGATTGCAACGGGCAACACCTTCATCCTCAAGCCGTCCGAGCAGGACCCGATGGTCACCATGCGCCTGGTCGAGCTTGCCTTGGAAGCCGGCATTCCGAAGGGCGTGCTGAACGTCGTCCACGGCGGCGAGGAAGTGGTCAACGCGATCTGCGACCACCCGGACATCAAGGCCGTGTCGTTCGTCGGCTCCACCCGCGTCGGTACCCACGTCTACAACCGCGCCTCGCTGGCCGGCAAGCGCGTGCAGTGCATGATGGGCGCCAAGAACCACGCCGTGGTGCTGCCGGACGCCAACAAGGAACAGACCCTCAACGCGATGGTCGGTGCCGCCTTCGGTGCCGCGGGCCAGCGCTGCATGGCCGCCTCCACTCTGGTGCTGGTCGGTGAGGCGCGCAACTGGGTGCAGGACCTGGTCGAAAAGGCCAAGACGTTGAAGGTCAGCGCCGGCACCGTGTCCGGCACCGACGTCGGCCCGGTCATTTCCTGCAGCGCCCGTGAGCGCGTGGAAGGCCTGATCGCCTCGGGCGTGGAGCAGGGCGCCAAGCTGGTACTCGACGGCCGCAAGCCGCAGGTCGATGGTTTCGAGAAGGGCAACTTCGTCGGCCCGACCATCTTTGCCGGTGTCACCACCGACATGCGCATCTACCAGGAAGAAATCTTCGGGCCGGTACTGGTCATCCTCGAAGCGGAAACGTTGGAAGACGCCATCGCGATGGTCAACAGCAACCCGAACGGCAACGGCACCGCACTGTTCACCCAGTCCGGCGCGGCCGCGCGCAAGTTCCAGGAAGACATCGACGTCGGCCAGGTCGGCATCAACGTGCCGATCCCGGTGCCGGTGCCGCTGTTCTCGTTCACCGGTTCGCGCGCCTCCAAGCTGGGTGACCTCGGCCCGTACGGCAAGCAGGTGGTGCTGTTCTACACCCAGACCAAGACGGTCACCGCGCGCTGGTTCGATGACGAGACGCTGAGCCACGGCGTCAACACCACGATCAGCCTGAAGTAACGGCAGGAGCAGCCATGAGCCACTCGATGACGACGGAACTGGAAGAAGCGCAGCAGGCGTACCGCGAGGCGGCGCGCGACTTCGCACAGGCCGAACTGGCGCCGCACGCCGCGCGATGGGATGCGGAGGGCATCTTTCCGCGCGAGGCGATCGCCAAGGCCGGTGAACTGGGCTTCTGCGGCCTGTACATGGACCCGGAAGTGGGCGGCAGCGGCCTGAGCCGACTGGACGCCGCCGTCGTCATCGAGGAGCTCGCCAACGTCGATCCGTCGACCGCGGCGTACATCAGCATCCACAACATGGCCTCGTGGATGGTGTCCAAGTGGGGCCAGCCGGCCCTGCGCGATGCGTGGGGCGCCGATCTGTCCTCGGGCAGCAAGCTGGCCTCGTACTGCCTGACCGAACCGGGTGCGGGTTCCGATGCGGCGTCGCTGAAGACCACCGCCGTGCGCGATGGCGACTTCTATGTGCTGAACGGCTCCAAGGCCTTCATTTCCGGCGCCGGTGCCACCGAGCTGCTGGTGGTGATGGCGCGCACCGGTGGCCCCGGTGCCGGGGGTGTCAGCGCGATTGCGGTGCCGTCGGACCTGCCGGGCATCAGCTTCGGCCGCAAGGAAGAGAAGATGGGCTGGAACAGCCAGCCCACCCGTGGCATCACCTTCGAAAACGTCCGCGTGCCGGTCAGCCACCTTCTGGGAGAGGAAGGCGGCGGATTCAAGCTGGCGATGAAGGGTCTGGACGGCGGCCGCATCAACATCGCCGCCTGCTCGCTGGGTGCCGCGCAGGGTGCGCTGGATGCCGCACGCCGCTACATGGGCGAGCGCCGCCAGTTCGGCAAGGCGCTGGCCGAGTTCCAGGCGCTGCAGTTCAAGCTGGCCGACATGGTCACCCAGCTGGTCGCCGCCCGGCAGATGGTGCACACCGCCGCGCGCAAGCTCGATGCCGGTGCCAGCGACGCCAACGTGTGGTGCGCGATGGCCAAGCGCTTCGCCACCGATGCCGGCTTCAACGTCTGCAACGAAGCGCTGCAGATCCACGGTGGCTACGGCTACATCCGCGAATACCCGATCGAGCGCCTGCTGCGTGACTGCCGCGTGCACCAGATCCTGGAAGGCACCAACGAGATCATGCGGGTGATCGTTGCCCGTCACCTGCTCAACACCGAAGAGGAACTGCGATGAAGGATTGGCGTACCCAGGAGCACGTGGGCCTGAAGGTGGAGGTGGATGGCCACACCGCCGTGGTCACCCTGAACAACCCGCCGGCGCACACCTGGACCGTGCACAGCCTGTCGGCGCTGCGCGACCTGGTGGGCGCGCTCAACGCAGACCGCGACATCTACGCGCTGGTGATCACCGGTGACGGCGAGAAGTTCTTCTCCGCCGGTGCGGACCTCAACCAGTTCGCCTCCGGCGACAAGGCCGCTGCACGCGAGGCCGCGCGCCGCTTCGGTGAAGCCTTCGAAGCGCTGTCCGGTTTCCGTGGCGTGTCGATCGCCGCGATCAACGGCTACGCCATGGGCGGTGGCCTGGAATGCGCGCTGGCCTGCGACCTGCGCATCATCGAAGACCACGCCCAGGTCGCGCTGCCGGAGGCCACCGTCGGCCTGCTGCCGTGTGCTGGCGGCACCCAGAACCTGCCGCGCCTGGTCGGCGAGGGCTGGGCCAAGCGCATGATCCTGCTGGGCGAGCGCATCAATGCCGAGACCGCACTGCGCATTGGCCTGGCCGAAGAAAAGGTCGGCAAGGGCGAAGCCAAGGCACTGGCCCTGGAATGGGCGAAGAAGGCCGGCAAGCAGAGCCCGACCAGCATCGCCGCCTGCAAGACCCTGGTGCAGTCCACCCGCACCGGCACCCACGCCTCGGCGCTGGTGGCCGAGCGTGAAGCCTTCGTCGACCTGTTCGACACCGCCGACCAGGTCGAGGGCGTGACCGCCTTCCTGGAAAAGCGCACCGCGCAGTGGAAGAACGCATGAGCACCGACACCGTTGCCGACGACGCACCGGTGCTGTTCGAGGAGCGCGTGGCCGGCAACGGCGCGCGCATCGGCATCGCCACGCTCAACGCGCCGCGCACGCTCAATGGTTTCTCGCTGCCGATGGCGCACCTGCTGCTGAAGCAGCTGAATGCCTGGGCCGATGACGACGGCATCGCCATGGTGGTGCTGCAGGGCGCCGGTGAGAAGGCGTTCTGCGCCGGCGGCGACCTGCACAGCCTGTACAAGAGCATGGTCGCCTTCCGCGAGGCCGGCTGCAGCGACATCCGCGAGAACGACTACGCCGCCGAGTTCTTCGACGTCGAATACCGCGTCGATCATCTCATCCACACCTACGCCAAGCCGATCCTGTGCTGGGGCCATGGCATCGTGATGGGTGGCGGCATCGGCCTGATGTCCGGCGCCAGCCACCGCGTGGTCAGCGAGCGTTCCAAGCTGGCCTTCCCGGAAATCACCGTCGGCCTGTTCCCCGATGTCGGTGGCAGCTGGCTGCTGCCGCGCGTACCGGGCAAGGGCGGCTTGTTCCTGGCGCTGACCGGCGCACTGCTCAACCCGGGCGATGCCATCTACGCCGGCCTGGCCGACGTGCACGTGGCCGAAGAGCGCCGCAGTGCAGTGTTCGATGCGCTGCTGCAGGTGGCCTGGTCCAGTGATTCCGCACACAACCACGAACGCCTGACCCATCTGCTGCAGTCGCATGCCAGCGATGCCGCCACCGGCCCGCTGCTGGCCAATGCCGCGCAGGTCGAGGCGCTGTGCGAGGGCGATGACCTGCCCGCGATCATCGAGCGCATCAGCAAGCTGCAGACCGACGATGCCTGGCTGCAGGCGGCACAGAAGACCCTGGCTGCCGGCGCACCGGGTTCGGCACGCTTGGCGTACGAACTGCAGCGCCGCAGTACCGGCCAGGACCTGGCCGCGGTCTATCGCCTGGAGTACATCGTCGCCCTGCACTGCGCCGCCCACGGTGATTTCGCCGAAGGCATCCGCGCGCTGCTGATCGACAAGGACCGCAATCCGCAGTGGAACCCGGCCACCCTGGCCGAGGCCACCGGCGCGTGGGCCGACACCTTCTTCGCTTCCCCCTGGGCCGCTGCCGCGCATCCGCTGGCCGACCTGGGCACTCCCCTTGTTGAAAGGAGCCTTGCATGAGCCGCATTGCATTCATCGGGTTGGGCAACATGGGTGGCCCGATGGCCGCCAATCTGGTCAAGAACGGCCACAGCGTGCGCGTGTTCGATCTGGTCCCGGCCGCGGTGCAGGCCGCCGTTGACGCCGGTGCCAGTGCTGCGTCGTCGGCGCGCGACACCCTGGCCGATGCCGAAGTGGTGATCTCGATGTTGCCGGCCAGCCGCCACGTCGAAGGCGTGTACCTGGGCGATGACGGCATCCTTGCCGCGATTCCGGCCGGTGCGCTGGTCATCGACTGCAGTACGATCGCCCCGGCCAGCGCCCGCAAGGTCTCCGAGGCCGCTGCCGCGCGTGGCCTGCAGATGATCGACGCACCGGTGTCCGGCGGTACCGCCGGTGCCCAGGCCGGCACCCTGACCTTCATCGTCGGTGGCGAAGAGGACGCGCTGGAACGCGCGCGCCCGGTGCTGCAGGCGATGGGCAAGAACATCTTCCATGTCGGCGCCAGCGGCGCCGGCCAGGTCGCCAAGCTGTGCAACAACATGGCGCTGGGCGTGATCATGGCGGTGACCGGTGAAGCCATCGCGCTGGGCGTGGCGCACGGCCTGGACCCGAAGGTGCTGTCGCAGATGATGGCGGTCAGCACCGGCCGCAGCTGGGCCACTGAAGTGTGCAACCCGTGGCCGGGCGTGCTGGAAAACGCGCCGGCCTCGCGCGGCTACAGCGGCGGTTTCGGCAGCGATCTGATGCTGAAGGACATGGGCCTGGCGGTGGAAGCGGCGATGAGTGTCGGTGCCTCGATTCCGCTGGGCGAAGTGGCCCGCAACCTGTACTCGATGAACCACCAGGCCGGCCGCGGCAAGCTGGATTTCTCCAGCGTCGTGCAGCTCATCACGAGCGAGAAGTGACCTGGTAGTGCCGGCCGCTGGCCGGCAACCTCATGCCCCCCTGTGGGACAACGAAGGTGGGATGGGCGGATGTTCGGTTTCGACCGGCATCCGCCCATTTTTTTGCTCTTTACGTTGGTAGTGCCGGCCGCTGGCCGGCAGCACCCCATCAGGCAACGATCAGCGTCACGTCGATGTTGCCGCGGGTGGCATTCGAGTACGGGCACACGATGTGCGCCTTCTGCACCAGCTCTTCCAGCTGCTCGCGCGGCACGCCCGGAGCGCTGATGGTCAGCTCGGCTTCGATGCCGAAGCCGGTCGGGATCTGGCCGATGCCGACCTTGCCAGTGACGGTGGTGTCGGCCGGCAGCGCGACCTTGGCCTGGCCGGCCACGAACTTCAGCGCGCCCAGGAAGCAGGCCGAGTAGCCGGCGGCGAACAGCTGTTCCGGGTTGGTGCCCGGGCCACCGGCGCCGCCCAGCTCGCGCGGGGTCGACAGCTGGATGTCCAGCACGTTGTCGGAGGAGACGGAACGGCCTTCACGGCCGCCGGTGGAGGTGGCCTGGGCGGTGTACAGAACCTTTTCGATGGACATCGGGATGCTCCTGGTCGGTGGGTGGGTGGTGCGTTGGAGCGTACTTTGCCCGGTTTCCGCGTACGTTGGGTTGCAGGGCGTACGAAAAACTTGATCGATCGTCCTGGTGGCCTAGATCGTCCACTCGCGGTCGGTGGTGAACATGATGGTCAACCAGCGGTCCGGCGAGGCCTCGCCCAGCGCGTCGCCGATCTCGTCGCGCAGCTGGTCCCATTCCACCAGCGGCCGCGGCGGGTCGTTTTCCGGCACCACGAAGAACAGCTCGATCTGCTCGCCTCGCCCCACCTGCGCCACGTAGCTGCGGTGCTCGACGAAGCCATGCTTGGCCACGATCGCGCGTGCCACGGCATCCACGTGCGCCTGCAGCTCCGGCGGGGTGACCAGCAGGATGCCCGCCAGCGCCCGGCGCACGGTGCCGAGCGGGGCGATCATCACCAGCACGCAGACGAAGGCGAGGATGGCCGGGTCGATGTACGGCCCGACCCAGGCCCACGAGGTGCCCTGCACCAGCACGCCGCCGAGGAAGGCCAGCAGGTAGCAGGCTGACATGCTGGCCGCGATCACCCAGTTTTTCGCATCCAGTGCGATGAACTCCGAGCCGATGCGGCGGTTGGCGCGCAGGATGAACCAGGCCAGCGCGCCTTCGCCGACGATGGACAGCCCGGCGAAGGCGATGGCCGGGCCCAGTGCGATGTGGCGGCCCCCGGACATCAGTGCATCCACCGCATTGACCAGGGCATACAGTGCCGCACCGATCATCAGCGTGCCGCTGACCCCCAGCACGATCGGTTCCAGGTGCCAGAAGCCCATGGTGAAGCGCTGGTTGAGCCTCGACTGCAACGCGTCGGTCTGGGTGGACAGCGCGATCAGGCGTGCCACCAGCAGCGACAGCCAGGTCATGACCACGTCGATCAGGCCGTAGATGCCGTCGAAGATGATCAGCGAGGAATTGGCCAGCAGGCCGAATACCACTGCGGCGGCGGCCAGCAGCAGCGAGGCGGCGATCGACAGGCGCAGCACGCCCTGTTCGGTGGCGGGGTCGAAGAACTGCGGGCGGTGGGTGGCCATGGCCCGATTGTAGAGCGGCGGCATGCTTCGCTGCCTTCCGCTGTCCGGCATCGTCGCAGAACGTCGAGGACATCGCCGAGACGCCCAGCGAGCGTGACCGCGGATTCGTCGCCCAGGGCATGGCCAACATGGTCATCGAACTCCTCGGCCGCATGCTGGATATGCAGCGCTACGATGCCGGTGACACGCAGGTCTACCGCGTGCGTGGGCAGGTGTTCTTTGCCTCGGCCGGCCCTCTGGGTGCGGTGTTCGATTACCCGCACGTGACGCCGAAGGTACAGATTGATCTGCGCGACGCCCACCTGTGAGACCTGACCGCCTGAGGCGGCAGTGTTTCAAGAAGCAGACCGCCTATGGATGGCGGGTACTGACCACTTAGGGAAAGCTCCGGACGGACTTATCTGTCGTCAAAGCGTCGACGCGATCAAACCGGATCGGCTACACCTCGAGGCCGACTCCCTCGAAGCGTGGGCACGCTCCGAGGCGCAAGACCTCGCATTTGCGACAATCCTCGACGCACCTCAACCAATGCCCCCGTCGGCCTCAAGCCGACGAGGGGTGAGCAAGGTAATGGCACTCGCAGGCCCGTGGGCCCGCTCTCTTACGCCATCATGGCCCGCGGGCCGTGCTGCTGGGTCTGCTGGTCGATCTTCTGCTGCTCGCGCTGCTGATCGCTCACCTGCAACGCCCGCTCGCTGTTCTCCTGCACGCTCTGGCGCATCGCGTCAGCGGTCGATACCGGCGCGGTATTGCGGTTCAACGCGCTTTCGTCATGCAGCGCATTGGCCTGCACCGCGCGCGCCATCGAGCCATCCTGGTTCAGCTCAACGCGATCAACCCGGTACAGGCCGGCACGTGCAGCTTCCACGGTAAGCGCAGCGGCCAGCTTCTCGCTGTGCTCGCCGGAGGGCAGGCCACGCGCTTCCTCGGCGAACTTCACCTGCACCAGGGTCTCGGTGTACAGCCAGTTCTGCGGGCTGCGCGGGTCGGACATCGGGTACACCGTCTCGCGCGCAGGCTCGGCCGCGGCCTGCTGCTCCTGGGTGTTGCCCTGTGCCTGCGCACGCTGCTGCACTTCATTGGCCAGCGCCTGGCGGGTTTCCGCATCGGCAATGCCGGTCGCAGGCAGGCCATGCTGCTGCTGGAACGCGTTGATCGCATGGCGGCTGCCACCGCCCAGATAGCCGTCGCTGCCGATGGCCTGACCCTTGGCGTCGGTCAGCCCCAGCGCGGCCAGGTTGCCCTGGAGTTCGCGCGCGTCGCGGTCGATCGCGGCCAGCGTGGCTGGCCCGGCCTTGCCGTCCACCGGGTCCAGATTGTGTGCGCGCTGGAAGTCTTCCACCGCCTTGCGGGTGGTGGCATCGAAGCGCCGGTCCGGATTCAGCGTCTGCTGGCCGTCAGCACTGGCATAGCCCAGCGTGACCAGATTGCTCTCCAGCTTCAGCACGTCACGGCCGCTGGACCCGTCCTTCAACGTCTGCGAACCGGCCTGCTGGCGCGGTGCGCCGATCTGGTCCAGCGCCACCTTGATGTCCGCATCGTTGTGCTCACCGGCGGGCGAGTAGTCGCGGCTGCTGACCTTGGCATGGGCGCGGTCCATTGCGTCCTTGTTGTTGGCGTAGGCATTTTCGTAGCGCACGGCGATGTCGCCGGCCTTGGGCGCGTCGAAGTACTGGTAGGTCTCGCGGATCTGCCCGGCCTTCGCGCGCAGCGCCTCGTAGTCACCGCCTTCTTCCAGCACCTTCTGCAGCTTGGGCAGCTGGCTGGGCAACTGGTTGGCGGTCTTGGCGATCAGGCTGATCGCTTCGAAGCGGTTTTCCTCGGCGATGCCGCTGCCGTGTGCGTCCACCATCGCCATGCCGATCCGGGTGGCGTTGCGCACCTGCGGGTAGTCGATGTTCGCGTGGATCCACTGCTTGCCCTCGGCCGAACCGGCCCAGGCGTTGATGCTGTCGCGCGTGTTGGTATCGATGAACTGGATCGAGCTGCGCCCGCTCAGGCCATTGCCGTGGCTGAGCAGGTCGCGGCGCAGGTCGGCGTGGTCCTGGGTGAACGGCAGGTTGTGCGCCTTGGCATAGCTGCTGGCCTGATCGATCACGGCGTCGACATAGGTCGTCTCGCCCGCCTTCAGTGCGTGGCCGTCGATGGCGCCCAGCGCCCACTCGCCGCGCTGGCCGAAGTCGACCTGGATCGCGCCCAGGCTGTAACCGCTGTTCTGCGCGACCTTGTTCACTGTGCCCCAGTGCGGTTCGGTCACGCCCTGGGTGATGCCGGCGATGGCCAGATGGTAGGAGGCGGGACCCCCTTCGGTACCACGGCCGACGGCGAAATACACGGCGCCGGAGGTGGCATCGAGATCATGGGTATCGATGTTGGTTGGCATGTCTTACATCCTTGTGCAGTCAGAGGGTTTGCCCCTCAAGGGTCAGTCCAGCAGCTGCAGATACTTCTGCAGCTGGTCGGCACGCGCGCTCAGGCGCATCACATCGTTCAGCTCGCCCTGCAGGTTGCCGGGCTGCGAATCGTCGTACAGCGCGGTATCCAGTTCGCCATCGCGGCTGCGCGACTGCAGCCACGCGCGCTGGGCATTCACCAGCTTGGTCTTCTTTGCGCCACTCAGCTTTGCCTGCAGCTGGCGGTAGGCCTGGTTCAGGCGCTGGTCCTGGCGTGCGCTTTCCGAGGTCAGGCAGGCGGCCTGCTCGATCGCACCCTGTGCCTTGTCACGGCAGGTGGTGAAGGTCGGGCTCAGCCCGGTGGCAGCCGGTGCTGCGGTTGCCGTGCCGATGGCCAGTACGGCGACCGCCAGCGCGGTGGCGAGGGTCCTGCTCAAACGCTTGTGCTGCATCATCTGCTCCACACGTCCAATCCATTGCGAGCGACGGACTATAACGGCGTCAATATTTCGTCGTCGTCAACGAATCGCGACAACTGTGACCGGTTGCCCGTCATTGTGGGGTGGCGCCGCCCGGCCTGCGGACGGCCCTCGGGCCCGGGCGCCCCAGCGCTATCCGGGCGCCAGCCGCCGCCATTCAGCCGAGCGGTGTAAACTATTGATCTCACTGGCAATGCCAGTCTCCACGATCAACACCCCCATGACGTCCGCCACCGCCCGTTACGCTGATTCCCTGCGCCTGTCCGTTGCCCCGATGATGGATCGGAGCGACATCTAAGCGGGGCAACGGTTTGAAAGCTATTGGTACATTATTGGTGCAATAGCTTGGCCCCCCCTCGGGGCGGTGCCTGTCAGCTACCGAGCAACGGTCCCAGCAGCGGACCAATTACCTTGACAGCAGTGACTATGGCGGCGAGCGCTTTGACCGCCAGAACCATCCAATTGGTTCGCTCGGGTGGCTGGTTAGGAGGTGGGGTAGCGCCGCCAATTTTCACAACAGCATTGGGGCTGTTATTCACGTTGACGTTGTTGGTGATATGTGTCCCGTCGCATGGGAAGTGGCTTAGCGGCTGGGTGGGGGTGGCAATGTTCACAACAGCGTTGGGGCTGTTGGTCAAGTTGACGTTGTTGGTGGTATGTGTACCACGGCGGGCGAAGTTGGAGTTAATGAAAATGTGCATTGATTTGTCCTTATGGTTATGTCAAGCACATCTATCTAGGTAAGCGAGAGAGCCACTGAGCGGATCAGGTCTACCTCACACAAAAGGGCCGCCCATTGGGCGGCCTTTGTCGTTAAGTTACGCGAGCCTTTCGCTGGTCGTCCCACCAGCCGGCAACGTCCCGTGTGTCGTACACATCGCCTACCCTCGATGGAAGCAGGCCGGCGGTGTGCTTGTTGGCCATCGTTTTGAGCGAAGTTGCCGGGAAGTAGGTCGCCCGGAGCTGCTCAGTGGTCATGGTTGTACCGAACTGGCCATATAGCAGCCAGAACGTGCCGAACCCATCCTGCGTCATGCGTCGCCACCCGCGAGCCGCAAGCTCAGCTGTACTACGTTCGACCAATCTGGCTGCACGGATGCCGACACCGGATGGAACGCGTGGTGCTTGAGCCAACGGGCCCAGGCAAGGTCAAAGCTTGCATGCTTGGCGGTATGACTACAGGTGCATTCAATGAGGTGACCGCCACCGGCCTCGGCTCTGCGGAGGTCGTGAATGTACCGGGCAATATGTCGGCGCTTGCAAATGGGGAGGGTACGTGGCGGCGTCTTCTGTTGCTGTGTCATGCGACCCCCTTCTCGCAGCCATAGGCCCTACTGGGCGCAGCCAGCGCGGCCGCAACGGCTGCGATGTACGCGCCCTGGCCGAACGGGCAGGTGCCGGCCAGGATGCCGCCGGCGACGTGAGGCAGGCCGACGCTCTCGAACTCAGCGGCGAGGAACCGGCGAGCGGTGTCGATATCAACCATGGGAGTCCTCCCAGCCGGTCAGCGTGAAAGAAGCGCCGCAGTCGCGGCATTCGCAGTCTCGGGAGGGGCCGACGTGGTCCGAGTACTCGCCATCAGCACGCGTGTAGGTGCGCACGGATGCGGGAATCTCGGTGTAGTCGATGTGACCGGCCAGGCCGCAGTCCGGGCAGTACCTGTGCGGGTCACGGATCATCAGCTCAACCATGGGCTACCCCCCGGCGCACGGCCATGGGGGTACGGCGGCGCAGCGCCTGCGGGATCTGGCCTACGGCCAGGCCACTGTTGCGCCGACGCGGTGGGCGCGTCTGCCACATCTTGAGCAGGGTGGCGCCGGCAACGGGCAGCAGCACGGACATGGCCACCAGGGCGACGAAATCAGCCATTGGCCACCTCCTGCGCGGCCTGTGCTACGGCAGCGGCCGTAGCCCGCTTGCCGGGCAGCATGTTGGCTACCTCGTAGGGGAAGGGAAGGCGGCTGGCCAGGTCGGCAAGCTCGGGCGAAATCCAGCTGGTTTCGTCGTTGAAGTCGCTGCCCTTGACCATCTCCCAGCCCTTCCTGCTCCCCTTCCGACGCTCAAACACGCATTGCGCGATCTTGGCCGACCCCATGTTCAGCATCGCCGTGGCGATTACGCGGTTGTGGGTGACGTGGAGCCGTGGCGACGAAGCGGACCAGATCGACCTGCGCCTGCACGACCATGACGGACGCCTGTCGCTGCCGCGTCGCGGTGTCGAGCTGCAGGTGGCCATCGGCTGGGAGGGCAGCGGCCTGTTCGATAAGGGAACGTTCGTGGTCGATGATGTGGAGCACAGCGGATCGCCCGACATTCTGAGCATCCGCGCGCGTTCGGCGAACCTGGCCGGTGCGGTGCGCAGCCGCCGCGAACGCAGCTGGCACGAAAGCACCCTGGGCGACATTCTCGGGGCGATTGCCGGCGAGCATTCCCTGCGGCTGGCGGTGGCCGCGGATCTGGCGCGCCAGCCCATTCCCCACCTCGACCAGGCCAACGAGAGCGACATCAACCTGCTCACCCGCCTGGGCAAGCGCTTCGACGCGGTGGCCACAATCAAGGCCGGCACATTGATCTTCTCGCCCATCGGCGCCGGCACCACGGCCAGCGGCGAGCCGCTGCCAGGCGTTCAGATCACCCGCGCCAGTGGTGACCAGCACCGCTACAGCGTCGCCGACCGGGAGAAGTACTCCGCGGTACGCGCGTACTGGGGCGACCGCAAGGGCGCCCGCCGCACGGGCGTGCTGGTAGGCGCCTCAGAGAATGAGAAGAAGCTGCAGGCCACCTATGCCAACGCCGACGAAGCGCGTCAGCAGGCCGAAGCGGAGTTCAAACGGCTGGATCGCGGTACGGCCCAGCTGAGCTACACGCTCGCGCTGGGCCGCGCCGATATCTACCCTGAGCAGACGGTCACCGTCAGCGGCTTCAAGCCGGAGATTGATGGCACCGACTGGTTGGTGTCCAAGGTCATTCACACCATCGACGGCAGCAGCGGCTTCACAACGGCGCTTGAGTTGGAGCGAGGATCCTAGGCCCCCGCAAGATCCAGTCACCGCATACAACCGGGTGCTGCCAGGAGAACTAAGCTACTTATCCCTAGCCAAGTCAATCTGCTCTTGGATGTAACCATCGAGGAGCTCGGACTGATCAGATATCGCCTCCCGCAACACCTGCGTTTGCGTAATGAAACTGCAGTACTTTTGCAGGGCCTTGTGCGCATCCTTCTCCTTCCGGAACGAATGCAGGCGCTCTCTCCACGCAGGGATGGGATCAACTGGAAACGGTGCTTCATAGTTCGACAGAAGCCACCTAGTGATTGCGGGGCCCTGAGCTGCGCGTCCGGAATAGCCGTTCTCTACTGCGTACTTGACGCCCTTCTCCGTATATATCAAAGCCCAAGTTTGGGCGTCTACGACCACTTGATCTCTGCTGTAGATACCCCGGTGCGGCGCGTTTCCTGCGATGAACGTGATTTGAGCATCGACAAGGTTGATTGTGTTTTCCCAATCGCGAGTCAGATCGCCAACCATGTCGGGCTTCATGTTGACCGCCACGGCCCTAAGGCGTTTCCACGCTAAGTCGAACACATCGCCCATCTTCCAGAACAGCTCAATACTGACGGTGTCATCCAGATACTTTGCGACGCGATGGGAAACCCGCTCTGAGCCGAATGACCATACTGCGGGTCGGAACTTGGTCAGAAGATCACAGCAGTTGAGAAAATAGAAGTTTGCAAGCGAATGCAGTATTCCCTCGTGACGCAGTCCCGCGTGATACGAGCTATTTCGGAAAGAATGAAGCCAATTGATGGACTGGCTCATCTCCTGCGTCAACAGCCCAGTCTTTAATGCAAAGGCCACCTTTGCATCAAATTTCTGACCCAGCGCCGCCTGCAAGGATTTCTCACTGAACTTTGTATCGGCTGAGGGGCTCCACACATCACTAAATATCTGTCTATCGCGAGCGTGCTGATGCAGCGTCAGCTCGACCACGTTGTCAATCAGCATAATTGCGAAGCGATCGAAGTTCCGATCCTTCATGGCCAACTGATCTAGAGCCAAGTCCAACTGATCAATGTGGTCACACAGCATCTGATTCACGCGAAAGCTCCTACGCTACAGTTCTACAAAGAAGGCCCTTGATACAGCAGATATCTAAGGCGCCGCTGTCCTAGTCATGCTTGGATTTAGCTTCCAGATCTCTAGTGGCGAGCCGCCTAAGCTCTAAGTCCAAGTTCGATATCCCGCCGCCGCTTCTTCGTGCACTGCAGATTCGGCGTATCAGAAGTAGGACCCGGCTTGCTCGCCTCAACAGTGCTCGCCCATGCGATAGCCTCAGGTAGCGCACTGCAATGGAACTCGCCCCATTGCAGACGCGCATGACCGCGATCAACGAGTGGCTGGGGCAGGAAGTGATCCGCTTCGACGCCTTAGAGCTGGGAGCGGCAGCGGCATGAAGGGAGCGCAAAGAAAATTACTCTGCATGCACTTCTTCTGGTGAGGCTGAACTTGGCTGGCGACCTAAAGGGCTGAAGACCGGCCCCGGTGTATAGGGCCGGCCAGTCTGCTTCCTTAGACGCAGACAGCGATCAGATTACGAGCGCACTCGTCGAACTTCGTCTTGAATAGGTCAATTTGGGAGAGTTGATTCTCAGCCCAACCTTGGCGATCTCTCAGCGAGGCCACCTGCTGATGTGCTCGCAGCTCGCCGAGTGGTACGTTGAGCCACAGGCTGTTCTGGATCAGCACGTTCGCGTCCTCGAAGTCGCCCACGCGGTAGTTTTCCGGTAGGCCATTGGCCACTGGCTGGTAATGGGTGATTCGGGTACCCAGGACCTCCGCCAGATCTTCTTCTACTGCCTCGACAATTCGATCGTGCATTGTCTGGTCTGCACGGATCATTTCTCGCGGGCCAAGTGGCACCTGTGCGACCAGTTGCACTGAACTACGGCGCTTAGCTGCCGTATCGAAGCCATTGAATACCCAGCCGGCAAAAACTGGCATGCCGAGATTGTCGAACGACGTGAAGTTGTTGTTCGCCTGCTTGAAACGCTGCAGGCCTGTACGCCAGTCCTCGACGAAGTTCGGCACCATCTGCCCGATCAAACCAACGCAGTAGACACTGAAGTTATCGGAGGTGCAGGGAACAACGTAGTAATCGGATGAATAAAACGACGCCCTTACCAGCGCGCCGAAAGATGGCGGCAGGTCTACCAGCACGTAGTCATAACTGTAGCCGGCTACTTCCTCTGCTTTTGCGATTAGCTTCCGCAGCGCGACATAGCGAGCGAGGCCAGTGCCCGCCAACAAGTCACTACCAACGTTCAATGAGTCGGCGTAGACGTTGAGCCAGAAGTCGCCTGCGATTAGGTCGACTAGCTGATTGGTATGTGGCCCCTTGTGCAGGAACACCTCTTCGCCTGTAGTGCTTTGCAGGAAGCGCTGCAGGAAAGACCGAACCGTGCGGCCATAGGGCTGTGCCTGCGTAGGCATTTGATCATTGAAATATTGCTCGCCCAGCACCGCAATAGAAAGATTGCACTGGGGGTCGAAGTCGACGAGTAGGACGCGCTTCCCCTGACATCCCAATGCGTGCGCGAGATTCCAAGAGATCGTCGACTTCCCGACGCCTCCCTTATTGTTAAAGATCGATACAACTTTCGCCACTGTGCGTTCCTTTCATTGTGCAGAGCATCCGCGCTCTGCTGCCGCGTCCAAGCAAGTGACCCAAAGGTCACAGTGCCAGCGATTGCTGCCTCCGGGCATGCGCCCCCTGTAGCCGCTAGGTGATGATAGCGGACCCTGGATCCTCCTGCGCGCGCTTGTCTCTTCCCAAGTCTGCAGCAGGGGCACAAGAAAGGTTCGGCGCAACCGAGGCCCGGCAAGGCTGCCATGCACGAGGCGCAAGGCTTATTCAGCGCGGCTGAGGTAAGTGGTTGCCGGTGGCCAACGGCTCAACCCCCAGGGCTTCCGCGGTGCGCATGGGGACGCCGAGGGTCGTCTCGACTTGATACAGCTGCCAATAAGCCTTGCGGCGTTTGTCCTAGTTGGCGGCAGTGCTCAATGTACGGGAGACCTTATAGTCCTGTTCTTGGAGCATGAGCTTGTCGTCGAGGCGGAGACCTGGAGGGCTTCGCATTTCGGCCGCAACTTACTGATAGTAAAAGGCATAACCGGAGGGAGGCCTGCGGGTACCGCCAAAGTTACCGCTACGGAATCTGTTTGTATGGCAAGCGGGGTATGCTGAGGCGGGAAGCTCGACGTGCGCTGCGACCGTCTTATAGGCAAGAACTATGACGAGCTCGGCCGGGTCCGTGTCAATCTGCGCTGGTCAGTCCCGGTCAAAGTGCGATGTAATAGCCGCTCCGGAGCGCCTATGGCAAGAGATTGTGGACCCTACCGAATTTGAGGAGCAAAAACGCATCCAGTTCTATAGCCAGGCTATCAATGCTTGGCTGAACCTGTCGCTTGAGTACGATAAGAGCCTTATAACGCTATCCACTGCTGGTATAGGCCTGATCGTCACGCTACTTACGACGGTTGGGGCGACGAGCTTGGTCGGCCTTTGGCTGTACGCGCTCGGTGTAGCTTCATTTGGCATTGCCATCGTGTCCGTGCTCATCGCCTATGCGGAGAGTAAACGATATATAGAATCAATTATCTCGCGGGGGGAGAGAGAAGCTAGTAGTCGCCTCGCCAACCTGGACAGGGCGGCAGCGATTTCTTTTGGTGCCGGTGTTGTGATGCTCGCTGCGGCGGGTATTTCTGCTGGCGTGCACACTTATCAGGCTAAAGGCAAAGATATGTCGAAGAAGGAAAAGACCAACGTCCAAGTGATCTTCGCGAACGACAGCATCAACAGACTTGGATCCTTGGGGGTCGGTATGGAGAGTATTGACCGGCTTGCGCTTCTCCAGCCCGCCAAGCCCGTCTTGCGGCCGGCTACCACGGCAAGTGCTAGCAAGAAGGCGTCAAGCAGGCTGCCGCCGCCGCTGCCCCCACAGAAGAAGTGACGCGCGATTCCCCGATCGCAAGGGACGAGCTCCGGCCTCGTCCCTTTTTTTTGCCTTCAATAAATGCGCGGCTCATTGAAGCCTTGATACTCGGGCGCCGACGCGCGCACTCGTCTCCCCGCCACGCCTGCGCACTTCAGAGGGTGCTTTTTCTGCACTGTCTGCAGCAGGGGCCAGTCCCGGCCCTGTATGGCGTTCTCCGGGGTTCTCTGACACCGGCCGGCCCTGCGGTTCCCTGCGCGAGAGGGGCGCCTGAAAGGCTGTCTGCGGGCGGTCACTGGCGCTCCTCGGCAGTACCGATTTTTCAGGTGACCACGGGAAGGAGGTAACCGGGCAACACGCGGCCCCGATCAGGGGCTAAGCCTTTGATTGCAAAGGAATAGAGGTGGTTACTTTTGAGGTGATATTAGGTAATTTTCTGCTGCCTACAAAGTAATGTCATTGATTCATAAGGACTTTTTTCTCCGCCGATGTTACTTCTCTAAAGGGTAATCGGGTTACTCCAAGGTTACCCAATTGTTACCTTCATGTAGATCATGTAAGGCATTGATTATAGGAATGAATTTTCACGACTTGAAGGCTCGATTACCTTTGTTACCTCCCTCCCGTGGTCACCTCAAAAATTGCACCTCATCGCGCGTAAGGGCCGTCAGCATCGTCGCACTCGCACTCGCACTCGCACTCGCACTCGCACTCGCTCACGCCTGCTGCTCGCGCCCTTGTCGCAGCCTTTGCGACGGCCAGCCGTAAGCTGCCGGCCATGCCGCTGCCCACCGACTTCTACTGGACGACACGTTCGGCCAGCTTGCCCACCGATCCCCTGACCGTGATCGCCTGTGAGGGGGTGTGGGTCGTCGCGCTGACGCAGCGTGTGGACGACGATAGCTGGGTGGCCACGTTGGGCCGGCACCGGGACGCACCTGGCGGGCCGGGCGGGTCATGCCGGCACTGCAGCAGCTACGAGCAGGGCCGCGCCGGCGCTGAGCTATGGGTGGCCAGGCATGAAGCGCGTCTACGCGAGGACGTGGCCAAGATCGCCGCGTACCGGTCGGCGGTACGCGCGAACAGGTTGGCCAAGCTACACATCCCGCCGCCGTTCGGTTGGGAGTAGTGGGGATGACGACGTCGACCTAGGCGATTGGCTGCCGCAGCTGCTCGGTGTTGTTGCGTGGGCTGTTTACAGCCCGGCTCACACGGTACGCCTGCAGGATCTCGGCCAGCACTAGCGCAAGGTCGACCAGTTGAAGCTATTGCGGCGTGTCTCCCGCGTCCATGTCGTGCTGGGTTGCACCGACGAGTGCGTCCAGCAGCGAAACCCTAGGGGTCTTAATTACTGGAAAGATGCCGGTGCCGAGGCGCTTGTCAGCTTCAAGCGCCGTGTTCAGTGTGAAGGCAAGCATCAGCCCCCAAGAGGCGACCACGACATTAAACTCTTCCTCCGTTACTAGAAGATCGTCGCCTGATTTCGGGTGCGTGAGTCGATTGCGGACCGCTACTGCCTGCTTAATGGTGGCTAGCATCTCTTGGTCGAACGTGAAGTCGGCATTCGACACTTGCTTGCGGGACATCAGGTCGGCAACCAATTTCATACTGTGGACCATCGGTATGAAGTTCGGCTTAGTCCTTACGGTGCCGTTCTCCGCAACTGCATAGGTTTCATCGTTGAGAGCGGCGATCTCCAATGCAGAGTAGGTCTCTGGCTGCATCTTTGCGGCTGCGCGCGCCATGCATTTTGCATACCAGAGGATGCCCTCGGCCCCCGCAAAAATCTGTCGAACCGCCATTCGATAGCTGGCAGAGTCGGCTTTGGAGCGCGCTTCGGTCGCTGCTTTCAATGCGTCCATCGAGGTGATGCGGATCAGTGCCGAGAAATCCGTTTGGTCATTCATGGTGTCCACTCACGCATCCTAGGTCGGAACTCGGTGGAGGGATTCTGGCCGCAGTTGGGTATAGCGTTTCAGCTCATTCCATGATCGATGGAGCGTAACCGCCGCAACCTCAGGGATATCGTAGCCCTGCTCAAACAAGCGAGAGGTGGCCTCGTGCCGCAGATCATGGAAGCACAGGTCCAGTATCCCGAGCTTGCTGCAGGCGCGAGTAAAGGCCGTGCCGACAGACTTCGAGTTGAAGGGGAATATCCGGTCTTCACCGGCGGTCCGCGGCTGACGCTGCACCAGCTCCCAGCACTCGCCCAGGAGAGGGAAAGTGCGGTGGTTACCGGCCTTCGCGCGGGGGTGCTTCGCATCTCTCAGCATCGCGGTGCGGTTGTTGGCGTCGAGGTCCGACCACTGCAGCCGCGTGATTTCGCTCTCACGCTTCGCCGTGAGGATCGCGAAGGCGACGATATCGTTCATGGGAATAGTGGCCCGCCATTCTGCGGCTGCGAAGTGGGCGTGCAGGCGCTGCAGCTCCTCGGCCGTCGGGCGGCGGTCACGCTGCTTGGACTTCCCGACCAACTTCAAGAGTCATAGAACGGGGCGGGCTTCGGCCACCGGGTCGCTTGCCAGCTTCACGCCCTTCATTGGCCCGGCTAGCTTCAGCAGCTCGGACAGGAACCCCAGCTCGACGTTCATGGTTGCAGCCGAACAAGGGGGGATAATGTGCCCCTTGGCGTTCATGTGGTTGCCCTGAACGCGACGGCGGGCGTGGTCGATCACATCGTTGGCCGTCAGGTGCCTGGCCACTATGCTGCCCAGCCCTTCACGGAGTCGGGTCAGGTTTCCGGTCTGGGTCGCGCCTGCAGCTTTCACCGAGGCCAGATCCTCGATCCGCCAGCTGATCAGCTGCTCGATGGTCAGGTTCTCTCCGGGGGTGCCGCCTCTGGCCTCGTAGTCGGCGAGTTCGCGCTCGATGCGGTCGTCCCAGGTCTTGGCGGCAGTCTTGGTGGGGAAGGTCTTGCTCTGCGTGGGATGACCTTTTCGACGCACAATGGCGCGCCAGCGGCCGTTGCGCGGTTGCAGCGTTGCCATCGGTGTACCAGCTCCCGGTGTACCACGTTCCTGTTGGTACGCGGATGGTACAGATGAATGGGAATCAGTAGGAAAAAAAATAGGAAAAATCGGGTGCTTCTGTGTACCCATCTACGGTGGTAAGTGCATGAAAATGTTGAAAACTGAAGAAATTCGCCTGTCCGTTGCCCCGATGATGGACTGGACCGACCGCCATTGCCGCGTGTTCCATCGCGTGCTGGCGCCGGGTGCACGCCTGTACACGGAGATGGTGCACGCCAACGCGGTCATCCACGGCGACCGCGAGCGCCTGCTCGGCTTCGATCGCAGCGAACAGCCGCTGGCGCTGCAGCTGGGCGGCAGCGATCCGGCCCTGCTGGCGCAGGCTGCGCGCATTGCCGCCGAGTGGGGATACGACGAGGTCAACCTCAACTGCGGCTGCCCGTCCGACCGCGTGCAGGCCGGGCGTTTCGGCGCCTGCCTGATGCGCGAGCCGGTACTGGTGGCCGAGTGCGTGGCGGCCATGGTCGATGCGGTCGACATCCCGGTAACGGTGAAGTGCCGCCTGGGCGTGGACGAGGACAACGACTACGACGTGTTTGCCAGCTTCGTCGACCGCCAGGTCGCCGCTGGTGCGGCGATGGTGGTGGTGCATGCGCGCAACGCGTGGCTGAAGGGCCTGTCACCGAAGGAGAACCGCGAGGTTCCGCCGCTGAAGTACGACTGGGCCTACCGCCTGAAGCAGGAGCGCCCGGCACTGCCGGTGGTGATCAACGGTGGCCTGGCCAGCATCGAGGCGGTACAGGCGCAGGCCGCGCACGTCGATGGCGTGATGCTGGGCCGGGCGGCCTATCACGACCCCTATCTGCTGCATCAGCTGGAGGCGCTGCACACCGGCGCCCCGCTACAGGCACGTGGTGACCTGCTGCGCGCGATGCGGCCCTACATCGAGGCGCGGCTGGGCGAAGGCCTGGCGCTGAAGCACATCACCCGCCACCTGCTCGGCCTGTTCCATGGCCAGCCCGGTGGTCGCGCCTTCCGCCAGGTGCTGAGCGAGGGCGCACACCGCCCGGGCGCCGGCTGGAGCCTGATCGAACAGGCCTTGGCGGTCACCGAACGCGAAGCTGATCGCGCCGCAGCGTGACGTCGGTCACGGTCCTGACTTGACAAGGGGCGGCGATTCGTCCCGAATGTTCACCTAGATGAACGACGCGAGCGCAGGACCGGAAAAGTTCAGACCGGATTCACTGCCCCAAACCAAGAATTTGCAAAGGATTTGTAAAGCGCCGGGTCCCGAACCCGGCTCCCGGATTTACGACTTTTGAACGAATCGCCGTGCTCGGCTAGGATCGCATCGATGTCTTCCGCTCCCTTCCATCGCCGCATTGCCCTGGCCACCTGCGTGGTGCTGGCGGCTGCGCCGCTGTCTTCGGCGCTGGCGCAACAGCCGCCGCGTGGCGATCAGGGGCGCGCGGAGATGATGGAGCGGGGCGAGCGCGGTGGCCGTGGCGACGAGCGCTCGCTGTCCGATGCCGTGCGCCGCGTGCAGCGCACCACCGGCGGCCACATCCTCGGCGCCGAGCGCGTGCCGTTCGATGGGCGTGACATCAACCGGGTGAAGTACATGGACGACCGGGGCCGGGTCCGCTACATGGACGACCCCGCACCGTCGCGTTCACAGCCGCGCACGCCGCGGTCGGATATGTCATCACTACGCGGCGATAACCCCTGAACAGGGATAGTTGTCGCTATCAACCCGTACCCCACAGGCCTCCGGGCCACACCCAGGACACTAGGGAGAGTTCATGCGTATCCTTCTGGTCGAAGACGAAGCCCCGCTGCGTGAGACCCTGGCAGCCCGGCTCAAGCGCGAAGGCTTTGCCGTCGATGCTGCGCAGGACGGCGAGGAAGGCCTCTACATGGGGCGCGAAGTTCCGTTCGATGTCGGCATCATCGACCTCGGCCTGCCCAAGATGTCGGGCATGGAGCTGATCAAGGCCCTGCGTGACGAAGGCAAGAAGTTCCCGGTGCTGATCCTGACCGCGCGTTCGAGCTGGCAGGACAAGGTCGAAGGCCTGAAGCAGGGCGCCGACGACTACCTGGTCAAGCCGTTCCACGTTGAAGAGCTGCTGGCCCGCGTCAACGCGCTGCTGCGCCGCGCCGCCGGCTGGAGCAAGCCGACCCTGGAATGCGGCCCGGTCGCCCTGGACCTGGCTGCGCAGACCGTCAGCGTGGCCGGCAGCAATGTCGACCTGACCAGCTACGAATACAAGGTGCTGGAGTACCTGATGATGCACGCCGGTGAACTGGTCTCCAAGGCCGACCTCACCGAGCACATCTACCAGCAGGACTTCGACCGCGACTCGAACGTGCTGGAAGTGTTCATCGGCCGCCTGCGCAAGAAGCTGGACCCGGATGGCGAACTGAAGCCGATCGAGACCGTGCGCGGCCGCGGCTACCGTTTCGCGATTCCGCGCAACGAGGGCTGAGCCGGCTCAGCCTGGCGAGACCATGATGTCCGGCCGTCTGTGGTTCTTCCGACGCTGGCGGCCGCGCTCCCTGCAGGCGCGCCAGATGCTTGCCGCGTCCGTGGGCCTGGTCGCGTTCCTGGCCCTGGCCGGTTACGCACTCGACGCCGCCTTCGCCGATACGGCGAAGGCGAACCTGCGTGAGCGCCTGAAGAACTACGCCACCGCGTACGCGGCCGGCATCGACTTTACCCGCGACCGCTCGCTGTACATCCGCGAGCAGCCGCCGGATTCGCGCTTCGACGTGCCGGGCAGTGGCCTGTACCTGCAGGTAGTGATGCCGCACGGCAAGGGCAATTCGATGTCCGCCGAAGGCCCGATGCTGCCCACCGTCGGCGGCGGCCTGCTGGCGCCACGCCAGGAAGTGTTCGAAGGCCCGCTGCCGATGATCCAGATCGACGGCAGCCAGGGCTCGGTGTACCGCTATGGCCTGGGCCTGGTGTGGGACGCCGATGCCGACCCGGCCACCGAATTCCCGTACACGATCTATGTGATGGAAGACTCGCGCGCGTTGGGCGCGCAGCTGCGCGTGTTCCGCGGCCGTGTCTGGTTCTACCTGGGCGGCATCGGCCTGATCCTGCTGCTGCTGCAGACCGTCATCCTGCAGTGGAGCCTGCGTCCGCTGCGTCGGGTGATCACCGAGCTGACCAAGGTGCAGCGCGGCGAGACCGAGCGCATGAGCGAGCGCCACCCGCGCGAGCTGGAACCGCTGACCGACAGCATCAACGCCTTCATCGAAAGCGAGCGCGAGAACCTCGAGCGCCAGCGCAACACCCTGGCCGACCTGGCACACAGCCTGAAGACGCCCATTGCGGTGCTGCGCACGCAGATGGACAGCGGCGCGGGCGATGGCGCGCTGCGAGAAGAGCTGGACGTGCAGCTGCAGCGCATGAACAACTTGGTTTCGTACCAGCTGGCACGTGCTGCGTCGTCGGGCCACAAGCTGTTCTCCGCGCCGCTTCCGATCGAGTCCAACGCCGAGGAAATCGTGCGTGGCCTGGAGAAGGTCTACGCCTCCAAGGGCGTGCTGTGCGAGTTCGACATCGATCCGGCCGCGCGCTTCCACGGCGAACCGGGCGACCTGCAGGAACTGCTCGGCAACCTGCTGGAAAACGCCTTCAAGTGGGCCAACCGCCGCGTGCTGCTGACCGCGCAGCCGCTGCCGGCACCGAACGCGCGCCGCGCAGGCCTGCTGCTGGCGGTGGACGACGATGGCCCGGGTATCGCCCCGGACGACATCGGCAAGGTGCTGCAGCGTGGCGTGCGTGGCGACGAGCGCGTGCAGGGCCACGGCATCGGTCTGTCGATCGTGCAGGACCTGATCAAGGATTACCGCGGCGAACTGGCCGTCGGCCGTTCCAGCGAACTGGGCGGCGCCCGTTTCGAAGTGCGTTTGCCGCCAGGGCCGTAAACCTTCGCAATCGGTAGTGCCGGCCGCTGGCCGGCACCCTCATGATCTAGTGCCGGCCGCTGGCCGGCATCCTCATGATCTTCGGTGGCATTGCCAGGTTGCCGGCCAGCGGCCGGCACTACCGTGTTTCGATCTTCGGCGGCGCGCCGTAGAACCGCCGCAGCCACGCGTTCCCGTCCGCCGGGCGTCGCCTGACGCAACAGCTCGTGGTATTCCGGTAGTGCCGGCCGCTGGCCGGCATCCTCATGATCTTCGGTGGCATTGCCAGGTTGCCGGCCAGCGGCCGGCACTACCGTGTTTCGATCTTCGGCGGCGCGCCGTAG